>JADCJE010000160.1 GCA_020247305.1 Phycisphaerales bacterium | reverse complement strand
CGCCGACGCGTCGCCGGGGCGCAGTTGCAGCGCGCGCTGCAGCGCCGCGCGGGCCGCCTGCCACTCGCCGAGGGCGGCGAGCGTGCGGCCGAGGTTGCGCCACGCGCCAAAATGGTCGGGCTGCAGCGCCACCGCGCGTTCGTAGTGCGCGCGCGCGGGTGCGAGCCGGCCGAGCTGCAGGTTGGCGGTGGCGAGATTGTGGTGCGCGATCGCGGCGTTGGGCAGCGCCGCGACGGCCTGCTCGAAGTGGCGCAGCGCTGCCTCGCCGTCGCCGGCGCGGCCCAGCAGCGCGCCGAGCTGCACGTGCGCGAGGCCGTGCGCCGGGTCGAGCTGCAGCGCCGCCTCGTGGCAGCGCCGCGCGTCCTGCAGCCGGCCCTCCTGCTCGTGCACGAGCCCGAGTTCGAACGGCACGTCGGCGGCGCCCGGCGAGATCGCCGCCGCGCGCGCCAGCGCCGCGCGCGCGCCCGCGAAGTCCGCGCGTTCGCGCAGATGCCGCGCCTTGCGCACCCAGAGGTTCCACGCGTGCGGGACCTTGGCGAGGTCGTTGTCCACCAGTGCTGACTCCAACGCCCGCCGATCGCCGTCCGCGACCGCGAGCGACAACGTCAGCGTGCCCATCTCGTCGTCCGAGCGCTGGCCGAACACGACGCGCCGCGGCGGCCGCCCCGCCACCGCCGGGTTCGCCGCGCTGTTGTCGTAGACGTATTCGAACGCGACGCGCGTGCCGGCGGGCAGCGGCATCGGCGTCGCGAGCCGGTAGTCGTCCTGCCAGTCGAAGTCCCAGCGGTCGATGGCGAACAGCGTCGCAGCCGTCGCCTCGCCCGGCCGCTGCACCGTCGCGCGCATGCGCCGGCACACGCGGTGCGCGTGCGGGTAGAGCGCGTGCAGCGTCGTCGGCGCCGGCAACGTCACCTCGTCGCGCAGGGTGAAGTCGGCGACGCCGGGCGCGATGTCGATCGCCTCGGAGAACAGCGCGACGACCGCGAACGAGCGTGTCGTCGGTTCATCGGTGAACCACAGCCCGATCTCCGGTTGCACGCGCTCCTCCTTGCCGGTCGGCACGAGGTGCAGTTGCAGCACCAAGTCGTCGCCGGGCCGCAGTCGCCACGCCTCGCCCTTCGGCGCGCGCCGCGCGGTCTTGCCGGGCGTCCAGCCGAGGAAGTGCCCGTCCGGCGGCACGGCGCCACCCATCGCCATGCCGCCGAAGCCGACGCCCTGATCCTCGGCGTCGCGCTGGCGCGCGGCGCGCGTCGCATCGACGGCGAGCACGGCGTGGTGCACCGCCGGATTGCCCGGGCGGATCTCGACCGCGGCGACGAAGCGCAGCCGATCGCCATCGACCGGCAGCACGAGGTTGCGCACGACGTCGTCACCAGCGGCGGCGACCGTCAGCGCCTCCGGCGCGCGCACGACGAGATCCGGCGCGCCGAGCTGCCAACCGTCGCCCACCGGCAACGGCGGCAACTCCGGACCGTCGCCGCGCGGCGCGCCGGCGTCGAGCCACGCCAGCAGCGCCGCGCGTTCGCCGTCGGCGAGCGCGCGTGCGTCGGCGAAGTCGCCGTGGGTGATCGGCCACGGCGGCATCGTCTGCTCGCGGACGACCTCGGCGACCTTCGCCCGCCGCCGCGCGAGGTCCGCGTGCGTCACCAGCGGGAACGGCGCCGGCTGGCCCGGCCGGTGGCAGCCCGCGCAGGCACGCCGCACCAGCGGCCCGACCACGGTGGCGTAGTCGGCGATCGACTGCTGGGCGCGCGCTGAATCGGCAACGCCGACGGCAGCAGCGGCCATGGCGGCCATGACGGGATGGGAGGGGCGGGTCGGCATCGGCGTCCGCGACGGCGGGCATCATCACGGTCCGGCCGCCGTCGGCAAGCCGACCCACTGCGGCGCGGCGAAGCGGCCATGCCAGCGGCGCTTGGGCGGCGTCCACCGCGACGACGACGCACCACGGTGGCGGCGCGGTCGTGCGGCGCCATCGTGCGGCGCGCTCGCCTGGCGGCGCCGTTGCAAGCGGCGACGAGCACGACGCGTCCGGGCGGCGGCGGCAGCGGCATTCGCAGTACGCCTGGACGGCAAGAACTGCCGATGGAGGGTACCGTGCGGTCGCGCATGTCGACCAGCCCAGCCGCGCTGTCGAACCCCTCGCTGCGATGTCCACCGCGTCACCCGCCAACGCTTCGAACGCTGCCGCCGCTGCCGGCAGCGCGCCGCCCGCCGCAGGCGTTGGCGGCCGCGACGACCGCGCGCTGCGGCGCGCGGCGCTGCGGGCTGCCGCCGAGGCGAAGGCCGAACAGTCGCGGCCGCGGATGTGGCGCAACATCCGCGCCGACATCCGGCGTCACGACGGCCGCATCCTGACGCGTTCCGTGCTGGGGCTGGCGGTGTTCCGCTTCGGCGCGTGGGCGCTGACCCGCGGCCCCGTCGTGCGCGCCGTCGCGCTGCGCGTCTACGGCGTGCTGGAGCGCCTCATGCGCTGGGTCACCGGCCTGCACATGCACTGCACGGTGCTCGTCGGCGACGACCTGCACCTGATCCACGTCGAAGGCCCGATCTCGATCCACCCCGACGTCGTGATGGGCGACCGCGTCGGCATCATGCACAACGTCACGATCGGCCTCGCGCCCGACCAGGATGGCGCGCCGATCCTCGGCACCAACGTGTTCATCGGCACCGGGGCGGCGATCCTCGGCCCCGTCGTCGTCGGTGACGGCGCGCGCATCGCCGCCAACAGCCTCGTGCTGCAGGACGTGCCGCCCAACTGCCTCGCCATCGGCGTGCCGGCGCGCATGGTGCCGCGGATCGCGGTCGGCGCCGCGGCGGCGAACGGACACGCTGCGAGTCCGCCTGCAAACGCGCCATGAGCGGCGAGCCAGCACCCACGCGCGCCGGGTCGGCGTCGGCGGCCGCCATCGGCGGTGGCGGCGGTGGCGGCGGATCCGTCGACTGGGACGCCGTCCACGCCATCGACCTCGTCTACGTGCAGGACTGCCACCGCCTGTGCGGCGACGCGCACTGCTGCAGCTTCGCCCGCCACAAGGCGCGCTTCCGCATGCTGGCCCAGCAGCCGTTCCAGGAACTGCCGTTGTTGCCCGGCGAGTACGAGCACATGGCCGCGCGCGGCGCGCTGGCGCAGTTCGGCGAGTTCGAACGCCGGCGCGGTGAGTTCGCGCTCGATGCCGCGCGCGCCGTGCCCTACGAGTCGATCGTCAGCCGGCGGCCAGGCTGCGCGTGCGAGCACGCGACGCGGCCGACGATCTGCCGGCTGTACCCGCTGTTCCCGGTCCACGACGTCGCCGGGCGGCTGCTCGGCGTCGAACCGCAGTTCGGCGTCTACGAGGAACTCGAAGCGCTCGACGGCGCGCCGCGCGCGTGCGCCGTCGGCTCGCTGCCGTTCGAGCAGCTGCAGTTGTTCCTGGGGCTGTGCGGCCGTCTCGCCGCGAGCCCGCTGCACCTGTTCTGCCTGCACGCCTACCGCGCGACCAAGCGCCACGTCGTCGATGGCCTGCGCCGGCGGCTTGCGACGGCGCCGCAGAGCGCCTTCGCGCTGTTCGAGTGGCAGATGCTCAAGAACCGGCTCGTCGACCGCGACGCGCTGCGCGCCGAACTGACGGCGCTGGCCGACGCGTTCGCGGCCCACTACGGCGAACGCTTCGCGCTGCCGGCGCCAACGCTGCCGGCGCCACCGACCACCGCCGGAGGCGCGCCGTGATCGGCACCGCGCTGGCCTTGACGACGGCGGACCTGCTGACGCTGCACCGCGGCGATCAGCTCGGCCGCATCGCCATCGTCGACGGCCCGCGGCACGTCACCTACGGCGAACTGCACGAGCGGGTCGAGGCGCTGGCCGCGCGCCTGCACGCGCTCGGCCTGCGCCGCGGCGATCGCGTGCTCGTGCACGTCCGCAAGTGCGTCGAGGAGGTCGTCGGGCTGTTCGCCTGCTGGCGGCTCGGGCTGATCGCCGTCGACGTGCACGCCGGCTGGACCGTCGAGCAGCTCGCGTACGTCGCCGCCGACGCCGGCGCGAAGGCGCTGCTCGTCGACGCCCGCCGGGCACGCGAACTGGCGGCGCTGCCGCCGCCGGTCGCGCACGCGATCGTCGCGGGCGAACAGCGGATCGGACCGTGCGAGCCGTGGCCGACGACGGGCGGGCCGGCGCCCGACGTGCCGCTGCTCGACGTCGACCTCGCGGCGGTCATGTACACGTCGGGGTCGACCGGCAGTCCCAAGGGCGTGATGTTCACGCACGCGAACCTGCTGGTCGGCGCGCGCTCCGTCGCGCGCTACACGGACCAGGGCCCCGACGACCGGCTGCTGAGCGTGCTGCCGTTCAACTTCGACTACGGCCTCAACCAGCTGCTGACGGCGTTCCTCGTCGGCGCGCGCGTGGTGCTGATGCCGCTGGCGATGCCGAGCGCGCTCGCGCAGACGATCGCCGCCGAGGGCGTGACCGGCTTCGGCGCCGTGCCGCCCGTATGGGTGCCGCTCGTGCGTTACCTGGAGGCGGCGCCGACGCCGATGCCGACGCTGCGCTACGTCACCAACTCCGGCGGCGCGCTGCCCGGCCCGATCCTCGACGCGCTGCCGCGCGTGTTCCCCGGCGCGCGCATCCACCTGATGTACGGGCTGACCGAGGCCTTCCGGTCGACGGCGCTGCCGCCGGAGCGCTTCGCGCACAAACGCGGTTCGATCGGCCGCGCCGTGCCCAACGTCGAGACGTTCGTGGTGGTGCCCGGCCGCGGCCCCGCAGCACCCGGCGAGATCGGCGAACTGGTGCACCGCGGCAGCTTCATCACGCGCGGCTATTGGGGCCGGCCGGAGCGCACGGACGCGCGCATCCGTCCCGTGCCCGAGCTGCCGTGGCTCGGCGACGAGAAGCTGGTGTGGAGCGGCGACCTCGTGCGCGTCGACGAGGACGGCGACCTTTGGTTCGTCGGCCGTACCGACGCGATGATCAAGACGATGGGCTTCCGCGTGTCGCCCACCGAGATCGAGGACGTCGTGTTCCGCAGCGGCCTCGCGACCCATGTCGTCGCGTTCGGCGTGCCGGACGAGGTCGCCGGACAGGTGATCGAAGTGTGCGTCGCGCATGCCCAGCCGGTCGATCGCGCTGCAGTGCTCGCGTGGGCACGCGGCCACCTGCCGTCGCACATGGTCCCGCGCGCGGTGCACGTGTGGCCCGGGGAGATGCCGCGCACGGCGGCCGGAAAAATTGACGTGCCCGCAGTGGTCAAGGCGTGCGCGAACCGCAAGGATGGGAGTCCCGCCGCGGCTGCCGCCGCCGGCCCACGCCACGACGACCCGGATCCGACGCGAATGCGATGAGCTTGACCGAGAACCGACTGCGCCAGTTCCTCGCCGAGCTGCGGCACGTGGACGGTCTGACCGCCGACAAGACGCTGTTCTCGGACGGCACGATCGACTCCGTCGGCCTGATCGCGCTGATCGGCTTCCTGGAGCAGACCTGCGGCTTCGAGATCGACCAGGCCGAGGTCACGCTGGAGAACTTCGACTCCATCCAGCGCGTCCTCGACTACGTGGCGAACAAGTTGAACAAGTTGAAGGCCTGATCGGCGCAGGCCGCCGGCGCGACGGGACGGGCGGGCCGCTATCCTGCCCGCCCCCGTGAGCGCCCTCCACGACCACCTCCGCGCCCGTCTGCTCGCCGCCTGCCAGAGCCTCGGCATCGACGCCGCCGTCGCCGCGCCCCTGCTGCGCCTCGACCCGCCCAAGAACCGCGACCACGGCGACGTCGCCTTCGGCGCGTTCCAGTTGGCGAAGGCCGTCGGCAAGGCGCCGCCGGCGCTCGCCGCCGAGCTCGCCGCCGCGGTCGCCGCCGACGCGGTGATCGAGTCCGCCGCCGCCGCCGGCCCATTCGTCAACTTCCGCTTCCGCCGCGATGCGCTGGCGCGCGACGTGCTCGGCGCGATCCAGCGCGGCGACGCGCCGTACGGCCGGTCGACCAAGGGCGGCGAGGTCGTGTGCATCGACTTCAGCTCGCCGAACATCGCCAAGCCCTTCCACATCGGCCACATGCGCAGCACGGTGATCGGCAACGCCCTGTGCCGCATCTGGCGGCACCTCGGCGCGACCGTGCACGGCATCAACCACCTCGGCGACTGGGGCATGCCGTTCGCCAAGATGATGACGGCGTACATGCGCTGGGGCAGCGAGACGGAGCTGCACCAGTCGCCGATGCGCTACATGTTCGAGCTGTACAAGCGCTACAGCCGCGAAGCGAAGGACGATCCGGCGCTCGACGAAGCGGCCGCGAAGCACTTCCAGGCGCTGGAGAGCGGCGAGGACAACCAGGAGCGCCGCATGTGGCAGCTGCTGCGCGACGAGTCGCTGAAGGCCTTCCAGGGACCGTACGCCCGCCTGGGCGTGACGTTCGACCACGTCACCGGCGAGTCGTTCTTCGAGGACAAGATGGCGGGCGCGATGCAGCGCGTCACCGCCGCCGGCGTGCTGGAGGAGAGCGACGGCGCGGAGGTCGTCTGGCTGAAGGAGCTCGGCATCAAGGAGCCGTGCATCCTGCGCAAGCGCGACGGCACGACGCTGTACCACACGCGCGACCTCGCGGCGGTGTTCTTCCGCGAGAGCGCGTACCGCCCCACCCGCATCCTCTACGTCGTCGGCGCCGAGCAGAAGCTGCACTTCGACCAGCTCAAGGGCGTGCTGACCAAGATGAAGGAGCCGGTCGCCCAGGCGGTCGAGCACGTGCCGTTCGGCCTCGTGCTCAGCCGCACCGAGGAGGGCAAGTGGGAGAAGTTCGCGTCGCGCGCCGGCAACGCAGTGTTCCTCGACGAGATCCTCGACGAGGCCGTCGCCAAGGTGCGCGAGGTCATCCGCCAGAAGAACCCCGACCTGCCCGACGCCGACGCGGTCGCCGAGCAGGTCGGCGTGTCGGCGATCGTGTTCAACGACCTCAAGAACTCGCGCATCAAGGACGTGAAGTTCGACTGGGATGCGATGCTCACCTTCGAGGGCGAGACCGGCCCGTACGTGCAGTACGCCTGCGCCCGGCTGAGCTCGATCCTGCGCAAGGCCGAAGCGCCCGTGCCCGACGTCGCTGCCGTCGACTGCGCCGTGCTCGCCGACGCCGAACGCGTGCTGCTGACGATGATGGACTTCGGCTCGGCGGTGCAGCGCGCCGCCGAGCAGAGCGAGCCGAGCTGCGTCACCGGCCACGCCATCGCGCTCGCCGGTGAGATCCACAGCTACCTGCGCGACCACTACGTCGTCGGCCAGGAGCCGCGCGTCCGCGACGCGCGCCTCGTGCTCGTCGACTGCGCGCGCAAGCTGCTGACGACGGGGCTGGGGCTGCTCGGCATCGCGGCGCCGGAACGCATGTAGCGGGGCGCGCCGGCGCGCGGTGATTCCGCCCGCGACTTCCGGCCGCCGCCGCGCTTCCATGGGCGCGTGCCTCCGACCTCGCCCTCGCCCGCCGGCAGCTCCATCGTGCGCGACAAGCGCGCGATGCTGTTCTTCCTGCTCGGCGCGTTCCTGCTCGGCAACGCGCTCGTCGCCGAGATGATCGGCGTCAAGCTGTTCCAGCTGGAGGAGGTCGTCGGCGCGCCCAAGGCCGACTTCCGGCTGCTCGGCAAGGATGGGCTGTCGTTCGTGCTCAGCGCCGGCGTCATCAGCTGGCCGCTGGTGTTCCTGGTCACCGACCTCGTCAACGACTACTTCGGCGTGCGCGGCGTGCGCGCCATCACGCTGGTCACCGCCGGCATGATCGCGCTGGCGTTCCCGCTGCTGTACATCGCGATCGCGCTGCCGGCGGAGCGCGGCTGGTGGCTGACCAGCAGCGCCGAGGCCGGCGTGCCGGACATGCAGGCCGCGTTCGCGGCGGTGTTCGGCCAGGGCATGAACATCATCGTCGGCTCGCTGGCCGCGTTCCTGGTCAGTCAGCTCGTCGACGCGTTCGTCTTCCGGCGCTTCAAGCGCTTCACCGGCGAGAAGCGCATCTGGCTGCGCGCGACCGGCAGCACGCTGGTGAGCCAACTCGTCGACAGCCTGCTCGTCGTCTACGTCGCCTTCGGCCTGTTTCGCGGCATGCCGGTGCCTGAGGCGACGGCGCTGGCGCTGACGAGCTACTGCTACAAGTTCTTGGTCGCCGTCGTCAGCACGCCGCTCGTCTACCTCGGCCATGCGCTCGTCGAGCGCTGGCTCGGCGCGGAACTGGCGGCGTCGATGCGCCGCGAGGCGCTGCAGGCGCGCGACTGACGGCGGATCGCACGCGCGGCGTGGCCCCGGCGCGCCGTCGCAGCCGGACCAGCCACCGCCGGGCCTTCACCGCCGGGCCTTCACTGCCGCACCATTCACTGCCAGACCATGCTGTCGATGAACTCCAGCGGGCCGCCGCACGACTGCGAGTGGCAGTTGACGCAGCCGGCGATGATCTGGTTGTAGGTCGACTTGCCCGGCTCGTGGTCGAAGGCGCGCACCGACGCGAGGTAGGACTGCGCGCGGCCGTCGTAGGCTGGGTTGCGCTCGTCAGGCTTGGTCGGCCACGCGCAGCGCATCTTGCGGTGCGTCGGGTACAGCTTCTTCGCCGGCTGGCCGGCCTCCAGCAACGTGCGGTTCTCGCGCAGGTCGTCGACGAACTGCCGCATCAGCAGCGCGAGTTCGCTGTCGCCGTTGGGATTGCGCGGCGACGTCACGAGGTGGCCCGGGCTGCCGGGGATGCCGGGCACCAGCGGCGTCGACAGGTTGCAGTCGGCGTCCTCGGCGACCGCAGGCGCGGCCGGCGGCGCGCCCGGCGTCGGGCTGCAGGCGGCCAGGAGGCCCAGGACGACCAGAGACAGGAACGAAAGGAACAGGCTGCTGAGGCGTTGGCGGATCACGGCGTTGCGTTCGGTCCCGCGAAGGCGGGCGGCGCATGGTGGTCCGCGTCATCGCGCCGCGCAAGTCGCCCTCGTGCGGATTCGCCGCGGCGGACACGCTCGCCGTTCGACCAGCGCGGCGGCGCGGCTATGGTCTCCGCCCTCCGCCACTCCGACACAACATGCGCGACAAGGTCCTCATCGGTTACGGCCAAGGCTTCTGGGGCGACTCGATCCTCGGGCCCGTGCGCCTCGTGCGCGAAGGCCCGCTGCACTACCTCGCCCTCGACTACCTCGCCGAGGTCACCATGAGCATCATGCAGAAGCTCAAGGGGCGGAACCCGAAGGCCGGCTACGCCACCGACTTCGTGGCGATGCTCGACCGCACGCTGCCGGAGATCCACCAGAAGGGCATCAAGGTCATCGCCAACGCCGGCGGCGTGAACCCGCAGGCGTGCCTGCAGGCCGTGCTCGACCTCGCGCGCAAGAAAGGCATCAAGGGCCTCAAGGTCGGCGTCATCGAAGGCGACGACGTGCTCGCGCGCGTGCCCGAGCTGATCGCCGGCGGCCATGGCCTCGTCAACATGGACGACGGCCGGCCGCTGTCGGCGGTGCAGGACCGGCTGCTCAGCGCCAACGTCTACATCGGCGCGTTCGCCGTCGCCGAGTGCCTCAAGGCCGGCGCGCAGATCGTCATCGGCGGCCGCCTCACCGACCCGGCGCTGGTCGCCGGCCCGATGATCCACGAGTTTGGCTGGGGTCCGCAGGACTTCGACAAGCTCGCCGCCGGCACCATGGCCGGCCACATCGCCGAGTGCGGCGCGCAGTGCACCGGCGGCAACTACACCGGCTGGCGCGAAGTGAAGGACTTCGTGCGCATCGGCTACCCGGTGATCGAGGCGTCGCCAGACGGCACGTTCGTGGTCACCAAGCACGACGGCACCGGCGGCCTCGTCAACCGCAACACGGTGATCTCGCAGCTGCTGTACGAGATGGGCGACCCCAGGCGGTACCTCGGCCCCGACTGCACGGCGGACTTCACGTCGGCGGTCGTCGAGGAGGTCGGCGCCGACCGCGTGCGGCTGTCCGGCATCAAGGGCGGCCCGCCGACGCCGACGTACAAGGTGTCGCTCAGCTACCAGAACGGCTTCAAGACGACGGGCCAGCTGACGGTCAGCGGCCCCGATGCGGTCGCCAAGGCCAAGCTGTGCGCCGACATCGTCTGGGGGCGGCTCGCGCTGGATGGCTGCACGTTCGCCGAGCACGAGAAGCTGGTCGAGATCGTCGGCGCGGGCGTCTGCCACGCCGGCATCACCGAGGCCAGCGACCCGCCGGAGGTCGTGCTGCGCCTGGGCGTGAAGTGCGCCGACGAGGACAAGGTCGACCGCTTCGGCATGGAGATCGTGCCGCTGGTCACCAGCGGTCCGCCCGGCGTCACCGGCTTCGCCGGCGGCCGCCCCAAGGCAACCGACATCGTCGGCTACTGGCCGGCGCTGCTCGACAAGACGCAAGTGAAGACCACCGTGCGCGTGGAGGTGTCGTGATGGCCAAGGTCAAGCTCAAGGAGTTCGCGTTCGCCCGCAGCGGCGACAAGGGCGACGGCAGCAACGTCGGCGTCTTCGTCACCAACCAGCGCGACTACGAACTCATCAAGCAGCAGCTCACCGTCGAGCGCGTGAAGCGCCACTTCCACGCCATCTGCAAGGGCGAGGTCACGCGCTACGAGGCGCCGAACATGCTGGCGCTCAACTTCCTGCTGCGCGACTCGCTCGGCGGCGGCGGCAGCGAGAGCCTGAAGACCGACGCGCAGGGCAAGACGCACGGGCTGGCGCTGCTGGAGATCGAGGTCGACCGGTAGGCGGCGCGCGCGGCCGGTCGGACACCGGGCGGGATTTCGCCGAAATCCGGGCCGGATCGATCGCCGGTAGTGCCTACGCGACGTGACCCCGACCCGCACGCCGCACGACCGGCTGTTCCAGTTCCTGTTCGCGGAGGCACGGCTGGCCGCCGCCTGGGCGCGCTCCGTGCTGCCCGGCGAGGTGGCGGCAGCTGTCGACTGGACGACGTTCGCCGTAGCCGCCGACGGGATCGTCGGGCCGCTGCTGCACCTCCAACGGCCCGACGCCGTGTTTGCCACGCGCACCGCCGACGGCGGCCACGACGTGCTGGTGCTGGTCGAGCACAAGTCGTGGAGCGACGAGGACGTCGGTGAGCAGTTGCTGCGCTACGCCGTGCACCTGCGACGGCGGGCGCATCGACGCGGCAGCACGGCGCCGCTCGTGCTGCCGATGCTGCTGCAGCACGGCGCCAGCGTCCGCACCGCGCGTGCCGATCTGCTGCCCGCGGCGTTGGCTGCGGCGCAACCGCGCCTTGGCATCGTCGTCGACGACCTGCGCGCGACCGACGAACAGGCGCTGCGCGGCCGCGGCCTGCCGCCGCTCGCGACGCTCGCCTTGCTGTGCCTCGCCCTGCCGCCGCACGCCGGTCGCACGGGCACGCTCGACGCCCTCGACCGCTGGCGCGACCTGTTCCGGGCCGCGGACGCCGACTCGGGGCCACCACCGCCGGAGGACGCCCTCGCCGCGATCTGCTGCTATCTTGCCGACACGACGGACCTGAGCCTGGAGGAATTGGATATGACCATCGCCCGCAACGTCATCCGCGACATCGCCTACCCCGGCACCACCGGCGACCGGTTGCGCAAGCAGGCCTTCGCCGACGGCTGGACCGCCGGCCGCGAGGACGGCCGCACCGAGGGCCGCACCGAGGGTCGCAGCGAGGGTCGCAGCGAGGGTCGCAGGGAAGGCCGCAGCGACGGCATGGCGGCTGTCCTGCTGCGCCAACTCACACGCCGCTTCGGCCCGCTCGCGCCCGAAGTCGTCGCGCGCGTGCGCGCGGCGAGCCCCGCCCAGCTCGAAGCCTGGTGCGACCGCGTGCTCGACGCCGTCGACCTCGCCGCGGCGCTGGCCGACCGCGACTGATCGTGGTTGCTCGACCGCCGGCCGTCAGCGCACTGCGGCGCGCAGCAGGCCATCGCGCCGCAGCGCCGCCATGCGCGCCGGGCGATTGGTGGTGATCAGGTCGCAGCCGATCGCCGCCGCGCCGAGCAGCAGCACGTCGGGATCGACGGTGTAGACACACAGCAGCGCGCCGGCCGCGCGCGCCTGCGCCGCCGCCGCGACGTCGAGCGTGCGATGGTCCCAGTGCACGAGCCCCGCCTGCATCGCCGCGGCCTCGTCGAGCTGCGCCTTGCTCAGCGCCTTGCCGCCGAGCACGCCGAGCGCCAGCCGCGGCTCGGCCGCGCGCGCTTCGTGCAGCCACGGCCAGTCGAACGCCTGCACGACGACGCGGTCGATGGCGTCGAGGCGGCGCAACTCGTCGACCAGCGCCTTCGCGTCGCCGGCCTTGCGTTCGACCAGCGGGATCGCAGGGAAGATCGCGGCGAGCGCCTCGGCGAGCGTCGGCAGCCGCTCGCCGGCGAACGCCTTGCCCTTCCACGCGCCGGCGTCGAGGGCGCGCGCCTGCGCGAGCGTCAGTTCGTCGATGCGGACGTCCTTGCGGCCCAACTGCGCGACCGCGTCGGTCGTGCGATCGCAGGTGACGTCGTGCAGCAGCACCCACGCGCCGTCCTTGGTCTGCTGCACGTCGAACTCGACGACCAGCGCGCCGGCGGACGCGCCCGCGCGCAGCGCCGCGACCGTGTTCTCGGGGAAGTCCTCGCTCGCGCCGCGGTGCGCGACGACGACGGGGCCGTCCTTCGCGGCGTCGCGCAGGCGCTGCCAAACCGGGGATTGCTGGGCGGCCATCGGCGCGGCAGCGAAAAGCACGGCGACGGCCAGGGCAAGCGCGTTGGTCATGGGGAAATGGTGCCGCGCGCGAAGGCGGCGACAACGAGGGGGCGCGTGAAGATCGCGCGCCGTGCCGCGCCGACCCCGGGCCATGCTGCGTCGCTCCGCGTCGCGCCGTGCCGCGCCGCGCCGATGCCGGCCGGGTCAGCGGGGGACTCGCCGCCGGCCGCAGCGACGGCCACTGCGCCGCAGGCGACCCGGTCGCCTTGGCGTGCCGCTGCACCGCCGCGATGTCCGCGTTCGCGCCGCCAAGCCGTTGCCGCCGGCCCCCCCGGCGCGTAGACCGATCGGCGATGCCCGATGTCCTCGCCGACCTCCGCGCCCGAGCGCGCGCCCGCCGCGCCCGCATCGTGCTGCCCGAGACCGGCGACCCGCGCACCGTCGAGGCGCGCGCGCAGCTGGAGCGCGACGGCTTGTGCGAGGTCGTCTGGGTCGACGACCCGGCGCGCGACCCGCGCCTGCCCGAGGTCGCGCGGCTGCTGCACGATCGGCGCAAGCACAAGGGCCTCGACGAGGCACAGGCGCACGCGCTCGCCGCGCAGCCGGTGATGTTCGGCGCCGGGCTCGTCGCGCTCGGCCACGCCGACGCGGGCGTGACCGGCGCGGCGCACGCCACCGCCGACGTCATCCGCGCCGGTCTGTTCTGCCTCGGCACCGCGCCGGGCATGCCGCTCGTCAGTTCGATGTTCCTGATGGCGCGCGGCGACGAGGTGCTGTCGTTCGCCGACTGCGGCGTCGTGCCGGATCCCGACGCCGAGCAGCTCGCGCACATCGCCGCCGCCACCGCCGCCAACCACCGCCGCTTCACCGGCGCCGAACCGCGCGTCGCCTTCCTGTCGTTCAGCACGCGCGGCAGCGCCGCGCACGGCAAGGTCGACAAGGTGCGCGCCGCCGCGGCGCGCTTTCGCGCGCTGTGCCCGACGATCGCCAGCGATGGCGAACTGCAGTTCGACGCCGCCTACGTGCCTGCCGTCGCCGCGCGCAAGTGCGCCGACAGCTCCCTGCAAGGCCGCGCCAACGTGTTCGTGTTCCCCGACCTCGACGCCGGCAACATCGCCTACAAGTTGACCGAGCGGCTCGGCGGCTTCGCGGCCTACGGCCCGCTGCTGCAGGGCCTGCGCAAGCCGTGGCTCGACCTGTCGCGCGGTTGCACGGCCGCCGACATCGCCGGCGTCGCGATGATCGCCAGCGCAATGCTCGACTGACCTGGCGCGCGCAGCGCACACGGTGGGACGGGCGGTTGCTGCGGCCACCCGCTCCGCCGCACGCGCTTGCGCGGGCAGCGACGCCCGAGCACCGCGGCCGGGTCGGCACGAGCGCTGTCAACGGCGCTGCGTAAACCAGGATTGCGCTGGCCCACTCGGACGACACATCGCTTTCGGGCTGCATGACCGCATCCCGGATCCTCGTCGCCATCCCCGCCCTCGCCGCCGCCCTCGTGCACGCGCCCGCCCTGGCGCAGCGCGTCGCCGAGACCGAACCCAACGACACAGCAGCGCAGGCCCAGGTCGTCGCCACCGGCACGCACGTCGAAGCCAACCTCGTCGCTGCCGAGCAGGACTGGTTCACCTTCACGCTTGCAGCACCGGCGCAGCTGCACGCGCGCACCTCGGGCAACTTCAACACCAACCCGAGCGTCGACACCTTCGTCGCGATCTACGACGCGGCGGGCGCGACGCGCCTCGCGTGGGACGACAACTCCGACGGCACGCACAGCGACTGCGGCGTCACCCTGCCAGCCGGCACGTACACCGTCCTCGTCGCGGGCAAGCTCGCGACCACGACGGGCCCATACGGCTTCGACCTGGTCGCGCTGCCGGCCCTGCCAATCACCGTCACCGAAGGCACGGAACCGAACAACAGCCCGGCGAGCGGCGGCACGCCGACTCCCTTCACGCCCGGCGACACGCTCGGCGGCGAACTGACGACGGCGACCGACGCCGATTGGTGGTCGTTCGCGTTGCCGACGCGCAGCATCGTGCAGGCCGTGTGCATGGACGACGGCGGCGTCCCGCAACTCGACAACACGCTGGTCGGCTTCTTCAACAACAGCCCTGGCAACACCACGGCGTTCGGCACGACGAGCTTCATTTTGACGAGCCACCGCGCGTTCAACCTCGCCCACCAGGGCATGCTCGCGCCGGGTAACTACGCCATCCAGGTGTCGTCGGCGACGTCGACGGCGGCCGGCACGGCGCCGTGGAACTACGTCAAGACGGGCAAGTACGCGCTGCGCACCCGCGCGATCGCGATGCCGGGCCTCAACGTCGTCGGCGAGACCCCCGAACCGAACAACAACGCCGCGGCGGCGCCGATCCTGACGCTTGGCGACTCCGCCGCGGGCAACACCACCGGCAGCGCCGACGGCGACTGGTACGGCTTCGTCGCCAATAGCGGCACGACGATCGCCGCGATGTGCGAGACCCCCGGGGCCGGCGGCGTCGCCGGCACGACGCTGCGGCTCTACAACGCCGACGGCGTCGTCTTGACGACGGCCGGCGGCACGTCGACGACGCACGCACGCCTGATCACGACGCTCGCGGTCGGCGGCATCTACTACCTGGAGGTCGCCGGCGCGGTGCTGGCGTCGACGGGCAACTACGTGCTCAACACCGGCTCGACCGACGCGCTGTTCGTGCCGTCGACGTTCACGCAGCAGCCGGCGTCGACCAACGCCTGCCCCGGCAGCAACGGCAACCGACCGATCATGGCGAGCGCGTCGGGCGAACGGCCGGCGCTGGGCAGCAACTACGTGCTGCGTGTCGAGCGCGCGCTGGCGAACACGCTCGTCGTGCCGGTGTTCGGCTTCTCGAACACGGTGGCGAACGGGACCCTGCCGCTGCCCTTCGACCTGACCGCGCTCGGGGCCCCCGGCTGCTTCGTGCGCGTCGATCCGGCGATCACCTTCGGCCTCGTCACCGACGCCAACGGCTTCGCCTTCCTGGACCTCGCGTTCCCGGCGAATCCGGCGCTGCGCGGCACGACGTTCTACGGCCAGTCGCTCTGCTTCGACCCGTTCGTCACCGGCAACACGCTGCAACTGACGGTGTCGAACGACTCGCGCATCGTCGTCGGCGACCGCACGTTCTGATTCGGGTCGCCCACGGGGCGACCCGAATCAGGGTTTGCTGCGATGCCGCAACGCGGGATCCAAACACCGCAAGGGCGACGCACCCAGCCCCGCTGCGGCATCGGCCCCGCGGGTCAGGTCGCCCACGGGGCGACCCGAATCAGGGCCTGCTGCGATGCCGCAACGCGGGACCCAAACACCGCAAGGGCGACGCACCCAGCCCCGCTGCGGCATCGGCCCCGCGGGTCGGGTCGCCGGCGGGGGGGCGCGCCGCGACGGTCGGTCGATGTTGCGCGAACACGCCGCGGGTACGCTCGCATCAGCATGCGCGCTCGTCCCGCCAACGTGCTCGCCTTGATCGTCCTGCTCGCTGGCGGGATCGCGTGGCTGGTGACCGGGTCGCCGGCGCCAAGCGCACCAAGCGCAGCGCCCGCCGGG
>JADCJE010000016.1 GCA_020247305.1 Phycisphaerales bacterium | reverse complement strand
GCGCTGGGTGGTAGGCGGCGTGCGAGGGCCGCGTCGTCCGGGCCATCAACGGCGCAGCGCCGTTGGGCTTGCGCCCAGCGCCCGGGCGCGCGCCGCCATGCTGGCGGAACGGCAACGAGCCCTGCACCGGTCGCCGGCCGGCCGGTGACCGCGTCCGCGCTCGCCCCTTCGGCCGAGAACCAGCGCCCGCGCCCGTCGCTGCATCCGCCGCGCGCACCCTTGCCTGCTTTCCCATCGCGTCACCTCACCAACCCGAACCGCTGCCGCCAATTTGAATACGCACATATATACTCCGAGCGACGCAAGAGCAAGGCCATGTTCGCGATCCGTTCGGATGGGAGGCCGCAACGGCGTCACTGCCCGGCCTCGCCGCCCGCCGGCCGTCCGCCGCCTGCCGCCCGTCGCCTGCGGCCTCGCCGCCCGTCGCCTGCCGCCTGCGGTCGGCCGAGATCCCAACCCGACGGTCCCGCTCCGCCCCGCCGCTCCGCCGCTCCGCCGCCATGCAGCCATCCCCTCTCCAACCCCATCCGTCGCCGCCGTCAGCACTCCATCGCCTCCGCTCCATCTTGGTTGCCCGCCTGCTCCACAGCGCTTCCTATCCCTTCCCAGGCCTTCGCAGCCTGCCCCGCTGCGGTTGGCGTCGCCGCTGCGCCCGCCCCGTCTCTGGCCGCGTGTCCATCGCGCCCCGTCGCGGCGCGTCCATCGCCGCGATCGCGTTCCTCCTCCCTCACACCCCGACGCAGTCACCCGCAGCGCCAACGACCCGCACTCCTCACACCCAGCACCCGCACCCTCACGCGTCCGCTCGCCCACCCGCCCGGTCGAAGCTCGTCACCACGACCCCGACCACGATCAGTCCGCCACCCACGAACTGCGTCACGCCCAGCCGATCGCCCTGGAACGCCGCGCCGCACACCGCGGCGAACAGCGGCTGCATCGCGAACAGCAGCGGCACGTGCGCTTGCGGCACGAGGTGCTGCACCTTGCTCTGCACGCCGATGCCGACGGCCGTCGCCAGCACGCCGAGGTACAGCAGCGCCCACAGCAGTTCGGCGGTCCACGCGATCGCCGCGCCGCCGGCGGTGAAGCCATGGTGGGCGAACGCCATGCCCGTGCCGACGACGGCGACGAGCAGCAGCTGCCAGAACGCGAGCGCTGCGACCGGCTGCGTGCGGCCAAAGCGCGACAGCATGAGCACGTGCCCGGCGTAGCTCGCCGAGGCGCCGACCTGCAGCAGGATGCCGAGCAGCGTGTCCCGGTGCGCGCCCGGCGCCGGTTCGCCCGGCCAGCAGATCGTGCCGATGCCGGCGATCGCCAGCAGCAGGCCAAGCACGGCGAGGCCGCCCATGCGCGCGCCGAAGAACACCAAGCCGCCGACGGCGACGAGCGGCACGATCAGGCCGGCGAGCAGGCCGCCCATCGACGCCGACGTCTCCGTCATGCCCTCCATCTGCAGCAGGTAGCCGAGGCCCAGGGCGCAGCCGGCGGCGAGGCCCGGGCCGACCGAGCGGGCGAGGTCGGCGCGCGCCGTGCGGCCGAGGAACGGCGCCATGCAGACGATCGCCAGCCAGAAGCGCGCGGCGACGAGCCCGCTCGGCGACAGCGCACGCAGGGCGACCTTCGAAACCACGAACGAGGCGCTCCAGATCGCGATCAGGGCCAGCAGGATCAGGTGGGGGGTGTAGCGACCGCGCATCGGTGGGGCGGGACGATAGGGCGGCCCATCGACGCCGACGATGGCAGCGGCGCGGAATCGCGCGCCGCGGGCGAGGTCGCGGCCAGCACTGCGCCGGCCGCCGCGCCATGCGGCGCTGGCCTTCGTGCGCGCTTGCCCCTACTCCTCTCCGCCGATGCAGCCGCTGTTGCGCCTTCTGCGCCTCCACGACGCGACGCCGGCCGAGCGGCGCGCCGCCCTGTGGACGGCGGTGGCATCCTTCTGCGTGCTGTTCAGCTACTACCTGCTGCGGCCGCTGCGCGAGAACGTCGGCGCCGCCTTCGGGCCCGAGCGGCTCTTGCCGCTGTTCACGCTGACGTTCGTGTTCGTCACGCTGCTCAATCAGCCGTACGTCGCGCTGGTCCGCCGCCTGCCGTCGTACCGCTTCCTGCCGTATACGCTGCACGCCTTTGCCGCCAGCTTCGTCGCGCTGGCGCTCGTCTACCGCGGCGGCGGGGCACAGCTCGGCGACCTCGATTTCGCCAGCGCGCGCGGCTGGGCCTATGCGGTGTTCTACGCCTGGGTGTCGGCGTTCGTCGTCGGCGGCAGCACGCTGGTGTGGGTGCACGCCGTCGAGTGGTTCTCGCTGGCGCAGGGCAAGCGGCTGTTCGGCCTGATTGCCGTCGGGGGCACGCTGGGCGCGATGCTCGGCTCGTCGGCGTCGCTGCACCTGCGGGAGGCCAGCTATGCGCAGTTGCTGTGTCTTGCCGCGCTCGGCGTCGAGGGCGCGGTCGGCGCCTGGGCGCTGTCCGTGCGGGCGTGTCGCCGCATGGACCGCGCGCCGCGCGTGCATCAGCTCGTCGACCCGCCCTCGTTCGTGCAGGGCCTCGGCCGCGTCGTACGGGACCCGTATCTGCGCGGCCTTGCCGCGTTCGTGCTGCTGGCGTCGATCGTCGCCACGACCTTCTACTTCCAGCGCATCACGCTGACCAAGGCGCAACTGCCCGACGAAGCGGCGCGCCGCGCGCTCGAGGCGAGCGCCAACTGGTGGTACAACGCGATCTGCCTCGTCTTGCAGCTGTTCGCGACCAGCCGCGTGCTGCTGTTCCTGGGTGTGGGCGCGGCGCTGTGCGCGGTCCCGGTCGCGAGCCTGTTGGGTCTCACGGCGCTGGCGATCTGGCCGTTTGCAGGCGTCACCGCGGCCATCGAGGTGGGGCGGCGGACGCTGCAATTCGCCTTCGACAAGCCGGCGCGCGACGTGCTGTACACGCCGCTCGACCAGGAAGCGAAGTACGTCTCCAAGGCGGTCGTCGACACGGCGGTCATGCGCTTTGGCGACCTGCTCGGCGCCTGCGCCAACGAAGGCCTGCGTGCGGCGCAGTTGGGCAACGCCGGGCTGTGCGCGGCAGCGCTGCCGGTGCTCGTGCTGTGGGCGTGGCTCGGGCGGTGGCTGGGCCGTGCGTGCGGCCGCATCGACGGCGCTCCGGGTCGGCGGCTCGCCGGCGAGGCGGCAACAGCGCGAAAAATCCCAGATTCTTGCTAAGGACCATTTTCTGCGGGTGGGGCAGTTTTTTGCCGGCGCTGCGCTGGCGATGGCAGTTGCGGCAGACATACTTCTGCGCGTCGGCGCGGGCCGTGGGGCGCGTGCAACGGCTACGGCGCCATGGCAGCGCAGAAATCTCTGCGGTCCGGAGCGCGATCTCGTGCTTCCACCACCGTCAAGGATGCCGACGACACCCGCGGCTTCACTGCAACGCATGGAGACAAACGAGGAGCGTCGCCTGGGGAGCGCCCCGGCGCTGGACTGGTCGCACGCGCTGCTCTGGCTGCAGCGCGCGGCGCGCCACGCTGGCGGCAACCGCGCGGATTGCGAGGATGCTGCTCAGGAAGCCGCCGTGCGGGCGTGGCAGGCGGTCGGGGGGGGCGTTGCGGCGAGGTGCGGGCGTTGGACCGCCTGCTCGCCAAGAAGCTGCGCGAAGCCACGATCGACCTCGCTCGCCAGCGGCAAAGGCGCGAGCGGCACGAACGATCCGCCGCGGACGTCGATCCAGCGCTCACGGGCGATGCGGCGCCCGCGCCGACGGGTGGCGCGGCGGACGAGGCCGCGATGGGCTCCTTGGTCGAGCAGGTCGCCGGGCCCGCGCTCGCCGGGCTCGCGCGGGCCGACCTCGACCT
>JADCJE010000159.1 GCA_020247305.1 Phycisphaerales bacterium | reverse complement strand
GCAGCATGCGCGGCAGCGCCCCGCCGTCGCGCGCGAGCACCACGCCGATGCGCAGCAGCACCACGCGCGCGCCGGCGGCGGCGAGCGGGGCGGTGCCGGCTTCCCACGCGCGCGCGACGTCGGCGAGGAAGCCGCTGCCCGGCGCGCTTGTTTCGTCGAGCACGTCGTCGCCGCGGTCGCCGTAGACGCCGGTCGCCGACGCCGACACCAGCACCTTCGGCGGCTGCGGCAGTGCGGCGAGCGCGCGGCACAGCTTCTCGGTCGCCGGGCCGCGGCTGTCGGCGATCGCCGCCTTGCGCGCCTTGGTCCAGCGGCCGCCGGCGACGTTTTCGCCGGCGAGGTGCACCACCGCGTCGATCGGCTCGAGTGCGCTGGCGTCGATCGCGCCGGTCGCCGGGTTCCACGTCGCGGTGCCCGGCTCGCCCTTCGCCGTGCGCACCAGCCGCACGACCTCCCAGCCCGCTGCGGCCGCAGCACGGCAGAGCGCCACGCCGACGAGTCCAGTCGAACCGGTGACGGCGAGGCGGGGGCGTTGGGTCATGTGGTTGGCGTTCGGGTGGCGCATGGGCGCGGATGCGCGGCGAAGGCTAACCCCGGGCCTTGGTGCGACGCGCGCCTACGCACATGGGAAGCGCTGCGCCACCAGCTGTCGCCGTTAGAACGGCTCGCATGGCACCAGGAGACGCGCCAGTGGGATGTGCCGCCGCGCGACGCCACGACGGCGCGCTGCAGCGCCGGCGGGTTGTCACGTTCTCGATCCGCAGCCAAAGCGGCCATTCGTCCGCGGTCGCACGCGACGACCTCGTGCGGCGGACGCCGTGCCGTGTGCCCCCTGGTGCTTGCCACCCCCGGAGAACCCCCTCATGTCCACGCACGATCCCGACGGTTTCCCAGCCGACGCGCAGCCGACGCGCCGCGCCGTCCTCGCGTCCCCCTTCGCCGCCGCGGCGCTCGCGGCCTGCTCGACCTCGACTGCGCCGCCAAGCGCTGAGGGCGCGGAGATGACCGGCGGCTGCCCGATCACCGGCCTCGGCCAGCAGCCGGCCGCGTCCACGCGCCACACCGCCGCCGGCGTCATGGACAACGGCTACTGGTGGCCCGAGCAGCTCAACCTGCAGATCCTGCACCAGAACACGCCCGCGGCGAACCCGATGGGCAAGGACTTTCGTTACGCCGACGCCTTCAAGAAGCTCGATCTCGCGGCGCTGAAGACCGACATCGCCGCCATGCTGACGACGTCGCAGGACTGGTGGCCGGCCGACTACGGCAACTACGGCGGCCTGTTCATCCGCCTCGCGTGGCACAGCGCCGGCACGTACCGCACCGCGGACGGCCGCGGCGGCGCCGCCGACGGCACGATCCGCTTCGCGCCGCTCAACAGCTGGCCGGACAACGGCAACCTCGACAAGGCCCGCCGCCTGCTGTGGCCGATCAAGCGCAAGTACGGCAGCAGCATCTCGTGGGCCGACCTGATGGTGCTGACCGGCAACGTCGCGCTGGAGACGATGGGCTTCAAGACGTTCGGCTTCGCCGGCGGCCGCGAGGACGTCTACGAGCCGCAGATGGACGTGTCCTGGGGCCCGGAGACCAAGTGGCTCGGCGACCAGCGCCACGGCGAAGGCCGCGACCTCGCGCACCCGCTGGGCGCCACGCAGATGGGCCTGATCTACGTCAACCCCGAGGGCCCCAACGGCGTGCCCGACCCCATGCTGGCCGCGCGTGACATCCGCACGACGTTCGGCCGCATGGCGATGAACGACGAGGAGACCGTCGCGCTGATCGCCGGCGGCCACACGCTCGGCAAGGCGCACGGCGCCGCGGACCCGAAGAAGCACGTCGGCCGCGAGCCCGAGGGCGCCAGCCTCGAAGAGCAGGGCCTCGGCTGGAAGAACACCTTCGGCAAGGGCAACGGCGCCGACACGATCACCAGCGGCCTCGAAGGCGCTTGGACGTCGACGCCGGTCGCGTGGTCGACGGGCTACTTCGACAACCTCTTCCGCTACGAGTGGGAACTGACGCGCAGCCCCGCTGGCGCGCAGCAGTGGAAGCCGAAGGGCGACGCCGGCCGCAAGGTCCCGGACGCGCACATCGAAGGCAAGCTGCACCAGCCGATGATGCTGACGACGGACCTCGCGCTGATCACCGATCCGGCGTACCGCGCGGTGTCCAAGCGCTTCCACGAGGATCCGGCGGCGTTCGACGCCGCGTTCGCGCGCGCGTGGTTCAAGCTGACGCACCGCGACATGGGCCCGCACGGCCGCCTGCTCGGCGCCGAGGTGCCGCCGGCGCAGACGTGGCAGGATCCCGTCCCGGCCGTCGACCACCCGCTCGTCGGCGACGCGGACGTCGCGCATCTGAAGGCGAAGGTCCTCGCGTCCGGCATCCCGACGGCGCGCCTCGTCGCGACCGCCTGGGCGTCGGCGTCGACGTTCCGCAGCTCGGACCTGCGCGGCGGCGCCAACGGCGCGCGCATCCGTCTCGCGCCGATGAAGGACTGGGCCGTCAACGAGCCGGCGCAGCTGGCCGACGTGCTGGCGAAGCTCGGCGCGCTCCAGGCCGAGTTCGCGGCGTCGCAGCCGGGCGGCAAGAAGGTCTCGCTCGCCGACCTGATCGTGCTCGCGGGCTGCGCTGCCGTCGAAGATGCGGCACGGCGCGCCGGCCACGCGGTCGCCGTGCCGTTCCGCCCGGGTCGCACCGACGCGACGCAGGCGATGACCGACGTCGCGTCGTTTGCCGTGCTGGAGCCCGCGGCCGACGGCTTCCGCAATTTCGCCGGCAAGAGCGTCGACCGTCCGCTGCCGGAGCTGCTCGTCGACCGCGCGCAACTGCTGGCGCTGAGCGCGCCGGAGATGACCGTGCTCGTCGGCGGCCTGCGCGCGATCGGCGTGACGACCGGCGACGGCAAGCTCGGCGTGCTCACCGCCAAGCCCGGCGCGCTGACCAACGACTTCTTCGTCAACCTGCTCGACATGGGCGTGTCGTGGCGCAAGGACGCGCCGGCGGCCGACGTCTACCAGGGCGTTTCGCGCAAGACCGGCGCGGTCGCGTGGACGGCCAGCGCCGTCGACCTCGTGTTTGGCTCCAACGCGCAGCTGCGCGCAATCGCCGAGGTCTACGCCAGTGACGACGCCAAGGCGAAGTTCGTCGCCGACTTCGTGGCGGCGTGGACCAAGGTGATGGAGCTCGATCGCTTCGACCTCCGCTGAGCCGCTGAGCCGCTGCGCCGCGGCATCGCTCGGCCGCGGCGCTGTCGGGTCGCGGATCCGTCGCGCTCTCCGGCGCGGACCGCGCCGCTTACTGGGCCGCCGGGGCTGCCGCTCGCGTCCGCGGGCCGGACGCCCGGCCGACCCTGCGCCGCGTCGCCCGTGCCGCCGTGCCGGCGGTAGCATGCGGTGCATGCATCCCGGCTTGCCGCTCCCGCGTCCGCCGTTGCGCATGTTGGCTGCTGCGCTCGGCCTGTTGGCCGCGGCGACCGCGCAGGGCGGAGAGAAGCCCAAACGCGCGGCAGCGCCGGCCGGCGCGGCGGCGGCCGAGCAACAACCAGCCAAGCTCGCCGAGCGCGTCACGCAGGCCCTCGACGATGCGCGACCCGCGCTGCTCGCGCACCTCGAAGAGACCGCCGCGCGTCCGGGGCGCGCTGGCGAACTCGCGCTCGTGCTGCTCGCCGCCGTGCACGATGGCGTCGATCCCAAGGACAAACGCTTCGCCGCCGCGGTCGAGAAGCTGGCCGCCGCCGACGCCGAGGGCACGTACGACCTCGCGCTGCGGTTGATGGTGATGGAGGCCTATCCCGACTTCCCCGACCGCGCGCGCATCGCCGTCGCCGACGCCAGGCTGCTGCTCGCGTGCCGCGGCCGCAACGGCCTGTTCGGCTACAACCCGCGGCCTGGCCGCTGGGACCTCAGCAACACGCAGTACGGCGCGCTCGGCCTGCGCGCTGCCGCCGCGCTCGGCGTGCCGATCGAACGCAGCGTCTGGAACAAGATCGCCAGCGCCATCGGCGACGAACAGGACACCTACGGCGGCTGGGACTACGAGCAAGGCAGCGGCAGCGCGTACGCGTCGATGACCGCCGCCGGCATCGCCGTGATGGCGATCTGCCAGCAGCAGCTCGCCGGGTCCGGCGACGAGCCCAAGTGGATCGACCAGAGGCTCGCGCGCGGCTGGCAGTGGCTCGCGCGCAACGAACAGGCGATCGGCGACCCGCGCGTCCGCAGCAGCTACTACTTCCACTACGGCCTCGAGCGCGCCGCGATCCTGTGCGACGTGCAGAAGGTCGGCGCCATCGACTGGTACGCCGTCGGCGCAAAGATGCTGTGCGACGAGCAGGATACCGGCGGCGGCTGGAACAGCGGCGTCGACCATGGCGGCGGTTCGCACCTGACGAAGGGTCGCGGCGAGATGGTGCCGACCGCGTTCGCGATCCTGTTCCTGCGCCGCAAGTTCCAGAAGGTCGCCGGCCCGATCACGCCGCGCGTCGTCGTGTTCGCCAACCTCGGTCCGTCGTCGAAAGCCGAGGACGTCGACGCCTGCGCCAAGGGCCTGATCGCGCGCGGCAAGCCGGCGCTGCCCGAGGTGCTGCACCACATGCGCAGCGACGTGCGCACGCAGCGGCAGGCGGCCGCGGCGGCGCTGCGCGGCCTCGCCGGCCAGGACTTCGGCTACGACCCGGCGCAGGACCCGCTGCACAGCCGCGACCAGATCCACGCCGCCGAGTTGTGGTACCTGCGCAATCGGTGAACGGGGCTGCGCCGGGTGCCGAACATGCGGCTTGGGACAGCCGCTTCGATCTGCGCGGATGGGCCGCTACAAGCAACGCATGAAGAAGGTCTTGCGGGCCATCGTGGCCTTCGCTGTAGGACTCCTTTGCGGGTGCAATCACTTCAACGGCTACAAGTACGAGAACTTCGATCTCGCCATGGAGCTTGCGAGTTCGGCGCCGGCTGATCCTCCCGTCTTCCTGAGTGCCGCGCCGCCGGCGGATCTGCCGCCCTACGTCGTCTATGCCCAGGTCCGCGGCGACTTCCATGGCGGCGGCGAGGAATGGCAGATGCGGCAGATCGCTGGCGAGGTTGGCGTCCGCGAGTACGCGCCGGACTTCCTGCTCTTCTCGCCGCGTGGATCGGCCTATGCCGGCGAAGTGAGCCAGCATGTCGGCTTCGGGCTCTTTGCGAGTTCGCCCGTCTACCGGCCGCAAGCCACGGCCTGGTGTTGTCGTCTGGCGCCGGCGGCCGTCGGCATCCAGTTCGACGCGAACCAGATGGTGACGGTCATCGACGAAGTGGCCCGTGCCAGCGGCATGCAGGAAGGCGATACGCTGGTTTCGCTCGGCGGCGTGGCGGTCAAGCCGCCGACCCCCGAGCGGTTGTCCGCCTGGGACACGCAGCGGCTGAAGGTGCGCCCGGGCGACGACGTCAAGGCGATCTGGATCCGCCCTGGAGTGGGTCGGAAGGAGGGCTTGCTCAAGGCCACGGCGCCTCCTGCGATGAGCAAGGCGCCGTCGCTCGTCAAGCCGAAGCCTCCTGCCGAGTACTACTGACCGGACGCCCGCCGCCGCGTGCCGCTCACTTCCCCGTGAAGCGCACGCAGTCGTAGGCGCGCAGCGGCAGGTCCTTCGCCGGGCGGCTGCCGTCGTCGACGCGCTCGTACACCGCGACGACGTCGGCGATGCCGTCGCCGTCGAAGGCGCCGACCAGCAGGTCGGCGAGCCGCCATTCCTTGGCGTCGCGCAGCGGCGTGGTCGCGACCGGCGGCTTGTCGCCGACGAGGCCGGTCGAGATCTCGTCGAGGAAGCCGCCGATCATGCCCAGCATGCGGTCGACGTCGAACACCGGGTTGGGGTCCTCGAACAGCGCGCGGCGCAGCAGCCGCCGCCCTGCCGTGGTCGCCAGCGTCGGCCGCTGGCCGTCCATCGCGTGCAGGTCGAGCGCCTTGCCGTCCTGGCGCAGGACCGCGAGGTCGCTGCGGCCGGCGCCGGTGAAGGCGCCGCGCACGCCGCGGCGCTCCTTCGCCGCCACCTTGCGCAGCTTCTCCAGCAGTTCGTCCTGCTTGCCGAGCAGCTGCAGGATCGGCGGGATGCGCAGCGTGATCGTGCGCCGCCACACCGGCGCCCCGGCGAAGGCGCCGTTCTCGCTGCGGTAGCCGACCGCCTTGATGTCGATGTCGATCGACTGCACGAGCCCGAGCAGCAGCGCCCCGATCCCGGGCACCTGCAGCTGGAACGCCAGCAGGTCCGCCTTCTCGTCCTCGTCGAGGTCGACCAGCAGCATCGACGACACGTCGTCGGCGACCGCCTGCGTGCGCGCCTTGGTGAACTGCGGGCCGTCCTTGCTCGACAGGAAGGTCCACACCTTGCGGCGGTGGGCGACGACGAAGTCGGGGATGCGGTCGCCGTCGATGTCGCCGCGCTGCAGCAGCTGGCGGTCGCCGAGCACGAGCGTGCTGCCCGGCGCGACATCGGCCTTGGGTGTGCTGTCCTCGAACTGCGCGATGTCGACGGTCAACGGCGCGCGGAAGCCGCCCTTGCCGTCCTGCAGATGGAAGGCGTACACGCGGCTCTGGCGCGTCAGCAG
Organism: Phycisphaerales bacterium; assembly: GCA_020247305.1. Taxonomy (GTDB): domain Bacteria; phylum Planctomycetota; class UBA1135; order UBA1135; family UBA2386; genus UBA2386. The sequence goes on along the minus strand of JADCJE010000159.1, from coordinate 11,398 downwards.
GTCGGGCTTGCCGTTGCCGTCGAGGTCCTCGGTCTCGATCGGCGAGACCGCAAAGCTGCCGATGCGCTCGCGCACCGGGCGGCGGTCGCCGCGGGAGCCGGGCTCCTCGGCGCTGGCGGCGACCGGCGCCGGCAGGCGGTCGAGCGCGCGGAACGAACGGCTGCCGTCGGCGGCCGGCGCCTCCTGCAGGAACGGCGTCACGCCCTGCATCGACGGCACCAGCAGGTCGACGCGGCCGTCCTTGTCGAGGTCCTGCGCGAAGCTCGACACCTGTGGCTCGCCGAGCGCCATCGTGCTGCGCGCGCGGCGCGCCAGCGGCACGGCGGGCCTGGCGACGCCGTCGGCCCCCGGGAACGGCAGCCAGCTCGTGCCCTTGCTGTCGCACACCAGGAGCTCGGTCCCGGGCGCGCCGTCGACGTCGGCCGTGGCCAGCAGGCTGTGCGCCGGGTCGGCGAGCTGCAGCGCGCCCGTCGCGCGGAAGCTGCCGTCGTCGGCGAGCGCGTAGCGGGTGACGGCGCCGGCGCGCGTGACGACCAGCAGTTCGTCGCGGCCGTCGCCGTCGGTGTCGGCGACCAGCTGGCACGCGATCGGCGTCGCGGGTTCGAGCGCGGGAGGCTGTTGGGCGGTCGCCGGCGCGCCGAGTGCGGCGGCAAGCGCAGCGGCGCAGGCGAAGACGGCCGGCGCAGCAGCGGCGCGGGGCGTCCGGCGCGGCGCGCTGCGGCGAGGAGTCGGCATGTGGTCCTGGTCGGCGAAGCGGGCCATGGCGCTTGGCAACAGGTCGATCGGCGAAACGACACGCATCACGGCATCCTCACGTGCAGCAGTTCGTGCGCGCGGCGCACATGGCATTCCTTCGGGTCGGCGGCGGGCAGCAACCGCGCGCCCTTCTGCAGCGCCAGCGCGCAGTCCGGCGGATCGAGCCGCAGCTTGCGGCCGTCCGCCGCGAGCGGCCGGCGCTGCAGCTGGTCGTCCTCGCGCAGCAGCACGCTGCCGGCCTGCCCGGGCGCTCCGGCGAGCACGCGCAGGTACGGCTGGCCGGCGTCCTGGCGGGCGGCGATCTGCAGCACCGTCGCCAGCATCGCCGGCTGCACGAAGCGGTCGCCGGCGCCGTGGAAGATCGTCAGCTGTGTCTCCAGCGACGATGGCGCGTCGCCGGTCAGCCCGCGCAGGCCGTCGAGCTTGACCGTGCGCAGCGCGAGGTCGAGCACGCCGTCGCCGTCGCAGTCGACCAGCTGCGGCGGGCCGGCGAGCGGCTGCACGCGCAGGCGGCTGTCCTGCTTGTCGCCGAACGTGCCGTCGGCCTTGGCCAGAAACAGGTCGACGCGCACCTCGACTTCGTCGCCGCGCCGCGCCGACGTGGTCAGCAGCAGATCGGCCTTCTTGTCACCGTTGCAGTCGGCGAGTTGCACGTCGAAGTCGGGATCGAACGCGATCAGGCGATCCGGCGGCAGCGGCAGCGCGAGCGCGCTCTGCTGCAGCGCGCCGTCGCGCACGCGCGCGACGAACACCTTGTCGTTGCGCACCGCGACCAGTTCGAAGGCGCCGTCGCCGTCGAGGTCGAGGCGCTTCATCGCCGGCGTGCGGAAGCTCGCCGACGCCAGCGGGCCGGCGTTGCGGGCCTCTTCGGCGTCGCCGTCGGCCACCATCAGCGAGACGCCGGGGCTTGAGCCGTCGGTGCGCACGCTGACGGCGCCGTTGCCGCCCTCGAGGTCCGTCGGCACGCGCCACGCCGGCAGCGACCAGCGCAGCGGCTCCTTGCCCGGGCGCAGCACCACCGCGCCGTCGGGCTCCGGCAGCAGCAGGTCGTCGAGGCCGTCGCCGTCGAGGTCCAGGCAGGCGTCGTCGAGCAGCAGCGCCGTCGCGCGCACCTGCGTCGGCCAGACGAGCTGGATGGCGCCGAGCGGCGTGTAGACGGGCGTGCCGTCGTCGGCCTGCGTCGCCGCCACGGCGCGCTCGGGCGTGAGCAGCACGCACTCGCGGCCGGGTGCGGGCAGCACATCGGCGAAGGTGAAGGCCACGACGTCGCGCTCCAGCGGCAGCGGCGGGCGCGATGGCTGCGCCGAGAACGGCGCCCCGGCCTTGGCGCGCAGGTGGACCTGCGCGTACGGCTTCTCGGCGGCGTCGTCGCGCGTCGCCAGCACGAGGTCGAGCAGGCCGTCGCCGTCGACGTCGCATTCGAGCACGTCGGTGATCGTCGTCTTCTCCGGTACCTGGATGGTCGTGACCGTCGGCTCGGCCGGCGTCTGCGCGGCGAGCGGGGCCAGCAGCAGCGCGCCGCCGGCGAGCAGCAGCGCCAGGGTCGCGGCGCGGGCCGGCGACGGTGTTGGCGCGCTGGCCGCCGGCGGTCGCGCCGAGGCCGCACGTGCAAGCGCCGCCTGCGCGGGAGTGCCGTGGTGCAGGAGCGCGCGCATCAGCCGTCCGTCTCCAGCAGTTGGTCGGTGTCGCCGGCGCCGAACGGGATCAGCCACAACAGGCGTACCCGCCACGCCGCCTTGGTGCTGCGGTACGAGATCAGGCCGAGCAGCGCCGACCACTCCGTCTTGCCGCGGCCGTGTTCGTACGAGTACAGCAGCGGCACCGACAGTTCGCGCAGCGCCTGGGCGCGCGCCGACAGCGACGCGTCGACCTCGGCGCTCGCCGCGCCGCGCCGGTACGCCAGCCGCACGGCGTCCGCGTCCGGCTGCCGCAGCGCGCGCAGCAGCGTCTCCGGGTGCGTCACCGGCGCGCCGTCGACGGCGGTGATGAGGTCGCCGTAGCGCAGGCCGGCGTTGCGCCACGGGCTGCGCCGCGACAGGCCGACGATGACGGCGCCAGCGCCGGGGGCGAGGCCGGCGGCGCGTGCCTCGACCTCGGTGGCGGTGCGAAACACCACGCCGACGCGGTCCTCTTCGCGGAAGCGTTCGGCGGCGGCGCGCGCCGGCGGGGCGACGCGCGGCGGCATGGCGAACGACGTGCGCACGGCGCGGCCGCCGCGGTCGAGCGTCACCTGCACCGTCGCGCCGGCGGCGGCGCGCAGCTCGACGTCGCGCCATTCGCTCGGCTGCGACAACGCACGCTTGGCGCCGTCGCCGACGGCCACGTCGAGCAGCAGGTCGTCGACCTGCACCCCGGCGGCGGCGGCCGGCGAGTTCTCGACCACCTCGACGACCTTCAGCGCCGGGTCCTCGTCGCCGAGCTTGGCGGCCAGCGAGTCGCGCGCGTCGGCGACCTTGAGCCCGGAGAACATGCCGAGCGGCAGCTTGGTCCGGGCGGCTTCATCGTCGGGCTCGGCCCGCAGGTCGAGCGGCTCGTCCATGTCGGCGAGCGGGGGCGGCTGGTCGGGCAGGTTGCTGGCGCAGGAGGCGAAGGCGAGCAGCAGGAGGGGCAGCAGCGGCAGCGGGGACGGCGGTCGGTTCACCATGGACCTCGGGCGCGGTGGGGGGCGAAGCAGTGTCGGGCCCGGCGCAGCGGGGGGCAACGGGCGCGGGCGCTTGTGGCCACTTGCCTGGGGAACTGTCGCAGGATTTCGCCGGCCGCCGCGCCACGCGCGGCGCGCATGGCGCGCGGCGGCCCACCGGGAGCGCCGGACATCGCCGCCGGCCGCGGCATTGCCTACGCTGCCGCCGCGCGTCGCGCCGGCGAGGCCTTCGCCGCGCGCCGACGAACCGGGTCCGCCGCCATGAAGGAAACCGCTTACCTGCTGCAGGCCGCCCTGGTCCTGGCGTGGTGGATCGGGCTGTCGGTCTCCGAGCGGTTCTTCGCGGCGTTCCAGTTCGACCAGATCCCGCCGGTCGCGTTCTGGTCGTTCCTGGCGCCGGACGTCCTGCTGGTCGGCGTGCTTTCGGTGGTGCGGGCCTACCGCCGGGCGCCCGCGATCGAATGGTGCACCCTCGGCGCGTTCGCCTACGCCACGCTCTACTGCGCCAACGCCGCAGTGTTGACGCGCAGCGGCGGGTTGCCGACCAGCCTGATGGCGATGGGGCTCGCCTACAACGCGTTCTTGTGCTGGGACAAGGCGCTATTCCGCAATGCCACCTCGGGTACGGCCGCCAATGCGTGCAAGACCCTCGTGCAGATCGTCTGCATCTGGTTTCTGGCGCTGGCCGTGATCCCTTGGCTGTTGCTCGACGCCTTCCCGCCGGCGCCGGGGCCGCGTTCGATCGTGTGGACCGCAGCGAGCGTCGGTCTGTTTGCCGCCGCCAGCGCGCTCGGCCTCGCCAGCAGCTTCTTCTTCGTGCGCGACGGTGCGGGCACCCCGCTGCCGCTCGACCAGAGCAACGCGCTGGTCGTGACCGGACCCTACCGCTGCGTGCGCAACCCGATGGCGATCGCCGGCATCGCCCAGGGCCTCGCCGTCGGCATGTACTGGCGGTCGGCGCCGATCGTCGTTTACGCCCTGCTCGGCGCCGTCCTGTGGCACGTGGTCGTGCGGCCGGTGGAGGAGCGCGACATGGAGCGGCGGTTTGGGGCGGCGTACCTGGCGTACCGCCGGCGCGTCGCCTGCTGGATCCCGACGTTACGCCGCCCCAAGCAGCTGATCCCTTGATTGTGGATGGCGGGCCGAGCCTGCGGTGTTTGGCCACCGCGTGGGCTCCATTCCTTGAAGGGAACGCAGGACGCCGATTCGGCCGCGATTTCTTCTGGTCTGCGGTTCGCCGCGAGCGCCTCCTGCCCGCCCTCAGGCCACCCGCTGCCGCCGCAGCAGCCAGCCCGCCAGCAACAAGCCAGCGATCAGCCATGCCAGCGGGGCCAGCGTCGCCTGGGCCTCGAAGCGCCACAGTGCGTCCGCCGCACCGCGGGCCACCGCGCTGGCGTACGCGAGCGCCGAATCGTCGCGCAGGCCGGTCGGCAGGTGGCTCGTCAGCAGCCAGCCGGCGTCGTTGCGCAGGCCGTCGCGGAACAGCTCGGGCAGCAGCAGCGCGCACAGCGCGAGCGCGAGCGCGCGGGCGGGCCGGCGGGCGAGCGCCGACATCGCCAGCGCCACGGCCGTCACCGCCGCGAGGGGCAGCAGCAGCGCGCGGGCGGCGTCGAGCACCGCCGGACCGGCGTCGGCGGCGACGGCCAGCGTCTGCCGGCCGCCGGTGCGCGTAACCTCGTCGAGGTCGCCGAAGCCGAGCAGCGCCCCGGCCGTGGCCGCGGCCGACGCCACGAGCAGCGCGCCGCCCGCGAGCGCCACCGCGCCGACTGCCAGCGCCTTGCCGAGCAGCACGTCGAAGCGCGTGGTCGCGCGCAGCAGCGTGTTGCGCAGGGTGTCGCCGGCGAGGTCGACCGCGATCGACTGGCTGGCGAACCACGCGAGCACCAGCGCCAGCAGCGGCGCGCCCGCCTGCAGCGCTTGCACCAGCGCGAGCCAGCCCGAGCCGGCGTCGGCGCTGAACAGTTCGCCCTTCTGCACGCGGGCGAGCGCTGCCGCCACCGTGTCGCGGTAGCCGACCACGCGCCAGCAGGCGAACGCCGCCGGCAGCAGCAGCAGGGCCAGCGTGCCGCGCTGCAAGCGCAGGATCGTCAGTTCGTGGCGGAAGGCGCGCCAGCGCGGGAACGGCGGCGGCTCCGCCGGCCCGGCGGCGCGCAACGCGGGCGTCGCTGCGGCTGCAGCCGCGCGCGCGGCGGCGCCGTCGCGGCCGTCGTCGCCGCGCAGGCTGGCGGCCTGCCGGTAGATCGTCTCCAGCGCCACCGGCTCGGGCGCGAAGGCGCTCAGGTCGAACTCGGCGGCGAGCGCGCGCGCGACCGCGCCCGGCGCGCGCCCGGCGAGGTCGACCGTGCAGGCGCCGTCGCCGCGTTCCTCGGCGGGCAGGCCGAGTTCGCGCAGGCGGTCGCGCACGCGTGCGCGCGGTTCGCCGGCGATCACATGGCGCGTGCTCAGCTGCGCGCGCAGCGCCGCGAGGTCGCCTTCGACGAGCATCTGGCCCTCGCGCAGCACGCCGATGCGATTGCACAGGCCGTCGAGTTCGGCGAGCTGGTGGCTGCTGACCAGCACGGCGACGCCGTCGTCGCGCGCGAGATCGCGCAGCAGCCGCTTGAGGTCGGCGACGCCCTCGGGGTCGAGGCCGTTGGTCGGTTCGTCGAGCAGCAGCACGCGCGGCCGGCCGAGCAGCGCTTGCGCGATGCCCAGGCGCTGGCGCATGCCCATCGAGAACGTGCCGACCGCGCGGTGCGTCGCCGCGACGAGGCCGGTGCGCGCCAGCACGCGCTCGGCTTCGGCGCCGGCGAGTGCGCGCGGCATGCCCTGCAGCCGCGCCAGCGCGACGAGGTTCTCGCGCGCCGTCGCCTGCAGGTGGAAGCCCGGCCGCTCGATCAGCGCGCCGCACTGCGCCTTCGCCGCGCGCGGCTCGGCGAGCGCGTCGATGCCGAGCACGCGCACGCTGCCGCGGCGCGGCCGCAGCAGACCCAGCGCCAGCCGCATCACCGTCGTCTTGCCAGCGCCGTTGTGCCCGAGGAAGCCGTAGCAGTCGCCGGCGTGCAGCGTCAGCGACACGCCGCGGATCGAGGCGCCGCGGCCGTAGGCAAAGTGGAGGTCGCGCAGTTCGAGGGCGGGCGTCACGGGCTGTCCATGGTCGCGGCGGCGCGCGGCGGATCAAGGCGGAGCGGGGGCGCGTGGGACGGCGGCGCGACGTGGCTCGTGCGACGGCGGCGGGGCGCGGGCGGGCGGGCGGGGCGACCGCGGCGGTCGCGCCTTCGCAGACTACGGCAGGCAGCGGAGGTCGGAAACCAACAGGGCGAGCCGACGTGGCCCCGGTTTTCCGGGAATCTTGGCACCGGCGAGCGTGCGCCGACGCCATGTCCATCGATCAGCGACGGCCGCCATGGCGTGGAGGCGTCGCATGGCGCTGCGCTCCGAACCAAAGCGGTGGAATGCCAGCATGGACAACAGGCGCATCAGGAAGTCGTGTGGGTAGCTGACGCCGCCGCGGGATAGAGATCGAGGCCACCGAGATGGAACAGGATGCCGTTCCGGAAGCGCTGCCGGCTGCGGGAACCGCAGGCAGCGCGCTTGATGCGCTGGATCTTTGCATTGACCGAATCGCGCGCGGCGTTGGTCGCCCTGGGGGCGATCGCATTGACGACGCCCCAGCGGTGCTTCTGGATCATGCGGGCGACCTTCTTGACGGGGTCGAGGCGGCAGCGCAACGCCTTGCGAAGCCACGCGGGCCACTCGCCCTCCGCTCTGCCGCGCTGCACGAAGCGCCACATGTCCATCGCCACCACCTCGATGGCCACGAGCTGCGCAGGCGTCAGCGAACGAACGTACGCGTCGAGGGACTCGCGGTTGCGATCGTCAGCGACGTGCAGGGCGCAGCCGCCGTCGAGGTCGGTGACGATGGTCACGTACTCGTGGCGACGTTGGAACGAGGTCTCGTCGACGCCGACGCGGCGCACCGGAACGCGCTTTCGACGCAACAGGCCTCAGGTGACCGCGCGGGCCATGCTGCCGTCGGCTTCGTCCCAGTTCAGACGAAGCTGCTCTGCAACCGCCTCGATCGAGGCCAGCGAGCGAAGCCAGTCGATGACGACCGCCTCCATCAACGCCGTGAACCCGGTGCCGGGCTCGGCCCACGGCACGTGGACTTGCTTGACCCCGTGCTCGGGGTGCTCGACTCGCGCCACGTCCGCGATCAGGATCGTCCTAAACTGGCAGGTGTCCAGGTGGCGCCAGCTGCGCTGGCGGCTGTCGTAGCCAGGGCACGGCTTCGCGCACTCGAGACACTGCAGCGACGCATGCCGCTTCGCCGCGACGGCGACACGCACTTCGTCAGCTTTGAGGTCGAGCTGAACGTCGCCGACTTCCCACGGGTCGACGAGTCCGAGGATGCGCGCGTTGGGGTCGCGGTCTTGCACGCCAGCAAGCTGCGGGGCGGCCGGGCCGATGCGAACCTCGGCAAGAACGGGACCAGGACCCTGCCGTCGCACCGGCATGAGACAGCTCTCGCACCCTGTACCGGAAAAGGGCGCGGGAGTGCGAGGGTGTCTCCATGCGGCAGGGGAGCGCTGTCGAGCGGCCGGCAAGCAAGGTCCGTGACGCGCGAAGACTGCGACCCTCCAGGCAGCCGCAACGCGGCGCGCACCTTGCCAGCCGGACGCCGACAGCGCGGAATCGGATCCGCGGCACCGACCGGCCACCCAGAAGTCGCGACGATCATCGAATTCGGCCGGATTCAGGGCCAGCCGCGGCATTCACCCATACGGATCCAGAAGACCTGCGAGTACTTCCCCATCTGTCTGACGCACAACACCGGTGTAGTGCGCCCAGATTGGTTCGGGACCGGGGGGGCTTGAAATGCCTACGCGCTGAGCATTGTCTTCCCATCGTCCCTTCGACCTCGCTGAGGCTCAGTACTTGGTGTCAGACGAAATGAAGGCTGGCGACAGATCGGCGCAGGTCGCCATGACGGCTGACGTTTCACGGCGATTGCGTGCCGTCGCGAACAAGCTTCTGCATGACCGCGGCGATGCCGAGGATCTGGTGCAGCATGCCTGGCTGACGTACGTAAAGACCGTACGTTCGGGGGTTGTGGTCCGGGAGGTAGAGGCCTTTCTCGTGGGGGCGGTGCACAGGGCAGCCATGAGCGTCGGGCGTCAGAACCGCCGCCGAGCGGGACGACTGAAGGTAGGACTTGGCGATGACGAGCAAGTAGAGCCTGCTGGAAGTGGTTGCGAGGCGTTGGACTACGATGCGCTCCTGGCGAAGGTTCGTCTGGCACTTCCCATCAGCTTGAGGGCGAGTTTCGACGACTGCCTGGCCGGCAAGTTAGATCAGGAGATCGCAGCACGGGACGGAGTCGCGGAAAGCGCGGTCCGCAAGCGCCGGTCGCGTCTCGTGGCGGTGATGGATGACGGGTTGTTGACGGAAATACTTGCTGGTGGTGTGTCACAAAAGCCGCTGACGGGCACCTATCCTGTTGGCGCGGGCGACGGCCAACCCCCAACCCCCAACCCCCAACATGAAGTTTCTCCTGAGTTTCGTGATGGTGACTCACCTTTCCCTCGGTCCTGCACTGCCACTGCTCGCCGACCCCGTAACCACCACCACGAAGATCGCGAAGGGCAAGAGCGAACAGCTTTACGAGGGCGACGGAACCGTCTGCAAGACCTTGAAGGTCGCCAACACTGGCACGCAAGGCAGCATCCAGGTCAGGATTACCTATCAGAACGGGTCGGAAGGGTCTCCCATCGAGGTCGGCGCTGGCAACAGCCTTCCCATCGTCTGTAACGTGGAGAAGGTCACCGCGAAGGCTGTTGGAGCGGATGCGACGGTGGAAACGACCGTTATCAACAAGTAGCCATGCGATGGTCGATCGCATTGGCGCTGTTGGTGGCAGCATTGGCTTGGTGGCTCCTTATCGTAGAGTCGCCAGTTCCAATTCCAGCAACGGGTGCTTCGCGTACAGACCCGCATCTCGCCGTGGAGGCGAAGAATGGCGGTGGTGATAATGCTCATCGTGTTGCGGTCCCGGTCGTTGCGAGTTCGTCCTCGACCGATTTGGTTGGCTCGGTGGTGGATGCAAGTGGTCTCCCCGTGCCGGACGCTCGCGTCGCAATTCATGCTGGATCTTCGCCTTCCCTGAGTATCGAGGATGACGTGGCGTCGTGGGCTCCGCCCAAGGCGGTCCATGTTTTCGCCTCTACCACGACAGACGCACAGGGTCGTTTTCGGCTTTCTGTGAAGCCGGTCGATATGGCTTTCGTCGATGTCGTCGCCTCCAAAGTGGGTTGGCGACGCAGAGGAATTCGAGGACATGCTCTGACTGCAAATAACCCCCCAGTCACCCTGGTGTTGACGCGTGGCTTGAGCATTTCCGGAAGGACAATCACGAGCGGCGGGGCGCCTGTTTCGGGGGTGAAGGTCTTTGCTTGTTCGGATCCTCGCACCAAGGCTTCCGGAATTCGGACCTCGATAACAACGGGCTGGATGGTGCCAGCCGAAACAGGTTTGTCAGATGGTTTTTCGTGGTCTGAGGGAGTGTCAGACGGCGACGGTTTCTTCCAGCTTGGTGGCCTCCCACGTGGCGACCTGTTCCTCAACACCCTGAGCGACCGTTGGATGGCCACTGCGATGCCGACTGTATCGGCGGGAGGTGCGGGCGTGAATGTCATTGTGGTCCCGGCCATGCGCATCAGAATCGCAGTTGAATCCGCCGGTGATCAGAAGGTTGAATCCGCCGGTGATCAGAAGCTAGACTATTTCACTGGCATTTTTCAATTCAGCTCATCGAACCCGCCTGCTTTCGGGCGGCCTTTCAGCTTCAGTGGCAATCAGGGTGTGCTGGAGATTTGGATTGGCCAGGATTGGATTGGCCAGGAGCAGGCGTCGACCGCAACCGATCGGCTTCTGCTCTCGCTGAGTGCCCCCGGCCACCAAGCTCATCGCCAGGAGCACCCTGTAGAAGATGGTGTGACTGATCTGCGGGTGAGGCTCAAGCCAGAGCCGGGTGTGCCGGTCCCTCTTGTCATTTTCGATCGCGACGGCAAACGGGTTATCGATCTACAGGTCGATTATGCTGCGCCCCGTGACGCGAGTTTTCGCCCCGCGATAGTGACTGAGGTGCATGGGTCTCCGCATGTCCTGTTGCCTCCCGGTCTTTGGCAGCTCCGAGTTCTTGGTCGAGGCCAGTTCCCGACGGCGGTTCCACTGTTGGCCACGGTTGAAGTAATACCGGGGCGAACGGCCGAGGTGTCAGCGAACCTGTCCGGAGGGCCAACACTTACGATAGATCTTCGAAGAGTCGAAGGACAAGAAGACATCAAGACTATTGAGTTTCGATCAAGTCGGGGAGTGCTGCGTCTTCCACGTGTGGATGCTCAGCCTGGGTTGGTCGTGTTCAGCTCGGTGCCAGAGGCCGTTTGGGAGGTCTTGGTGAAGCCAGCGGGACGGCCAGAGATTTCAAAGTCTATTGAAGTCTCGGGTTACGATGCTTGGCTCGTGTTCCCATGAGTGGTTGACGTCCCATCTGGTTATATCGGCGCTCTATCACCGGTTTGGACCGCAGTCTTGTCGCGCACAGGTGCGCCAGCGCTGCGCTGTCGCCCGCAAGCTTGTCGGCGTCGATGTGCTCGCCTGCGTGGCCGACGTGCTCGTCAGCGGCGCGACGCACATAGTGTAGTGCGCGAGAAATGTAAGCGTCCGAGGGCGCCGCAGGCGTAAGCGCGCGGCCCACCCCATTGCCCCCAACCCCCAACCCGAACCTCGGATCACCTCCATGCAAACAGGCATTCTCGCAACCGCCCTGTCCCTCCTGCTCGCCGGCCCGGCTGCGGCCCAAACGAACTTCTCGGGTGAGATCAACTGTAAGCGTCCGACGGCACCGCAAGCCGCCCATGGATCCCGCGCGCGCGACCGCCAAGTTGGCGACATGCGCAGAATCGACGTTGGACCGCGGCCTGCCGGTCGCGACGCATTGGCGGCGTGGTACGCCGAAGCCCT
>JADCJE010000158.1 GCA_020247305.1 Phycisphaerales bacterium | reverse complement strand
CGCGCTGATGTTCGGCCGGCCCTGGCTGCTGCTGTTGCTGGCGCTGCCGCTGCTGCAGCTGTGGTGGACGTGGACCCGCCAAGGCGGCCGCGTCGTGCTGCCGTACGACGGCGGCCCGCGCGGCAGCGGCCGGCTCGTGCGCGCGCTGCTCGGCTGCTGCGAGTCGCTGCCGGCGCTGCTGCTGGCGGTCGCCGTGCTGCTGCTGGCGCAGCCGCAGGAGCTCGCCGCGCCCAAGGAGAAGCGCTCGCTGAGCAACATCCAGTTCGTCGTCGACATCTCCGGCTCGATGACGGCGAAGTTCGGCGCCGGCACGCGCTACGACGCGTCGATGGCGGCGATCAACCAGTTCCTCGACTACCGCAAGGGCGACGCCTTCGGCCTGACGTTCTTCGGCAACAACTACCTGCACTACGTGCCGCTGACGTCCGACCCGAGCGCGTTCCGCTGCGCCATCCCGTTCATGCGGCCGGAGAACGACATTCCCGGCTTCGGCGGCACGGAGATCGGCAAGGCCGTGCTCGGCTGCCGCGAGGTGCTGACCTCGCGCGCCGAGGGCGACCGCATGATGGTGCTCATCACCGACGGCTTCAGCTCCGACCTGATGAACGGCGCCGACGTCGAGATCGCCAAGCGCCTCAAGCGCGACGGCATCACGCTGTTCGCCGTGAACATCCAGGACAGCGACGCGCGCGGCGAGATCGTCAACCTGGCGCGCATGACCGGCGGCGAGGTGTTCAACCCCGACGACACCAAGGCGCTCGCCGACGTGTTCGTGCGCATCGACGAGATGACCAAGGCCAAGATCGAGCAGGGCACAGCCGAGCTGTGCGACTGGTTCCTGCCGTTCTGCGTCGCCGGCCTCGCGCTGCTGCTCCTGCACGTGCTGGCCCAGCTCGGTCTGCGGTGGACGCCATGGTGACCTTCGCCGCCGTCGCGGTCGCCGTCGTGCTGACCCTGGTCGGCGAACTGCTGCATGCCCGCCGTGTCGCGCGCGTCGCCGCGCTGGTCTTCGGGCCCGGCGGCCGGCCGGCGCCGGCGGCGTTGGTCGCGCCGTTGCTGCGCCCGCTCGCCGTCGGGCTGCTGGCCTGGGGCTTCGCCACGCTGGCGCAGCTGCCGCCCAAGATCCACCGCGGCGAGGAAGTGCCGCCGGAGGAGTGGCGCCACCTCGTGCTCGTGTTCGACGTGTCGCCGAGCATGCTGCTGAAGGACGCCGGCGCCGGCGGCGACCAGACGCGCGTCGCGCGCGCGCGCGAGCTGATCGACTCGCTGTTCGAGCGCGTGCCGCTCGGCAAGTTCAAGGTCACCGTCATCGCCACGTACAACGGCGCCAAGCCGGTGGTGGAGGACACCACCGACTTCGAGGTCGTCCGCCACGTGCTGAGCGAGGTCGACCTGCGTTACGCCTTCAAGGCCGGCTCGACCAAGCTGTTCGACGGCATCGCCGAGGCCGCGCGCATCGCCAAGCCCTGGCGCGTCGGCAGCACGCTGCTGGTCATCGTCAGCGACGGCGACACGGTGCCGGCGAGCGGCATGCCGGAGCTGCCGCCGTCGATCGGCGGTTCGCTGGTGATCGGCGTCGGCGACCACCTCGCCGGCAAGTTCATCGCCGGCCACCAGTCGCGGCAGGACGAGAGCACGCTGCGGCAGGTGGCGAACCGTCTCGGCGGCGAGTTCCACAACGGCAACAAGCGGCACGTGCCGAGCGACGTGCTCAGCGTCGCCGCCGCCGACTCGCGCAAGCCGCTGCTGCAGCGGCTGACGCTGCGCGAGTACGCGCTGATCGCCATCTGCACGGCGACGGTCGTGCTGGCGGCGCTGCCGCTGCTGCTGGCGGCCTTCGGCAGCCGGCTGCGCGTCGGCGTCCGGTTGCTGCCCACGGCGGCGGCGTGAGCGCCGCCGCGCCATCGTTGCCGCCGCCAGTGCCGCGCCCGGTGCGCCGGCGCCGGTTCGTGGCGCTGGCCCTGGCCACGACGATCGCGCTCGGTCTGCTGTCGCGGCGTTTCCCGCTGCCCGGCGTGCTCGCCGAGCACGCCGGCGACGCGCTGTGGACCGTCGCGGCGTTCTGGCTCGGCGCGCTCGCCGTTCCGGCGGCGTCCGGCGGGCGGCTCGCGGCCGCGGCCTGGCTGCTGTCGGCCGCAGTCGAAGCGTCGCAGCTGCTGGACTGGCCGTGGCTTCGGTCGGTCCGGGGCACGGCGGTCGGCGCCCTGCTGCTCGGCCACGGCGCCAAGGCGGCGGACCTCGTCGCGTACGCCGCCGGCGCCGTGCTGGCGTGTGCCGTCGATGCAACTTTCCGCCGCGCCGTCGCCCGGCGACCCGCGGCGACCGATAGACTGCGCGCCTCGTAGCCACCGCGCGCAACGCGCGGCCGGCGACGGCGTCCGTTCCCCCGGAGCAACATGCGAAACCTCTTCTTGGTCACGTGGCTCGCGCTGCCGATCGGCGCGTGGGCCTACCACGAAGGCCCCGGCCAGGACCGGACGGCCCTCGAAGCGGCCGACGCGGTGCTCGTCGCCGCGCACGCCGCGGCCGACGGCGCGGACTGGAAGGGCGCGGTCAAGCGCTACGAGGAGGCGCTGAAGGCGCTGCCGAAGGATCCCGACGCGTTCGACCCGCGCACCGCGCAGCGCATCCAGATCGAGCTCAACAAAGCCCGCATGCTGGCGAGCGACCTGCCGACGGCGCGCGAGGAGCTGGAGACGCTGGTCGAGCAGATGACCGGCGAGCCGGCGACCGACCCGAAGCTGCTGGGCGAGGCGCGGCAAGCGCTCGCCCGCGCCCAGTTCTACAGCACGTGGCTGATGCGCCTCGAAGGCCTCGACCGCGCCGAGTGGGAGCCCGAGATCGAGGCCGCGCGGCAGAACTACCGCCTGCTCGCCGAGCAGGCCGGCGACGCGGAGGCGAAGGTCAAGCACCAGGGCGACGTCGAAGCCGCGATCCGCCTCGCGCGCATGGAGATCGAGGACCTGCAGGGCCTGCCGCTGCCAAGTGAATGACAAGGCTGCGGCACCAAGGCCGGTCGGCCTCGGATCAACAAGAACAAGAAGAAGGGTCCCCCGAGCAACGGCGCGAGCAGCGGCCCGCCGCTGGACACCGGCGGCTCGTGAGTGGCGTCGGCGACCGCGGCGCGGTCGGCCGGGAGCGGTCCAAGGACAGCAGCGCGCGCGGCCGGACCTCCGGCCGCGCGGCGTTTCCGGGCGGCGGCGCGCCGCCGGCGCGCCTCACTTCGCCGGCGGGGCGATGTCGCGGATGACCGCGCCGCGCTGCTCGTCGAGCACCAGCACGGCGTAGCGGGTCGCGCCGGCGTTCGGGTCGTCGGACAGCGAGGCGTAGTCGAAGCGGCCGCGCAGGTCGGTGTAGCCGTCCTTGTGGAAGCGCACGGCGCCGTTGGGCAGGCGCGCGAACACCTTGACGTAGGCCTTCGGCAGCGGCGTCTTGGCGTCGCGCGCGGTCACCACGACCTGGCCCATCGACTCGAGGAAGCGCACGTCGAGCGCGTTGGCGAAGACGTGCTGGCTGCGCACGAGGCCGCCGGCGCGCGCCTCGACCAGCACGTTGCGCTGGCGGAAACGCTCGGGCACGTCGATGGCCAGCTGGTCCTGGCCCGCCGGCACGTCGCGCGCCTCGGTCAGCGTCGGCCGCACGAACGCCGCCGCGGTGCCTTCGGCCGCCGCGAACGGCTGCGCCGAGAAGGCGAACTCGACGTCGAGCTCGTACCAGCGCAGCTCGACGCGGGCGACGTTGCGGGCGGCGATCCGCACGGCGCGGTCGGCGACGGTCAGCTCCAGCGCCGGGGCTTTCGCCGCCGGATCGACGGTGGCGCCGGCGTCGGGCCCGGCGACCACGCCCTCGGCCTCGTCGAGCGTCGCCAGCACGTCGCGGAAGCGCTGCCGCCAGTGCGCGACCGGGTGGTCCTGGTGGCGCGCCGCCAGCGCGCGGGCGCGGGCCGACTCGCCCGTGCTGCACGACAGCCACGCGGTCAGGTAGTCGTACTGCAGCAGGCTCGTCAGCTGGCTGGCGTCGATGCGGCGATGCGCGGCGACGGCGTCCTCGATGCGGTCCTGCAGGGCGAGGAACTGGCAGACGCGCAGCCAGTGCTCGGCGCCGAGCTTCGGTTGGTAGCCGAGCCACGCCATCAGCTGCTGGTGGCGCGCGGCCATCGCCGGGTTGCCGATGACGCGGCGCTCGCCGAGCCGGTGGGCGCGGGGATGCACCAGCGGCGCGAACTCGACCTGCTCGATGGCCTCCTCGGCGATCGGGTCGATGGTCAGCAGCGGCGCGTCGATCGCCAGGCCGACCTCCAGCCGGCCTCGGGCGACGCGCTGCAACAGTTCGCGGGCCGCCTGCTCGTCGCCGTGCAGCAGCGCGAACGACCACAGCGTCTCGTCGAACGCGTGGCGGGCGCGTAGCGCCGCCAGCGCCTGGCCGAAGAACGCCTTGTCCGCCATGCGCCACGCCATGCGCGCGAGCGGCAGGCCGTGCACGTTCTCGCGTTCGAGGAAGGCGAGCGTCTCGGCGGCCGTGCCGCGCTGCGAGACGTGCTCCCACGACGCGGTGTCGACCTTGCTCGGCGTCGCGACCACCGTCAGCGTGCGCGCCGCGGCGGCGGCGGCGTGGCGGTCGACGCCGTCCTTGCCCTTCTGGGCGGCGTGCGCCGGGAAGTGCGCGAAGCCGCCGGCGGCCGGGAAGTAGAACGCGTAGTCGACGGTCGTCGTCGCGTACGCCGCCAGCTGCACCGGCACGCCGCGCGTCCAGAAGCCCCGCTGCACCGGCAGCGCGCCCTGCGGCACCTGCAGCAGCAGGTCGATGGTGCGCGGCGTCGACGTCGGGTTGGTGACGACGACCTGGCAGCCGTACGGCACGTCGACGAGGAACTCGTCGGTCACGAAGGCGTCGCGGCGTTCGCCGTCGACCATGCGGTAGCGCTCGTCGAGGCGGTAGTAGTTCTGGCCGATCAGCAGCGGCTCGGCGGTCGCCGCCGCCGGCGCGTCGGCGACTTCCTTGCGCACGAGCAGCAGCGGGCTGCCGGCGGTGAAACGTCCCGGGGCGAACTCGTGCTTGCCCGCCGTGAACGGCAGGTCGATGGCGCCGAGCGCCATCAGGCTCTCCATGCAGCTGCCGTTCGCCTCGGCGAGCGCCGTCGAGACGAAGGGCTCGCCGGGCGTGGCCTCGGCGAACTCGGCCCAGAAGCGGCTCGGCGCGACGGCGTCGGCGCCGACCTCGCCGGCTTGCTTGCGCCACCAGTCGCTCTCGGCGAGCTGCTCGGTGCGCGCGACGGCGCGGAACAGCGCCGGCGCGTCGCCGCGGCTGCGCCGCAGGCGTTCGGCCGCGAGTTCCCCGCTGCCGCCGCCGCCGAGGCCGACGGCGCTGTTCCACTGGTTGCTGTCGAAGGCGGTCTCCGCCTTGGCCTTCTCGTCGTCCTCGCCGGGCCGGCCGGCGTCGTCCTTGAGCTCGCCGCCCTTGCCGCCGCCGGGCTTGCCCGGCATGGCATCGCCAGGGCCGCCCGGCCCTCCGGTCGTCGGTCCCCTCCCGCCGGGCGCCTGTGCCTGCCCGCCTCCCGCGAACGGCGGTGCTCCCGCTTCCTTCTGTTCGGCGAGGCGGCGCACCACGCTGGCCCCTTCGTCGCCCTCAGGTTCCTTGCGCAGCCCCGCGAGCATCTTGTCTGCCTGTTTGCCGGCGTCGCCGTCCATCGCGTCGAGCGCCAGCGCCTGCGCGAACAGCTCGCCGAGCCGCGTGACGTCGGCCGGCCGCAGCTGCAGTGCGTCGCGCACGGTGCGGGCGATGCGCGCGCGGCCGCTGGCGTCGAGCCGCTGCGCCAGCAGCACGCGTTCGATCAGGTGCAGGCGTGCGAACGCCCACGGCTGCAGGTAGCCGGTCAGGTCCTCGTCGAGCAGCCAGCGGTCGAGGAAGTCCTTCTCCAGCTTCTGCGCCAGGAAGGGCTTGATCGCGGCGTCGAAGAACGCGCGGTCCTTGCGGAACAGGAAGAAGTGCAGCTCGTGGCAGGCGTGCTCGCGGTAGAGCGCCACCTTCTCGTCGGCGGTCTTCGCCGGCCAGTCGGCGAGGAACGCGAACTTGGCGAACTCGCCGTCGTGGCGCGCGATCGACTGCAGCAGGCGGTAGCCGTCGCCGAGCGTGTCGTGGATCGCCACCTCCGCGCCGCGCGGATCGGCGATCTCGACCGCCTTGCCGGCCGGCAGGAACTCGATGCGCTTCTGCTCGACCTTGGGCGTCGCCGCGTCGAGCGCCTTGGCGAGCGCGCGCGGCCGCTGCGTCGGCGGCGCCTCGGCGCGGACGAGGTGGCGCTGCGCCCGCTGCGGGCCGTCGATCGCCAGCGCCGTGACGAAGCCGCCGCGACCGAGCGCGGCGAGCTTGACGCGCACGACGCCGTCGCGGTCGGGCGCGAGGTTTGCCTGCAGCGCGCCGTCGGCGGCGAGCCAGTCGAGGTTGGCCTGGACCG
Organism: Phycisphaerales bacterium; assembly: GCA_020247305.1. GTDB lineage: Bacteria > Planctomycetota > UBA1135 > UBA1135 > UBA2386 > UBA2386. Next base: position 16,250 of record JADCJE010000158.1, on the reverse strand, counting down.
CCGGCGACGCGCCATCGCGCGCGGCGGCCGATTCCGGCGCGGGCGCGCCCGGCGCGCCGGCCTTGCGCGCTGCGCCGCCGCGGCCGCCGTAGCGGCCGCCGGTCCCGCCGCCGATGCCGACCGCCGCGTTCGACGTGAACTGCGTCGTCCACGGGTTCAGCAGCAGGCCCGGGCGCGCGAGCAGGTTGCCGGGGTACTTCGTCTGGAAGCGCCGCTCCATGACGTAGCGCAGTTCGTCGCCGAGCTGGCGGCCCGACTCGAACTGGCTGTCAGGCGTCCGGCCGTACTCGGCCACGGCGGGTTGCGGCGCCGGCGCGGCGAGCGCTGCGAACAACTCGCCGTCGTGCACGTAGCGCGCGGCGGCGACGTGGACGCGGGTGTCGGTCGTCGCGTTGGCGACGCGGACGACGAGTTCGTCGCCGTCGATCGCGAGCGGCTGCACCTGCAGTGGCGCCGGGTCGCTCGCCGCCAGGATGCGCTCGCCGTTGGCGAGCCAGCCGTCGCTGGCAGCGCCGTCGGTGACGCGGACGACGACCTTCGCGCCCGTGACGTGGTCGACGAGCGCGTGGTCGCCGGCGGGCAGGCCGCGCAGCTCCAGGAAGCCGTCGACGACCGCGAGGTTGCCGAAGCGGTCGAGGCGGTCGTCGCCGAGCGACAGCTCGCCGCGCGGCGGCGGCGCGCCCTCGCCGCGCCACGGCAGCCGCAAGGTCTCGCCGACGCGGCCGTGCAGCTCGGTCGGCCAGGTGGCGCGCGCCTGCGGCAGCGCGAAGCTGCCGCGGAAGCCGCTGGTATCGACGCGGATCTTCGTTGCGCCCGGCAGGCTGCCGAGCGCGATGCGGCCGGCGGCGTCCGTCTGCAGCGAAGCCTCCACCGGGTCGGCGTAGTCGCGGAGCGCCACGGTCACCGCGACCGCGCGACCGGCCTTCGGCTCGCCGTCCTTGCCGCGCAGTTCCAGCGCGAAGCCGTCCGGCGTCGCGAGCAGCAGCGGCGCCGTCGTGCCCGCACCCTGGTCGATGCCGTTGACGTCGAAGCGCGTCGTGCCGGCCGCGACGTCGACCAGCTTGCCGTCCTGCGCCTTGACCTTGCCGCGCAGGCCGACGACCAGCGTCTGCAGGCGCTCGGGCACCGCCAGTTCGTGCACGACCTCGCGGCCGTCGCGCACCTCGGCGAGGCGGACTTCCTGCAGCGTGGTGCGGCCGTCGAGGTCGGTGGCGGACAGCGACAGCGTCGCGCCGCCTTCGAGCAGGCCGAGCGAGGCTTCGCGGCCGGCGATGCGCAGCTGCGGCCGCAGCGCCAGCCGGGCCGTGCGTCCGGCGATCAGCTCCTCGCGCGCGACGTGCGCGCCCGCGGTGAGGTCGAACGACTCGGCGCGGTGCAGGAACGGCGCGATCGCCGAGCGGTTGCCCTGCGCCAGCACGAGCTTGCGCGGCCCCTCCTGGCTGGTGAACGGCAGGTGCAGTTCGCCGCGTTCGTCGGCGGCGAGCTCGCGGCCGCCGAACCACCCCTTGGCGTCGCGGACGCGCGCGCCGGCCTCGTCGAACACCGCGAATGCGTGGCCGGCGGCGGTGAGCCGGCTGACGGCGCGCAGCCCGCCCTTGTGCACGACGGCGCGGCTGCTGATGCCGCCGCCGACGAGTTCGACGACGTAGGTGCCCGGCTCGGTCAGCATCGGCAGGTCGAACGTGCGCCGTACGCGGCGCATCTCCGGCTCGGCCAGGTCCTGCGCCTGCTCGAAGCTCGGCACCACGCCGTCGAGCTCGATGGTCGCGTCGACTTCCCGCTGCTTCTCGACGTGGTAACGGAAGGCGTCGACGGCGAAGACCTTCACCACGAGCTTGCGGACGTTCTTGACGTCGACGAGCAGCGACACCGGCTCGACGGCGCCAAAGCGCAGCGTCTGTTCGGCGGGGAAGCGGAGCTCGACGCGCTGGCGCAGCGCTTCGAGCCGCGTCTGGTCGTCGAGCAGCGCCTCCCAGCGCTGCGGATCGCCCTGGCCGAGCAGCAGTTTGGTCTCGGCGAGCACGGCCTTGGTCCAAGCGCCGTCCAGCCACTCGGCGTACGGCTCGAATGCGTCCTCGACGGCGAACAGGCGCTCCAGGCACTCGCGTACCAGGCCGCTGTCGTCGCCGACCGCGCCGAGGCCCGTGGCGAAGCCCCGGCGCAGGTCGGCGTGCTCCTCGGCGCGCGGGAACGCGTCCATCAGCTGCTGCGCCACCGGGCCGCTGCGGCGCGGCAACCGCAGGTAGGCGAGGAACCGCTCCTTGTCGAGCGCGCCCTGCGCGAGGTCGTGGCGCAGCTGCCAGAACAGCACGTGCGCCTTGAGCGAGTTGAACTGCGCCGGCAAGCGCTGGGCGAACGCCCACAGCTCGGCGATGTGGGCCGCGCGCGTGGCCGGGTCGTCGAGCGAGCGATCGGCCGACGGCGACAGGCACGCGAGCCAGGCTTCGACGAACTTCGGCTGGCGCAGCAGGTCGGGCAGCAGGCGCGCGCACTCCTCCAGCTGCGGCAGGCTCAGCAGCGTGTGCACGGCCAGCGACCCGAAGGGCGCCGCCCCGCGCATGCGCAGTTGGCGCACGACGAGCTGCGGCAGGTTGTCGACGTCGGCGCGGCGCAGGCGGCCGAGCAGCGAGGCGAGCTGGCTGTCGCTCAGTTCGGTGGCGGCGAGGCCGGGCAGGGCGAGGTCGGTGAAGCCGTCGACCGTGCCCGGGTGGCGTTCGCGGGCGCGCTGCGCCAGCGTCGTCGCCGACAGCAGGCTGGGCTCCAGGCGGGTGGGCAGCTGCGCGCGCTGCGTCTGGTCGTCCGGGCGTTGGTCGTAGGAGTAGCCAAAGCGCGCCCGCAGCTCCTGGAAGGTCCGCTGCGGCGACTCGCCGTAGCTCATCAGCAGTTCGCGGTCGCGGATCTCGCGCCACTGCGCCGACTCGCCGTGCCGCGTCAGCCACTCGGCCAACAGCCGGCGCACGGTGGCGAAGTCGCGCGCGTCGAGCCGTTCGCGGCAGTGCCAGTAGTGCCATTCGGCCGAACCCTGCGCCAGCGTCGTCACCAGCGCGGCGCGGTCGTCGGCGAGCGCCCAGCGCTCCTCGAAGCCGATCGGCGTGCCTTGCGCGGTCAGCGCCGCGTTCAGCGCGGCCAGGGTCACGAGGGCGAGCGGGAGGGAGCGGGCGGACGGGTGGCGCATACGGGTACCTTCAGACGATCGGCGACCGGCACGGCAACGGACGGTGGACCGGATCGGCTCAGCAATATGGCGGTCCGGCTGGCTGGTTGCCCTCCGCTGTGCGGCGGAGGCGGCGCAGGAACGTCGGCGGCGGCGCGCGGTTCCCGGCGCGCGGTCCATCGGGCGGTCGGCGGTGCGCGGCCGCCGAGGTCGGGTCGGCGGCCACGGGTCGTGCGTAGGCTGCCGCCGCGGTCGGCGGGCGGTCAGACGAACCGGCGGATGCGGTCGTCGAGCGCCTGCTGGTCGATCGTGAAGCTCGCCAGCGCCGCAGCGGTGAGGATGCCGTCCCAGCTCGCGGTGCCGGCCTTCACGCGGTCGCGCCAGCTGGCGTGCACGGGGATCTTGCCTTCCTTGGCGACCCTCGCCGCCTCGTCGGCGGTGAACGTCGGGAACAGGTCGCCGGCGCCGTGCGCGGCGAGCGTGCGCACGACGTCGTCGGCGGTCGCCGTCTTCGGGTCGAGCTTGGCGACCGCGGCCGCGGCCTGTTCGAAGCCCTTGCTGATCGTCCAGAAGCAGTCCAGGCGTTCGCCGGCGACGTCGGCGGTCGGCGCGAAGGCGACCGCGGGGTCGCCCCCAGTGCGGTCGGCGAGCGACTCGGGCGCCGGCTTGGCGGCCAGGAACTCCTTGGCCGCCGCGGTCGGCATGGTGAAGGTGTCGAGGCCGAGCAGGTCGGCGCACTGCTGGCCGCTGCGCATCGACGCGGCGATCTGCTTCGTCTTGCCGCCCTGCTCCTTGGCCAGCCGCCGCAGGCCGCGCTGGCTCGCCAGCGTCGCCTTCTCGCCGGCGTTCTTGCCGTCGCCGAGCTTGTTGTCGGCGACGAAGGCGTTGATGCGGCCGAGGAAGACGTTGACCCAGTCGGGCCTGCTGTAGCTGGCGATAAGCCAGTTCTGCCGCGCCGAGAAGCCGAGCGTGAAGTTGAGCCGGATGCCGTCGTCGTGCAGGCGGCGCGCGGCGAGCAGGCCGGCCGGCGACAGCGGCACCTTGACGATGAAGCGGTCGGGGCAGATGGCGGCGAAGCGTTTGCCGTACTGGTAGGCGGCGTCGACGTCGTGGGCGGTGGCGGTGTGCAGTTCGACCGACACGTCGGCGTCGAACGTGCGCACCAGCTTGAGGCCGTGCACGGCGTTGAGCACGAAAGCGATCTCCTGCACGAGCCGGTCGGCCGGCATCTTCGGGTCGAGCTGCAGCAGCAGCGCCTTCGCCGCCGGCACCAGCTGGTCGTAGATGCCCTTCTGCACTTCCTTGTTGAGCAGCGTGTTGTTGGTCGTCAGCGCCGCGAACTCGCGCACCCAGAGTTCCTTCGCCGCGTCGACGTCGCCGGTGTCGAGCCACAGCTCGGTGCCGGTGCGCGTGGCCGCGGCCCACAGCGGGTGCGAGGGGAAGTCGGCGCGGCGGCCCTGCGCGGCGGGCGCCTGCGCGAGGCAGAACGTCGCGACGGCCTTGGCGAGCGGGGAGTCGTGGCGCGGGGCGAGGTCGGGCATGGCGCGATCCTAGCCGCGTCGGCCACGCCGCCCAAACCACGGCGGGCGCCGCGCCGGTCAGTGCGCCTTGGCCGCCGCCGCGGCGGCGACCGCCGCCTGCGCGCGCGACCGCAGCGCCGCCGCGAGCTCGGTCCGGCGCCGCTGCGCGTGCTGCAGGCACGCGTCGGTCGAACCGTGCCGCTCGATCATGCCCGCCTGCAGCGCGGTGAACTTCGCCGTCCACGCCGGATACGGGTCGTGGGCGGCCGACCAGACCGGCTGCGGCAGCGGCGGCGCGTCGGCGAGCGCGGCGGCGACCACGGCATCGACGTCGTGGTCGAGCGCTTCGCTCGCCATCAGTACCTGCTCGCGCAGCGAGTAGGCGCCGTCGGCCTTGGCTTCGTAGCGGGCGAGCCGGACCGGCAACGGCGTCGCCGGCGGCAGCAGCAGCGACCACGCCACCGCCTCGCGGAAGCCGCGGTACTGGCGGTAGGCGAGGAAGGCGGCGTGCAGCGCGTCGTGCGCCGTGCGCAGGCCGCCGCCCAGGCGCTGGCCGCTGACGCCCTTGCCGAACTGGCCGCGGAAGTCGTCGAGCATCGCGTCGTAGAAGAAGACGCTGTCCGTGGTGCCGGCCGTGCGGTCGAGCGCCTCGTAGAACGACTCGTCGCCGTTGCGCCAGCCCTGCAGGAAGGCGGCGAACGCGTCGCCGCCGGTGTCGGCGTCGAGCCGGCGCAGCAGGGCCGCCAGCGCCTTGTCGGCGTCGGGCGCGCAGCCCAGCAGCGCCTGACGCAGCACGATCGGGTCGGCCTTGCCCGCCGGCGGCTTCGCCGCCGCCTTGCCGTCGCCGGTGGCGGCGATCACGCCGAGGCCGAAGCGGTAGTCGACGCGCCGGGGCAGGCGCTCGGGTTCGGCCGGGAACTCGACCGTGCGCGCGGCGCGTTTGCTGCCGCGGACCTTCGTGCGCTCGGGCGTCGCGCGCTCGGCGTCGGCGGCGAGCCCGCGCACGACGGCGAGCAGTGCGGCGTCCGGCGGCGTCGCGGCGAGGTCGGCGAGCAGCGCCTGGGCCGCGGCCGCCTGCCGCGCGGGCGACAGGGGGCGCAGGCTCGCCGTCGGGTCGTCGGCGGGTTGCTGACTCGCTGCGGCGGCGGCGAGCAGGAGCAGGCAGGCGGTGGGCGCAGGGTGGTGCAAGGCGGTCGGCAACGGCGGCGTGCGGCGCACGACCACCGGATTGCGCCGCGCCGGCGCCGCGGGGACAGGCTGCGCGGCGGATCGCGGCGCGGCCGGTGCGCCGCAGGCGGTCAGGTCAGCTGGCTGTGGTACTCCTGCAGCGGCGTCACCGACAGCGGCTTCTTCAGCCACGACTCCATGCCCTGGATCGTCGCCGAGGCGGCCGACAGCGTCGTGATGCACGGGATGCGGTGGTTGACCGCGGCGCTGCGGATCAGGCGGTCGTCGCCGCGTTCGCGGCGGCCGCTCGGCGTGTTGATGATCAGCCGGACTTCGCGGTTGACGACGAGGTCGAGCACGTGCGGCCGGCCTTCGTGGATCTTCATCACGCGTTGCACCGGGATGCCCGCCGTCTGCAGCGTGCGCGCCGTGCCGCCGGTGGCGACGATCTCGAAGCCGAGCGCGTGCAAGCGGTCGACGAGCGGCACGATCAGCCGCTTGTCCTCGTCGCGCACCGAGACGAACACCTTGCCGTCGCGCGGCAGCGCGTTGCCGGCGCCGACCATCGCCTTGGCGAAGGCCGTGCCGAAGCGGGCGTCGACGCCCATGACCTCGCCCGTCGACTTCATCTCGGGTCCGAGGATCGTGTCGACGCCGTGGAACTTGTTGAACGGGAAGACCGGCGCCTTCACCGAGAAGAACGGCGGCTCCAGGCGCTCGACGACGCCGACCTGCGCCAGCGTCTCGCCAAGCATCAGGCGCGCCGCCATCTTGGCGAGCGGCTGGCCGATCGCCTTGCTGACGAACGGCACGGTGCGCGACGCGCGCGGGTTGGCCTCCAGGATGTAGACCTTGGTGCCGCGCACGGCCCACTGCACGTTCATCAGGCCGATGACCTTCAGCGCCTTGGCGAGGCGGCGCGTCTTCTCGGCGATCTCGTCGCGCAGCGCGTCGGACAGCGAGTACGGCGGCAGCGAGCAGCTGGAGTCGCCGGAGTGGATGCCGGCCTCCTCGATGTGCTCCATGATGCCGCCGATGACGACGTTCTCGCCGTCGGCGATGGCGTCGACGTCGACCTCGATCGCCGCGTCGAGGAACTTGTCGACCAGCAGCGGCCGCTCCTCGGAGAACGCCCGGTGGCGCTCCATGTACGAGTGCAGGCCGGCGCGGTCGTAGACGACCTCCATCGCGCGGCCGCCGAGCACGAAGCTCGGCCGCACCAGCACCGGGTAGCCGATGCGCTCGGCGGCGGCCAGCGCCTGGTCGGCGCTCGCCGCCATGCCGTTCGGCGGCTGGTCGATGCCCAGCTCCTCGACGAGCTTGCTGAACAGCTCGCGGTCCTCGGCGGCGTCGATCGAGTCGACGCTGGTGCCGACCAGCGGCGCGCCGTGCTCCATCAGGCCGCGCGCGAGGTTGAGCGGCGTCTGGCCGCCGAACTGCACGATCACGCCGCGCGGGCTGATGCGGTCGACGACGTTCATCACGTCCTCGTGCGTCAGCGGCTCGAAGAACAGCATGTCGGAGGTGTCGAAGTCGGTCGACACGGTCTCCGGGTTGCTGTTGATCATCACCGTCTCGTAGCCGAGTTCGCGCAGCGCGAGCGCGGCGTGCACGCAGCAGTAGTCGAACTCGATGCCCTGGCCGATGCGGTTGGGGCCGCCGCCGATGACGATCACGCGCTGCTTCGGCTTGGCGGCCTTGGCGTCGACGCCGGCCTCGTCCTCGGTCCCGTCGTAGGTCGAGTACAGGTACGGCGTGTGGCTCGGGTACTCGCCGGCGCAGGTGTCGACGCGCTTGTACACGGGGACGACGCCGAGCTTCTTGCGGTGCTCGCGCACCTCCCACTCGCTGACCTTGCCGGCGAAGGCGGCGGCGATCTGGCGGTCGCTGAAGCCGAGCTTCTTGGTCGTGCGCAGGAACTCCGCCGTCAGCGCCTGCATGCCGTTGCCGCAGGCGGCGACGATCGCCTGCTCGTGCGCGACGAGCGCGCGCAGCTGGTCGAGGAACCACGGGTCGATGCGGCTGTACTCGTGGATCTCGTCGTTGGTCATGCCGACCAGCATCGCCGTGCGCACCCAGTCGATGCGGTCGGCGCGCGGCGTGGCGAGGTGGGGGCGGATCGCTTCGGCGTTGCAGTCCTCGGGCTTGCAGTGCGGCTTGCCGGGCACGTTGCCGAAGCCGTTGCGGCCGGTCTCCAGGCCGCGCAGCGCCTTCTGCATCGCCTCCTTGAAGGTGCGGCCGATCGCCATCACCTCGCCGACCGACTTCATCTGCGTCGTCAGCACCGAGTCGGCGGTCGGGAACTTCTCGAACGCCCAGCGCGGGAACTTGACGACGCAGTAGTCGATCGTCGGCTCGAAGCAGGCCTTCGTCGTCCTGGTGATGTCGTTGTCGAGCTCGTCGAGCGTGTAGCCGACGGCCAGCTTGGCGGCGATCTTGGCGATCGGGAAGCCGGTCGCCTTGCTCGCCAGCGCCGAGCTGCGGCTGACGCGCGGGTTCATCTCGATCACGATCATGCGCCCGTCCTTCGGGTTGATCGCGAACTGCACGTTGCTGCCGCCGGTGTCGACGCCGATCTCGCGGATGCACGCGATCGCGGCGTCGCGCATCAGCTGGTACTCGCGGTCGCTCAGCGTCTGCGACGGGGCGACGGTGATCGAGTCGCCGGTGTGCACGCCCATCGGATCGAAGTTCTCGATCGAGCAGACGATGATGACGTTGTCGTTCCGGTCGCGGACGACCTCCAGCTCGTACTCCTTCCAGCCGGCGATCGACTCCTCGACCAGCACCTCGCTGTTGAGCGACAACTGCAGGCCGCGGGCGCAGATCTCCTCGAACTCCTGCAGGTTGTAGGCGATGCCGCCGCCGCTGCCGCCCATCGTGAAGCCGGGCCGGATGACCGCCGGCAGGCCGATCTCGTCGAGGGCCTTGCGCGCCTCGTCCATCGAGTACGCCAGGCGCGAGCGCGCGCAGGCGAGCCCGATCTTCTCCATCGCGTCGCGGAACTCGAGGCGGCCCTCCGCCTTCTGGATCGACGCCGGACGCGCGCCGATCATCTCGACCTTGAACTTCTCCAGCACGCCCATGTCGTGCAGCTGCATCGCGCAGTTGAGCGCGGTCTGGCCGCCGAGCGTCGGCAGGATCGCGTCGGGCCGCTCCTGCTCGATGATCTTGGCGACGACGTCGGCGGTGATCGGCTCGATGTAGGTCCGATCCGCCATGTCGGGATCGGTCATGATGGTCGCCGGGTTGCTGTTGATCAGCACGATCCGGAAACCGTCGGCGCGCAGCGCCTTGCACGCTTGCACGCCCGAGTAGTCGAATTCGCAGGCTTGGCCGATGACGATCGGCCCGGAACCCAGGATCAGGATCGACTTCAGGTCTTGGCGGCGAGGCATTTGGGGCAGGGACTATTGCGACGCCCGCCGGGGGGCGCGAGGCAAAACTGGTCGCTGCGTGTCGCCCGTTCGTCGCTGCCGCGTCCGCGCGCCGTGGAGAACTTTGTGGAGAGTCCTTGTGCTTCGGGCGCAACGGCTTGCGCGCGCTTCAGCATCGCCAGCGGCGGCCGTGCCACGGCGTCTGTGCGGGCGATTTCCACCGCCCGTCGGCGCTGACGGCTCAGTAGTCGAGCGCGAGCCGCACGATGTTGCTCGCCGCCGCGCCGGGCAGCGCCGGGCAACCGACGTACGCGACGTTGAGCGACACGTACTGGAACTCGAACTGGAAGCCGACCAACGACGCCGCGCCCGGCACCGCGAACGGGAACGTCGCGCTGCCCGCGAAACTGGGCACGAAGTGCACCGCGATCGGTTGGATGACCGCGCACACGCCGCACGTCGTCGTCGGGCCGGGCACGCCGAGGAACACGAAGGGCACGGCCAGCGGCTGCGCGCCGAACAGCTCCAGCGCCAGCGCGGTGTTGCCGAGCGCCGCCGGTCCCGGCGAACTCGCGAGGCCGCCCGGGCCGCAGCCGCCGCCGAGGTCGGTGATCGCGCCGCCCTGGCCCATCGCCTCGACCTGCTGCAGGCCGACGTCGCTGTCGAAGGTGTTGACGTTCTGGTCGGCGAACACGCACAGGCCGTCGTCGACCGGCAGGGTCGCGTCGCCGGCGACGCGGCCGATCAGCCGCGGCGAGTGCTCGTAGCGGTAGGCGTTGCCCGACGTGACGTCGAGCCGCAGCTCCGCACCGACCGCCGCGCCGACGCCGTTGACGGCGCGGAACCAGCAGTCCTCGCCGTTGGCCGTCGTGCCGACGTTGCCCATCCAGCAGACGCCGAACTTGTCGCCGAGCAGGGCGACGTCGACGGCGTAGTCGAAGTCGTTGGGCGTGACCACGAGCGGCAGCGCGCTGCCGATCGTGGTGAAGCCGGACGCGCCGACGGTCAGCAACTTGCCGCGCACGTCGAGCGCCGACGGATTGGCGACCTCCTGCTCCTCCCACGCGACGAGGAACTTGACGCCGTCGCCGTCGACCGCCGGGAAGGCGCAGTCCTGCGCGCCGTTCTGCACGAACACGCCCGTGCCGATCGGCGCGAGATCGTGCGTGAACGCCTGCGCGCGCACGCGGCCCGGCAGGCCGAGCGGCCGGTCGATCCACGCCAGCACGTGCACGCCGGGATTGCCGCCCTGCTTGCTGAGCGCCGGTTCGCTGGCCGTCGGGCCGGCGAGCGGCTGGATCGGCGTCGCCGTCACCTGCATGTTCGCGCCGATCGCAACGGTGCAGCCGAGCAGGCCGAAGCCCTGCTCCTGCCACACGCACAGGAAGTCGTCGTCGTAGAGCGTCGCTTCGCCGCTGACCGTCGGCGCGCCGAGCGCGGCGGGGCCGTCGATGGTGAACACGCTGGTCGCCTGCACCTGGACAGGCTCGAAGGCCAGCCCACAGATCGACGAGTTGCTCGCGCCGTAGTTGACCCAGACGAGCGCGAACAACCCGGTGCCCGCGACGTTGGTCACGCGCACCGAGTCCTCGTCGCCCGCCTGGGTCACGGCGAAGCCATAGCCGAAGGCCATCGTGTCCGCGTCCCAGACGGTGGCGACGACCGATGTGCCGCCGCCGCCGAGGAACTGCGTGAACGCGACGCACCATGAGTCGCTGTACGCGTCGTACGCGACGTCGGGAAAGTCGACGTCGAGGGTCGGCGTGGCCGGCCGCGCCACGCCGATCAGCGGGTCGACCTCCAGCGGGAACGTCGCGCCGTCGACGAAGGCGTCGGGCAGCGAGAGTTCGAAGCCGCCCGGCACGAAGCGCGCAGCGCCGGCGCAGCGCCGGCCTTGCGCGTCGACGCCGACGACCGCGCCCAGCTGCACGCCGTTGCCGTCGTCGTACGTCCAGCGCAGGCCTTCGGCGCCGCCACCAAGCGCGGGCGCGAGCGGCGAGTCGACGCGGCAGCGCACGACGAGGTCGCCGTCGCCGGCCGGCCGTTCGGCCAGCACGACGCTGTGCTTGAGGCCCGCGGGCGTGGCGACGAAGCGTTCGTCGGCGCCGCGCCAATGGCGCGTCGCCTGCTTGCGATCGTGGCTCGTGCGGGGCGCGGCGCCGGCGGTGTCCAGCAGCGCCTCCTCGCCGCGGCGCACGTCGCGCAGCCGCATGCGCCACGCGGCCGCGCGCGCCGCGCCGCGGCCGAGCGCCGGCTCGAAGTCGATGCTGCCGTCGTCGGCGAACGTCGCGCGCCAACCGGCGGCGACCGCGTGCAGCGTGCCGCCGACGTCGCTGACGCTGGCGACCTGCGCAAGGTCCGGCGCGGACTGCGGTGCGCGGGCACGGTGGCGCCGCGACGGCTCCGGGCCGGCGTCCTGGGCGAGCAGGACGCCGGCCGGCAGCAGCACGGCGGCCGCGAGCAGCGGGATCAGGGAAGGGCGCATCGGCGGCCGCCGTGGGGGAAGGCCACCGAACCCTACCTCGCGCGCGGCGGCGAGGTCGGCGCACGGCGCGTCGCCGTCGTCGTCGCATCGGTGGCAGCGGGCGTTGGCCGCGCCGGGATTCCCCGGCGTCGGCGGGGCCGCGCGCGTCGCCGCGCCGACGGCTTCTATGACACGCAAAGACCGCTGCGGCGCGCGCCGTCGCGTTGACGTCGGCGTCGTCGTCGCTAGCGTCGGGTGCGCATCCCGAGTCCCGGCGCGCCTCACAGCAAGCCGGGCGGCAACCGAGCCTGTACCACAGGCCGCGGTGCCGAGGCCAAGCCCCGCGAGGGGAACGATGCGGCGAGCCAGCACCGGCGGTCGGTGGCATGGCGAGCAAAACCGGCGGCTGGTCCAGCATGGGCTTGCCGCCGCGCCGCCCGTTCCAGCGTCGCCGGCCGATCGCGATGCGAGGACACGCATGGCGACGAACCACCAACTCCAGGGGCTGGCCACGCGCGCGGCGCGCGCGGGCGGCGAGCCCGATCCGACGACCGGCGCGATCACGCCGCCGATCGTGCAGTCGACGACCTACCGCCAGCCCGGCATCGGTCGTCACCTCGGCTACACCTATTCGCGCGCCGACAACCCGACGGTCGCGGCGCTGGAGCGCTGCCTTGGCGCGCTCGAAGCCGCGCCGCCGGCCGTCGCCTTCGCCTCTGGCCTCGCCGCCGAGACCGCGCTGTTCGTCGCCTGCTGCGGCCAGGGCGACCACGTCGTCGTGTCCGACGTCGTCTACGGCGGCACGGTGCGGCTGCTGCGCGGCGTGCTCGCCCGCCTCGGCATCGCCGCCACGTTCGTCGACGCGACCGACCTCGCGGCGACCGCGGCGGCGATCGGCGACCGCACGCGCCTGCTGTTCGTCGAGACGCCCGCGAACCCGACGCTGCGGCTGTGCGACGTGCGCGCGCTCGCCGACCTGGCGCGGACCCGCGGCGTGCCGCTCGCGGTCGACAACACCTTCCTCACGGCCGCCGTGCAGCGGCCGCTCGATCTTGGCGCGGCGGTGTCGCTCTGCTCGACGACCAAGCTGGTCGAAGGCCACAACGGCGCCATCGGCGGCGCCGTCGTCACCCGCGACCCGGCGCTGCTCGAACGGCTGCGCTGGCTGCGCAAGTCGACCGGTGCGATCCAGTCGCCGCACGATGCGTGGCTGACGCTGCGCGGCGCGCGCACGCTGCCGCTGCGCGCCGCCCAGCAGGGCCGCAACGCCCTCGCGGTCGCCGAGTGGCTCCAGCGTCGGCGCGAGGTGGCGGCCGTGCACTACCCGGGCCTCGACGACTTCCCGCAGCGCGAACTCGCCCGTCGCCAGCACGGCGAACTGCACGGCAGCGTCCTCGCCTGCGAACTGCGCGGCGGCGCCGCGGCGGCGCACGCGTTCGCCGAGCGGCTCGAACTGTGCCTGCTCGCCGAGAGCCTCGGCTCGGTCGAGACGCTGGTCACGCACCCGGCGTCGATGACGCACGGCGACGTGCCCGCCGCCGAGCGCGCGCGCCTTGGCATCGCCGACGCGCTGGTGCGGCTGTCCATCGGCCTCGAAGACCCCGCCGACCTGTTCGCCGACCTCGACCAGGCGCTGCGCGCCGCGGCGGCGGCTGCTGCCGCCGCGCCGACGGCGCAGGAGGCGGGCCGTGGCTGAGCAGCCGACGCTGGTGCTCAAGTTCGGCGGCTCGGTGCTGCGCGACGACGGCGACGTGGCGCGCGCCGTGCACGAGATCTACCGGCACGTCCGCGACGGCTTCGCCGTCGTCGCCGTGGTGTCCGCGCTGCACGGCGAGACCGACGCGCTGGCCGCCCGCGCCCGCGCCTTCGCCGCCGAGCCCGATCCGCACGCGCTCGCCGCCCTGCTCGCGACCGGCGAGCTCACCGCGGCGGCGCTGCTGGCTCTCGCCGCGCGCCGCGCCGGGCTTGCCTGCGAAGCCGCGTCGCCCGAGCGCGTCGGCCTGCGCGTCGAAGGCGGCGCGCTCGACGCCGCGCCCGCCAGCCTCGACGCGCCGACGCTGCGCGCGCTGCTGCGGCGGCTGCAGGTCGTCGTCGTCCCTGGGTTCGTCGGCCTCGACGACGACGGCCGCACCGCCCTGCTCGGCCGCGGCGGCTCCGACTTCACGGCGCTGTTCGTCGCCGAACGCCTCGGCGCGCGCTGCCGGCTCGTCAAGGACGTGCGCGGACTGTACGAGCGCGACCCGGCGCTGCCGGGGCCGCCGCCGCGGCTGTTCCTGCAGCTGCGCCACGACGACGCGCTCGCGCTCGACGGCCGCATCGTGCAGCACAAGGCCGTGCGCTTCGCGCGCCGGCACGGGCTCGCGTTCGAGGTCGGCGCCGCCGGCTCGGCGCGCGCGACGCTGGTCGGCGCCGCGCGCACGGCGCTGCTGCCGGCCGACGGACCGCCGCCGCCGCCGCTGCGCACGGCCGTGCTCGGCGCGGGCACGGTCGGGCTCGGCGTGGTGCGCGCGCTCGCGCGCTGGCCCGAAGCGTTCGAACTCGCGGCGGTGGCGACGCGTTCGCCGCGGGCCGCCGTCGACGCCGGAGTCGCTGCGCGGCTGCTGCGCACCGACCCGGTGGACGCGGTCGCCGGCTGCGACGTCGTCGTCGAGGCGCTGGGGGGCGTCGAGACGGCCCACGCCGCGGTGGCTGCGGCACTGCGCGCCGGCTCGCACGTCGTCACGGCCAACAAGGCGCTGCTGGCGCGCCATGGCGAGGAACTGCACGCGCTCGCCGCCCGGCATGGCGGGACGCTGCGCGGGTCCGCCGCCGTCGGCGGCGCCGCCCCGGTCCTGGCGACGGTGGCACGCGCCTGCCGCCGCGGCCCGATCCACCGCTTCGTCGGCGTGCTGAATGCGACCTCGGGCTTCGTGCTCGACCGGCTCGCAGCCGGCGCGTCCCTGGCCGATGCGGTGCACGCTGCGGCGACGGCAGGCCTCGCCGAGCGCGACGTCGCGCTCGACCTCGACGGCGTCGACGCCGCGCAGAAGCTCGTGCTCTGTGCGCGCGCGGCCGGCGTCGCGGCCGCCGAGGTGGACGTGGCGACGCAGGCGGCGACGGCGGCGGCGCCCGCGGACCTCGCGGCGGCGCGCGCCGGCGGGGGCCGCGTCCGGCTCGTCGCGGCCTGGACACAGGGAGGCGGCGTCGGCGGCCGGCCGACGCTGCGCGTCGCCCCGGAACTGCTGCATCCCGACCACGAACTCGCGTTCCTCGCCGCCGACGAGTGCGGCGCGGCGATCCGCTGCGCGGACGGCGCGACGCTGCGCTGCCGCGGCCGCGGGGCCGGCCGCTGGCCGACGGCCGAAGCGGTCGTGGCCGACCTGCTCGAACTCGTCCGCGCGCGCGCCGACGCAGCGGCGGAGGCGGCGTCGTGAGGCCCGCCACGCGCAGCGCCCGGGTGATCGACCGCAGCGGCGACCCGCACCGCGCGACGGCGACGCCCATCTGGCAGACGGCGACGTTCGCGCAGGCGTCGGCGCAGTCGTTCTCGGACTACGACTACTCGCGCAGCGGCAACCCGACGCGGACGACGCTGGAGGCGCATCTCGCGGCCCTCGACGGCGGGGTGCGGGCGCTCTGCTACGGCAGCGGCGTCGCCGCCGTCGCCGCGGTGCTGCGCCGGCTCGCGCCGGGCGACGAGGTGCTGGCGCACGACGACCTCTACGGCGGCACGTGGCGGCTCCTGCGCGACGTGCTCGCCCCGCGCGGCGTCGCCGTCATCGCCGCCGACCTGCGCGATCCGGCGGCGGCCGCCGCGCACTGCACGGCGCGGACGAAGCTGTTGTTCGTCGAATCGCTGAGCAATCCGCTGCTGCAGGCCTGTCCGCTCGGCGCGCTCGCGCAGGTCGCGCACGCGGCCGGAGCGAAGCTCGCCGTCGACGCGACGGCGGTCTCGCCGCTGCTGCAGCGGCCGCTCGACCTTGGCGCCGACTACGTGGTGCACTCGGCGACCAAGTACCTCGGCGGCCACGGCGACCTGACGGCGGGCGTCGTCGTCGTGCGGGACGAGCAGGCGGGCGCGGAACTGGCGTTCCTGCAGAACGCCGAGGGTTCGGCGCTGTCGCCGTTCGAGTCGTTCCTGCTGCTGCGCTCGGTGCAGACGCTGGCGCTGCGGCTCGAACGCCAGCAGGCGAATGCGCAGGCGGTGGCGGAGTGGCTCGCGCGCCGGCCCGACGTCGCGGCCGTGCTGTTTCCCGGTCTCGCGGACCATCCGACCGCGGACGTGCACCGGGCGCAGGCGACGGGGCCGGGCGCGGTGCTCTCGTTCCGCACCGGCGACGCCGCGCGCAGCCGGCGTCTCGTCGAGGCGCTGCGGCTGTTCCGCATCGCCGTCAGCTTCGGCGGCGTGCAGTCGTCGGCGAGCCTGCCTTGCCGCATGTCGCACCGCAGCCTCGCGGCGGCGGATCGGCGCGCGCGGGACTTCGGCGACGACCTCGTGCGCCTCGCGATCGGCATCGAGGACGCGCGCGACCTGCAGGACGACCTGGCCCAGGCCTTCGCGGCGGCGGCGCCGGCCGCCGTCAAAGCTG
>JADCJE010000157.1 GCA_020247305.1 Phycisphaerales bacterium | reverse complement strand
CTGCTGCGCGGCGAGAAGGTGTCCGGGTCGCTGGTCCGCCACGGCGCCGAGGAACTGCAGGTCGACGGCGAGTTCCGGCTCGGCCGCGGCGAGCGCTGCGACGCGGTCAGTGCGCTGGTGCGCGAACTGTGCGGCGGCGCGCTGGAGGACGACCTGCTGCTGGTGACGCGCATCGTCGACCGCCACGGCCGCACGCGCGCGCGCATCGGCGGCCGGCCGGCGACGTTGGCGGCGCTGCGCGAACTCGGCGCGCACCTGCTGGAGATCCACGGCCAGGGCGACTCGCGCGCGCTGATGCGGGCCGAGACGCAGTGCGAGACGCTCGATGCGTTCGCCGGCTCTTCGGCGCTGCGGGCCGACTTCGCCGCCGCGCTGGCGACGGCGCGCTCGCTGCGCGACCGGCTCGACGCGCTGCGCGATGGCGAGCGCGAGCGGCGGCAGCGGCTGGAGTTCCTGCGCTTCCAGCACCAGGCGATGGTCGACCTGCGGCTGCAGGACGGCGAAGCCAACGCGCTGGAGCAGGAGCACCAGGTGCTCAGCAACCTCGACGCCATGCGGCAGCGGCTCGACGAAGCGCTCGGCGTGCTGCAGGACGGCGAGGACAACGTCGGCGACCAGCTGGCGCGGGCGGCGCGGGCCATCGGCGAGGCGGCGGCCATCGACGTGCGGCTGCAGGACGCGGCCGAGCAGATGGCGCAGATCGACGAACTCGTCGCCGACGTCTGCCGCAAGCTGCAGTCCGGGCAGGCGCGGCTCGACCTCGACCCGTCGCGGCTGCAGGAGGTGCAAGAACGCCTCGACGAGGTGCACGGCGCACTCAAGCGGTTTGGCCCGACCGAGGCCGACTTCCGCCAGAACCTCGCGCGCACGACCGCCGAGCTGGCGCAGGAAGAAGCCGGCAGCGACACCGAGGCGCTGCAGGCGCAACTGCGCGCCGCGACGGAGGCGGCGGCGGCGCACGGCCGCAAGCTGCTGCGCGCGCGCCACAAGGCGGCGGGCTCGTTCGCCAAGGCGATCGTCGGCGAACTGAAGGACCTCGGCATGGCGCACACCGAGGTGCGCGTCGACATGGCCGAAGACTTCGCCACCGACGCGCTGCTCGCCACCGCGACGGCGCACGGGCCGGTCCCGGTCGACCTCGCGGTGCGCATCAACCCGGGCGAGCCGTTCCACTCGATGCGCGACACCGCGTCGGGCGGCGAACTCGCGCGCATCGTGCTCGCGGTCAAGAAGACGCTCGCCGACCAGGACCGCGTGCCGCTGCTGGTGTTCGACGAGATCGACGCGGAGATCGGCGGGCGGCTCGGCCTGCAGGTCGGCCAGAAGCTGCACGAGGTCGCGCGCCACCATCAGGTGGTGATCGTCACGCACCTCGCCCCCGTGGCGGCGTTCGCGCAGCACCACTTCCTGGTCAACAAGCAGGTCGCGGGGCGGGCCACGGACGGCAGTGCGACCGGCACGTCGGCTGGCGCGCCGACCGGCAAGAAGCAGAAGGCGACGCACGTCGCCGAGGGTGGCGCCGAGGCCGCCGCCGCCAGCGCTGGCGACGAACGCACGCGCTCGACGGTGCGCCTGCTGGCCGCCGACGAGGTCGAGAAGGAACTCGCGGCGATGGCGATGGGCGACGGCGCCGACGCCGCCGCGCTGCAGCAGGCCCGCAGCCTCGTGCAGAAGGCGCGCGCCGCCGCCAGCGGCAGCGGGCGGTCGGCGAAGGCGTCGTGAGCGCGCCAGCGGCCCGGCTTCGCCGGCCGCGCGCTGGACTCCGCCAGCGCGAGCGCGGACCCTAGCGGCTTCTCCGCCGCGTCCCCGCCATGAGCCAATCCGCCCCGCACCGTCCCGTCGTCGGCCCTGAACGTACGCTGCCGGAGATCACCGCCAAGGCGGTCGTGCTCGGCGTCGTGCTGGCGATGCTGATGGCGGCGGCCAACGCCTGCCTCGGCCTGCGCGTCGGCATGACGGTCGCGGCCTCGATCCCGGCGTCGGCGATCGCGCTCGGCGTGCTGCGCGCCTTCCGCCGCAGCAACATCCTGGAGAACAACCAGGTGCAGACGATCGCGTCGGCGGGCGCGTCGACGGTGTCGGGTGTGATCTTCACCGTGCCGGCGCTGGTGATGATGGGGGCGTGGGACGGCTACGACTACTGGCCGATCTTCCTGATGGTCTGCGTCGGCGGGATCATGGGCGTCGTCTTCACGACGCCGCTGCGCCGCGCGCTGATCGTCGACGCCGGCCTGACGTTCCCCGAGGGCGTCGCCACCGCGCAGGTGCTCAAGACCGGCGTCGTCGAGCGCGAGTACGTCGAGCTCGACGACGAGCTCGCCGACGACGCGGCGGCAGCCGAACCGGCGCCGAAGGCGGCGACGAGCGGCCTCGGCTTCAAGCTGCTGCTGGAGGCGAGCGCGCTCGGCGCGCTGCTCCGCGTGCTCGAAGGCGGCTGCAAGTGGATTGCGGCCGAGGTCGCGACGACGAAGGCGTGGCTCGGCGGCAAGTGGCTGTTCACCGCCGACGCGACGCTGCAGCCGAGCCTGCTCGGCATCGGTTTCATCGTCGGCCCCAACATCGGCACGCTGATGATGTCGGGCGCGGTGATCGGCACGATCCTCGGCGTCCCGATCAACTGGCTGCTCAACGAGGAGCGGCTGCTGGCGACCGCCGGCGTTCCGTCGGGCACGGCCTGGGGCGCGATCACGCCTGAGCAGTGGGGCGACCTCGCCGGCGCGTCGTGGAAGGAGTGCCGCCGCATCGGCATCGGCTGCATGCTCGTCGGCGGCGTCTGGTCGCTGATCCGCCTGATCGGCCCGATCCGGAGCGGCGTGCGCGCGAGCCTCGCGGCGTTCCGCGCGCAGCGCAGCGGCCAGACCGCCGGCGCGCCGCGCACCGAGCTCGACACGCCGATCAACTTCCTCGCGTTCGCGGCGGCGCTGATGACCGTGCCGCTGTTCTTCGCGTTCTGGACGGCGCTCGGCGAGTACGAGGGCAAGACGCTGGTCTGCCTCGTGCTGACCGCGCTGATGCTCGGCTTCGGCTTCCTGTTCGCGTCGGTCGCCGGCTACATGGCCGGCCTCGTCGGCAGCTCCAACAACCCGGTCTCCGGCGTGACGATGGCGACCGTCGTCGTCTCGTCCTTCCTCCTGCTGCAGCTGATGGGCAGCGACGGGATCGCCGGCAAGGTCGGACCCGCGGCGGTGATCTACCTCGCGGCGTTCATCTGCACCGGCGCCTGCATCGCCGGCGACAACCTGCAGGACCTCAAGTGCGGGCACATCGTCGGCGCGACGCCGTGGAAGCAGCAGCTGTGCCTCGTGATCGGCACGATCGCCTCGGCCTCGGTGATCCCGCTGGTGCTCGGCCTGCTCGACAACGCCGAAGGCATCGGCCGCGCCGTGCGCGAGGGCACCAAGCCCCTGTCGGCGCCGCAGGCCTCGCTGATGAAGGAGCTGTCGACCGGCATCTTCGGCGCCGGCATCAACTGGAACTTCATCCTGTTCGGCTGCGCGCTCGCCGTCGGCATCATCGCGCTCGACAGCTGGCTGGAGCGCCGCAAGGCGGCGTTCCGCACGCCGATTCTCGGCGTCGCCGTCGGCATCTACCTGCCTTTCGGCTTGTCGGTGCTGATCTTCGTCGGCGGCCTGCTGGCGTGGCTGGTCAAGCGCCGCTTCGCGCCCAAGACCGAGCACGAGCACGTGCAGCTGGAGAACGCCGGCATGCTGCTGGCCTCGGGCCTGATCACCGGCGAGGCGATCCTGAGCGTCGCCATCGCCGCCGTGCTGGTCGCCGCGCCGACGCTGATCCCGGCCGAGCACAGCTCGTTCGGGGCGACCGCGGCGCTGGTCGCCTCCGCGCTGCTCGTCGTCTACCTGTACGTCCGCACGCTCGGCGCCGCGCGGCGCATGTGACGGCGGCGGGGCGCGGCAGGCAATCGATGCGGACGGTCGAAGAGGTGTTCTCCGCGTGCGGCGCCTACCGGCTGGTCCGCATCCAGGAAGTCCGCGTCGATGCGATCGTGCAGCACGCCGTGCTCGACCGCGCGGCGGACGGGGCCGTCGTGCTCGACCTGACGGATCCCGGCTGCCGCGTCGACGCGGCCTTCTTCGACGCGGCGGCGCCGACGCCGCCCCTCTGCGCGGCCGACCTCGACGCCCTGTTGGCGCGCCTGCCGCCGGTGGGTTCGCCGTCCGACGTCGTCCGCACGTTCGGCGGGCTCGAGCTCGCCCCGCGCCGCCGCTGCCGCGTGCTCCGGCCGATCCCCGACGGCGCCTGCCGCGACCTGCCGTCGGCGACGTGGTGACGTGGTGACGTTCCTGCGCTCCGGCTTCTTCGCGCGCGCGAATGCCTGCCAACTGCAGTTCGCGGGCGGTCCCCGGCAGTGGTTGGAGTTGCGGCTGTGCGCCGACGACCCGCGCGACGCCGACCTGCTCGGGTCGCTGCGGCGCCATCTCGCGCCGGTCTAGTCGCTGGTCGGCCCGGAACCGCCTTCGTGGCGCAGGCTGCGCGATCCGGCTAGAACTACCAGCTTCGCACCGCCCGATCCCGCCTGATGTCGCCGCTCGAACCCTTCCTCCTCGAACGCATCGCGCTGCCCAAGGTCTGGGGCGGCCGGATGCTGGCGAAGGCGCTCGGCATCGCGCTGCCGCCGGACGTCGACGTCGGCGAAACCTGGGAACTGTACGACCGGCCCGAGGGCAGCAGCCGGTTGCGCGGCCGCACCACGACGATCGCCGACCTGATGGCGACGGCGTCGGAGCCGTTGCTCGGCGAGGGCGTGCCGGCGGCGCACGGCCGCCGCTTCCCGCTGATGCTGAAGTTCCTCGACGCACGCGACGCCCTGTCGGTGCAGGTTCACCCCGACGACGCGCTCGCCGCGGCGGACGACGACAGCGGCAAGAACGAGGCCTGCGTCGTGCTGCAAGCCGGTCCGGACGCGCGCTTCATCCGCGGCCTGCGGCCGGGCGTCGATCGCGCGCGCTTCCTCGCCGCCGTCGGCACGCCGCAGCTGGAGGAACTGCTGTGGAGCTTCCGGCCCGAGGTCGGCGACACCATCCACATCCCGCCCGGCACGATCCACGCGATCGGACCCGGGCTGGTGGTGTTCGAGGTGCAGCAGAACAGCGACTTGACGTACCGCATCCACGACTGGGGCCGCGGCCGCGCCGTGCACGTGCAGAAGGCCGCCGCCGCCGCCGACGCGCAGCCGACGCCCAGCGCGCGCCCCGTCGTCGCGCCGACGCCGCTCGCCGACGGCGGCGCCGAACTGGTGGCGACCGGCGACTTCCGCGTCCGCCGCTACGCGCTCAAGCAGCGCTTCGAGTTGCGCCCCGACGGCCGCTTCTGCACCGTGACGTGCGTCGCCGGCGGCGGCACGCTGTGGTGGCCCGGCGAGCGCGTCGACGGCACGCTCGCGCTGGCGACTGGCGACACGGCGCTCGTGCCGGCCTGCTGCCCGCGCTTCGACTTGATCCCCAACGAATCCATGAACGTCCTCGTCTGCGATCCCGGAGTCCGCTGATGGCCCGCCGACACGTCGACCGCAAGCCCGGCGAACGGTTCCACCGCAGCGGCGGCCCCGGCTCGTCGCGCGGCCCGCGCCCGAGCGGCCGCCCCGGCGGTGATCGGCCCCACGGCGGCGGCGGCTTCGGCCGCGGCCCGCGGGATCGCGACGACCGCGATCGCGACGACCGCGGCCCCGGCAAGCGTGGCCCGGGCGGCGGTGGTCCTGGCAGCGGTGGCCCGGGCAGCGGTGGTCCGGGCAGCCGTGGCCCGGGCGGCCGTGCACCGGGCGGCCGTGGCCAGGGCAGCCGTGGCCCGGGCGGCTTCCGCGGGCCCAAGGACCGCGGTCCGCAGGGGCGCAGCGCGCAGGACCGGCCCGTGCGCGGCAGCAAGCGCCGCCAGCAGGGCCTGATCGTCACGCCGGCGGGCGCGCCCGAGGCCGGCGCCAAGGACGGCAAGGTCCGGCTCAACCACTTCCTCGCCATGAGCGGCGTCTGCAGCCGCCGCGCCGCCGACGAGCTGATCGCCACCGGCCGCGTCGAGGTCAACGGCCAGCTGTGCACCGAGCTCGGCACGCGCATCGACCCGCAGGCGGACGACGTGCGCTTCGACGGCTCGCGCGTGCAGCCCGAGAAGCAGACGTACGTGCTGTTCAACAAGCCGAAGAACGTCGTCTGCACCAACGCCAAGCACGAGCAGAAGAAGCGCGTCATCGACTTCCTGCCGGCGGTCAAGGGCCGCCTGTTCACGGTCGGCCGCCTCGACCTCGACAGCGAGGGCCTGATCCTGCTGACCAACGACGGCGGCTTCGCGCTGGAGATGACGCACCCGCGCTACGGCGTGCCCAAGCTGTACGCCGTGCTGGTGCGCGGCCGCATCGAGCAGCACGACGTCGACAAGGCGCGCGGCGGCGTCTGGCTCTCCGAGGGCCCGACGACGGGCATGAACATCAAGGTCGAGCGCACCGGCAAGGACCGCACCTACCTGAAGGTCACGCTGCGCGAGGGCAAGAACCGCGAGATCCGCCGCGTGTTCGCCAAGCTCGGCTACCCGGTGATCGAGCTCAAGCGCATCCGCATCGGCGAACTCAACCTGCACGGGTTGTCGCCCGGCGAGTACCGCTTTCTGCAACGGCACGAGGTCGAGGCGCTGCGCGCGACGGCGCGCTCGGCGGGCGACGGCGCGATGACGGAGGAGTGAACGCGATGGCGACGATGACGATGACGACGACGATGCTTCCCGACGTCGAGGTGGTGGAGCTCGACAACGGCTTCAAGGCGCTGCTGGTCGAGCGCGGTCCGCTGCCGGTGGTCGCCAGCGTGCTCTGGTACCGCGTCGGCTCGCGCGACGAGCGCACCGGCGAGACCGGCGTGTCGCACTTCCTCGAACACATGATGTTCAAGGGCACCGAGGCGTTCGCGAAGGGCCAGATCGACCTGCAGACCAGCAAGATGGGCGGCAGCAACAACGCCTTCACCGACAACGACGGCACCGCGTACTACTTCGCGCTCGCCGCCGACCGCTGGGAGAAGGCGCTGGAGATCGAGGCCAGCCGCATGCGCGACTGCCTGCTCGACCCGCACGAGTTCGCCAGCGAGAAGAACGTGGTGCTGGAGGAGCTGGCGATGGGCGAGGACGACCCGTGGCGGCCGCTGTACCAGGCCACCGAGTCGCTGCTGTACCAGGCGCACCCATACCACCATCCGGTGATCGGCTGGCGCGAGGACCTGGAGCGCCTGACTGCGCACCAGATGCGCGACTACTACCGTCGCCACTACGGCCCCAACCGCGCGTTCCTGGTCGTCGTCGGTGCGATCGACAAGGCGCGCACCGCCCAGCGCATCCGCGAACTGTTCGGCCCGCTGCCGCGCGTCGACGAGCGCGCGGTCCCGATCCAGGAGCCGCCGCAGCAGGGCGAGCGGCGCGCGACGCTGCGCACGCCGCACTCGGTGACGCGGCTGTGCTTCGGCTTCCGCACCTGCCGCATGGGCGAGCGCGACGACTACGCGCTCGACCTGCTCGCGCACGACCTCGGCAACAGCAAGAACAGCCGGCTCTACCGCCGCCTCGTGCTGGAGGAGGAGCTGGTCACCGAGGTCAGCGTGATGAACGAGACGCGCCAGGACCCGGGCTCGCTGCTGGTGCTGTGCGAGCTGCGCGACGGCGTCACGCCCGATCGCGTCGAGCGCGCCATCCGCGAGGAGATCCGGGCGCAGCAGCGCGAAGGCGTGGCCAAGAAGGACATGGAGCGCATCCAGGCGCAGATCCGCGCGTCGTTCCTGTTCCAGGACGAGTCGGTGCTCGACCTCGCGATGAAGCTCGGCCGCTTCGAGGCCGGCACGCCGACCGGCTACCGCACGCTGCTCGACGTGCTCCCGACCTACGAGTCGCTGACGCAGAAGGAACTGCGCGAGGTCGCCCGCAAGTACTTCGACTTCGACCGCGCCGCGGTCGTCTGGGCCGTGCCCGGCCCGCGCCGCAGCAAGGAGAAGGCCGCCGGCGCGGCCGCCGCGCCGTCCGCGCCCGCCGCCGGGGCCGTGGCCGGCGAAGCCGCAACGCCCGCGCAGCCGGGCGGCAAGAAGGGCAATAAGAAGGCCGGCAAGAAGGCCGGCAAGCCGCCGAAGGCGAAGAAGCCCGGCAAGAAGGCCAAGAAGCGCAAGCAGGTCGGCAAGTCTGGCGGCGACGCCGGCGGCAAGGAGTGAGGCGCGCGCCATGACCCATCCCATCCGCCTCGACATCGCCGAACGCGAGATCGACACCGGGCTGACGCTGCTCGCGGTCCACAACCCAGGCGTGCCGACGTTCGCGTGCGCTGTGTCGCTCGACGTCCGCCCGTCCGACGAGCCCGACGACGCGCCGGGCCTGCTCAACCTCGTCGGCGAGTGCCTCGACGAGGGCACGAAGTCCTACGACGCGCTGGAGCTCGCCGCCGCCGCCGAGCGCATCGGCGCGATCATGGAGGGCAACAGCCGCGGCGGCCTCGTGATGTGCCCCGCCGACGCCCACAAGGACGCGATCGAACTGCTGCGCGAGATGGTGCTGGAGCCGCAGTTTCCCGGCCGCGAAGTGCGCCGCGTCGCGGCCGAGTTGATGACCGAGATCAAGGCCGAGGAGGACGACCCGCGCGCCGTCGCCGCGCGTCGCTTCCGCAAGGAGGTCTACGGCGCGCACCCGCTCGGCCGGCCGCCGCAGGGCACGCTGAAGAGCCTCGCGCGCCTCAAGCCCAAGGACCTGCGCGCCTTCCACGACCAGTGGTTCCGGCCCGCCGGTGGCTTCGTCGCCGCGGCCGGGCCCGACGATCCCGAGCGCACACTCGACCGGCTGGAGAAGGCGTTCCGCCGCTTCAAGGCCAAGGCCCCGAAGCACCCCGCGCCGCCGGACGTCGACCTGCCGGTGATCGGCCGCGATGCGCACCTGCCGATGCCGCGCGAGCAGGTGCACGTGTTCCTCGGCCACCTCGGCATCCGCCGCACGCATCCCGACTTCTACGTGCTGTCGGTGATGGACCACGTGCTCGGCACCGGCCCCGGCTTCACGTCGCGCTGCTCGCGCAAGCTGCGCGACGAGCAGGGCCTGTGTTACTCCGTCAGCGCCGGCATCACCGCCAGCGCCGGCGAGGAGCCCGGCACCTTCACCGCCTACATCGGCACCTCGCCGGAGCACCGGCAGCGCGCGATCGACGGCTTCCTGGAGGAGATCCGCCGCATCCGGCAGGAGCCGGTCGGCGCGCAGGAGCTGCAGGACGTCAAGGACTACCTGACCGGCAGCTTCGTGTTCGGCCTGGAGCGCAACAGCAACCTCGCCG
Source organism: Phycisphaerales bacterium (assembly GCA_020247305.1). GTDB lineage: Bacteria > Planctomycetota > UBA1135 > UBA1135 > UBA2386 > UBA2386. Next base: position 2,454 of record JADCJE010000157.1, on the reverse strand, counting down.
CCTACGCGATCCGCGCCCGCCGCTTCGGGCTCGGCTTCGACTACATGCAGCGCTACCCGGACATCGTGCGCGCGATCACCGTCGAGCAGGTGCGCGAGGCCGCCGAGCGCCACCTGCACCCCGACAAGCTCGTCGTCGTCAGCGCGGGGGCATCCTGACCGTGGCCGCGCCGTCGCTCGCCGAGGTCGTCGACATCCTGCGCGAGATCGCGCCGATCGAGCTCGCCGCCGAGTGGGACAACGTCGGGCTGCTGGTCCGGCCGTTCGCCGCCGGCCGCAAGGTCGCCCGCGCGCTGTTGTGCGTCGACATGAGCGTCGCTGTCGTCGCGGAAGCGCGCGCCGCCAAGGCCGACCTCGTCGTCAGCTACCACCCGCCGATCTTCCACGGCTTCAAGAAGCTGCACGCCGACGGCGGCGTGCAGGAAGCCGTGCTCGCCGCCGCCGCCGCCGGCCTTGCGGTCTACAGCCCGCACACCGCGCTCGACGCGGCGCCGAGCGGCCTTTGCGACTGGCTGGTCGAGCAGCTGCTCGCCGGCGCGCCGCCGAAGGAACTGCGGCCGTGCGGCGACGGCGAGTTCGGCCGGCTCGCCGTGCTGGCGAAGCCGCTGCCGATGGCGACCCTGCTGCAGCGCTGCAAGAAGCGCTTCGGCGTGCAGACGCTGCAGGTCGCGCACCCGGCCAGGGCGCCGAGGGCGATCCGCTCGTTCGCGGTCGCGGCGGGCGCCGGCGGCTCCGTGCTGCGCGGCGTCGCGGCGGACGTGCTGGTCACCGGCGAGATGTCGCACCATGACGCACTCGCCGCGGTCGCCGCCGGCCGCACGGTCGTGCTCGCCGGCCACAGCAACACCGAGCGCTGCTACCTGCCGACGCTGCAGAAGCGTCTGCGCGCCGAGTTCGGCCGCGCGCTCGACGTGCGGCTCGCCAGGGCCGACCGCGACCCGTTCGCGGCGGTCTGAGCGCCGCGCGCGGCCGGTCGCCGCGCGCCCGCCGACGTCAGGCCTCGGTCGGCCGCTCTTCCGGCCGCCGGATCGCGTGCCGGAACACGTAGTTCACCACCGGGATGCCCAGCAGCAGGCCCCACACGCCGAACAGCTGGCCGCCGATCGTCAGCACGATCAGCACCAGCACCGGGTTCATGTGCATGTGGTGGCCGTAGATCTGCGGATTGAGCACGTACGTCTCGATCGCGTGGATGACGCAGATCAGGATGATCACGAGCACCAGCGCGCTCATGCCGTCGGACTGCAGCGCCACGAGCGCGATCGGCGTCGTGCTGATGAAGGTGCCGGCGACCGGGATGAAGCTGCAGAAGAACACGATCGCCGACAGCACCAGGATGTTGTCGAGGTCCATCAGCCAGATGCCGAGCGCGGTCAGGATCGTGTTGACGAGCGCGATCGCCAGCTGCGCTTCGAGGGCGCGGCCGAGCACGCGGCCGAAGCCGGCGATGTTGTCGGCGACCTCGTCGTAGATGAACCCGACCTTGGTGTTCGACAGGCCCTGGACGCCGCGCTGCAGCTTCTTCAGGTCGAGCACGATCAGGAAGGAGAACAGCAGCGACAGCAGGAACGACGACGCATAGCCAAGCCCGCTCTGCACGAGGCTCAGGGGGTTCTTGGCCAGCGACTCGGTCAGCGTGCCGATGAAGTCGCGCACCAGCGTCAGCTTGCCGGTCTTGGGCGACTGCACCTCGGCCGCGGCGTCCTTGCCGCCGTCCTTGGCCGGTCCGGCCGGCTGGCCTGGCGCCGGCGCTTCGCCCTGGCCTTGGGGCTTCGGCGGTTCGCCGCCCGCGCCGGGTTCCTGGCCCGCCGCCTGGGCGGGGTCGCCCGTCGCGCCCTTGTCCGCGCCGGCGCCGTCGCCCGACGTCGCCGGCGGCTTGGTGAACTCGCTCGGATCGAACGTCGACGTCGTGTGCTTCTGCATGCCGTCGTAGATCGACGGGTACTGGCGCAGGAACTTGTCGACCTCCTCGTCGGCTTCGGCGAGGTACTTGTCCTTGTTCTGCAGGAACTCCTTCGCCTGCGCCTGGATCTGCGGCACCAGCGTGAAGCCGGTCGCGAGCAGCGTGCCCAGCACCACGAGGCCGACGATGACGACGCGCAGCGGGCGGTTCCGGATGCGGTGCTGCAGGCCGTCGACGCCGTGCGCCTGGATGTAGGCGAAGACGAAGGTCAGGAAGACCAGCAGCAGGAACGGCCGCAGCACGTACAGCACGCCGATCAGCAGGCCCCACACGAACGTGCGCGTCGCGAGGCGGAAGATGCGGTCCCACGGCGGGGGCAGCGTGCGTTCGGTCGTCTCCTGAGGCGCCATCGTGGCGGGCGAGGCTACGGAAGCGCGGGGTCGGAGGCCAGCAGCGTCGGCGGCAAGACCGGCCGGGCGGCGCGATGGCGGCACGGTTCGCCGTGCTTGGACCGCCGCCAGCATCCGGCGGATTCCCGCGCATTTCGGGCCG
>JADCJE010000156.1 GCA_020247305.1 Phycisphaerales bacterium | reverse complement strand
GAGGAGGAACGCCGCACGAACCTCCCGGGTGCGTTACGCGTGTGATTTGCTGAGCGTCATCGAGCGGTTGGAATCCTGTCGGTCTTAGGTCTTTGCCGCTCAGTCGCGAGCAACGCTAGGGGGGCTCGACGGCTGCTGCGGCTCGTTGGACAGCGAGACAGAATCCTGCGAGCGCCCCTCTCGGGGCGCCCACAACAGGCAGAGCCATGCCGCGACCACGGCGATGGCGGCAGCCCAGAACCAGAACTGATCACGTAGGAACTCGGCGTAAACAATGTCGTCACGCTTGCCGTCGACGACGAGCTCGAGTCGCTTGATCCAGCGCACCGGCCACAGGAGCACAAGGGCCATGGACGGCCCTGCGATCGAGAGCACCACTCGCTGCACCAAATTGAGCTGACTGAACCTCATGACATCTCCATCGCAGGGTTGCCTGCCCAACATCTGTGACCTTGAGCCGCGAGCCCCGTTGCGGTGCTCGTCGGATCCAAGGTCTTGTCCGGCCGTGATCAACCTACATGCCAGAGCAGTTTCCGGGCAAGCCACCACACGAGCGAGACCCCGATCCCAGCCGCCAGACATTGGTTGAACACGAGATCCCACCGGCGCGCCGGCAGAGAGTGCTCGGGGTAGTCGACGGGCCATCTGCCGATCTCGGCGGCACGATAGAGCAGGGCAAGCCTGAGCGGGATCCTCGTCACTCGGTCCTGTGGCGCACGGAAAAAGAAGCGGCCAGGGCTCACGCCGTCCTCGTCCGTGTGGAAGTACCAGAGGAAGCCGGACATATCGACTCGGAAGCGCTCCGCAAAGTCGACCAAGAACTCGTCGAGGTCGGGCTCGAGCATCCGGAGATCGCCGCAAAGGTCGGTGTCCTCCGACAGCGCGCCTCGAACACCAGCGTGCTCGCGCACGAGTGCGTTGATCTCCTCAGTTCTCGACACGGCACTCACCGGCCCAACGTCGTTGGCCATCAGCCGCCGGTGCCGCTTGGGGCGCCGGTCGGCAGCTGCGACTTGTTGGCCAGGCGCAACCTGCGAACCGGGTTGCGCCTTGACAAGGTCAGGACAAGCCACACGGCCGCGAAGCCCAAGCCCACGGCAGCATAAGGCCACTGCGGAGTGCCCTGGATGTAGGCGATCAGCGCGACCACGAGAGCGAACAAGAAGCAGATCCATGCCTCCAGTCGACGGTCCTTGTCGCGTGCCTTCAGCTCATCCGAGATAGCTGACCTGAACCTCTTGATCGCTGACATGGGGTCCTCCGCTTTGGTCAACGTCTTTGACCTTGAGCCGCGAGCGCCGCTTGGGGCGCTCGGCGGCTGCATGGGCTTGTTGGCCAGGCGCTGCGTGCGAAGGCGATTCCGCCTCGACAACGTCAGGACAAGCCACACCGCGGTGAAGGCCAGTCCAACTGCGGCGTAGGGCCAGTGTGGGGTGCCCTGAATGTAAGCGGCGGGCGCAACCACGAGCGCGAACAGGAAGCAGATCCATGCTTCCACTCGACGGTCCTTGTCCTGAGCCTTCAGCTCATCCGCGACTGCCAACCTGAACCTATTGATCGCTGACATAAGGTGCTCCGCTCTGGCCAACGTCTTTGACCTTGAGCCGCGAGCGCCGTTGCGGCGCTCGTCGGATCCAAGGTCTTGTTGGCTGGCCAACCTACAACTACCTGACGACCCGCGCCACCGGCGCACGCGACGTGATGATGTCGATCCGCTCGTCATCGGTGACGATTAGGTAGTGGGTTGCGCCTGGGTAATGGATCAAGTCGGCCTCGGAAAAGGACGCCAGCCACTCAGAGTCGTCGATGATCCAGAACGATCCGGGGCTCGACTTGGCGCCGTGGAACCTGGACCAGAACGCGAGACAGGACTCCTCAAGCGTGCTCCTGAACGCCACCACTCTCCCGAACGCAATCTCGATCGCACGGCCAGCAGCCTCGACTTGAACGACTAACCCATGTCGATCGTCGCAGAGCGATCGCAGTGACACCGGCTCCTCGCTGACCCCGGCTGGGCACCACTTGGTAAAGTGCTCAGGCATCCTGGTCCAGCCAACTCGTCTTCGACAGAAGCGCCGAACACCGGCACTTCCCTACCTCGGTCAGCCTAACCCCGGGCCAACTCGCCACAACCCGCGCCGGAGGCCCGTCGCCAGCCCACCGCCCGCTCTTCGGCCGAACTGCCTAATCCCGCGGCGGCTGGGCTCGGCTGGCCTTCACGGCCTGCCCCACTTCCGGCCGCCCATCCGCCGCTACCCCTCGCCCGGCCCATCGCCCGGCTGCACCGCCTGCTGCAGGTGCTCGGCGCGCTGCTGCCAGCTGCCGAGCGGCTCGCCCTGGCGCGACGGGCACAGTTCGGCGAGCGGGCAGTCCTCGCACTTGGGGCCCTTGGCGAGGCAGACATAGCGGCCGAGCAGCAGCAGGCGGTGGCCGCCGTCGATCCACTGCTCCTGCGGGAAGCGCTGGCAGAGGTCATGCTCGATCTTCTCGGCGGTCTTCGCCGCCGACAGGCCAAGACGTTGCGCGACGCGGGTCACGTGCGTGTCGACGACGATGCCCGACGCAATGCGGAACGCGGTGCCGAGCACCAGATTGGCGGTCTTGCGGGCGACGCCGGGCAGCGCCATCAGCGCGGCCATGTCCTTGGGCACCGCGCCGCCGTGCTGCTGCGCGATCGCGAGGCTCGCGCCCTGGATGGCCTTCGCCTTGTTGCGGAAGAAGCCGGTGCGGTGCACGACCTCCTCGACGTCCTCGCGCGGCGCGGCGGCGAGCGCTGCGGGCGTCGGGTACTTCGCAAACAGCAGCGGCGTCACCGTGTTGACGGTGCGGTCCGTGCTCTGCGCGCTGAGGATCGTCGCGACCAGCAGCGTCCAGGCGTCCTTGTGGTCGAGTTCGCAGCGCGGCTCGGGGATCGCGACGGCAAGGCGCGCCGCGACCTCCTTGGCGTCGGCCGGCGGGCCGCTCGGCAGCGGCGGCGGATCGGTCTTCTTGCGCGTGGCCACGAGGCGGAAAGGCTAGGAGTCTGCGCCACGAAAGGCCACGCCGCCCGGCGCGCGTTCCCTAGCGCAGGCTCCTGGGGAAGTGCCCGCTGCGCCTCAACCGCGCGCGCCGAACACCGCGGTGCCGATGCGCACCATCGTCGAACCGGCAGCGACGGCCGGCTCCAGGTCGCCCGACATGCCCAGGCTCAGCGTCGGCAGCGGCAGCCCGGTCGCAGCGCGCAGCCGGTCGCGCAGCGCTGCGACCGCCGCGAACGTCGGCGCGGGATCGCCCGCCAGCGGCCCCATCGCCATCAAGCCGACGACGGCGAGCGCGGGGCAGCGCGCGCGCACGTGGTCGAGCAGCGCCGCGGCCTGTTCGGGCGGGCAGCCGTGCTTGGTGGACTCGTCGGTCGCGTGCACCTGCAGCAGCACGTCGAGCGTGCGGCCCTGCCGCGCGCACTCGCGCTGCAGCTCGTCGGCGAGCTTGCTGCGGTCGAGGCTGTGCACGAGCGCGAGGCCGGGCACAGCCAGCAGGTCGCGGACCTTGTTGGTCTGCAGCGAGCCGATCACGTGCCACTGCAGGCCCGGCAGGTCGGCGAGTTCTTGCGCCTTCGCGGCAAGCTCCTGCACGCGGTTCTCGCCGAACGCGCGCTGGCCGGCGGCGTACGCGGCGCGCACCGCGTCGGCCGGGTGCGTCTTGCTGACCGCGAGCAGCGCCGCCGCATCGTCGGGACGACCGGCGGCGCGGCAGGCGGCGACGAGGCGCGCGCGCTGCGCGGCGAGGTTGTGGCGCACGTCGTCGGCCGCAGCCGTCACTCGTCGCCCCAGTGCGCCGTCAGCGGCCCGGGAAAGAGCATGCGGCCGCGGCGCAGCAGCGCCGGCCGGCCCTCGACCGCGAAGCCCGACAGCAGCGCGTCCCACGCCTCGTAGTGGTCGCAGCGCATGACCCAGTCCTTGAGCGCGCTGCCCACGCGCACGTCGCCGGCGTGGCGATCGCCGAGGTGGCGCGCCAGCTTGCGCATGAACGCGGCAACCTCGGTCTGGAACGTGTCGGCCGTGACCTCCTCGGGCCGGAAGCCGAAGTCCTTGATCAGCTGCTCGCGCAGGCCGGCGGCGACCTGCGACAGCGAGGCGCCGTAGAGCACGTCCTTGACCGCGGCCTGGAGGTTCATCGCCGGCGTCTCAGTGGCGAAAGTGGCGCTGGCCGGTCATGACCATCGCCATGCCGTGCGCGTCGGCGGCGGCCACGACCTCTTCGTCGCGCTTGCTGCCGCCGGGCTGGATCGCCGCCGTCGCGCCGGCCTTGGCGCAGACCAGCAGGCCATCGGTGAACGGGAAGAACGCGTCGCTGGCGACGACGCAGCCCGGCGTCTTCGCGCCGGCCTTGTCGACGGCGATCTTGGCGCTGTCGACGCGGCTCATCTGGCCCGCGCCGACGCCGACCGTGTGCGAGGCGCCGTCGTCGGCGGTGCGCGCGAGCACGATCGCGTTGGACTTGACGTGCTTGCAGACGAGCCACGCAAAGCGCAGCGTCGCCGACTCGGCCGCGGTCGGTCGGCGCTTGCTCGCCACCGCGTCGCCGGGCGGCGCCTCGGGCACGTCGGCCGTCTGCAGCAGGAAGCCGCCGCTGACCTGCCGCGCGACAAGGCGCTGGCGCGCGGCGCGGTCGGGCAGGCCGCCGAGCTCGAGCACGCGCACGTTGGGGCCCCACTTGGCCTGCTGCAGCGCGGCGAGCGCGGCGGGCTCGACGTGCGGCGCGACGACCACTTCGAGGAACGTGCCGGTGGCGACGATCGCCTTGGCCGTCGCCTCGTCGAACGTGCGGTTGGTCGCCAGGATGCCGCCGAACGCGGACACCGGATCGCTCGCCAGCGCCAACTCCCACGCGCGCGGCAGCGCGCCGGCGACGGCGGCGCCGCACGGGTTGTTGTGCTTCACGATTACGCACGCCGGCTGGTCGAACTCCAGCGCCAGCGCCAGCGCCGCGTCGGCGTCGAGGATGTTGTTGTAGCTCAGCTCCTTGCCGCCGAGCTGGCGCGCGTTGGCGAGGCTCGGGCCGGGCTCGCCAAAGGCGTAGAACGCCGCCTTCTGGTGCGGGTTCTCGCCGTAGCGCAGGTCCTGCAGCTTCTCGCCGGCGAACGCGGCGCGCGCCGCGAAGTACGGCTCGTCGGGCTGCGCGCGGCGCTCGGCGTCGAACCACTGCGCGATCGCCGCGTCGTACGACGCGGTGTGCGCAAACGCCTTGGCGGCGAGCTGGCGCAGCAGCCCCTCGGGCAGCTTGCCGCCGGCGGCGCGCAGGCCCTGCAGCACGGCGCCGTAGTCGGCGGGGTCGACGACGACGGCGACGCTGGCGTGGTTCTTGGCGGCGCTGCGCAGCATCGCCGGCCCGCCGATGTCGATCTGCTCGACGATGTCCTGGCGGCCGATGCCCGGCTTCTGCAGCGTCTCGCGGAAGCGGTAGAGGTTGACGCACAGCACGTCGATCGGATCGATGCCGTGCTCGGCCATCGCCGCGCCGTGCGCCGGCACGTCGCGCCGCGCCAGCAGGCCGCCGTGCACCTTGGGGTGCAGCGTCTTGATGCGGCCGTCCATCATCTCGGGGAAGCCGGTGTAGTCGGCGACCTCCTGCGTCGGCACGCCGGCCTCGGCGAGCACGCGCGCGGTGCCGCCGGTGGACAGCAGCGCGAAGCCCGCTTCGCGCAGCCCGCGGGCGAACTCGACGATCCCGGTCTTGTCGGTGACCGAAAGCAGTGCGCGTCTCATTTCTTCGCCTGGTCCTTCTTCTGCTTGAGGTAGCCCTCGATGAACGGGTCGAGCTTGCCGTCGAGCACGCCGTGCACGTCGGACGTCTCGACGTCGGTGCGCAGGTCCTTGCACATCTGGTAGGGCTGCAGCACGTAGCTGCGGATCTGGTTGCCCCAGCTGATCGAACCGCGGTCGCCGTAGAACTTGGCCAGCTCCGCCTCGCGCTTGCTGAGTTCGAGCTGATAGATCTTCGACTTCAGCATGCGCATCGCCGTCTCGCGGTTCTTGTGCTGGCTGCGCTCGGCCTGGCAGGCGACGACGAGGCCGGTCGGGATGTGCGTGAGGCGGATCGCCGACTCCGTCTTGTTGACGTGCTGGCCGCCGGCGCCGGACGCGCGGAAGGTGTCGACCTTGAGGTCCTCCTTGCGGATCTCGACGTTGATCGTGTCGTCGAACTCGGGCACCACTTCGACCGACGCGAACGACGTCTGGCGGCGGCCCTGGCCGTCGAACGGCGAGATGCGCACGAGGCGGTGCACGCCCTGCTCGGCCTTGAGCTTGCCATAGGCATACGGGCCGCGGATCACGATCGTCGCGTTCTTGATGCCGGCTTCCTCGGCCTTCTGGAAGTCCGACTCCTCGATGACGTAGTCGTTCTTCGTCGCCCACTTCACGTACATGCGCAGCATCATCTCGGCCCAGTCCGAGGCGTCGACGCCGCCTGCCCCCGGCTGCAGCGTGACGATGGCGTTCATGCCGTCGTGCTCGCCGCCGAGCATCAGCTGGAACTCGAGCTGGTCGAGGCGCTCGTTGATCTTGCGGTGCGTCTCGACGAGGTCGGCCTCGACGGCCGACGGATCGTCGGCGCCGAGCTCGATGAGCACGCGGCCGTCTTCGATGAGCTTCAGCATGCTCTCGATCGGCTCGACGACCCCGAAGCAGGCCTTCTTCTTGCCGACGACGAGCTGCGCCCGCTCGGCTTCCTCCCAGAAGCCCGGCTGGGCCATCTGGTTCTCGATGTCGGCTAGTTCGCGGTGGCGGCGAACGTAGTCAAAGAGACACCTTGAGCGACTCGACTCGCTGCTCTGCTGCCTTTAGCGCCTGCTCGTGATCGTTGAGACCCATGGGGCCGAAGATCGAACCGGCGGCCTGGGTCGTTTTCCAGGAAGGAAGCGCGCGTCAGGCGCGCGATCGGCGGCGGAAATGGGACCCGCGACGGGCACTGCAGGCAAAGGATCGAAGTCGGCGAATCATGGCCCGTCGCGGGTTCCGAGTGCGGTTCCCGGCGCGTGCGCCGATGCCTGATGTTCGGCGGTCGGCACGGCCACGTGAGCGCCAGAACGCGCCCACGCGGGCGGTCTTGCGGCCGGACGGGACCGCGCCGGCGGTCGCATCGGCGCTTCCGGCGTGCGCGGATTTCTCGCGGGCGCAGCGGGTTCTCCCGCAGCGGGACGGCGGCCCGCGACGGGGCCGCCGGGCGTCGGCGGATGCGACAGCGAGGCATGGCCCCGCGGGCAAGCGGGCGGCGCGGCGTCCTTCGCCGACGTCGCCGCGGCGATCAGCCCTGCGCGCTGCGCTTGCGGGCGAGATCTTCCGACGTGCGGTAGCTCTTGAGCTTGTTGTAGAGCGTCTTGGTGTCGATGCCGAGGCTGCGCGCCGCGCGCGTCTTGTTGCCGTTGTTGAGGGCGAGGACGCGGTGGATGTGCCGCTTCTCCACCTCGGCCAACGTCAGCTTGAGGGTCTCCTCGAGCGTGTTGTCGGCGACCAGCTTCTTGAGCGCGGACGAGGGCTCAACGAGCACCATGTCGAACTCGGCGCCTTCGATCCGGCCGCGCAGCTCGTCCGGCGAACTGCAGGTATGGACGAGGCAACTCCAGTCCGCGGTGATCTTGCTGAGACCTGCGGCGGCGGGATCGCGGGCCGAGTGGAGGAGAAGTCGCTTGCCAAGGGTCATGGTGCGAGGTGGGCTGCGCCGTTGGAGGGATGGCGATTGTGAGGTGTCGAACGAACCAGGAGAGCGTGGCGTCGCAGCAGGGTGGACCGCGGCGAGGCGCGGCGGCGAAGTGGCGCGAAACCATGCCAGACGAACGCAACCCCTCTACTACGGATAGTTTCCGGGTAACGTCCCAACGTTGCCTCAACGCCCCCCGGGCGCGGAGCTCGGCCGCACGGCGCGCCAACAGGTTGCGCGCGCCGAAGCCGGACGATCTCAAGATCGCGCCAAGAACCTTGTCAGCCGAAGCGCTTGCTGCGGAACGCGAGGTGGCCGGATGCAGTGCGCAGCACGACCTTGGTCGTCGCGGCGCCGCGGCGACCCACGACCGCCGCGCCGAACTCGCCGACCTTCGTCGCCTGCAGGCCGAAGTCGACGCCGATGCGCCCGACCTCGGCGCGGCCGTCGAGGTCGAACTCGCAGCCCTCGGGGACGCCGCACTGCACCGTGCCCTTGCCGGTGACGAGGCGCAGCTCGGCCGCCGGCTTGCGCACGAAGGCCTGCATGTCGCCCGCGCCGGTGAGCACGTCGAGGTCGCCTTCGTGGTCGAACGCGATGACGTTCCCGCTGCCTGTCTTCGCCCGCACCGCGCCGACGCAGCGCTCGAAGCGCAGGTCGCCGCGGGCGGTCTGCACCAGCGTGCTGCCGGCGCGGTTGGCGACGGTGACGTGGCCGCTGCCGGCGACGACAACCTCGACCCGCAGGTCCTTGGGCAGGCGCACGCCGACCTCAAAGGCGAGCACGCCCTTGCTGCCGGCGGGCGCGCTCGGCCCGCGCAGCACCAGCAGCTCGGGGCGCGCGGGATCCGTCGCGGCCGCGAGGGTGACGGCGACCTGGTCGAGTTGCTGGAGTTCCTCGGCGGTGTCGGCGGCCCGGCGCACGCCGCCCGCCCATTCGATGACCGGCGGCGCGGCCGGGTCGCTGGCCGCGTCGACGCCGAGGGTGCCGCTGGCCACCTCAATGCGGACGATCGAAACGCCGGGCGGGATGGCCAGCGTGCCCTTGGCCTGGGCGACGGACCGGTGGCCGAGGCCGCCGCCGCCGACCCACCACGCGATGCCAAGGCCGATCGCGACCAGGACGGGGACGACGACGGCGGTCGGAACGCGGGAGGACGGCGGGGTGGTTGCCATGGCAGCGGGAGCGGGGTGGCAGCAGGCCACGCCCTTGCAACCGTGCACCCCGGGCGCATTTTCGTCCAGCGGGAGTTATCCACCGCCGCCCCACGTCCTTGCCGGCCACCCGATTCCGCCCGCACGCTCGTGCGTCGGCGCCGGGTCGCGCCGATACCCGAGCCGCCGCTCCCAGCGGCCACCCACCGCAGCCATGGCCACGGCCAACGCCCAACACGAGCCCGACCCGGTGACGATGGTTGCCTACCATCGCGCGCTGGCCGAGCACGCCGACAGCCTCAAGGCCTACGCCGCCCGCCTGCTCGGCGATGCGATCGCCGCCGAAGACGTCGCCCAGGACGCCTACCTGGCCCTGTACCGCCACATCCAGCAGGTGCCGACCGCCGCCTTCCGGCCGTGGCTGTTCCGGGTCGCGCGCAACCTCTGCCTCGACCAGCTGCGGCGGCGCAAGTTCAAGCTCAGCCTGTTCCGCGACCTGCAGCGCGACGACGACGACCAGCCGTTCACGCCGGTCGACCGCGCCAGCGACCGCCCCGACGAGGTCGCCGAGACGCGCGAGGCCAACGCGGCGATCGAACAGGCGATCGAGCAGTTGCCCATGAAGTTCCGCGAGGCCTTCCTGCTGTGCGAAGTCGAGGGCCTCAGCTACGAGGACGCGGCCGCCGTGATGGGCTGCCCCGTGAAGACCGTGTCGACCCGGCTGTTCCGGGCCCGCGCCCGCTTCCAATCGCTGGTGAGCCGCCTGATCAAGATCTGAGCCGGAGTCCGAGTGCCGAAGTCCGAGTGCAACCGATGAACTGCAACCACAGCCGCTACGAACTCTCGCAGTGCCTCGACGGCCGCCTGCCGGCGGGCCGCCGCGCCGCGGTGCTCCAGCACGCGGCGGACTGCGCGCCCTGCGGCGCCTTCTGGAACGAGCTGCAGCAGGCCCAGCAACTGGTGCAGCGCCTGCGGCAGCCGCGCGTCGGGTCCGACTTCCGCGAGACGCTGTTCGCGCGCATCGCGTCGGGCGAAGGCACGCCGGAGGCGGTGTTCCACGAGCCGGTGCCGACGCTGACCAAGGTGCGCTACGCCTTCACCGGCGCGGCTGCCGCTGCGGCGGTCATCGCCGCCGCGCTGTGGTTCGCGCCCGGCCAGACGCAGCGCCCGGGCGCGCTGGTCGCCGCGGCGACCATCCCCACGACGCCGGTCGGCCCCCGCGCCGAGCCGCTGCCGTCGGTGCAACCGCCGCTGATCGCGGCGACGCAGCCGCTCGGCTTCCACCTCGTCGCCCGCGAAGCGGCGCGCCAGCTCGACCAGCGCTACGACGCGGCGGCGTCGGCCCTGCGCCGGGTCGAAGGCGGCGACGCCAAGGCGCTGCCGACCGTGCTGGAGAACGCCGACGAGGTGCACGCGCTCGGCGAGCTGCTGCTCGACCTGCGCGACCGCAAGCGCCTGCTGTTCACCGAGAGCGAGGTCGAGCCCGACCTGCGCTTCGCCGTCCGCCTGCTGGGCGAGAGCCAGCGCGGCCGCCGCGACCTGCAGACGATGCAGGCGATGGTCGCGCCGGCGCTGCGCAGCAGCCGCCTGGCGGCCGTGTCGCGCACGATCGCGCCGGTGCAACTCGACCGCGGCGAGGAGATGGAGGTGCTGCAGCGCCTCACCGCGCAGCGGCCGGACATCTTCCCCAAGCTGTTCATCGTGATCGGCAGCAGCAGCGGCCTCGACGACGACTTCGCCATGCTGCGCAGCGGCACGGCGTTCCGGTTCGACGACGACTGCGGCCCGAGCTGGGTCGCGCCGCGCAGCGAGGTCGAGTCGCGCGAGGGCGTGTGGCGCTGGGTGTTCGATCGCTCGCAGAACGGCGCCGCGAAGGTCCGGGTGGCGCCCAAGTAGACCGGCAGTGCGGCTGGCAGTGCCGCTGGCAGTGCGACCGGGTGGCCCGATGGGCCTGCCCGCCCGCCGCCGCCGGCGGCTAGCATGGGGCGACACCCCGCCGCCATGCTCGCCACCCTCGCCGCCCTGCCGTTGCTGTTCGCCGCCCCTGCGTCCGCCGCCGCCTTGCCCGCCGTGCCGACGGCCGCGCACGCCGAAACGCCCGCCGACGACAAGGCGATCAAGGCGCTCGACGCGTGGGTGAAGTTCTATCGCAGCGGCAAGATGGACTACCGCTCCAAGAACAACGTCGGCAAGGACTCGTTCGCGGTGAAGTTCGGCGTCGCCAAGAACGGCCTGACGGTGCCGACGTGGGCCGGCGACCTGGAGGAGATCCTGCGCGCCGTCGTCGCGCTCGACGACGCCGCCGCGGCCCGCGCCGTGCTCGACGTCGCCGCCATCGGCATCGACAACGGCAAGTACGAATACGCCATGGCGCCGCACGAGGTGCGCGCCGCCGCCGAGACCGCCGCGGCGAAGTTCAAGGGCGCGGCCGCGCTCGCCGAACTCGCCAAGGCCGCGCGCGGCGAACTGAAGGCCGACAAGGGCATGGCCGTGGCGCTGCAGACTGCGGCGGTGCGGTGCCTGGGCGCGACCAAGGACAAGGGCCAGCGCGCCGCGCTGGAGGCCGCGCTCGCCGACCCCGACGCCGTCGTGCGCGCCAGCGCCGCCGAGGCGCTCGGCCTGCTCGACGACGAAGCGACGGCCCCGGCGCTGACCGCCGCGATCGAGAAGGACGCCGCGCACGCCGTCGTGATGGCGGCGGCGAAGGCGCTGCGCGCGACGTTCGGCAAGTACGCGGCTCCGGCCGAAGCCAGCGGCGCCAAGGCGGGCGACGCCAAGGCCGGCGAAGCGAAGGCAGGCGAAGCGGGCGGCGCCGACGGCAAGCCGGCCGAAGCCAAGGCGCCGGCCAAGGCCGAGCCGACGCCGCCCCCGCCGGCGCTGCAGGCCGCCGTGCGTGCGTGCATCGGCGCGCTCGGCCGCACGTCGTGGCGCGCCGACATGGAGCTGGTGCGCTTCCTCGACGACTTCCGCAGCGCCGACGTCGTGCCGGCGTTG
>JADCJE010000155.1 GCA_020247305.1 Phycisphaerales bacterium | reverse complement strand
CGGCGGCCGCTTGCGGCCGCCTCAGCGCGCCACTCGGCTTGCGCGTATCGCGCCCGTTGGCATCCCGTCGCAGCGCGTGGTTCGCGAGCGCAAGACGGAAAAACTGGAGCGGGTAGAGGGACTCGAACCCTCGACCCTCACGTTGGCAACGTGATGCTCTACCACTGAGCTACACCCGCTCACAGACGATCACAGATCATCCGACCCCGGCGGTCGCCCGCGCAGGACCGGCTCGCGCACCGCGCCAACCGTCCCCTTTTGCAAGGTTCGGGTTGATCCGGCGATCGAGGGGGCGCATTCGTATGGATCCGACCCCGCGCTGTCAAGCGCGCCGACGACGATCCTTTCCCCGGTCGCCGAACCCGCCCTCCCGATCCGCCATGGCCTCCGTCCCATCGACCTTTCCGGCCCTGCTGCGCGACGTCGTGGCCAAGCGCAGCGCGACGGTCTTCCTGCCGCGCCGGCGCGCCACCGACCCGCGCCCGGTGACCTTCGGCGACCTGCTGCGCGACGTCGACGCGCTGGCCACCGCCCTGCTCGGCCACGGCGTCCGCCGCGGCGACCGGGTCGGCGTGATCGCCGAGAACCGGTACGAATGGCTGCTCATCGACCAGGCGCTCGCGAGCCTCGGCGCGATCAGCGTGCCGCGCGGCGTCGACACCACGCCGAAGGAACTCGCCTTCCTGCTGCGCCACAGCGGCTGCACGCTCGCGTTCGCCGACGACGACCGCGTCGGCCGCGACCTGCTGGCGCTGCGCGGCGAGTTGCCGGCGCTGCGCAGCGTCGTCGTCATGCAGGACCGCACCGAGGTCGCGGGTGCGCAGGCGCTCGGCGACCTGCTGCGTGAAGGCGCGGCGACCGCGAGCGCGCGCGCCGAGGTCCTCGCCGCCGCGCGCGCCGAGGTGCAGCCCGACGACCTGCTGACCATCGTCTACACCAGCGGCACGACGGCGGAGCCCAAGGGCGTGATGCTCACCCACCGCAACGTGTTGACCAACCTCGCGGTGGTCACCGACGTGCTGCACGTCACCGACGCCGACAGCTTCCTGTCCGTGCTGCCGGCGTGGCACATGTACGAGCGCATCATGGACTACCTCGCGCTCGCGACGGGGGCGCAGTTGGTCTACACCGACCGTCGCCGCATCAAGGAAGACCTCGCCGGCGTCAAGCCAACGGTCTTCGCCGCCGTGCCGCGCATCTGGGAGATGCTGCACGACGGCCTCGTCGGCCATGCGCAGAAGCTGCCCGGCCTCAAGGGCAAGCTGCTGCGCCGCGGCCTCGCGCTCTCGCGGCTCGTCGGCGGCGGGCGCGCGCGCCTCGACCAGCGCCTCGTGCACGCGCTGCTCGACCGCATCGTGCTGAAGAAAGTGCGGGCGACGCTCGGCGGCCGCCTGCGGCTGTGCGTCAGCGGCGGCGGCGCGCTGCCGCGGCACGTCGACGAGACGATGCTGGGGCTCGGCCTGCCGCTGAAGAACGGCTACGGCCTGACCGAGACGAGCCCGGTCGCGTCGGTGCGCCTGCCGCACCAGCGCACGCCCGGCCACATCGGCCCGCCGCTGCCGCAGACGCAGATCGAGGCGCGCACCGCCGACGGCACGCGCTGCGCGGTCGGCGCGACCGGCGTGTTGTGGATCCGCGGCCCGCAGGTGATGCGCGGCTACTACGACAACCAGAGGCGCACGGCCGAAGTGCTGACCGCCGACGGCTGGTTCTGCTCGGGCGACCTCGGCCACGTCGACGCCGCCGGCAACGTGTGGATCACCGGCCGCGCCAAGGACACCATCGTGCTCGCCGGCGGCGAGAACGTCGAACCGGAGCCGGTCGAGGCGGTGATCAAGACGTCGCCGTTCGTCGAGCAGGCGGTCGTGCTCGGCCAGGACCAGAAGGCGCTCGGCGCGCTGCTGGTGCCGCGGGTCGAGCGGCTGGAGCAGCAGATCCCGCGCGCGCAGTGGGACGTGCGCGACGGCGAACTGCACGGCCGCGAGGTGCACGCGCTGCTGCGGCGCGAACTCGACCGCGTGCTGGTGCGCGACAACGGCATCCGGCCGTGCGATCGCGTGGCGCAGTTTCGCGTGCTCGCCGAGCCGCTGACGCCGGAGAACGGCCTGCTGACGCAGACGCTGAAGGTGCGCCGCCACGTCGTCGTCGAGCGCTTCGCGCCGCTGCTGGCGGCGCTGTTCGCCGGCCACCGCGGCGACTGACGCCACCGCGGCGACGAGCCGCCACGCAACGCGAACGCCGCAGCGGCCGCAGCGGCCGACCCGTGGCCCGCAAGTACGCGCCCCGCCGCCGGCGCCTCACGCCGGCGGGCGCAGGACCGCGAGTGGCAGCAGGCGCGGCAGGCCGTCCGCTGGCGCCGGCCCGAGGTCGCGCAGCAGGCCGGCGAGCCATTCCCCCGCGTCGGCGCACGCGGCGGCGAGTTCGGCGCCGCCCGCCAGGCGCGCCGCGATCGACGCGGCCAGCGCGCAGCCGGTGCCGCGTACCCGGCCGCACGCGAGCCGCGGCCGGGCGAAGGCGCGTTCGCCGGCGGCGGTCGCCAGCACGTCGACGCAGTCCGGTCCGTCGTCGTGGCCGCCCTTGTGCAGCACGGCACGCACGCCACCGGCGAGCGCGCCGCGGCGGTCGCCGCCGAACAGCGCCGCGAGTTCGGGCGTGTTGGGCGTCAACAGCGCCGCGCGCGGCGCGAGGCAGTCGCGGTAGGCGGCGACGAGGTCGGCCGCCGCGGCGTAGCCGCCGGCGGTCGCTGACAGCACCGGGTCGACGACGACCGGCACGTCGCGCGGCAGCGCGGCGACGGCAGCGGCGACGGCGCGCACGTTTGCGGCATCGCCGGCGAGGCCGACCTTGACGGCGTGCACCGGACCGTCGTCGAGCACGGCGTCGAGCGCCGCACGCCAGCGCGCGGGCGCGACCGGATCGCAACCCCGGAAGCCGCGGCGGTTCTGTGCGGTCAACGCCAACACGATCGGCAGCGCTTGTGCGCCGTGCGCCGCGACGACGAGGGCGTCGAGCGTGATGCCGGCCCCGCCCGATGGATCGACGCCGCCGAGCACGAGGACGCGCCGCGGTGAGTTGGCTGCGGAGTCGGCGGAGACGGCCATGGCGAGCCCGGCAGCATACCCATGCGCGCGGCCGCCCTCGCCCGTCCGCCGCGCCGCGCGCGCCAGCGCCGATGCGCGCGCCGTCGGCCGACGTGCCGCGGCGAGCGCCGTGGCGGCGGTGGCGACGGCGTGGCCGCGCGCCCGGCGATGCGATCCCAGCGCCCCTCGACGGCGTCAGTCGTCGCGGTCGCCGAGGATCGTCGCGTTGGCGCCGGCGACGCCGAAGGCCTCGAGGACGTTGCGTTCGAGGCGGCGCTCCAGCCGGCGCAGCGTGCGCGTGTCGGGGTCGTCGAGCGGGATGGAGCCGCCGGCGACCGAGCCATGGCCGCCGCACGAGCCGCCTTCGCCTTCGAGCGCCGCACGGATGAGGCTCCACGCGTCCGCGCCGGGCTCGGTGCGGACCGACACGTGGTACAGCGGCCCGACGAGGCCGCCGCAGAACACCGCGCGCACGCTTTCCATGCGCAGCAGCATGTCGGCGACCTCGGCGACCATCTCGGCGCTGGCGGTGCGACCGAGCGAGCACAGCGTCAGGCCGTCGTAGAGGCGCACCTTGCCGAGCGCCTGCTTCAGCGCCTCGAAGTAGCGGACCGGCAGC
Organism: Phycisphaerales bacterium; assembly: GCA_020247305.1. Lineage (GTDB taxonomy): Bacteria > Planctomycetota > UBA1135 > UBA1135 > UBA2386 > UBA2386. Next base: position 43,364 of record JADCJE010000155.1, on the reverse strand, counting down.
CGCGGGTTGGTGATCGCCGCCAGCTTCTGGCGGTCGATGCTGGGCGACAGGTAGTCCCACACCGCGAGGTCGAGCGGGCTGACGTTGCGCGACAGGTCGGCGGTGTCGGTGCGGATGCCGTAGGCCAGCGCCGTCGCCGCCTGCGGCGAGACCTCGACGCCGGCTTCCATCAGGTAGCTGGCGACGATCGAGCTCGTCGCGCCGACGTCGGTGCGCACGTCGTGGAACGGGTAGGTCGTCGACGCGAGCTGCGCGTCGGCGCAGACATGGTGGTCGACGACGATGTCGACGTGCGCCCCGGTCGGCACGTTGGTGTGGCCGAAGCCCGGCTGGGTGTCGACCAGCGCCACGCAGTCGAAGTCCGCCAGCCGCAGGTTCTCGACGCGGTCGAGTTCGAGGCCGAGTTCGCGCACCATCGCCTGGTTCTCGGCGCGCAGGATCTTGCCGGCGATCGCCAGCCGCCCCGGCACGCCGGCGACGACGCGCGCGAACTCCTGCAGGCCGATGGCGCCGCCGAGCGAGTCCGGGTCGGGGTTGTTGTGCGTCAGCACCAACAGCCGCTTGCGCCCGCGCAGCAGGTCGCGCAGCGCCGCCGCCCGGCCGCCGTTGGCGGGTCGGGAACTCGGCTTGGCCAGCGAAGTGGGATTCATGCGCGCTCGGGTGGTGCCGGAGGCCATCAGGGTACCGCTGGCATCGGCCAACCGCCGCCGGACCCTCCAGCTACAGACCGTGCTTGTCGAGGCAGGAGTGCACGCCGGGCAGTTCGCTCGCTGGCACGGCGACATCCAGCTCGACGACGACCGGCAGCGGCGGCCCGGATTTGGGCGCGTAGCCGGCGAGCATGCCGTAATCGACGCCACCCGCGCCCGGCGGCAGGTAGAGGCCGTCGGGTCCCGCATCACCTAATGTCATGCCGCGCAGACGGTTACCAAACTCCTCCAGCCACTCGCCCTGGGCCTCCAGGCCGACCTGTTGACGGCGCGCCGCAAGGCCGGCATCGTGCCAGAAGAACAGCCGCTGGTGGGCAAGGTCTTCGTAGACGTCGCGCAGGACGGTGGCATCGACGACGGACCGCAGGCTGCGGCCCTGGGTCAGGCAAAATGCCAAGTCCGGGAACGCGCGGACGAGCCCGAACAGTTCGCGGCAGACCCGGTCGACCGCCGTGTTGCGCCCGACCTTGCGGCGCGCCAGCAGGGCGTCGACCCGCTCGCGCGGCCACTGGCACTGCGGGTCGCCGAGGTCTTCCTGCTCGATCTCGCCGACCACCGGCACGACGCCGAGATCGAGCACGACCAGCGGGCAGTCGACGGTGCGCCCGACCGCGACGGCGTGCTGGACCGCGCGCACCGCCGCCTGCCGGTCGCCGTCCTTGCCGGCGGCGAAGCCGACGGTCGGCGACGGCTCGACCAACGGATCGACGGCGCGCACCGCGCCGATGCGCGCCGGCAGATCGGCGGCGGCGGCGGCGAGCGCCGACCAATCGACGGCGCGCGGCCCGGGCGATGCGGCCAGCCCGGCGAAGCGCCCTTCGAGGGCGCGGATCCAGAGTTGCCGCGGATCGTGCGGGCCGTGGACAGTGGCCCAGGCGGAAGCGAGGAATCTCTGCACGCGCATGCGACTTCGTTCTAGGGCGAACACGGCGGCGATACGATGCCGACGTTCGTTCCATGGCCGTTGTAGCGGAGCCCCCCCACCAATGCACATTCGCCTCGCCGTCCCCATGTCGCTGTTGCTGCTGGGCCTCGTCGGCTGCCGTGCGCAGGAGGAGCGCAAGGCGCTGCAGAACTCGGTGACGCGGCTCGAACAGCGCCTCAACAAGCTCGACGAAGCGCTGCGTGCGCAGAAGGCCACGAACGAAGTCGAGCGCGCCCAAGCCGCGGACAAGACGCAGGACCTGCAGCGCGCCGCCGAAGAGGCGAAGAAGCTCGCCGCCATCGCCGCCGCCGAGGCCGAACAGCGCACCGCCGAGAAGGTCGCGCAGGCCAAGAAGGCCGCCGCCGGCGCCGAGCAGGACCTCGCCAAGACGCGCGCCAAGCTGGCGGAGTTCGAGCAGCGGCTCGTCTCGCAGCAGCAGGAGATGGAGGCGCGGCTGCGCGACGCCGCGCGCAAGCTGGAAGAGGGCGAGCGCGCGCAGCAGAGCATGCGCAAGGCGTTGGAGCAGGCGCGCCGCGAAGCCGAGGAACACCAGCGTGGCGCGGAGCAGCACCAGCGCAGCGCCGAGGAGGCCCGCCGCGGCATGGAGCGGGCCAGCCGCGAGGCCGGCGAACTGCGGCAGGCGCTCGCCCGCCGCGAGCAGGAGGCCGACCGCCGCGATGGCGACCGCATGGCCGCGGTCGAGCGGCTCGCCGCCGAACGCCGCGAGATCGAACAGCTGCGCGCCGCGATCCAGGCGGACATCGCGCGCAGCAAGCAGGACCCGAAGCCCCGCGACGGCAAGGTCGAGGTCGCGCCGGCGCGGCTCGAGCGCATGAGCGACGAGCTGGCGAAGCTGCGCGCCGAGAACGCCCAGTTGCAGAAGGCCAACGGCGACCTCAAGCGGGCGTTGGCCGAGCGGGCGACGTCGTTCGGCGACCGCGACGGCGACGGCCTGCCCGACCGCCGCAAGGCGCCGAGCCAGGCGGAGTACGCGAAGTACCGCGACCGCGTGGTGACGCTCGACGACGTCACGCCGCCGGCCACGCCGAAGCCCGCGCCGCAGAAGTGGTCGGCCGCTTCGCCGGCGCCAGCGCCGCCGCTGCCGCCCGCAGCCGCGCCGAAGACGATGGCGCTGCCGCTGCCGGGCGGCGGTTCCATCACGATCGAGAACGAGCACTGCGAAGTGCACATCCACATCCACGGCGACGGCGCGCGCATGCAGACGGCGCCGACGCCGGCCCCGACGCCCGCCGGCGGCGCGCCGCGGACCTTCCGCGCCATCGAGGTGGCGCCACCGCCGTCCGCAGCGCCCGCCGAAGCGCTGCCGAAGGCCGTCCGGGCGCGGAAGGTCGTCGGCGCACCGGCCACCGAGCCCGCGCCGGCAACCGAACTTGCGCCGCCGCCCGCCGAGCCGCCGCCCCCGCCCGCGCCGCCGACGCCTGCCGGCGGCGGTGGCGACGAACCCGCGGCCAAGCCGCCGGCGCGCGGCAAGGCGAAGGCGGCGACCAAGGAGCCGACGCCGGCCGGCGGCACGATCGACACCGCGCCGACGCGCGACGAAGTGCTGGAGTACGTGCTCGGCCTGCTGCTCACGACGGCCTGACGTCCGACGCCGGCCCGCGCACGCGGGCACAAGGCATGCGCCCGTCCCGAACGCCGGCGCGACGGCGACACCGTCCGCAGCGCGGCGTCAGCGCGGCTCGCCGCCGGCGGGTTTGGCGCCGCCGCCGTCGTCGAACGGCTGCATCAGTTCCTGCAGCCGCGTGAGCGCGCGCAGGTGCAGCGAGCGCACGGTGACTTCCTTGTCGTAGCCGAGCAGCGGCATGATCTCGGCGAAGCTCTTGCCCTGGAAGAGCCGCATCTCCAGCACGCGTTTGTGCTTGTCGCTCAACTGATCGAGCGCCGTGCGCAGCGCGTCCTGCAGTTCGCCGAGGCGCACGAGCATGCTGTTGCGCGGCGTCTTCTCGTCGGCGAAGCGCTCGCGGCCGCCGGTCTCGTCGAAGTCGCCGAGGTGCTTCTGGCGGCCGCCGCCGCGCTTCTTCGCGCGCGTGCGGCGCCAGAGGTCCTTGAGCTTGCGGTCGGCGATCGTCTTCACCCAACCGGAGAACGACGCCCCGGGCTCGACCTGGAACTCGTGGATGTCGCGAAAGACCTGCAGCAGCACTTCCTGCGTCAGGTCCTCGACGCCCTTGTCCGCCGGCATGTTCGTGCCGTAGCAGGCGTCGCCGACCCACTTGACGACCTTCTCGTGCAGGTTGCCCCAAGACACCTGGTCGTCGCCCTCGCCCTGAACCGCCTTGACGTAGCGCAGCGTGCTGGAGAGGTCGGCCGACGGCACGTCCTTCGGGTCGGGAGGCGTCATCGCCGCATCCTACCAAGGGCGCGCCGTGCGGCGTGGCCTTCCGCGGCGCCGACTCCTACTCTGCGCCACGATGACGGATCCGCAGCGCATCGGCATCGTCGACATGGGCTCGAACGCGATCCGCTTCCTCGTCGCCGAAGCGACGGCCGGCGCGATCGCGGTGCTGGAGAGCCACCGGCTGGCCGTGCGGCTCGGCCACGACGTCTTCCACACCGGGCAGATCCCGGAGCCGACCATCGGCGAGGTCGTCGACGCCTTCCGGCGCTTCCGCGCCACGTGCGACCGGCACGGCGTGCAGCGCATCCGCGCGATCGCGACGTCGGCGATGCGCGACGCGCGCAACCGCGACCTGCTGATCGACCGCGTGCGCGACGCGGCCAACGTCGAGATCGAGGTGATCTCGGGCACGCAGGAGGCCTACCTGCTGAAGCTCGGGGTCGAGACCAAGGTCGACCTGCGCCGCGGCCACTCGCTGCTGGTCGACGTCGGCGGCGGCTCGGTCGAGGTCGTGCACGTCGAGGACGGCCAGGTCGTCAGCGCCGACAGCTACCGGCTCGGCGCGCTGCGCATGCTGCAGGCGCTGCGCGATCGCGAGAAGGCCGGCGAGGACGGCGGCGGCGACTTCGTCGAACTGCTGCAGCGGCACCTAGGCAGCCTCGACTACCGCATCGCCGATCGCCTGGAGACGCGCCGCGTCGACCGCTACGTCGCCGTCGGCGGCAACGTCGAGAGCCTCGCCGACCTCGCCGCCGCGCGCGTGCCGGCCCGGCGCGCGGACGGCGTCGAGTCGCACGCGCGCGCCGACCTGCACGCCGAAGTGATGGAACTCGCGGCGATGCCGGTCGCCGAGCGCATCGAGAAACGCGGGCTCAAGCCCGACCGCGCCGACACCATCGTGCCGGCCGGCATCGTCTACACGCACCTCGGCGAACTGGCCGGCGCCGAGCGCGTGCTGGTGCCGCGTGTCGGCATCAAGGACGGACTGCTGGCGGAGTGCCTGCAGGGTCACCTGGAGTCGTTCGCCGCCGAAGACCACGTCGACGTCGTGTTGTCGTCGTGCCGCGCGATGGGCCGGCGCTTCCACATCGAAGGCAACCACGCCGAGACCGTCTGCACGCTGGCGCGGCAGCTGTTCGACCAGACGCGCGAACTGCACGGCCTCGGCGGCCGCGCGCGCGTGCTGCTGGAGGCCGCGGCGCTGCTGCACGACGTCGGCGTCGCCGTCAACAACGACGGCCACCACAAGCACTCGCAGTACCTGATCGCGTCGAGCGACCTCGTCGGCCTGTCCGACGAGGAGCGGCGCATCGTCGCGATGCTGGCGCGCTACCACCGCAAGGCGCCGCCGCAGCGCGAGCACGAGGACTTCATGCAACTGCGGCGCAAGGACCGCACACTGGTCGAACGCCTGACGGCGATCCTGCGTCTCGCCGATGCGCTCGACCGCCAACACGCGGCGGTGGTCCGCGGCGTCAGCGTGAAGATCCGTGAAGATCGCGTGGAGCTTCGCCCCATCCTGGCCGGCGGCGACCGCACCCGCTTGACGCTGGAAGCGCGCGCGGTGGAAGAGAAGGGCGCGTGGTTCACGGAGCTCTTCGGCCGCCGACCGGAACTGCTGGCCCCCTGACGCACGTCGCCTGCCGCCATGTCGACCCGCCCCGAGACCGAGTTCAAGCTGCGCGCCACGCAGCCCCTGGCCGCCGCTGACGTCGAACGCCGCCTGCGCGAGCTCGCCGCGGACGTGCTCGCGGAAGCGCCGCGCCGCCACGTCGACGAGTACCTAGACGACGACGACGGTTCGCTGGCGGCCGCCGGCATCGGCCTGCGTCTGCGGCGATCCGGCGACGACGCGCGCCTGTGCAGCAAGCGCGGCGGGCGCGGCCTGGACGGCCTGTTCGAGCGCGAGGAGTGCGAGGCGGAGTGGCCGCACGACGCGCCGCCGCGCACGGCCGCCGAACTGCCCGAGCCGCTGCGCGCCCGCATCGAGCCGTGGACGCTCGACCGGCCGCTGGCGCCACGGCTGCAGTTGGCGACGCTGCGCGACGTGCGCACGCTGGCGCGCGACGGCCGCGTGCACGCGATCGTCTGCATCGACGCCACGACGGCGACGGCGGGCGACGCACAGGCGCGCTTCGACGAAGTCGAGATCGAAGTGACGTCGCCCGACGACCTCGACGAGTGCCGCGAACTCGCCGAACGGCTGCGCGACGGCCTGCCGCTGCAGTTCGCCGCCGACGACAAGCCCACCCACGCGCGCATGCTGCTGCACGGCGCGCCGCCGGCGCGCGGCGACGACGCCGCGCGGGGCGGCGAACTGGCCTTCGTGGTCGCGCGCGCCGTGCACCGCGACGTCGCCGCCCTGCAGGCCGCCGAGGCCGCCGTGCGCGTCGACCGGGACGCCGACTCGCTGCACGCGCTGCGCGTCGTGCTGCGGCGGCTGCGCAGCCTCGTGCGGGCGTTCCGCGATCTCTGGCCGGAGGCCGCGGCCGACGGCGTGTTGGCGTGGCTGGCCGAGTCGAGCCGGCGCTGCGGCGAACTGCGCGACCTCGACGTCGGCCTCGCCGGCCTGCGCGACGAGGTCGCCCGCCTGCCCGGCGCGCTGCACGACGGCGCGACGGCGGCCTTGGCATGGGCCGAGGCGCAGCGCGCCGAGGTGGCCGCGCGGTTGCACGCCTGGTTCGGCGAACCGGAGCGCCTCGCACAGCAGCGCGTCTGCATCACGGCGATCGCCGCGATGGACCCGACGGCCGCAGCGGCCGCAGCGCCGCCCGCCGCGGAACTGGCCCGGCGCCTCGGCCTCGCCGCCGCCCGGCTGCACAAGCGCGTAGAGGCGATCGCCGACGACCTGCCGACGCCGGCGCTGCACCAGCTGCGCATCGCCGGCAAGCGCCTGCGGTACCTCGCCGAGGCCTTCACCGACGGCTTCGTGGACGTGCCGAAGAAGGCGGTCGCCCGCCTCGTCCGCCTGCAACAGACGCTCGGCGTCGTCTGCGACCACGAGAACGCGCAGGCGCGCCTCGTCGGCTGGCTGCAACCAGCAGCCGCAGCGAGCCCCGACGGCGTGCTGGCGGCCGCGGCGCTCGGCGCGCTCGCCGCGCGCCACGCCGCCGCTGCCCGCAAGGCGCGCAAGGCGGCCCGCCGGGCGTTGCAGCGCATCGACCGCAAACGCTTCTGGCGCGCCTTGCACGCGGCGACCGGGCCGGCGCCTGCGACCGACGCCGACCGAGCTGCCGACGCTGGCGCCGCGAACCCCGCAGCCGCCGACTGACAGCCTGCCCGAGGTCGCGTGACGCCGGCGGCAAGTCCGTGCCGCCACGGCAGAACGACGCCGATTGCGCGAACGGCGAGCAGGGCGGCAGACGCCAACTTGTCGCCCACGCGCCATTCCGTCAGCCGCAGGACGGCGTAGCCGCCGCACGCCGCCCTGCGACGACGCCGTGCCATCGCGCCCGCGCGGCCGCTGCGGGGATTGGCACGCGCGTTGCTCTCACCGGGCATCACCAACCACGGAGAAGCAATCGCCATGAACCAACTCACTGCCCCTGCCCGTGTCCGCGACCCGTTCCAGCACCTGTTCGGCCGGCTGTTCGCCGACGCGTTCCCGAGCGCCTGCTGCGATGATCCCGCGACGTGCTGCCCCGACACGCTCGGCGCGCTGCGCACGAACGTCAGCGAGACCGACGCGGCGTACGTCTTCGCCTTCGAACTGCCCGGCCTCGACGAGAAGGACCTGCACGTCGACCTGCACGACCGCACGCTGACCGTGCGCGGCGAACGCAAGGACGACCGCGACACGCAGGGCGCCCGCTGGCACCGCGTCGAGCACCGCTACGGCGAGTTCGCGCGCACGATCACGCTGCCGCAGGACGCCAACGGCGACGGCGTCGAGGCCGTCTACCAGAAGGGCGTGCTGACGGTGACGGTGAAGAAGACGCCGGCGGCGAAGCCGACGAAGATCCAGGTGCGCGGCGGCTGAGCCGCGCGCCTCTGCGCTCGCCCGCCGCCGCCGGCGGGCGTAGCGTTGGCTTCGTGATCACGCTCGTGCAACGCGTCGCCGCGGCGCGCGTCGTCGTCGACGGCGACGTCGTCGGCGCGATCGAATGCGGCCTCCTGCTGTTCGTCGGCGTCGAACAGGGCGACGGCGAGGCCGACGCCGACCTGACGGCGCGCAAGGTCGCCGGCCTGCGCGCCTTCCCCGGCCGCACGCCGACCGACCTCGCCGTGGGCGACGCCGGCGGCGGCTGCCTTGTCGTCAGCCAGTTCACCCTCGCGGCGGAGTTGCGGCACGGCAACCGTCCGGACTTCACCGCCGCGGCGCCGCCCGCGCTCGCCGATGCGCTGTACCGCCGCGTCGCCGAGCAGTTGGCCGCCGCCGGACTGCCGGTGGCGATGGGACGCTTCGGCGCGAGCATGCGCGTCGAAGCCCACAACGACGGGCCGTTCTCGGTGGTGCTGACGGTGCGCGGCGGCAAGGTCGTGCCGCGACCGGACCCGGCGTGACGGCTGCAGCGCGCGCTTCCGCGCCCGCGCGCAGCGCGGCATGATCCCCGCCCCGCGATGCACGTCCTGTTCCTGGCGCCCGACACGCACGTCTACAACCACGGCTTCGTGCGCGCGCTGCACGCGCTCGGCTGCCGGGTGTCGGCGATCGGGCTCGGCGCGCCGGACCGGCTGTCACCGGCGCTGAAGCCGCTGCTGGCCGGCTACCGCGCCACCGACAAGCTGCTCGACGCCGGCGAACTGCTGCGCCTCGCGCACGAACTCGGCCAGCCGGCCATCGACCGCATCGAGACGATCGACGAGCCGCTGGTCGAGCCCGCCGCCGCGCTGCGCGAGGCGCTCGCCGTGCCGGGCCTGCCGCTGCGCACGGCCAGGCTGTGCCGCGACAAGGTGGCGATGAAGGCCTTCCTGCGCGAACGCGGCGTGCCGTGCGCACAGTCGGCGTCGGCGGCGAGCGAAGCCGAGGCGCTGGCGTTCGCCGAACGCTGCGGCTTCCCGGTCGTGGCCAAGCCGGTCGCCGGCTTCGGCACGCTGGCGACGTTCCGCTGCGCCGACGCGGGCGAACTGCGCAAGGCGCTCGCGACGCTCAAGCCGTCGGCGGCGCAGCCGATCGCGTTGGAGGAGTTCGTCGAAGGCCACGAGGGCTTCTTCGACACGCTGTGCGGGCCGGAGGGCATCCGGCTGGAGTTCGCGGCGCACTACTACCCGAGCTGCCTGGAGGCGGCGCAGCAGCGCTGGATCTCGCCGCAGATCGCGGTGACCAACCGGATCGAGCAGGCCGGGTACGACGAACTGCGCGCCATGAATCGCACGGTCGTCGAGGCGCTCGGCCTGCGCCATGCCGCCGCGCACATGGAGTGGTTCTTCGGCCCCAAGGGCCTGAAGTTCTCCGAGATCGGCGCGCGGCCCGCGGGCGAGAAGATCTGGGACATGCACGGCGTCGGCAACGAGTTCGACGTCTATCGCGAGTGGGCGCTGGCGATCCTCGGCCGGCCGGCGGAGCAGCGGCCTTCGCGCCGGTTCGCCACCGGCTCGATCCAGGTGCGCCCGAGCTGCGACGGCGTGATCACCGGCCACCGCGGCGTGCAGGAAGCGCTGGCCCGCATCGGGCCCCACCTCTACGAGCATGCGCTGCCGCCGCCCGGCACGCCGACGAAGGGCCTCGACAAGGGCTGGCTGTGCAACACGTGGTTCCGGCTCAAGCACGAGGACTACGACCAGTTGCGCGCGCTGATGACGTTCGTCGGCGAGACGGTCAAGACCGACGCCCGCTGACGCGGCGCGGCCCAGCGCGGCGGCGGCAAGGTCGGCGGCGCGTCCCCGGGCGCGAAGACGCGCGTCGGGCGGCGTGGCCTTTCGTGGCGCAGACTCCTGGCGCTGCCGGCCGGCGACCCGGAGCAGCGGCACATGGGCCTCACTCGAGGCCCATGTCGTCCATGTCCTCCTCGTCGAAGCCGAGGTAGTGGGCGAGTTCGTGGTAGAGCGTGATGCGGATCTGGTCGACGAGGTCGGCGCGGTCCTTGGCGGCGCGCTCCAGGTTGCGCTGGAAGATGTAGATGCGGTTGGGGCGCGTCGGCGGCAGGTCGAACTCGCTGGTCTCGGGCAGCGGGATGCCGTCGAACAGGCCGAGGATGTCCGGCGCCACCTCGTCGCGGTCCTCGCCCTCGGCGAGGAAGGCCTCCGGCACGTCCTGCACGATCACCGGCACGCGGTCGAGGCACTGCCGGAACTGCCGCGGCAGCTTGCGCGCCGCCATGCGGACCTCGCGGTCGAACGCCTCGCGGCTCATGCGCACCGGCGGCGGGTACTTGTCGGGGTGCGCCGCCGCGGCGCGCAGGAAGAACGGCTCGGCCTCGTCGAAGCGGCCACGCCGCTCCAGCAGCGCGCCGTGGATGACGTCGGCGTCCGCCAGCGCGTCCGGGACCTCGCGCGCCGCCTGCACCGCCGCCTCGGCTTCGTCGAAGCGCCACTGCAGGAACAGGCTCATCGCCAGCCAGCAGCGCGACGACGGGCAGTCGGGGTCGTGCTCCAGCACAGCGCGGAACTGGGCCTCGGCGTCCTTGGCGCGGCCGAGGCCCAGGTAGGCGTCGCCGAGCAGGAACGTCAGGTCGATCGCGTTGCCGTCACCGGCGGCGAGCGCTTCCTCGGCGGCGGCGATCGCTTCCTCGATCTTGTCCTCTTCGAGCAGCGCCTCGATGCGCTGCACGGTGGCGTCGCGGCCCGGCTGGCCATCGCTGTCGGGGGGCACAATGCCCAGCGGTTCGAGATCCATCGGCCGTGAGGATAGTCCAGGGCAGGAAGCAGCCGAAGTCCGTATTCGCCGCGCGAGGCGAACGGCCGAAGCTGCTGGTACAAGTTCCGCCAGGAGACGCACCGTTCATGCCCCAATTCCGCCGCATCGTCTGTCCGACCGACTTCTCGCCGACCGCCGACGCCGCCCTCGCGTACGCCGTCGATCTCGCGCGGACCGCCAACGCGGAGCTCGTGCTGCTGCACGTGCTGCCGACGATGATCTACCCGCTGCGCGGCCTCGGCATGGCCGAGGCCTTGCCGCATCTGCAGGCCGAACTGCACACGCGCGGCAAGGAACGGCTGGCCGAGGCGGCGAAGGCGCTGGGGACCGGCGTCGCAGTGCGCACCGAACTGCGCGATGGCGAGGCGTACGAGCAGGTGCTCGGCTGCGCCCAGGACCTCGGCGCCGACCTGATCGTGATCGGCACCCACGGCCACACCGGCCTCAAGCACGCGCTGCTCGGCAGCACGGCGGAGCGCGTCGTGCGCCTGTCCGAGTGCCCGGTGCTGACCGTGCGCAAGCCAAGCTGAGCCTGCAGCGCTGGGGCGCTCGGCAGGGTTCCCTGCGGTCCGACCGGCGGTCCGACCGGCAGTGCGACCGGCAGTGCGACCAGCAGTGCGCGCCGACGCGGAGAGCCGGTCGCGAAGCCCGCGCGCCGGCCCTCAGACGTTGAGCAGGCCTTCGCGGATCGCGAGGCGCGCCAGCTCCGCCGCCGAGTGGCAGTCGAGCTTGCGCTGCAGGTTCTCGCGGTGCTTCTTCACCGTGCCGAGCGACAGGCCGAGCATCGCCGCGACCTCCTTGTTGGCCTTGCCGAGCGCCAGCAACTGGAACACCTCGCGCTCGCGCGGCGTCAGCACCGACACCGCGCTGCTGTCGCTGGCCGCCGGCGCCTCGCCGCGCACCGCGCGCGCCATGATGCCGTTGGCGACCTTGGGCGACAGGTAACTGTCGCCGCGGCGGATCGACTCGATCGCCAGCGCCAGCTCCTCGGGCTCGCTGTCCTTGCTCAGGTAGCCGTCGGCGCCGGCCTGCAGCGCCTGCTGCACGAACTTCATGCCCTCGTGCTGCGAGGCCATCAGCACGCGCGTGTTGGGCGACGCCTTCTTCAGCGGGCCGACGGCGTCGATGCCCGACATGCCGGCCATGGTGATGTCGAGGATGACGATGTCCGGCCGCAGTTCCTTGGCCAGCTCGATGCCGCGGCGCGCGTCCGGCGCGTCACCGACGACCTTGAAGTGGGCGATGCGCTCGAGCAGCGACTTGAACGCGGCGCGCACGATCGCCTGGTCGTCGATCAGCAGGATGGAGATCTGTTGCTTGTCGGTCATGATTTCCTCGTCGCCGCCGCGGCGGCGCCCTCGCTCAGCACGCATTCAGGCGGCAATTCGACCTGGAAGCAAGCGCCGCCGCCCGCCTGCGGCCGCAATGCGATCGCGCCGCCGTGCGACTCGACCACCTTGCGGCAGAACGCCAGCCCGATGCCGGTGCCGTATTCCTTCAGGCTACGGAACGGCTTGAAGATCTCCTCCGCCATGCCCGTCGGCACGCCGGGACCGTCGTCGGCGACGGCGAGCAGCAGCCGGCCCTCGCGCACTTCCGCGCGCACCTCGACGTGGCCCTTGCCCTGGCAGGCTTCGGCGGCGTTGCGGAGCAGGTTGGTGACGACCTCGCCGAGAAGCTGGGCGTCCGCGTGCAGCCGCAGGCCGGCGGGCACGTGCAGTTCGCACGTCATCTCCGACCAGAGCGGCAGACGCGCGACCTCGACACCGCACCGGTCGACCAGCGACGCCAGCTCGACGTCCTGCCGCCGCAACTCCAGCGGCTTGGCGAAGGACAGCGTCTGGCCGAGCATGCGCTCGATCTTGTGGAGGTTGGCGACGAACTCCTCGATGAGGACGCGGTCGTCGAGGCCGAGCTTCTCGCCGACCGCGCGCAGCGCATGCCGGAGGCTCGTGATCGGCGTGCGGATCTCGTGCGTCAGCACCGACGCCGACTCGCCGAGCGCCGCGAGGTTGCGCAGCACCTGCAACTCCATCTGGCGCGCGTGGTCGCGCTCGCGCAGGAGCTGCACGTGGCGCAGGCCGCGGGCGGTGACCTCCAGCAGGCGGTCCTTGGTCACCGGCTTGCTGACGTAGTCGAACGCGCCGCGGCGGACGGCCTCGGACGCCGTCTGCAGGTTGGGTTCACCGGTGATCAGGATCACGGGCTCGCTGCAGCCGCGCACCTCGGCCACCTCGCGCAGCACCTGCAGGCCGTCGAAGTCCGGCATCACGATGTCGGTGATCAGCACTTCGAAGAGCCCCGGATGCAGGTGCTGCTCGACGTCGCGGAAGGCCGCGCCCCGGTGGACGGTGTGGCCTTGCTGCTCCAGGAAGCGCGCCAGCGTCTGCTGCAGGCGGGTCTCGTCGTCGATCAGAACAATGCGGGCCATGCGGCGTTCGGACGAAGTGCGGAAGTGTGGCCCGCGCACGGCTCGGCGCGACTCGGGCTGATGTGCGTAGCTGCGCGGAGATGCTGGCCGTGGCTACCTGCCCTGGCAAGCGCTATGCAAGCCGCCTTGCCGCCCCGAATGCCCGCGTCCCCGATCGACGACCGCGCCGCCCGGCGCCGCCCCGGCGGCTGGATCCAGCCGGGCATGGCCGCGCTGCTCGGCGGCGCGGCCGCTGCCGCCGCTGCGGCGGCCGGCCTGCACTGGCAACTCGCCGTGGCCACGGGCGCTGCGGCCCTGGCGGCGGCGACGATCGCGACGCGGGCGGCGAACCGGCGCACGCTCGCGACCGTCGCCGCCGCGCCGGCGACCGATACGGCGCACGAACGCGAAGCCGCGTACTGGCAGGCGATCGTCGCGACGATGACCGAAGGCTGCGTCACGATCGACGTGCGCGGCACGATCGAGTCGATCAACGAGGCGGCGCTCCGGCTGTTTGGCTACACCCGCGCCGAGCTGCTCGGCAAAAACGTCAAGATGCTGATGCCGGCCCCGTACGGCGCCGAGCACGACGGCTACCTCGGTCGCTACCTGAAGACCGGCGAACGCCGCGTGATCGGCATCGGCCGCGAGGTCGTCGGCCGCCGCAAGGACGGCAGCGAGTTCCCGATCGACCTGTCCGTCGGCGAAGGCTGGCTCGGCGGCCAGCGGTTCTTCACCGCGGTCCTGCGCGACATCTCCGAGCGCAAGGAGCTGCAGACCAAGCTGGCGCAGAGCGAACGGTTGGCGGCAGTCGGCGAACTCGCCGCCGGCGTCGCCCACGAGGTCAACAACCCGCTCAACACGATCATCAACTGCGCGCAGCTGATCCACGACGGCGACGACGCCAACGCCAACGCGACGGTGATCGCCGAGGAAGGCCAGCGCATCGCCGAGATCGTCCGCGACCTGCTGCAGTTCGCGCGCGACGACAAGGGCCGCTTGCAGCCGACCTCGCTCGCCGAGGTGACCGGCCGCACGCTGCGCCTGCTCGGCGACAACTGGAACCGGCACGGCATCAAGGTCGTCGTCGAACTGCCCGACGACCTGCCGCCGGCGCTGGCGCGCCCGCAGCAACTGCAGCAGGTGCTGCTCAACCTGCTGATGAACGCCAAGGACGCGCTGGCCGAGGGCGCCCGGCCCGACCGCACCATCTGGCTCCGCGGCCGCGCGCAAGGCGATCGCGTCTGCCTCGCGGTGCGCGACAACGGCCCGGGCGTGCCGGCGCACCTCGGCGTGCGCGTGTTCGAGCCGTTCGTGACGACGAAGCGGGCGCGCGGCGGCACGGGCCTTGGGCTGTCGGTCAGCAAGGGCATCGTCGAGAGCGCCGGCGGCGCGCTCGAACTGCACAACCGGCCGGGCGAGGGCGCGGAGTTCGTCGTCAACCTGCCGCGCGCCGAGGCCGATCCGCTGACGCCGGCGTGACCGCGCCGCGGCCGGCCGGCGTCAGCGCGGCGGCGGCGACGGCCCCAGCAGCGGCGCGGTGGCCAGGCGCACGAGGTCGCCGCCATCCTCGCGGCACGTCACCGTCAGTTCGGCCTTCAACCCGGCCTTGAACTGCGGCAGGGGCACGAAGACGTGCACCGGGACCTTGCGGACCTCCAGCGAGTCGAGTTCGAGCGGTCCCGTGGTCACGACGGTCTCGCCGACCGACCCGGTCACCGCGACGACGAATTCGCGCCGGCCGGGCCGCTTGTTGATCAACTGCAGGTCGAAGATGTTGTGCACGCGATCGCCCTCGACCGCGTACGCGCGGCCCGGTCCGCGCAGCAGCATCGCCTCGAACGGCCGCCGACGCGTCAGCGCCAGCGACAGCACGCCGACGCCGACGGCGAGCAGGGCCGCGTACAGGAACACCCGGCCGCGCCAGAAGCGGCGTCCGGCGCCGGCGAAACCGCGCTGGCTGTCGTAGCGCACGAGGCCCTTCGCGCGCCCGAGCTTCGCCATGACGTCGTCGCAGGCGTCGATGCAATTGGCGCAGCCGACGCATTCGAGTTGCGGACCGTTGCGGATGTCGATGCCGGTCGGGCAGACCGAGACGCAGCGGTAGCAGTCGACGCACGCGCCCGCGCCGGCCGCGCCCGCAGGACCGCGCGGCTCGCCGCGACGGGCGTCGTAGCCGACCAGCAGCGTGTCCTGGTCGTACAGCGCGCCCTGCAGGCGGCCGTACGGGCACACGACGATGCACATCTGCTCGCGGAACCACGTGAAGTTGACGAACAGCAGGCCGGTGGCGACGACCATGAACCCGAAGGCGGTCGGGTGCAGCGACGGCCGCGACACCACCGCCTCGGCCAGCACCTCGATCGGCATGAAGTAGCCGAGGAAGCTGTGCGCGATCACGGCGGAGATGCCGAGGAACGCGGCCATCTTCAGGCCGCGGCGCACGAGCTTGGCACGCAGCGGCGCCTTGTCGAGGCGCGCGCGCGCCGCCGGCGGGCCTTCGATCCAGCGCTCGACGCGCCGGAACACGCCCTCGAGGAACACCGTGTGCGGGCAGGTGTAGCCGCACCACAGGCGGCCGAAGAGCGCCGCCGCCATGAACAGCGCGAAGCCGACGCCGGTGACCAGGAAGAACGCGAGCCAGAAGTCCTGCGCGTTGAAGGTGTGGCCGAGCAGGTAGAAGTGGCGGTGCGGGATGTCGATCAGCAAGACCGGGTGGCCGCCGACCTTGAGCCACGGCACGGCGAGGTAGATCGCGATCAGCAGCAGCCACAGCGCCTGCTTGCGCCGCTGGAACCGGCCGGCGACGTCCGCCGGATGGATGGCGTTGCGCGAGCCATCAGGGTTGATGCAGAACAGCGTGTCGACGTCGGGCCGGCGCACGACCGGACGCCCTTTCTGTACGACCGGCTTGCCCGGCTCGACGCCGCCGGCGTCGCCGGCTCCCTGCTGTGCGTTCATGGCGTGGCTCGCTCCGGCGTCCGCCGGCTCACTGCTCGGCCTTGGCGTTCGGCTCGGGCTCCTTGCCCTTGAGGTTCGTGTTCTTGATCGACAGCACGTACGCCGTCGCCCGCAGCACGAACTGCTGGCCGTTCTGCTCGAACGACTGCATGCCGCCCTGGAAGCCCTTGGCGAGATCCTGCTGCCGGCCCTTCAGGATCGTCGTGTAGACGTCCATCGGCTTGCCGCCGTAGATCCACTTGTCGTCCGTCAGGTTCGGGCCGACGAGGCCGCTGCCGTCCGCCTTGTGGCAGAGCGCGCACTTGGTCTGGTCCTCGAAGATCTTCCTGCCCTCGGCGACGAAGGCCGGCTCGCGGCTGAGCTTGAGCAGCATGTCGTCACTGACCGGGTTGGCCGCCAGCGCCGCCTCCATGCGCGCCGCCGCCTGCTGCTGCTCGACGACGTAGGCCTCACCCGGGTTGTCGCCGAGGCCGATGGCGTGGAAGTGGATCCAGTAGCCGATCGAGAAGACGACGGCGAGGTAGAACGACCACAGCCACCAGTTGGGCAGGCGGTTGTCGAACTCGGCGATGCCGTCGAAGGTGTGGCCGCGGGTCGGGATGGTGCTCATGACGCGTTGCTCCGTTGGCGATCGGTCCATTGGCAGTCGTCCTGCAGCGGCAGGTCGGCCATGCGACGGTGCTCGGCGGCGCGCGACTTCTGGAACGCGCGCACGAGGACGGTCGCGAAGATGGTCGCGAAGATGCCCATCGCGATCAGGGGCAGGTCGAACAGCGTCGTCGACGCGAGGAACTGGCGGATCATCTCACTTGCCTCCTTGCGCCGTCGACTTGCCGCCGGCGGGCTCCAGGTTGCGGCCGAGCCGCATCAGGTAGGCGATCAGCGCGACGATCTCGCTGTCCGCGTGCGCCTGCGCGTCGGCCTTGCCCTGCGTGACGAGGTTCTGCACCACGCGGGCGGCCTGCGCGTCGTAGTCGGCGACGGCGTTCTTCACCTGCTCGTCGGTGTAGGGCGTGCCGAGCTTCTTCAGCACGGCGAGCTTGTCGGCGACGACGGCCTTCTCGACCGCGGCGTCGAACAGCCACGGATAGGCCGGCATGATCGAGAGGTTGCGGTCGAGGCTGTACTCCTGGCCGTAGCGCGGGTCCTTCATGTGGTCCCAGTGCCACGACTCGTTGTACTTCGTGCCGACGCGCGCGAGGTCCGGTCCGGTGCGCTTGCTGCCCCACTGGAACGGGTGGTCCCACATCGACTCCTCGATGCGGCTCGGGGCGCCGTAGCGGATCTGCTCGCTGCGGAACGGCCGGATCATCTGCGAGTGGCAGACGTAGCAGCCCTCGCGCACGTAGACGTCGCGACCGGCGATCTCCAGCGCCGTGTACGGCTGGACGCACATCTCGCCGTTGGCCGCCAGCGGGACCTCCTTCTCCATCACGAGGCCCGGGATCAGCTCGTAGACGCCGCCGACCAGCACGGCGACCAGCGTCAGCGCCGAGAAGGCGAGCGGACGCGACTCGATGCGCTCGTGCCACGTGTGCTTGCCCTGGTGCGTGCTGTGGAACAGCATGCCGGCCGAGAACGCGACCACGCCTGCCAGCAGCACGAGGCCTAGCACCGCGAGGGCGATGTCCGGCATCGCGAACAGCGTCGCCGCCAGCATGCCGATCGCCGAGACGATCACCGGCTTGCTGAACAGGATGCCGAGCGTCCGCGGCTCGCCGGGCAGCGCCGGCTCCGGCAGGTTGGTGACGACGACCTCGGCCTCGACGGTCACGGCCTTGCCCTGCATCGCGGTGGCGACGAGGTTCCAAGCCATCATCAGCCAACCGACGATGTAGAGGCCGCCGCCGAGGCTGCGCGCCACGTACATCAGCTGCTGGCTGTTGATCACCGCGCTCCAGTCGGTGTGCACGAGGCCGCCGTCGCCGGTCTCCTCGCGCCACATCAGCCCCTGGCTGATGCCGCTGACCCACATGGCCGCGACGTACAGCAGGATGCCGACGGTGCCGAGCCAGAAGTGGTAGTCGGCCAGCTTCGTGCTGTGCAGCTTCGTGCCGAACAGCTTCGGCACCAGCCAGTAGAACAGGCCGGCCGCCATGAAGCCGTTCCAGCCGAGCGCGCCGCTGTGCACGTGGCCGATGATCCAGTCGGTGTAGTGCGCGAGGCCGCTGACGGCCTTGATCGAGAGCAGCGGGCCCTCGAAGGTCGCCATGCCGTAGAACGTCACGCCGGCGACGAAGAACTTCAGCACCGGGTCGCCCCAGACCTTGCCCCACGCGCCGCGCAGCGTCAGCAGGCCGTTGAGCATGCCGCCCCACGACGGCGCCCACAGCATCAGGCTGAACAGCATGCCCAGCGACTGCGCCCAGTCGGGCAGCGCGGTGTTCAGCAGGTGGTGCGGGCCGGCCCAGATGTACAGGAACACCAGCGCCCAGAAGTGCACGATCGACAGCCGGTAGCTGAACACCGGGCGGTCGGCGGCCTTCGGCAGGAAGTAGTACATGATCCCGAGGATCGGGGTCGTCAGGAAGAACGCGACCGCGTTGTGGCCGTACCACCACTGCGTCAGTGCGTCCTGCGCGCCCGCGAACGCGCCGTAGCTCTTCGTCCCCGTCACCGGCAGCGACAGGTTGTTGACGATGTAGAGCACCGCGATCGTCAGCACCGTCGAGATGTAGAACCAGATCGAGACGTAGAGGTTCTTCTCGTTGCGGATCCCGAGCGTCCAGAAGAAGTTCGCCGCGAACGCGACCCACACCAGCACGACGCCGGCGTCGAGGAACCACTCCAGCTCGGAGTACTCCTTGCCCTGCGTCATGCCGAGCGGCAGCGTCACCGCCGCGCCGACGATGATCGCCTGCCAGCCCCACAGGTGGACGCGGCTGAGCAGGTCGTTCGCCATGCGCGTCTTCAGCAGCCGCTGCGTGCTGTAGTAGACGCCGGCGAACATCATGTTGCCGACCAGCGCGAAGATCACCGCGTTGGTGTGCAGCGGCCGGAGGCGGCCGAACGTCAGGAACGACGTCTCGAAGTTGAGCTGCGGGAAGCTCAGCTGCAGGGCGATGATCAGGCCGACGAGCAGCCCGATCGCGCCCCAGGCGACGCTGGCCCAGACGAAGCCGCGGACGACGGCGTCGTCGTAGACGACGCGTTTGGTCAGCGCCGGGGAGGAGGTGTCCATGTGGGTCATTGGTTGACGTTGGGAGAGGTCTTCGGGGGCTCGGAGGGACGCGCCTCGGCGTCGTCGGCGAGCGGCAGCAGGCACATCCGGTCGGCTTCGTGGCAATCGCCCTGCTTCGCCGAGAAGACGAACAGGACGATCGAGCCGGCCACGAGCACCAGGCTGCAGAACAGCAGCAGCGGGACGATGCTCACGCGCGCCTCCGCGCCCGCTGCATGCGGACACTGGTGTGCAGGACGAGCGCGGCCGAGCTGATCGGCATCAGCACCGCGCACAGGACCGGGGTCATCGCCGCCAGGAAGCAGAGGACCAGCGTGGTGGCGTTGTAGAGCAGCGCCATCGCGAGGTTGCCGCGCGCGACGGCGGCGTGCAGGTCGGCGGCGGCGAACAGCGCAGCGACCGCGCCGGCCTGCGCGCCACGGAAACAGAAGTCGGCGCGCGCCGGCAGCACCGGGCGGTCCATCGCCGGCGTGCCAGCGCACCATGCGGCTGCGAACGCCGGCGCGTCGTTGAGGCCGTCGCCGACCATCATCGTGTCGCGGCGATCGAGTGCCACGATCGCGGCGGCCTTGTCGGCCGGCGACATGCCGCCGTGCGCGCGGGCGGGCGCGATGCCGAGCGTCGCCGCGGCCTGCTGCACGCGGTCGGGCCGGTCGCCCGACAGCAGGTACACCGTGAGCCCGCGCTGCTGCAGCGTCGCGACTTCGGCGGCCGCGCCGGCGCGGAAGTCCTCTTCGAGGTCGAAAGCGGCGACCAGCGCGCCGTCCTTCGCCAGGACCACTTCGCGGCGGCCGCACGCCACCGGCGGCAGGCCGCAGAAGGCGCGGCCGCCGAGCCGCCACTCGCCGCCGGCGGCGGCCGCCGCGCGCAGGCCCTGGCCGGGTACCTCGACGACCGTGAGCGCGCCGTCGAACGGCGCCGCCGGCAGCGCCGCGAGCACCGCCGCGCTGACCGGGTGGTTGCTCGACGCGACCATCGTCGCCAGCGCCGGCAGCGCGTTCGCGGGCAATTCGCCGCGCGGCGTCGCGCGCAGGCCGCCGAACGTCACCGTGCCGGTCTTGTCGAACACGACGTGGCGCACGAGCCGGACCTTGTCGAGCAGGCTGCGCGTGCGCACGAACACGCCCTGGCGGCGCAGCAGCGCGAGCGTCAGGTGGAAGGCGAGCGGCGTGGCGATGCCCATCGCGCACGGGCAGGTGATCACCAGCACCGAGATGGCGACCGGCATCGCGCGGCTCGGATCGAGCCACGCCCACAGCAGGCCGCCGAGCGCCGCCGCGAGCAGCACGCCGAGCGCGTAGTTGCGGTTGAGCACGTGCCAGAAGCGCACGCGCCCCTGCGTGTCCTCGCGGTCGACGGGGTCCTGCGCGAGCAGCTGCGCGAGGCCCGAGTCGACGTAGCCGGCGGCCGCGCGCACGCGCACCGGCTGGCTTCCGGCGAGGAAGGCGCCGGCCGGCAGTTCGTCGCCGACGGCGAACGCACGCGGCTCGCTCTCGCCGTTGATCCAGTCGAGCGAGAACGCAGCCACGCCGCCGGCGAGCGTCGCCTTGACCGGCAGCAGGTCGCCGGGCGCGAGCAGCAGTTCGTCGCCTGGCTGCAGCTTCGCCACGGGGGCCTGCACCACCGCGCCGTCGCGCAGCAGCCGCGCGCGCAGGTGCTCGACGCCGTCGTCGGCCAGCACGGTGTCGCGGCTGTGCGCCAGCGTGCGCTGCTGCAGGAAGCGGCCGCCGAGCATGAAGGCGACGAAGATCGCCACCGTGTCGAAGTAGGTCGGTCCGCCGGTCATCTGCCCGTGCCAAGAGCCGGCCCAGGCCAGCAGCAGCCCGAGGGAGATCGGCAGGTCCATGTGCACGACGCCGACCCGGAGTCCGGCGATCGCGGCGCGGAAGAACACCGGCCCGCCGACGACCACGCTGGCGCTGCCGAGCCCGGCGAGCACCCAGCCGAACAGGTCGCGCAGCGCGCCGTCGGCCGCCGCCTCGTCGAGGCCGAAGTACAGGCTGACCGCGAGGATCATCGCGTTCATCGCGATGGCGGCGCAGATGCCCAGGCGCACCAGCAGGCCGGTGTCGCGTGCGAGCGTGCGGCTCGGCGGCGCCAGCGGATAGCCGAGCTGCTGCGCCTTGCGCACGAACGCCGCGCCAGCGCCGCTGCCGGCGCGGTACAGCAGCGTCGCCTGCCCGAGCGACGGGGCGACCCGCAGATCGAGCGCGCCCGGCACGCGCGCGAACACCGTCTGCAGCAGCCACACGCACGCTGCACAGCGCAGGCCCTGCACGTCGAGCGTCAGGCGCACGGCCTCGCCCGTGGTCGCCTTCGCCTCCAGCTCCGGCAACCAGTCGCACGCCGCGGCGCGCGGCGCGCTGCCGACCGCGGCCCCGGCGCCGCCGCCGAGGTCGTAGAAGCGCAGCAGGCCTTCGGCGTCGAGCAGGCCGTGCACGGCCTCGCAGCCAGCGCAGCAGTACGGCGAGCTACGCCGTTCGTCCGGGACCGGGAGGCCGCAGTGCGTACAACGGCCGTCCCCCGTCCGCCCCATCGTCGCGTCCTCCGCCGAAATGCGGGGGCGCGACGGGTGTTCCGTCGCCGAGACTGCGGGGCGTAGTCTCATGGATTCGCAATGACCCCCTGGCTCGATTCTTTCATCTTCGGAACCGCGAACTCGCTGCACTGCGCCTGCATGTGCGGCCCGCTCGCGTTGGCGTTCCAAGGCGGAACCAAGGGAGCAGTCTCGTATCACCTCGGCCGCGTGCTCTCGTATGGGGCCGTCGGCGTAGGTCTCGGTGGGCTCGGGTCCGCACTCGGCGCCGCCGGACTCGCGGCGGGCAGCGCGTGGGTCGCGTTCACGCTGGCGCTCGGCCTCGTCGTGCTGGCGCTGCTCGGCGAACGCGGCGCGGTGGCGATCCCCGGCCTTGGCGGCGCGCTGCAGCGCGCGATGGCGCGCACGCGCGGCTGGTCGCCGATCGCGCGCGCCGGCGCGCTGGGTCTCGCCACGCCGTTGTTGCCGTGCGGGCTGCTGTGGGCCGCGTGCGCCGGCGCCTCGCTCGCCGGTTCGGCGGTCGACGGCGGCGGCGTGATGCTCGGCTTCGCGCTGGGTTCGCTGCCGCTGCTGCTGCTGGCGCAGACGCAGGCGGTCGCGCTGGCGCGGCGCTTCGGCCCGCGCCCGCTCTTCTGGCTGCAGCGCGGCGCGATGCTGCTCGCCGCCGGCACGCTGGCGTGGCGCGGCTGGATCGCGCTGCAGGGGGACTCGTGCTGCCACTGACGCTGCGCGTGCTGTGCTGGAACGTGCACAAGTGCGTCGGCGGCCTCGACCGCCGCTACGACCCGGCGCGCACGGCGGCGGTGATCGCGCAGGCGCAGGCCGACGTCGTGCTGCTGCAGGAAGTGGCGCAAAACGGCGCGTGGTACCGCGGCGAACGGCAGGTCGACGTCCTCGGCGACGCGCTCGGCTTCCCCCACCGCAGCCACCACGTCAACGTGCGCTTCGGGCCGCGCCGCGGCGAGTACGGCAACGCCATCCTGTCGCGCGCGCCGATCGCCGCGCACACGAACTTCGACCTGACGATCGGCCGGCGCAAGGCGCGCAGCGTGCTGCACGCCGAACTGCGCCTGGAAGCCGGCGGCCACACGCGCACGCTGCACGTGTTCAACATGCACCTCGGCCTGTCCGAGGCCGAGCGATGCGCGCAGCTCGCGCGCTTCCTGCAGCTCGACCCGCTGCGCGGCGTGCGCGCCGACACGCCGGTGCTGGTCGCCGGCGACTTCAACGACGTGTACGGCACGCTCGGCCAGCGGCTGCTCGCGCCCGAAGGCTTCCGCGGGCCGGCGCGGCCGCTGCGCACCTTCCCGGCGTGGGCGCCGGTGCGCGCGCTCGACACCTTCTGGGTGCGCGGCGCCGTCGAGGTCGTCGAACTGGCGCGCGGCCAGGGCCGCGGCACGCGCACGGCCAGCGACCACCTGCCGCTGTTCGCCGAACTGCGCTTGCCAGTCGGTCGCGCACGCTGAGCGATGCGGCCTGCGGCGCGCGGCCGGGGCTGGTCGACGGCCGGTCAGCGCGCCGCGCGCGACGGCACGCAGTCGCGCCTCCGCACTGTGGCGCAGCCGACCGGGCCAAAGCGCGCATGCCGGCGGCGACACGGCCTGCCGTAGCGTCTGCGCCATGCTTCGTCCCCTGCTCCCGGCCGCTGCCGCGATCGCGCTGCTGGCGGTGACCTGCACCACGCCGTCGTCCCCGCCGCCCGCCGAGACGCTGGTCGGCGATCCGCGCGGCGCGGCGCTGTTCGATCGCCACTGCGCCGTCTGCCACGGCCGCATGGGCGATGCCGACACGTCGGTCGCCGCCATGCTGCTGCCGCGACCGGCGGCCTTCCGCGACGGGTTGTTCAAGCTGGTCAGCACCGACAACGGCGTGCCGAGCGAAGACGACCTCGTGCGCATGCTGCGCCGCGGCATGCCCGGCTCGACGATGTTCGCGTTCGACTGGCTGCCCGAGGCGGACCTGCGCGGCCTCGCGCGTCACGTCATGCACCTCGCGATCGACGGCCGCGCCGCCAGCATCGCGCGCACGTCCGCCGCCGCGGGTCGGCCGCTGGCCGCCGCCGACGCGACCGCCGAGGCGGAGCGGCAACTGCGGCCGGGCGCGACCGTGGCCATCGGCCAGCCGATCGTCCGCGAAGCCGCCGACCTCGACGCCGGCCACCTGCTGTACGAACGGCACTGCGCGTCGTGCCACGGCCCCGACGGCCGCGGCCTGCCGGGCACCGCCAACTGGCCGACCGACGGCACGTGGCTGTGGCCGCGCGACCTGACCGCGGGCTACCTGCGCGGCGGCGCATCGCACCGCGACCTGACCTGCCGCATCCGCGCCGGCATGCCGGGCGCGCGCATGCCGCCGGCGCCGCTGTCGATCGCCGAGACCGACACGCTGGTCGCCTACGTGCGCAGCATGATCCCGGAAGGCGCCGCCGAGCACCACGTGCAGTGGCGGCGCACGATCCGCGCGGCCAAGGTGGCGCAACTGCCGGCGGCGGACGACGACGCCGCCTATGGCGCGATCGACGGCGTGCGGCTGCCGATCGTGCCGATCTGGTGGCGCAAGGACGCCGTGCACGAGGTCGTGCTGCGCGCCGCGCACGACGGCGCCGACGTCGCTCTGCGCCTGGAGTGGAGCGACGGCACGCAGGACGCGCAGGCCGGCCACGGCCAGACCATGGGCGACGGCGTCGCCGTGCAGTTCGCGACGACGATGGACCCGCCGCTGCTGCCGATGGGCAGCGCCGCCGAGCCGGTCAACGTCTGGCGTTGGCACGCCTTCGACCCGCGCGCCGTCGCCGGCATGACCGATCTGTTCGGCGGCCAGCGCCACGGCAGCCTCGACGTCGCCGTCGGCGGCGCCGGCACGGCGGCCGCCGAGTCGCTGCGGCTCGGCGGCCCGGTGAGCGCGCGCGCGGCGACGGGCAGCGGCCAGCCGCTGCAGGCGACGACGCGCTGGCGCGACGGCCGCTGGACGGTGACGCTGCGGCGGCAGCTCGCCGCCCGCAGCAGCGACGAAGTCGCGCTCGCGCCGGGCACGCCGACGCTGTTCGCGCTGGCGGTGTGGGACGGCGCGATCGACCGCAGCCCGGCGTCGAAGTCGATCACGACGTGGCACGCGCTCGAACTGCAGCCGTAGTCGCGCCCCGTCGGCGGCGGCCGCCGCCGGCGGGTCACGGGAACAGGCGGAAGCGCACGATCGCCCACAGCGCCGCGATGCCGTCGCGCCAGGTGATCTTCTTGCCTTCGTCGTAGTCGCGTCCGGCGTAGCGCACCGGCACTTCGTAGATGCGCGCCTGCATGCGCGCGAAGCGCGCCGTCAGCTCGGGCTCGACGGTGAAGCGCTTGCTGCGGATCGCCACGCGCTCGCCGACCTCGCGACGGAAGACCTTGTAGCAGGTCTCCATGTCGGTCAGGTTGAGGCCGGTCAGCAGGTTGCTGCAGAAGGTCAGGACGCGGTTGCCGAGGTAGTGCACGTAGAGGTGCACGCGGGCGTAGGGGCCGCCGAGGAAGCGCGAGCCGTAGACGACGTGCGCGTTGCCGTCGACGATCGGCCGCAGCAGCGCCGGGTAGTCCTCGGGCGAGTACTCGCGGTCGGCGTCCTGGATCAGCCACACGTCGCCGCGCGCGGCGGCGAACGCCGTGCGCAGCGCCGCGCCCTTGCCGAGGTTGCGCTCGTGGCGCAGCACGCGCACCGACGGCTCGGCCGCGGCGATCGCCTGCAGCACGGCGCCGGTGCCGTCGGTCGAGCCGTCGTCGACGACGACGAGTTCCTTGCGGAACGGCGCCGCCAACACCGCCGCGACCACGTCGCGGACGGTCGCCGCCTCGTTGTACGCCGGCATCAGCACCGACAGCAGGAAGTCGGCGGGCAGCGGCGCAGGCGGCGGCAGGGGAGTCATGCGGCGGCGCGAGCGTACGGTGCGCCCCGACCGACGGCACGCAGCGAACGGCGATCGCCGGCGCTATGTTCGCGGCATGATCGCACTCCTGCGTCGCCTCGCCTTCCCCGCCGTGCTGCTCGCCGCCGTCGCCTGCGAGCGCGAGTCGAACACACCTCTGGCCACGGCGGCCCCCTCCGCGCCGATCGCCGCCACCGCCGCGATGACGACGGTCCTCGCCAAGGCCGACGCCAAGGACGGCGCCGTCGACCAGTGCGTGCACCGCTGCGCCGGCTGCGCGCTCGGCATGGACGGCAAGGCGACGATGCCGCTGCAGGTCGGCGCGTACACGATGCACTTCTGCAAGCAGGCCTGCCTCGACCGCTACGCCAAGGACGCGGCCGGCGAGTTGGCGAAGCTCAAGGTCGACTGATCGCCGGAGCCGCAGCCGGACGACCGGCTCGCCGCGCGCCCATGGTCGCAGCGGTCGCCGAACGGCCGCGACGAAGTCGTGCATCCGACGGCGACCGGCGCGGCGAACGCGCGTAGCTTGCGCCCGCCCTTGACCGCCCCCGACCATCCCGAAGCCGCCCGCGGCGCCCTCGCCGCGTCGGCGTGTTACCTGTTCTGGGGGCTGGTGCCTCTGTACTGGAAGCAGCTGCAGCACGTCGACAGCTGGGAGATCGTCGCCCACCGGCAGGTCTGGTCGCTCGGCGCGCTGCTGCTGATCCTCGCCGCGACGGGCGGCCTCGGCGCGGTGCGCACGCTGGTCGCGGCCCCGCGCAGCGCCGCGTTGACGCTCGCCGCGGCGCTGCTGCTGGCGACCAACTGGCTCGTATACGTCATCGGCGTCAACAGCGGCCGCGTCACCGAGTGCAGCCTCGGGTACTACCTCGTGCCACTGGTCAATGTGCTCGCCGGACGCTTCGTGCTGCACGAGACGCTGCGGCCGGTGCAGTGGCTGGCGATCGGCAGCGCCGCGGTCGGCGTGGTCGTGCTGGTCGTCGACCTCGGCGGCGCGCCGTGGATCGCGCTGCTGCTCGCCGGCAGCTGGGGCGCGTACAGCCTGCTGCGCAAGCGCAGCAAGGTCGCCGGCGCGACGGCGCTGACAGCGGAGACGCTGCTGCTGACGCCGTTGGCGCTCGGCTGGCTCGGCTGGCTCGCCGCGAACGACCAGGGAGTGCTCGGCCGCGGTTCGGTCGGCGACCACTTCCTCGCGCTCAGCATGGGGCCGGTCACGGCCCTGCCGCTGCTGCTGTTCGCGTACGGCGCGCAGCGCATCCGCCTGTCGACGCTCGGCCTGCTGCAGTACCTGTCGCCGAGCGTGCAGTTGCTGCTCGGCATCGTCGTCTACGGCGAGCCCTTCACCACCGGCCGCGCCGTCAGCTTCGCCTGCATCTGGACCGGGCTCGCGGTCTACACCGCCGACAACCTGCTGCGGCGGCGCAGCGCCGGCTGACCGCGGCCGCAGGCGTCGGCACGGCGGCCGTGCGCGCAAGGTCGCGCTGCCGCCCAAGTGCGTAGCACGCGCGCATTGACCGGCGCGGCCGCGCCGCCGATCGTTCGTGCCACGCCATGGCTGGAGACCTTCCGACAACGGCGCGTGCAACCGCGATGCTGCCGCCCGCCCCGGGCGCGCCCGCCGACCCGCCGCCGCAGCCGACGGTGACGCCGCCAGTTGCGGCCGCCGCGCCCGCGGCGGACGCCGCCGCCGTCGGCGGCGGAATCGCCGGCGTACGCATCCTTGTCGCCGACGACGAAGACCTGTTGCGCAGCACGATGGTGCGCCATCTCGGACGTTCGGGCGCGATCGTCGCGGAAGCGCGCGACGGCCGGGGCGCGCTGCTCAGCCTGCGCAGCGAGCGCCACGACGTGCTGCTGCTCGACGCCAACATGCCGCAGTGCAACGGCGCCGCGGTGCTCGCCGACCTGCGCCGCGAGCCGCTGCCGTACCGGCTGCTGGTCGTGCTGCTGTCCGGCGGCGAACTGTGCGACGCCGACGGCGTGCCGTTCGAGCAGCTTGGCGCCGACCTCGTGGCGCAGAAGCCGATACGCATCGCCGCGCTGGCGGCGAGGATCGCGGCAGCGCTCGCCGCGCGCGACCGCTGACGCCGACGGGCGCGCGCACGGACGCGCGAAATCCCCCGCCGAACCGCAGCGACGGCCGCGCGGCCGTTACCGTTGCCGACGTGTCCGACCACCTGCACGCCTCGCTTCGCGTCGCTTCGCTGCTCGCGGCCCTCGCGCTGGCGTCGTCCCCGCGGACCCAAGACCCCGAAGCGACCCCGGCCGGCCGCACGCACTACCTCGGCCGCGCGATCGCGCAGACGATGCACTGGACCGGCGCAGGCTGGTTGCTGCGCGCGACACGCGAGGAAGAGGAGAACGGCGCGGCGCTGCAGCGCTGGCTCGCGGTCGCGCCCGGCGCCTCGGTGTGCGACCTTGGCTGCGGCAACGGCTACCACACGCTGCCGCTGGCCCGCGCGGTCGGACCGGACGGCCGCGTGTACGGCGTCGAACTGCAGCCGCAGTACCTCGTCATGCTGCAGAAGCGGGCTGCCGAGGCCGGCCTCGCCAACGTCGTCGGCATCGCCTCGACGATCGACGACCCGCAGCTGCCCCCGGCGTCGTGCGACCTCGTGCTGATGGTCGACGTCTACCACGAACTGTCGCACCCCGTGCGCGTGATGCAGCGCGTGCGTGCGGCGCTCAAGCCGGGCGGCCGCGTCGTGCTCGTCGAGTTCCGCACCGAGGATCCCGCGGTGCCGATCAAGCCCGAGCACACGATGACCAAGGCGCAGATGCGGCGCGAGCTGGCCAGCCACGGCTTCCGCTGCGTCGACGACCACGACGAATTGCCGTGGCAGCACGCGATGGCCTTCGCGCCGTCGGACGGCGACGCCCGGCTCGGCGCGCGCGAGACGCTGCGCGGCGCGCTGCGGGCGGCGGCCGGCGGCGACCGCCGCGTGCTGGCGCCGTTCCTCGCCGCCGACGCGCAGTGGACCGACGCACCGCCCGCGGACGCGCCGATCGTGCTGCGCGCCGGACCCGGCGGCAGCGTGCGGGCCGAGGTCGCCGGCCGCGCGTTCGCGCTCACGACCGACGCCGACGGCCGCACGTTCGTCGCGCCGACGGCGGCCGCGCCCTGGCGGCGCGCGCACGGCAGCGAGCTGGCGTTCCACGCCATGCACACGGGCGCCGGCGGCGGGCCGGTCGACGGACAGGCGGAGCTGGTCGCGGAGCTCGGCTTCGATGGCCTCGCGTGGGGCCTCGACGACCTCGCAGCGGCCCGCCTCGCCTGCGAAGCGCGCGGGCGCGACGTCGCCAGCGCCTACGCCGTGCTGACGCTGCCCGCCCAGGCCGGCGACGCGCCGACGGCGGCGCCGCTCGCGCCGCTGCTGGCGCCGCTGCGCGCGGCGCTGGCGCAACTCGCGGGCGGCCCGGGGCAACTGTGGCTGGCGCTGCGGCACGACGGCGCGCCGCGCCGCGATCCCGCCGGCGACCGCGCGGCGCTCGCGGCGCTGCGGGAGTTGCTGCCGGATGCGCGGGCGCACGGTGTCGCCATCGCACTGTATCCGCACCACGACTTCTGGCTGGAGACGATCGACGAGGCGCTGCGCCTCGCGGCGTCCGTCGACGACCCGCTGGTCGGCGTCTGCTTCAACCTGTGCCACCATCTGCGCACGGGCGGCGGCGACGCGGCGGCGGTGGCGCGGCGCGCGGCGCCACGGCTGCTGGCAGTGACCCTCAACGGCGCGACGGCGGCAGGCCGCGACTGGTCGACACTGATCCGGCCGCTCGACGAAGGCGACCAGGACCTGCCGGGCCTGCTGGCGACGCTCGCCGACATCGGCTTCCGCGGGCCCGTCGGCCTGCAGGGCTTCGGCCTCGCGCAAGCGCCGCGCGAGCACCTCGCCCGTTCGATGGCGGCATGGCGCCGCGCCCAGCCGGGCGCGCAGCCCCCGTCCGCGCGACCGACGCGGCGCACCGATCGCTGACGCGGCTACGCCGCAGTGCGGCGTGACAGCCGGAGCGGCTTGCCTATGCTGGTTCCGCGATTTCGTCGTCCGCCGCCGCCGTGGAACGCCTCGACCTCGACCAGATCGGTGAAGTGCTGCTCGGCTACGGCATGCAGGCCGTCGTCTGCATCGTCGGCGCCGTGCTGCTCGCGCTGTCGGCACGCGCCCGGCCGCTGCCGCATCTGCGCTGGTGGTTCTGGTCGTGGCTGGCGCTGCTCGCCTACCTCGTGACCGCCGCGCTCGCGCTCAGCGGCGTCGGCTTCATGCGCCTGCCGGCGAGCGACTGGCGGCGCGTCGTGCTGAGCGTCGCCGCGCTGGTCGCCGGCCTGCTGCAGCCGACCCTGGTGGCGATCGGCGCGGCCGAGAGCGCCGCGGGTCGCCCGCTCGCCGACGCGACGCGCCGCCGGTTGTTGCTCGCGGCCGTGGTCGTCGGCGCCCTGATCGCGCTCGGCACGATCTGGCTGCCGCTCGGGCTGCGCAGCTGGACGCGGCTCGGCAGCCGCTACCTCGCCGCCGGCGTGCTGTTCCTCGGCGCGGCCTGGCTGCTTTGGCGCTGCCGCCGGCGCACCGGTTCGCGCGCGCCGACGGTGCTGGCGGTGGCGTCGATGTGCTACGGCCTGGGCCAATTGCACGCCTTCGCCTGGAACACGGTGCGCGAGTTCGGCCCCGCGCCCGCGTCCCACCTCGTCCTCACCTTCCCCTACTACCTCGGCTACGGCGACGTGCTGCTGCAGGTGTTCCTCGGACTCGGGATGATGACGTGGCACCTGGAGGCCGAACGCGAACGCGCCGAACGCGCCCTCGCCGACCTCGCGCGCAGCCAGGAGGGCCTGCGGCAGGCGCAGAAGATGGAGGTCGTCGGCCGGCTCGCCGGCGGCGTCGCGCACGACTTCAACAACCTGATGACGGTGATGTACGGGGCCACGGACGAGCTCGCGCGGCTGCACGAAGTCGGCCCCGGCCAGGAGCACGTGCGCGACCTGGAGGACGCGCTGCAGCGCGCCAAGGGGCTCACCACGCAGCTGTTGGCGTTCTCGCGCAAGCAGGTCTCCCGCGTGGTCGACGTCGACCTCGGCGCAGTGGTGCGCGACAACGAGACGCTGTTGCAGCGGCTGCTCGGCAGCGACATCGCGCTGCGCCTCGACGTCGCCGAGGGCGACCTGCCGGCGAGCGCCGATCCCAACCAGGTCGCGCAGGTGCTGATGAACCTCGTGGTCAACGCCCGCGACGCGATGCCCAACGGCGGCACGCTCGCCGTGCGGGCGACGGCGGTCGAACTCGACGCCGCTGCGGCCAACGCGCTGCAGGCGCCGGCCGGCGCATACGCGCGCATCGACGTGCGCGACACCGGCGTCGGCATGAGCGACGAGGTGAAGACGCACCTGTTCGAGCCGTTCTTCACGACCAAGCCGGTCGGCCAGGGCACGGGGCTCGGGCTGTCGACGGTCTACGGCATCGTGCGCGTCGCCGGCGGCGGCGTTGGCGTCGAGTCGGCGGTCGGCGGCGGCACCACCGTCTCCATCTTCTGGCCGCGCCGCGCGGTCGACGCGAGCCGGCCAGCCGCCGCCTCGTGCAGCGACGCCGGACGCGCGGGGCGCGCGCGCATCCTCGCGGTCGAGGACGATCCGCAGATCCGCGACCTCATGCTGCGCGTGCTGACGCGGCTCGGCCACGACGTGACCACCGCCGGCGACGGCGCCGAGGCGTTGCTGCGCCTGCGCGGCGGCGTCAGCTTCGACCTGCTGGTCACCGACGTCGTCATGCCGGGCATGGACGGCGGGGAGCTCATCGCCGCGGTGCGCGCTTCGTTCCCGCGCCTGCGTGTGCTCGCCATCTCCGGCTACGTCGGCGACCTCGCGAGCCGCGGCCTGCCGGCCGATGTCGGCTGGCTGCAGAAGCCGTTCACCGCCGCGCAACTGGCGCAGGCGACCGCCGCGGCCATCGGCTGACAGCAGGGCGCCGGGCGCTCAGCCGGCGCTGGCGTCGCGCGGCGGCAGCGCGCCTCCGGACCGCGTCGCCGCCTCGCCGCCGCGTGCCGCGCGCGCGAGGTCGGCAGCGGTCAGCAGCATGCCCGGCCGCCTGCCCGACATGACCGCGGCGACGGCCTCGACGGACATCGGCCGCGCGAAGTGGTAGCCCTGGCCGAGTTGGCAGCGCCGGCTGGTCAGCAGGTCGCGCGTCACCTCGTTCTCGATGCCCTCGGCGGTCACCGTGAAACCGAGCTTCTCGGCCAGGTTGAGGATCAGTTCGACGATGGCGATGCGGTCGGAGTGGCGCTCGACGCCCTGGATGAAGCTGCGGTCGATCTTGAGTTCGTCGAACTTCAGCTGCTGCAGGTAGGCCAGCGAACTCTGGCCGGTGCCGAAGTCGTCGATCGCGACGGAAACGCCGAGCTCGCGGACGTCGCGGATCATCGCCTTGGCGCGGGCGAGGTCGTGCAGGACCGCAGACTCGGTGATCTCCAGCTGCAGCCGGCATGGATCGAGCGCGTGCGCCGCCAACGCGGCGCGCACCAACTCCGGCACGTCCGCCTCCTGCATCTGCACGGCGGAGACGTTGACCGCGACCCGGCCGACTGGGAAGCCACGACGCAGCCAGTCCGCGACCTGCCGGCAGGATTCCCACAGCACCCACTCGCCGATGCGCAGGATCGTGCCGTTCTGCTCGGCGAGCGGGATGAAGTGCGCCGGCGAGACCGTGCCGAACTCGGGATGCTGCCAGCGCACGAGCGCCTCGAAGCCGAGCACGACATCGGACGCGAGCTCGACCTGCGGCTGGTAGACGACGTGCAGCTGACCGCGCTCCACGGCATGGTGCAGGTCGGCGTCGAGGCGCAGGTTCTCGACCGGCCCGGCGCGCATGCCGTCGCGGAACACGCCGACCGACTGGCGCGCCTCGCCCGGGGCCGGGCGCGACGCCGTCTCGGCCTGCAGCAGCACCTGCGTCAGATTTTCGCGCAGGCTGGCGTCGTCGCGCACCGGCGCGGCGCCGGCGGCGACGCCGGCCGAGAACTGCACGAACACCTCGCCGCCCTGCAGCCAGTACGCCGAGCGCAGCGTCTGCAGCAGCGCCTGCATCGCCGCGGTCGCCGCCGCCAGCTGCACGCCGGGCGGGAACACGACGCCGAAGCGCCCGAAGCCGACGAGGCGGGCCGCGCGGCACGCGACACCATGCGCAGCGGCAGCGGCCGCGATGCGCTCCTCGACCTGCTGCTGCAGCGACTCCAGCGCGACGTGCCCGAGCCGCGCGTCGTTGCGGTCGACGTCGAGGGCGCGCACGACGCCGGCGATCAACGGCGATGCTTCGCTGCGCCGCTGCCGCCAGTCCGCCGCGACATCGGCCTCCAACTGCCGCCGATCGGGCAGGCCGACGTCGCCGCGCGCGCCGCTGGCCGCCGTCGGCAGGTCGAGGCGGCCCATCATCGCCGCGAGCTTCGACTGCATGCCTTCGGTGATCTGGCGGCGGCGCGCGAGCCGCGCCTGCACGGCCTCGACGAGGTCCTTCGGCATGAAGGGCTTCGTCAGATAGTCGTCGGCGCCGAGGCGCATGCCGAGCCGCACGTCGTCGTGGGCGATGCTGCCGGTGAGGAAGATGAACGGGATGTCGCGCGTCGCCTCGTCCTGGCGCAGGCACTGCAGCACGCCGTGGCCGTCGAGGCCCGGCAAGCCGATGTCGCACAGCACGAGGTCCGGCTGGCGCGACTGCGCAAGCGCGATGCCTTCCTTGCCTTCGAGCGCGGCGAGCGTCTCGAAGCCGGCCGCACGCAGCGAACGCTCAACCACGCGGATGACGGCGAGATCGTCCTCGATCACGAGTACGCGCCCGGCAGCGCCCGGCCGACCGGCCCGGCTGTCGGCGCTCACGGCGTCCTCCGCGCGCGCTGGCGCGATGCGGCGGCGATGGTGCTGCGAAGCGGCGATGGCGCCGCGACTTCGTCGGGACGACGGGTGGGCATGGGGCAGGGCGAGAGGGATCGGGATGCCGAGGGACGCCGGGAGCGCGCCCCAAGGTGGTGCCATCCAGACCGGCAAGCGTATGCCGGAAACGATCGGCGCGAATACGCCCTCGGACGGGGCTGGTGCGGCCATGCACCGGCTGCGCGCCGCCGCTCAGGCAGGGTTCCATGGCTGGCCAGCGCCCGGCGACAACGGCAGGGGGCGCCAGCGCCGCGCGCCGCCCGGCGATCGGTACACTGCCCGGATGCTCTGAGCCTTCCGCTCGACGAAGCGGGCCGCGGTCGTGGCCCTGGCAAGCCTCATCGGATTCGCGCTGCAGCGGTGGCTCGGTTGGGACGGCGCGCTCGCCGCCGGCCTGCTGCTTGGCATGGTGGCGGCGAACTTCGTGCCGCTGGCCCCCTGCGGCGGCGACGCGGACGCCTGAGCGCTCAGGCGTCGAGGACTTCGCGCACCTTCGCCACGAGGGCCGCGATCGAGTACGGCTTGGCCAGGAAGTGCGAGTTGGGCACGGGCGCGGTCTCGAAGGCGCGGTCGTCGGCGAAGCCCGACGTGAACAGCACGCGCAGCGCCGGGCGCGCGGCGCGCAGCTGGCGCACCAGTTCGGGCCCGTTCGCGCCGGGCATGACGACGTCGGTGAAGACCAGCGCGACGTCCTCGTCGAGGCGGTCGATCACGGCCAACGCCGCGGCAGCGTTGGCGGCGGCGTGCACGCGGTAGCCGGCGTGGCGCAGGGCGCGTTCGACCAGCCAGCGGATCGAGTCGTCGTCCTCGACGACGAGGATCGACTCGGCGCCGCCGCGCGGCTTCGGCGCCGTTGGCTTCGGCGCGGTCGGCGCGCCGGGTCCGGCGTGCGGCAGCAAGACCTGGAAGCGCGTGCCGACGCCGACCTCGCTCTGCACGGCGATGGCGCCGTGGCTCTGCTGCACGATGCCGTAGACCGTCGACAGGCCGAGGCCCGCGCCGCGGCCATCCGCCGCCTTCGTCGACCAGAACGGCTCGAAGATGCGGTCGAGCACCGCCGCCGGGATGCCGCAACCGGTGTCGTGGACGGCGAGTTCGACGAAGCCACCGGGCGCGACGCCGTGCGCGGCGGCCGCCGCGCCCTGCAGTTCGACGTCGCGGGTGCGGATGCGCAGTTCGCCGCCGCCTGGCATCGCGTCGCGCGCGTTGAGCGCGAGGTTCATCAGCACCTGTTCGACCTGCCCCGGATCGGCGAGCGCGGGCCGCAGCGACGGCGCGAGGTCGAAGGCCAGCGTGATGTGTTCGCCGATCACGCGACCGAGCATCCGGCCGACCTCGCCGACGACGCGATTGACGTCGAGCGCGATCGGTTGCAGCACCTGCTTGCGGCTGAAGGCGATCATCTGGCGCGTCAGCGCGGAGGCCTTGGCGCAGGCGGCGAGCACTTCCTCGGCGTCCGCCCTGGCCGACGCGTCGGCGCCGACGTGGACGAGCAGCTGGTCGGCGGCGGCCTGGATGACGGTCAGCAGGTTGTTGAAGTCGTGCGCGATGCCGCCGGCGAGCCGTCCGATGGCCTCCATGCGCTGCGCGCGGGTCAGCTGCGCCTGCATGCGCTTGCGCTCGGAGATGTCGCGGTAGATGCCCAGCGTCGCGATCTGCCTGCCGAACGCGCGGATCGGCGTCGCCAGCAGCGAGACGTCGATGAGCGCGCCGTCCTTGCGCCGGCGCACGGTCTCGATGTTGACGGTCTCCGCCTTGCCGGCGCGACGACACAGGTCGGAGCCCTCGGCCCGCATCGACTCGGGCACGACGAGTTCGTCGATCTGCCGGCCCGCCGCCTCGGCGTCGGTGTAGCCGAACAGACGGGTGAACTCGGGGTTGACGCGGGTGACGCGGCCGTCGGTGTCGAGGAACATCAGCGCCTCGGGCGCGGCGGCGAACACCTGGTCGAGGAACGCCATCTTCGCCGTGCGATCCGCCTCCAGCGCCCGCTGGCGCGTGACGTCGCGGAAGAACGACTGCGTGGCGACGACGGCGCCGCCCACCACGTGCGGCAGCACGTCGCCCTCGACCGTCACCTTGCGCCCGTCGGCGTGGCGGAAGGCGACCTCGATGCCGCGCAGTTCCTGGCCCTGGAATACCGCGGCCATGACGCGCTTGCAGTGGTCGACGACGTCAGGATGCAGGAACTCGAAGATCGAATGCCCGACGACGTCGACCTCGGCGCGGCCGAGCGTGCGCAACCACGCCGGATTGACGTAGAGCACGACGCCGCGCGGGTCGACGCACTGCATGAGGTCGTTGCAGACCTCGACGAGGCCGCGGAACCGAGCCTCGCGCTCGGCCTGCTCGGGATCGACGGGGCGCATCGTTCGGCCGCGCACCGTCGCGGCGCGCGCGGCGCGGGTCAATGCTCCCTTGGCGCGCCCCGGCCCCGCGCCTCGCCCCGGCCGCTGTACGCACTGCGGCCCGGCCGGCGCGCGCGGCGACTCAGCCGCCGAGCACCGACTTCAGGCCGTTCGAGGCGAAGATGCCGAGCAGGTTGCCCGCGGTCAGGCAGGCCGACTGGGAAAAGAACACCTGCCCGATCAACGCCGGCGCCGCCGGCACGGGGATCGACAGCGTCGCGACGCCCGCGACGGGCGCCGCCGACAGCGACAGGAACGGCAGGTCGACGAAGCTGCCGCAGCCCGGCGCGCCGATGCCGTCGAGCGGCAGCGCGGTCGGCGAACTGCCGAAGAACGTGAACGCCGCCGGCGACACGGCGTCGACGTTGGCGGTGACGAGGTCCCAGTTGCCGCCGACGTTCGGGGCGTTGCCGGCGAGCGCCAGCGGCGCCGCGGCGCCGCAGCCCTGGCCGTACGCGACGCTGCGGCGCGTGCGCATCAGCTCCTGGTTGCCGACGGCCGTGGCGAAGCCGACGCCGAGGATCGCCTCGTCGCCCTGCTGCGACAGCGTGATGCTGTTGGTGCCGGACACGGTGCCGAGGCTGTTGAACTCGCTCCAGTTGACCGGCGTGCCGAACGGCGAGTTCCGATCCGGGCGCGTCGCCGCCATGATCCACAGGCGGCTGACGGGCGACGGCTGGAACTCGGAGTAGACGATCTGCAGGCCGTCGCTGGAGATCTCGACGTCGCGGTGCGTCTTGCCGTTGTACAGCTCGGCCACGATCGTCGGCGTCGACCAGGGCAGTCCGACGCCGGCGCGCGTGCTGCGGTAGATCGAGTTGTTGGCGCCGCCCGGATTGCCCCACCCCGTCGTCAGGAAGTAGCACTCGGTGCCGTCGAGGGTCATCGAGAACTGCGTTTCACCGCCCGCCGAGTTGAGCTCGGTGACGTTGACCGGCGTGCTCCACGGCTGCCCCGGCGCTGGACGGGTGGCGCGCCAGATGTCGACGCTGAGGGTCGTGCTGTTCGCAATCGGAACGCTGCCCGGCCGGTTGCTGCTGAAGTAGATCTCGGTGTCCCCGAGGACGATGAACGGCGCGCTGTCGGACTGCGGCGAACTCAGGCTCACATCGAGCACCGGCGCGCTCCACGGCCCGCCGCTGTAGGACCGGGTGGTCGAGTAGATGTCGAGGCCGCCGACGCCGCCGGTGCGGTTGGAGTAGAACCAGAGCGTCAGGCCGTCGAACGACAGGCACGGCTCGGTGTCGATCGACGTGCTGTTGAGCACGGTCTGCAGGGTCGGCGGCTCGAAGCCAGCCCCCTGGGCCGACACGGCGGCGGCGAAGACGAAGGGACAGAGACGCGATACGAGGGCGTTGCGCATGGTCGGATCCGGGACGAGTCGAGGATGCAGCCGGCGCGACGCCCGCGCCGACGCTCGTGCTATGCACGAACGCGCCGGATTGTGACGAACCGTCCGCAATCGCAGGCGAGGCCGCGGGGGCGATACGGACTTGCGACAGCCGCGGGCCGGGCCACGGGGCGTGCGCGGCGGCCTGCCGCCCTGGCCGTCACCTGGCCGCGGGGAAGTACAGCCGAAACTCCGCGCCTTCGCCGGGCGCGCTCGTCACCGCGACGTAGCCGCCGGCCGCGTGCACGATCGAGTAGACGGTCGCGAGCCCGAGGCCCGTGCCCTGGTCGGCCGGCTTGGTGGTGAAGAACGGGTCGAAGATGCGCTCCTGCACCTCCTTGCTCATGCCGACGCCGTCGTCGACGACCTGGAGCAGCGTCCAATCGCCCGGGCCGACGCCATCGGCCGCCGCTTGCGCGTCGTCGCCCTGCACGCCGGCGACGCCGAGCCGCAGCCTGCCGCCGCGCGGCATCGCGTCGCGGGCGTTGACGACGAGATTCATCAGCACCTGCTCGAACTGCACGGGATCGATGCGGATCGGCCACGGCGTCGGCGCCACCGCGAGCGCCAGCACGACGGCCGAGCCGGCGGCCTGCCGCAGCAGCGGCTCGGCGCGGGCGAGCGCCGCGTCGACGGCCAGCAGCTGCGGCGCCCCTTCGCGCCGGCGGCTGAAGTCGAGCAGGCGACGCGTCAGCCCGCTCGCCTGCCGCAGGGCCTGCCGCATCAGGTCGATGGCGTCGCGCCGGTCCGTCGTCAGGGCAGCGCCGCCGGCGAGGTCGTTGCCGAGGCCGTCGAGTTCGGCGCCGAGGACCATCAGCACGTTCTGGAAGTCGTGCGCGATGCCGCCGGCCATCCGTCCGAGCGCCTCCATCTTCTGGGCGCGCCGCAGCGCCGCCTCGCGCTCCTGCTGCTGGATGGTTGCGCCGAGCCCGCGGGCCGCGATGCGCAGCACGTCGACCTCGAACTTCTCCCAGCGCTGCCGGCGCACGCAGGCGTCGAAACCGATGAAGCCCCACCAGCGTCCGGCGACGTGCACCGGCTGGGCGAGCAGCGAGAGGATGCCCTGCTCGGCGAGCAGCGGTCGCTCGGACGCGGGGAAGTCCTCGATGTCGCCGACGACGGGCGCGCCGGCACTCATCGCGTTCACCCAGCGCTCGTAGCCGGCGGCCACGAGGTCGAGGCCCTGCAGTTCCGGGTGCTGGATCTGCGGCGCGACGCCGGCGGCGCACCACTCGAAGCGCTGCGACGCCAGCGGCCGGTGCGCAGCATCGGCAGCCACGTCGAAGACATAGACGCGGCTGACGCCGGTCGCCTCGCCCAGCACCGCCAACGCCGGCGCGACGAGTTCGCGCCACGGCGCCTGCGCCGACAGGATGTCGCAGGTGCGCACGACGGCGTCGAGCACGCGATCGCGGCGCCGCAGGGCTTCGCTCGGCATGGGCGAGGTCGAGGTTTCGGGGTCGAGCACGCCGGCGCAACGTAGCACGAACCGGCGCGACCGGGGCATGCCGGCGGCGAGCGCCCGGCGCGACGACGCGTGCCGGGCGGCGTGGCCTTTCGTGGCGCAGGTCCCTAGCCGCCCATGCCGAAGGCGCGGTAGAGGTCGAAGCCGAACGCCTTCTTGACGAGCAGCAGCACGGTGACGCCGAGCGCGAGGTGCATGGCCGACACGATGGCTTCGGCGGCCAACCGCGCCGCGAAGGACTTCGCGGCCGACGGTGCGGATGGCGTCGCGGCGCGGCGATTCGACGGCGGCAAGCGCACGACGTCTGGCGCGCTGTCCGGCGCGGCGAAGGCGTCCCAACCGGCGCGGCCGGCGGCGGCGGTCGGCGGCACGGCCGCGGCAGCCTCCGTCGCGCGCACGGCGACGGTGGCGGCCGGCGTGCTCGCCGGCGCCGCTTCGTCGGCGAACACGACCGCGGGAACGATCGGTCCGGGCGGCGCCGGCGGCGGCAGCGACCGCGCCGTGGCCGCGACCTCGGCTTCGCTCGGCGCGCGCTCCGGCTCGTCGTCGGCGACGTCGTCGCCAGCGGCAGCGCGCCGTTCGTGCGCGCCGCCGGGCGCGAACAGCGCCGCCGCGGCGGCGTCGTCCAGGCGATCGACGGCGACGAAGCGCACGAACGTCTCGCCGAGGTGGAAGCCGTCGCCGACGGCGAGCGCGACCATCGGCGCCCGCGCGCCGCGGTGCAGCAGCCCATGCGACGACGCGAGGTCGACGGCGACGACGCGGCCCTGCGCGAAGCTCAGCTGGCAATGGCGGCGCGAGACCTTGGGGTCGCGCAGCGGCACCGTGCAGCCGCTGCTGCGTCCGAGCGTCACGGCCTCGTCGGGACGGATCAGGAAGTCCGTGACGACGCCGCGGGTCGTCGCCGCCATCCGCGCGAGTTCCATGTCTAGCTCATACTCCGTCGGCACGGCCGGGCGCGAGCGGCAAGGCGCGGATGGCCAGGCTGCGGCGCGTTGTCCCGCGTCGGCACGCCGCTACGCTGCGCCGCGATGCTTGCGAAGGTGACCGTGCGCGCGCCGTCGGCGACCTGCAGCTACGCGCTCGCGCCGGGCCGGCTGCTGGTGCTCGGCCGCAACGCCGACTGCGACCTGAGCGTCGCCGAGGCCTCGGTGTCGCGGCGCCACTGCACGATCGTCGTGCTGGCCGACGCGATCGAGATCGCCGACCTCGGCGCGGCGCACGGTGTGCTGCAGCAGGGCCGCAAGGTCGCGCAGGCGCGGTTGGCCGTCGGCGAAGCCGTTCGCCTCGGCGACGCCGTGTTGGCCTTCGACGGCTGGCTTGCAGCCGACGATGTGGCGGCGCTGCCACCCGCGTCCGCCAGCGCCATCGCAGACCGCGGCGTGGCGCCGCTGGCCGACGAGCCGGATGGCGTCAACTCGACCGCCGCGAGCGCCGCACCGCCGGCCGCCGCAGCGGGTTCCGCGGGCGCTGGCAAGCCGGCGACCGCGACGACGACGCCCGCAGGCACGAGCGCAGCCGGGCCGGAGCCGGCGGCGGTGGCGATGCCGCCCGCGGCCACCGCCGGCGCGACGCTGCCGGTCGGCAGCCAACTCGGCGGCTACCGCATCCGCGAGCGCCTCGGCGCTGGCGGCTACGCCGACGTCTACCGCGCCGAACAGGTGCAGTTGGGCCGCGAGGTCGCCCTCAAGGTGCTGCGCGCCGCCGCCGCCGACGCCCCCACCGACGCGCTGCCGTCGTTCCTGCGCGAAGCGCGCGCCGCCGCGGCGCTGTCCGATCCGCGCCTCGTGCAGGTCTTCGACCTCGGCGAGGCCGACGGCCGTTGGTACCTGTCGATGGAACTGGTGCGCGGCGGCACGCTCGCCGATGCCTTGCGGCGCGACGGTCCAGCGCCGTGGCGCGCGCTGCTGCCGATCCTGCGCGACGTCGCCGGCGCGCTGCAGGTCGCGCACCGCGCCGGCCTGGTGCACCGCGACGTCAAGCCGGCCAACATCCTGGTGACCGGCGACGGCCGCGCGAAGCTCGCGGACCTCGGCCTCGTGCGCGACATCGGCGGCGCCGGCGATCGGCTCGGCACCGCCGCCTACATGGCCCCAGAGCAGCTCGCTGCCGCGCCGATCGACCGCCGCGTCGACGTCTACGCGCTCGGCTGCACCGCCTACCACGCGCTGAGCGGCAAGCCGCCGTTCGGCGGCTCGACCAAGGAGATCCTGCGCCGCAAGCGCACCGAGGCGCCGCCGCCGTTCGATCCGGCCCTCGGCGTGCCCGCCGCGGTCGACCAGTTCGTGCGCGAGCGACTGCTGGCGACGGCGCCCGACGCGCGGCCCGCCGACGCCGACGCGGTGCTCGACGAGCTCGACCGCCTCGAACGGCTCGCCAGCGCGCCGGCCCGGCGACCAGCGCGCGCGGCGGCAGGTCGGCGCGCGCGCGGCGGCGGCGGCGTTGGCGCTGGCGCGTGGCTCGCCATGGTCCTGGCGCTCGGACTGTTCGCGCTCGCCTACGCGCTCTGGCAGCGGCGGTCAGGCGGCTGATCCGGCGGCGACGCCCGACGCCTGCAAACGACCGCGGGGCCGACGTCCGTGGCTCGGACGTCGACCCCGCGAAGCCGGCTCGCGCCGTCGGCCCGCCGGCAGGCGTGCGCCCGCCGCCGGACCGCTTCGGCGCGCGTCAGATGCCGACCATCCACGCGTACGCGTCCGACATGACGAAGCCGAACGCGTTGGTCGTGTCGAGCGAAGCGGCCTGGTTGAACAACTGGAAGCCGATGAAGACCGGGTTGTTCGGCACGCCGAAGCTCCAGTTGGCCGTGTTGCCGGCGCCGATCACCGTGTCGGTGACGTCGAGGCTCACGCGCAGGCGGCAGCCAGGCGCGCCGAACGCCGCGAGATCGAGCGGCAACGGCAGCACGCCGCCGGTGACCGTGTTGCTGACGCCGACGACCATGACCGCCACGCCGGCCTGCAGGTTGGTCAGCGTCGTGTTCAGCGTGCCGCCGATCGTCGGCAGCGACGTGTTCTGCACGCGCGGGATGCCGAGCGTGCCGGCGCAACCTGCGCCGAAGAAGCCATAGCCGGCGAGGCCGACGTTGGTGGCCGTGCTGTAGTGGATGCGGCAGTTGATGCCGCGGTTGGCGTTGGCGGTGGCGTTGAACGGCGCGCCCTTGGCGTTGCCGGCGGTGATGACGAAGTCCGGGCCGGCGTACGTGGCCGGCCCCGTGAGCGTCGTGTAGGCGAGTCCGCTGCCCGCCGTCATGTAGACCGCCATGCCGAACGTGCCCGCCGGCAGGTAGATCGGGTTCGACAGCGTCATCGGCGTCGGCACCGGCGCTGTGAACACGCCGCCCGCGAACGTGCCCGAGCCGGTCGCGACCTGACGCCAGACGGCCGCGTTGGTGTGGTTTGCCGCGTAGCCGCCGGCGGCGTCCGTGACCCAGACCGTGCAGGCGAGCGGCGTGCCGACCGACGGCGTGGCCATGTAGGGCGCAAGGCTCAGCGCGCAGATGGTGATGCCCTGCGGATTGGTGACCTGGATGTCGAACGTGTTGCCCGTGCCGACGCCGGTCAGGCCGTTGCCGCCCGTGAACGCGGTCGTCAGCGTGCTCGGCGACAGCACGAGTCCCTGCGACGTCGTGAACGGCCCCTTGCACAGGCGGTTGACCGTCAGCGTGACGTTCGCCGCCGAGCACGCGCTCGGCGCCACCCAGACCGGGTTCTGCGCCGTCGAGTCGACGACGTTGTCGCCGTCGAAGTCCCAGGCCCACGACGTCGGCGTCGGCGTCGACGTGTCGGTGAACTGGACGACGGTCGGCGCCGGCTGCGAGACGGTGAAGCTCGGCGTCACGTTGTCGGTGCGGATGTAGTTCGCGCGCGTCTGCGTGTTCGGCGCGTTGATGCCGTCGGTCACGGTCAGCGAGACCGTGTAGTCGCCGCAAGTCGCGTACGTCCACGTCGGGTTCGCCGCCGTGCTGTCGACGACGCTGTCGCCGTCGAAGTCCCAGGCGTAGCTGGTGATGCCGCCCGGAGCGCTGGTGATCGAGGCGCTGGTGAAGCTGACCGCCAGCGGCGACGCGCCGCTGGTCACGTTGGCGTTGAAGCTGGCGAACAAGCCGGTCGCCGGGATGTACGTCACCTCGACGACGACCGCGTGGTTCTGGCCGATCGTGCCGTTGCCGGTGGGATAGCCCGTGCTGAGGAACACGCGGCTCGCCAGCGCCTGGCCGGCAGTGCCGTGCACGTCGAGTTGCGGACCGGTGCCGGTGAAGGTCTGGATCGGCAGGTCACACTCGATGTTGAGGTCGCCGCCCGCCGGGTCGTAGAAGAA
Organism: Phycisphaerales bacterium; assembly: GCA_020247305.1. GTDB lineage: Bacteria > Planctomycetota > UBA1135 > UBA1135 > UBA2386 > UBA2386. Next base: position 93 of record JADCJE010000155.1, on the reverse strand, counting down.
GTTGGTCTGGAACGGGACGCTGATGCCGAACGGCGTCGGTCCGGCCTGCGCCGGCTGCGCGCCCCACGACACCACGCCGCTGTAGCAGGTCGT
>JADCJE010000154.1 GCA_020247305.1 Phycisphaerales bacterium | reverse complement strand
GGCGGGGGGGGGGGGGGGGGGGGGGGCAGCGTCTCCCGCGGGGCGGTCAGGCCACCGCCGCCGCATGCCGCTGGCCCGCCGCCGCGCCGCCGCCGTTGCCGCGGGCTTCCGCGCGGCGGGCGCTCGCCTACTGTGCGCGGCCTCGACCGTGGCCAAGTCCCGCGACCTCTTCGAAGAAATCGTGCGCCTGCGCGCCGACGGCATCCCCGCGGCGCTGGCGACGATCGTCGGCACGCGCGGCTCGACGCCGGGCCGCACGTCGATGCGCCTCTTGGTGCTCGGCGACGGCACGTTCCTCGGCACGGTCGGCGGCGGCTGCCTCGAAGCTGAGGTCTACGACACCGCCCTTCAGGTCCTCGCCGACGAGCAGCCGCGCTCGCTGCAGTTCCGCCTGACGGAGCAGGATTCGCCCGACTCGGGCCTGATGTGCGGCGGCGAGGTGACGATCTTCGTGGAACCGATCACGACCCCATCGCTCTGGATCTTCGGCGGCGGCCACGTCAGCAAGGCGCTGTGCCAGGTCGCCGCGCTCGCCGGCTTCCGCGTGACCGTCGTCGACGACCGCGCCGCCTACGCGTCGGCGGCGCGCTTCCCCGAGGCGCACGACGCGGTCGTGCTGCCGTACCCCGACGCCGTGGCGAAGATGTCGATCCGCCAGAACAGCTACGCGATCGTCGTGACGCGCGGGCACAAGGAGGACGGCCTCGTGCTGGAGCACCTCGGCCGGCGCTTCGCCGCCGGCGAGTCGCTGCGCTTCCTCGGCATGATCGGCAGCACGACCAAGCAGGCGCTGCTGTGGAAGCACCTGCGCAAGGCCGGCATCGGCGAGGACTTCCTGCAGACCGTGCGCACGCCGATGGGGGCCTACCTCGGCGGCAAGACACACGAGGAGATCGCCGTGTCGGTGGTCGCTGAACTGATCCATGTCCGCCGTCTCGGCAGCGACCTGGCCGCCAGTTGGCAGGGCCGCAAGAAGCCGAAGGGCCGCACCGAGGGCGTGCGCGAACTGCCGGCCAAGGACGCCTGAGTCCCACCGGCGCGCTGCCGCAGCGAACCCGCCCGGGGACCGCGCCGTTGTCTCGCTTCGGTGGCTTCGGCATGATGCTAGGCCCCTCCCTTTCGAGTCCGCGATGCCCATGACCCGCCTTTCCGTCGTCGGCCTGTTGGCCGCGTTGGCTCTCCCCGTCGCCGCGCAGGACGACGTCATCCACCTCGTCAACGGCACGTCGGTCACGGGCGTGCGCGTCACCGCCTTCGACGTCCGCAACGTCAAGTACACCCGCGGCGGCGCCACCGAGCAGACGCCGAGCGACCAGGTCGCGCGGCTGGAGCTGAAGAAGTTCGCCGACGTCTACCGCCGCGGCCTCAAGGACCCGGGCCTGATGCTGACGGTCGCGCGCGAGAAGCTCGCCGACAAGGACGTGCTGCTAGCCCAGCTGGGCTTCGTCGGCGCGGCGTCGCAGTTCTTCGACGCCGACCAGCCGGCCGAGGCCGTTGGCGCGCTGGAGGAGATGCAGAAGGCGATCCCCGAGGCCGGCGCAGTGCCCGAGGTCTACCGCCAGAAGTTCGAGTACTACATGGGCCTCGGCGGCAAGGGCCTCGGCAACGCCGCGCAGGTCGCCAAGAAGTACCTCGCCGACGCCAACCAGAACGCGTGGCCCAGCGGCTTCATGCTGGAGGCCGAGTTCTTCGTCGCGCTGTCCGACCGCAAGGACGCGAAGGACTTCCAGGCCAAGCTGAAGTCGGTCATCGGCAAGGCGAGCGGCACCAGCCCCGTCGTCGCCAACCGCGCCAACATCGAACTCGCGCACAGCCTGCGCGAGACGAAGGACGCCGACGGCGCGCAGCGCATCTACGACGAGATCAGCAAGAAGGAAGGCGTCGACGGCAGCTCGCGCGCCGGCGCCTACCTCGGCACGGGCAAGATCCTGTTGGAGAAGACCGCCGCCGGCGACAAGGAGTCGTTCAAGAAGGCGCTGCTGCTGTTCCTGCGCGTGCGCCTGGAGACGACCGACGCGTGGCCGAGCCTGCAGGCCGAGGCGCTGTACCACGCGATCCTCGCCGCCGACAAGTGGCGCGGCCCCGAGTACGGCCTCGTGATGGCGCGCTGCCGCCGCCTGCTGAGCGAGGAGTTCGGCGAGAGCGAGTGGACCGAGAAGGCCAAGCGCTGAGCCGGCGCGCCGGGCCCGCCGTGTGGGTCCGCCGATCGACTGCATTGGTCGCCCGCGCGGCCACATCGGGCAGGCGCCGCCGGCCCGCCCGCGCTCGCTGAGCGCCGCCAGCTGCGCTGGCCGCGAACGAAGGCGTCGGCGTCACGGAAGGCCACGCCGCCGAGCCTTGGCGACTCCACCGGTTCGCCTGCGATCGTTGGCCGTCGCCCCGGACGGCAATCCGTGCCCCGGATCGGCGCGCGTTCCGCTCCGGCGCGCCGCCTACGATGCGGCGATGGTCGCCGTCGCTGCCCTCGTCGCCGTCTTCGCGTCTGCCGTCGTGCCGCAGGCTGCCGCGCCCCAGCCGCCGCCGCCGCCGTCGCAATTCGACTTCGCCGCCGCCGCCGCCGACGTCACCGCGGCCTTCCGGCGCGAGTGCGAGGCGGCAGGCGTCGTCGGCGCGGGCCTTGCGATCGTGCGCGGCGGCGAGGTCGCGGCCTTCGCCGGGCACGGCCTCGCCGACCGAGCCGGCGGCCGCGCCGTCGACCTCGACACCAACTTCCACTGGGCGAGCTGCACCAAGACGTTCACCGCGATCGCGGTGATGCAGCTGCGCGACCGCGGCAAGCTGGGCCTCGACCAGCCGATCGTCGAGCTGGTGCCCGAGCTGCGCGACGTGCACAACCCGTTCGGGCCGAACACCGCGATCACCGTCCGCCATCTGCTGCACCACGCCGGCGGCTTCCGCGCGGCGACGTGGCCGTGGGGCGGCGACCTCGACTGGCATCCGCACGAGCCGACGCAGTGGAGCCAGCTCGTCGCGATGCTGCCGTACACGTCGGTCCAGTTCGCGCCGGGTTCGAAGTTCGCCTACAGCAACCCCGGCATCGTGTTCCTCGGCCGCGCGATCGAACGCGTGACCGGCGAGGAGTACGAGGTGCACATGGAGAAGAACGTGCTGCGCCCGCTCGGCATGGCGCGCGCGTACTTCGACCGGTCGCCGTGGCACCTGCAGCGCTTCCGCTCGCACAGCTACGAAGGCGCGGGCGCTGCGGCGAAGGACCTCGGACCCGACTTCGACACCGGCATCACGGTCAGCAACGGCGGCCTCAACGCCTCGCTCGCCGACATGGCGAAGTACCTGTCGTTCCTGCTCGGCGCCGTCCCTGCCGGCAGCGACGCCAGCGGCGTGCTCGCCCCGGCGTCGCTGGCGGCGATGTGGCAGCCGGCGCTGCCGACCAACGCGGCGGGCACCGAGCACATCGGCCTCGGCTTCTTCGTGCACGAGCACGGCGGCACGCGCTTCCCGACGCACACCGGCAGCCAGCGCGCGTTCGTGTCGTTCTTCTACGTGCATCCGGCGTCGGGCACCGGCGCCTGCGCGGCGTTCAACACCAGCGTCGCGGGACCGGCGATGGCCAAGGTGCGCGCGCTCTGCATGCAGCGGCTGTCGCTGCCGTTGCTCGGCGGCGCGGCGGGGCGGTGACGGACGGTGAACTGGCGGCGCGGTGGCGGCGCGGCTGGACGGCCCCACGGCGGCTTGGCAGGATGCCGCTGCCGACGCGCCGTCGGCGAGTGCCGCGTGACCTGCCAGCGCCGATTCCCGCCGGATGCCCCGTGGCGCTGACACGCCGCAAGAAGCTCGCCTTCGCCTGCGTGCCGCTGCTGCTGCTGCTCGGCCTCGGCGAAGCTCTGGCGCGCGCCTTCCGCGAACGGCAGGCGTTCGCGCCGGTCGCGGGCGGCAGCTACCGCGACCAGCGCATCGACCTGATCCGCCGCGCCTACCCGGCGGCGCACGACGACGTGCTCGGTTACGTGCCGCGGCCGGGCTTCGCCAGCGCCGCGAATCGCTGGGGCGTGATGGTGTCGATCGACCAGGACGGCCTGCGCCGCAACGGCGACGCGCCGCGGCCGCCGGGCCGTGGCGTGCTCGCGGTCGGTGATTCGTTCACGTTCGGCGACCAGGTCGCCGACGCCGACACGTGGCCCGCGGCGCTCGAACGCCGGCTGCAGCGGCCGGTCTGGAACGGCGGCGTGTTCGGCTACAGCTTCGCGCAGACGGCGCTGCGCGCCGAGCAGCTGCTGCCGCGGCTCGCCGCCGACACGCTCGTGGTCAGCCTGATCCCCGACGACGTCAAGCGCTGCGAGCAGAGCAAGCGCTACAGCGCGCTGCCGTGGTTCGACGTCGTCGACGGCGCGCTGGCGCTGCGCAACGTGCCGGTGCCCGACAGCGACCGCAGCGAGCTCGATCAGCAGTGGGTGCGGCGGTGGCTCGGCCACAGCGCCCTGTGCGACACCCTGTGCTGGAACATCGCGCCGGCGTGGTGGGCCGGCGGCGCGCGCGAGGTCTGGGTGCACCCGCGGCCCTTCGGCCGCACCATCGTCGCCAAGCTGCTCGCGCGCCTGCAGGCGCAGTGCCGCGAGCGCGGCGTGCGCCTGCTGCTGGTGCTGCAGGACGTCGCCGAGCCGAGCGCCGAAGGCCGCGAGGACGGCCGCGCCGTCGTCGCCGCCGCCGCGGCGCTCGGCATCGCCACGCTCGACCTGCAGGCCGAGTTCGACGCGCTCGCCGCGCGCGACCCCGGGCTGAAGCAGCAGTGGTTCGTCGGCCACATGGCCCCGGCCGGCAACGCCTGGGTCGCCGAACGCATCGCCGCGACGCTGGCGCGTTGACCAGCGCGCGCGGCGGTGCTGGGCGTGGATTCGCTGCTGGGGCGACGCCGACGATTGGAAGCGAATCGGTGGCTTCGCCAAAGCTCATCGGCGAGCGCTCGGGCGCAAAGGCGCGCGCCGGGCGGCGTGGCCTTTCGCGCCGCAGACTCCTAGCGTTGCCGCGCATGCGTCCCATCTTGCGTGCCTTCGTCCGCGTCGGCTCTTCGTTGGGCGTGTGTGCGCTCGCCGTGGCGCTCGCTGCGCAGGACCCGACGCCGTCGCCGCCACCGCCGGACCCGACGCCGCCGGTGACGGCGCCGACGACGGCAGCGCCCATCGCGGCGGCCGACTTCCTGTTTCGCTGGCCGCTGCCGTGCACGGTCGTCGTCGAGAAGGCCGGCGACAAACGCGGCAAGAAGGCCACGCTCAGGTACCGCCTCGAGGTCGCGGCCGACGGCGCCGAGGCGGTGCGCGTGCGCCACCGCGACTTCACGTTCCTGACCGTCGACGGCGTCGATGCGACGACGCCGGCGATGCAGCGGCAGTTGGCCACCGCGCAGGTGCTCGCGCATGCGGTGCCCGACCTGCTGGTGAGTCCGCAGGGCGACTACCTGCGCATCGACGGCATCGACGGCGTGCTCGAGAACGTCGCCACCCTCGCGGGCGAGAGCCGCGGCGCGTCGCGCGCGCAGATCGAGCAGACGATCGCGGCCATGCGCACCCCGCCGGCGCAGGAGATGATGCAGCAGGCGGGCAGCGGCGACTGGCTCGCCTGGGTTGGCGCGTGGTTGGAGTTCGCCGTGCCGGCGGGCGAGCAGCGCGAGAGCGAGGAGGAACTCGACGTCTTCGGCGAGCCGGTGGTCGCCAAGGTCACGCGCCGGCACCACGGCCCCGACCCCGCGCACCCGGGCCACGTGCGCCTGTCGATCACCTCGACGTTCCGCGGCGAGGCCGGCACGGCGGCGCTGGCGAAGATCATGGCGCGGATGGCGAGCGCCGCCGGCCGCAAGCCGATGCCGCCCGACGAACTGGTCGGGGTCGAGATGACGACGGCGATCGAGGTCGTGACCGACCCGCGCACGCTGCAGCCGCGCTCCGCCAAACGCCGCAAGGACTTCGCGGTCACGACCAGGTCCGCCGGCCGCGTCCCGCAGCACGAGACCGCGGAGTTCACGTTCACGTTCGCGCCGCCGCCGGCGGGCAAGTAGCGGTCGGCGCCGCGCGCGCGGCCACGCCGTGCCGCGCAGAAATCCGCGCCGGAATCACGCGCGGAGTTGCCATGTCGTCGCAGCCGCATGCGGACCGTCGTCCGCGCGGTTGCGACCGACGATGGCAACCGCTGAACCAGACTGGCAGCAGGTCGTGCGCGATGCGCGGGCCTGGCTGCTGCGCCGATGCTCCGATGCGTGGACCCGCAGCCACCGCGACGATGTCGCGCAGGATGCGGTCTTCGCGGCGTGGCGTTGGTCGGGCCGCATGCGCCACCCGGAGCGCTTCTGGGCGGCGCTGCGCACGATCCTGCGCCGGCGGCGCCACCGCGGCCGGCGCGATGCCGCCACCTGTCGCGTCGAAGCGCGCCAGGAGTGCGTCGAAACCGCCGCCGCCGTCGTGCGCGAGCAGCCGGAGGACTACTTCACGGTCGCCGGCCAACGCTGTGGCGCCGAGACGCTGCGGCCGCTGGTCGCGTCGGCGCTGAAGCAGTTGCCGGAGTTCGATCGCCGCCTGCTGTGGGACTACTACGCCGGCAGCAGCTGTGCCGAGCTCGCGCAGCGCTACCGGTGCAGTGCGCCGGGCGTCAAGGCGCGGCTCTTCCGCGCCCGCCGGCGCGTGCAGAAGTACGTCGAGGCGTTCGCCCGCGTCGCGGGCGGCCTCGGCGACGGTTCGTGACTGACCTGACCTGATCCGAGGAGAACGACACGCATGGATGCCCTCTGCAAGCTGTTCTGGTGCGCTGCCCTGCTGACCCTGCCGCTCGCCGCGCAGGACACGCCGCCGACGCCGACGCCGGCGAGCAACGGCGCGGTCGCCGCGGTGGCCAAGCCGGCGATGAGCGAGGCCGGCAAGAAGGCGCTCGCCGGCGCGCGCGACGCCGCGCAGAAGCTGCGCGGCCTGCGCGGGCCGGAGCGCGCGCCGGCGCTGGAGGCGGCGGCGAGCGCGTACGACAAGGTGGTCGCCGACTTCGGCGGCGAGCCGGCGGTGTCGGCGTTCGCGGCGATCACCGCCGCCGACCTGTGGCGCCAGCAGGGCAGCCTGCCGCTTGCCGAGAAGGCCTACCTGCGCGCCGCCGAGCTCGACGGCCCGCGCTTTGGTCAGCGCGGGCTGATGGGGGCCGGCGACATGCTGCGCCGCCAGAAGCGCATCGACGAGGCGATGGCGACCTACGCCAAGGCGATCGCGCTGGAGCCGGGCAGCAGCCGCGCGCAGGAGATGCGGCTGTGGCAGGCGCGCCTGCTGCAGGGCGCGGGCAAGCTCGACGAGGCGATCGTCGCCTTCCAGGCCGCACTGGAGTGCGCCGATCCGGGCAGCCAGGTCGTCGAGTCCTGCAACTTCCTGGCGCTGGCCTGGATCCAGAAGGGCGACTTCGACGCCGCCGACCGCGCGCTCGACCACGCCGAGCAGGCGGTGACGGCGGCGGCCGACGAGGACCCGCAGACCGTCGAGCGCCTGAAGAAGGCGATCGAGGGCATGTCGGCGAAGAAGGCGCTGCAGCGCGCGCGCGACGCCCAGAACCGCGTCGGCGAGGACGCCGCCAAGCTGGTCGAAGGCGACGGCGCCGGCGGCAAGTGAGCGCGGGCGCGGGCTGGAGGCGGTGCGCTGCCTCCAGCCCGCGCGGCGGGGCGGGGCGCGCGGCGGCGGCAGGCGCCCAACCGATGCACGCGCCCGTCCGACCGCGGCGGTAGCATGCGTTGCCATGCTGCGCTCCGCGTCGGCCGTCGCCTGCCTGTTCCTGTCCTGCGCCTGCTCGGTGCCGAGCCTCGTCGAGTCGCTCGACGACCGCAGCCCGCCGCCGGACTTCGGCCGCGCGGGTTGGGTGCGCGGCGTCGCCAAGGTCGGCGCCTGGATCGGCGCCGTGCCCGGCACGGTGGCCTCCGGCGTGCTGCTGCCGGTGACGTGGCCGCTGAGCCTCGCCGTCGACGACGGTCTCGACGGCGGCTCGTCCGAAGAGTTCCTGCTGTTCCCAGCCCTCGCCTGCGCGTCCGTCGGCCACTCGCTGTTTGCGCTGCCGTGCGACGCGGTCGACTACTTCGGCCGCCGCGTCTGGAGCGGGCCCTCGCCGTTGCCGTCGCGCGACGAGGAGGTGCGGGCTGCGGCGGCCGCGGCGGATGCGGCGAGCAGCCCGAAGCCGGCTGCGCCGACCGTGCAGCCGGAGGTTCCGGCCGAAGGCGCTGCCGATCCGGCCACCAAGCCGGACGAACCCGTGGCACCGACGACCGCGCCTGCCGCAGGCAACTGACCGTCGGCAGCGACCGCCGTGCTAGAGTGCGCCGCGACGATCTCGCGGGCGATTAGCTCAGTTGGTTAGAGCGCCTCCCTTACAAGGAGGATGTCGGGGGTTCGAGTCCCTCATCGCCCACCATCCGCTGCGCGCCCGCCGCAGCTACTTGGCCGCTTCGTGGTCGAGCGTCCACTGCAGCGCGTCGGCGGCGGCGGCGTCTTCGGGCCGGCCGCGCTGGCGCAGCTTGCCGATCAGCGCCGTGCGGGCGGCGCGGTCGCGGTTCTGCGCGAGCTTCCACTTCACCTTGCGGGCGCGCACTTCCAGCTGCACGGCGGTGAGCATGCCGAGCGGCCGCTGGTACATCGGGTCGCCTGCGGCGACGGGCTGGTGGCTGCCCTCGGGCTGGTAGTGCGCCAGCAGGCGCTGCATCTGCGCGGCGAGCACGGCGGCGTCGTCGGTCAGCGTCGCGCGGCACTCGTACACCACGGTGCGGTGGTACGCGGTGGCGAACACGGCGTTGGCGTCGTCGAGCCAGTGCGACGGGATCGTGCCGAGCACTTCGTCGACCTCGAACACGCACCGCGGGTTGGTGCGCAGGTCGGCGAGCTGTTCGTCGTCGCGGTTGAGGTGCATCTCGACGCGGTCGCCGAGGAACAGGAACGGAAACAGGCCGAGGTGCGGCTGGCCGTCGCCGTCGGCCGTGACCAGCCGGCCGAGTCGCTGGCGGGTGACGAAGTCGCGGATCGCGGCGTCCGGTACGTTGGCGTAGAGGTCGTAGTAGATCACCGGCGCAGTGTAGGCCACGCGGCGTGGGGGCGGGACGGGTGATCGCGCGCGACCGCCGGCCCGCCGTCGCCCAGCATGTGCGTCGGCAGCCTGGAGGCGCCGATGGCTGCGGCCAACCGCGGTCGGGCGTCGTTGGACCTCGGCTGCAGCATCGCCTCGCACACCCGCGACGTTTCGCATCACTGGTCGTGGATCGCCAGCGGATCGCAGCGGCACCGTCGGTTGCCGTTGCGGTCGCTTGCTGTGCTGCGGCGCGAGGCCGACTCCTCCTCACCGGTCGACGAACACACCCTTTCCACTCGTCGCCGCCTTCTTCGCGTCGCCGTCGCCAAACGCATCTTCGCGCGTGCGCACGGCGACGCTGCCATTCCCGGGCGGCGGCTGCAGCGGCGAGGTCGCGGGGTAGCTGTCCTTGCCGCCGCCGAGGTCGAGGAACAGCGCGATCGACTTGCTGCCGCGGCCGACGTCGTCGGCGTGGCCGCAGCGGGCGAACGCGAGGTCGCTGCCGGTCTCGTACACGTCCTTGCCGCCGCCGTCGACGAGTGCTGCAAACGACGTGATGGTCGAGCTGCCCAGCGTGATGCCGTCGCCGAGGTAGCGGTCGTCGCCGGCGCGGTCGAACAGCACGCTGACGGTCAGGTCCCAGTTGCCGGCGAGGCTGGCGGTGTGGCGGTTGTCCCACAGGTCGTTGCCGGCGTCGTCGAACACGGCGCCGACGCCGTGGTGCGCGCCGGTCGCGATGCCGTAGCGCGATGCAAACGTCTGGTCGTCGCCGCCGCGGTCGCGCACGACGCCGACGCCGAAGAAGTAGCCGCAGCCAAAGCCGAACTCGCCGACCGTGTTGACGTCCTTGCCGCCGCCGTCGAGCAGCGCGCCAAGGCCGCCGGGCGCCACGGTGCGGAAGCCGAACGCCGTCCCCTGCGCGCGGCCGACGAACTCGCCCTCGGTGCCGTAGGTGCTCTCGCGCACGCCGGTCGCCGTGCGCTGGTCGTTGCCGGCGAGGTCGCACAGCACGCCAACGCCCTGCGGCAGGCCGTAGCCCTGGCCGTCGCTGCCGAGCGTCATGGCGTCGTTGCCGGCGCGATCGAGCAGCAGGCCCGTGCCGTGCAGCGCAATGCCCTGCGCAAAGGCGTCGGCGGTGAAGCGGTCGTCGCCCTGCGCGTCGAGCAGCACGCCAATGCCGGCGAACGCCGCGCCCTGCGCGCCGCGCTGCGCCTCGTACAGGTCCTTGCCGGCGGCGTCACCCAGCAGCGACACGCCAAACAGCCCGCAGCCCTGCGCAAACGGCTCGCCGGCGAGGTAGCGGTCGTCGCCGGCGAGGTCGAGCACGACGTTGATGGGCACGCCGACGTCGCTGCGCGTGCTCGGGGCGCGCCACGTGTCGTTGCCGCCGAGGTCGATCGCGAATGCGATCCTGGCGTCGTAGACGTTCGCGTCCGTGCTGCCGACGAGGATCCAGCCGTGCGGGGTGGCCTCCGCGTACAGCAGCCGGCCGGTGACGCCGGGCACGGCGGGCGGCGGCGGCGCGTTGGCGAGCTCCTTGCGCAGCGCGGCGGCGAGCGCGTTGTGGACCTTGGGCTGCAGCAGCGGCAGCAGCAGCTCGGCGGCGGCGTGCATGCCGGCGGCGTCGACGCGCTGCAGCTTCTTCCACGTGCGTTTGTTGTCGTGGTCCTTGGCTTCGTGGATGTAGATGCTGCGCAGGTAGTCGTCGAGCAGGGTGACGAGCCCGGCGCGCAGTTCGGCGCGGTCGGCCGGTTCGATCGCGCCGAGCGCGTCTTCGACGAGTTTCTGCGCGGCCGCGAGCAGCGCCTTCACGCCGAGCAGCGTCGGCTCGAACTCGTCGCTGCGCGCTGCGGCGGGCGCGGGCAGCGCCAGGAACGCGCGCGCTTCGGCGAGTGCCTCATGCAACTCCGGCGGCTCGGCGCGCAGGGCGGCATCGAGGCGGTCCGTCGTCGCCAGCAGCGCCGCCGGCGCGCCGAGCGGGTCGGCGAAGGCGTTGCGCGCGAGCTGGCTCGCCTTGCTGCCGCCGAGCCGGTCGGCCCACGTGGTGATCGCGCCGGCCAGCGCCTCGACGTCGGCCTGCAGGCCGTGCTCGCGCACGTGGGCCGGCAGCTCGGCGATCCCGGGCCACGGCGCCTGCGGTTGCTGGGGCGCGGCGACAGCGACCTCGGCGCGCGCCCTGGGCCTCGCCGGCGCTGCTGCGGCAGTCGCACCGGCGGCGAACAACACGGCAACGACGGCGGCGGGCGGCATGGTCGTGCGACGATACGCAGCGTCGCGCATGGTCGAAGCAGCGGCAGCGTCCCGTTGCTGCACCGCGACGGGCCCGCTCGCGGTCGAACCCGCGCCTGGGCGGCGCCGCGCGTCATCGGCCGAGGCTTGGCGGCTACGGGCCCGGCGCTTTGGCGGCAGGCGTCGTGTCGTCCGCGGGCGGCGACGCCGACTTGTCGTCGCGGCCCTTCGCCGCCGCGATCGCCTTGCTCCACGCGTCGACGTCGAAGCCGAACGGGCCTTCCTCGCCGGCGAACGCGACCTTGCCGTCCCGGCCGATCACGTACAGGCGGTCGGGCCAGCCGCCGTACGCCTTGCACACGGCGTCGTCGACGCCGTCGACGAGCGTCGGCATCGGCAGGTCGAGCCGGTCGCGGCACGCGCCGGCGACGGCAAGCCGCTCGGCGTCGGTGATCGGATCCTCGACGAGGCCGTCCGCGCCGGGCAGCGCGCTGTCGATCGCGTGCGCCTCCCGCACGTAGACGAAGAAGAACGCCACGTCGGCGCGGTGGGCTTCGCAGGTTGCGCGCAGCCGACCGGCTGCCTTGCGGAACGGCCCTCAAGTCATGCTGCCGAAGACCAGCGCCACCGGCCGGTCGCCCCGCAGCGACGACAGCCGCACGGTCGTACCCGGCATGCCGAGCATCGGCAGCGCGAAGTCCGGCGCGAGGTCGCCGACCTTGGGCAGTTGCGCGGGATCGGTGCGCTGCCGCCGCAGCACGTCCATCGGGTCGGGCGCGGGCAGACGGAAGTCGGCGGCGTCGATGGCGCCGTCGCGGTTGCGGTCGAGGTTGGCGAACGCAGCGGCGCTGCGCGGGTGCTCGCGCTGCTGCACCGCGCCGTCCCGGTCGACGTCGTAGCGGGCGAGCAGCGTCGCCAGGATGGCGACGTCGGCGGCGCTCGCGGTGGGCGGCGCGCTCGCGCAGCCGGCCAGCAGCGCCGCGGCCGCAACCAGCGCGAGGGCAGCGTGACGAACGCAGATCCGGCGGCCGTCGTGCAGCATGGAGACATCGTCGCCGCCGTGGCCGGGTCCGCAAGCCGCCGCGCCCGCCGCGTCGTCGCACACGCCGGCGCCGTCAAGCGGTGCGGGCTCCTGGTGCTGGGCCGCCGCGCCGGCGGCGTCGCCGCGCGCCCCGCCACGACCCGCTTGTGCGCGCGCCCGCCGTCGGTTCGCATCGCGGTCCTGCCATGGAAGACCGCAAGCTTGCCCCGTTCGTCGATGGCGTGTGGGAACAGGACATCGTCCCGCAGCTCGTCGACTACATCCGCATCCCCAACAAGTCGCCGGCCTTCGACAAGGACTGGGCGGCGGCGGGGCACATGCAGCGCGCGGTCGACCTGATCGCCGGCTGGTGCAAGGCGCAGCCGATCGAAGGGCTCACGGTCGAGGTCGTGCAGCTGCCCGGGCGCACGCCGCTGATCTACATGGAGGTCCCGGGCGAAGGCGACGACACCGTCCTGCTGTACGGCCACCTCGACAAGCAGCCGGAGATGACCGGCTGGTTCGAGGGGCTCGGACCGTGGGAGCCGGTGCGCAAGGGCGACAAGCTCTACGGCCGCGGCGGCGCCGACGACGGCTACGCGGCGTACGCGTCGCTGACGGCGATCCGCGCGCTGCGCGAGGCCGGCGGCAGGCACAGCCGCTGCGTCGTGCTGATCGAGGCGTGCGAGGAGAGCGGCAGCTACGACCTGCCGCACTACATCGACGCGCTCAAGACGCGCATCGGCACGCCGAGCCTCGTCGTCTGCCTCGACTCGGGCTGCGGCAACTACGACCAGCTGTGGTGCACGACGTCGCTGCGCGGCCTCGTCGGCGGCGACATCCGCATCGACGTGCTGACCGAAGGCGTGCACAGCGGCGACGCCAGCGGCATCGTGCCGAGCACGTTCCGCATCTTCCGCCAGCTGATGGAGCGGCTGGAAGACAGCGCGACCGGACGCATCCTGCCGAAGGAGTTCCACGTCGCGATCCCAGCCCAGCGGCAGGCGCAGGCGAAGCTCGCCGGCAAGGTGCTCGGGCAGAGCATCTGGCAGCGCTTCCCGTGGCAGAAGGGCGGCAAGGCGATGGCCAAGGACCTGCAGCAGCTGGTGCTCAACCGCACGTGGCGGCCGTTCGTCGAGCTGATCGGCCAGGACGGCGTGCCGCACGTCGAGAAGGCCGGCAACGTGCTGCGCCCGTTCTCGACGTTCAAGCTGTCGCTGCGCATCCCCCCGCGCGCCGACGAGAAGGCGTGCCTGCAGCACCTGCGCAAGGTGATGACGCAGGACCCGCCGTCCGGCGCCAAGATCACGTTCTCGGCCGAGAAGGCGAGCGGCGGCTGGGACGCGCCGCCGCTGGCCGGGTGGCTGGAGAACGCTGCCGCCGCCGCGTCGCAGGCATGCTTCGGCAAGCCGTGCGTCTACATGGGCGAGGGCGGCACGATCCCGTTCATGGGCATGCTCGGCGCCAAGTTCCCCGCGGCGCAGTTCTTCATCACCGGCGTGCTCGGCCCGCAGAGCAATGCGCACGGGCCCAACGAGTTCCTGCACATCCCGATGGGCAAGCGCCTGACGGCGTGCGTCGCGCGCATCCTGCAGAGCCACTTCGACCGGCCGCGCGGCGCGACGACGCGCGCGGCGAGCGGCCGCAGCAAGGCGGCGGCGAAGGGCGCGGCCAAGGCCGGCCCGGCGCCGAAGAAGGCCGCCGGCCGGCGCGCCCGCTGAGCGGCGCGCGCCGGCGCGCTGCTCAGCGGATCGTGAAGTCGATCGTGTCGGTCAGGTCGAACAGGCCGAAGCAGTTCGTGCCGACGTAGCCGTAGCCCTGCGCCGAGAACGTCTGGCCGACCAGCGCGAGATTGTTCGGGATCGGCACCGTCAGCGGGTTGCCGGTCAGGATCACGCTGTTGATGTCGAGGCCGAGCGAGCAGAAGCAGCCGAGGCCGAGGAACGCGTTGCCCGGCAGGCCGAACGCGATGCCGGCAGGCAGCGGCGTGTTGACGACGAAGCTCACCGACTGGCCCAATGCAGGCACACCGCTCGGCGTCATCGTCAGGCCCGACGTGCCGCAGGCGCTCGCGTAGTACGAGAACAGCGGTCCGGCGGCGTAGCTGCCGTAGTCGAACACCGAGATGTCGTTCGCCCCGATCCGCGCGCTGGTGATCAGGTACCGCGAGTCCTGGCTCAGGCCGTCGCGGTAGGCGGACATGCGCGGCGAGTAGTCGTCCGTGCCGACGGTCCCGCCCAGCAGGACCCGCGTCTCGTCGATGCGGAACTGGTTGGTCGTCGAGTCGAAAGCGACCGTCGACACGTAGGTGTCGTAGTCGGTGCCGGAGTACTCGGCGTAGCCGACCGCGAACCGCACGCCGTTCGAGTCGACCTCGGCGAAGCCCTGGTTGCGGGACTGGAACGCGCCGAACGACTCGTTGACGCTCAGGTTGTAGGCGGCGACGGAGATGTTGTTGAAATCGACGACGGTCAGCTGGATGTCGGCCTGAGCGCCCTGCACGAGCTCGTAGGCCAGCATGCGCGCCTCGGGCAGCACGACGTCCCGCGACAGCGGCGAGCTGCAGGCCGGCCGCAGTTCGTCGGCGATCGAGCCCGCCTTCAAGGCGCCCGGCTGGTGGATGAGGCCGCCGTAGCTGATCAGCGCCGTCCAGATGTCTTGGTCGAACGGCGCCGCCGGCCACTGGCGCTGCCACGCGACCATCCAGAACGTGCCGCCCGTGCTCTTCGAGATCGCGGGCGCGCTCTCGTCCTGCGGCAGGTTGGCCAGCACCGATGGGTTCGTGGTCAGCAGCGTGCCGTTGGGCTGCACCATCTTGTAGTAGATGTCGCGATTGCCCGGACCGACCTCCTTCTCGAACGCGACGCAGTAGTAGGCGGGAGAGAGGTTGTCGCTGCCGACCACCGGCCGCAGGCTGTTGCCGGCGATGCCGACGACGCCAGCGCGTTCGATGTCGAACACGGGGCCGACGACGCCCGTGTCGTTCACCGTGCGACCGCCGACCCACTTGGCCGTGCCCTGGTTGTCGAGCTGGGCGACGACGAGGAAGTTGCGCGTGGCCGGCGAGCCGGCGACGCGCGGGTACAGCCAGTTGACGCTGGTGAAGTCGAGGAGCAGCGCCGACCCGGTGGTGGAGCCGAGGTTGCCGTCGATCAGCTCGGCGTAGCAGTCCCAGTCGGTGAAGCTCCACTGGCGCTGCCAGACCACGAGCGAGCGTTCGGGCGTCGGCAGCGTGGCGACGTCGGGCTCGCGCACCAGCTGCGTGGTTGCGGCCGAGAGGCTGTTGCGGGTGTTGACGATCGGGTCGAGGACCAGCGGCAGCTGCGCCTTGGCGACGAAGGCCGCCGGGATGGTGATGTGCGCGGAGTCGCCGTCCCACTCGATCGCGAGCGGCAGCGTCGCTCCGGCGGCGTCGACGGCGACGGCCTTGCGGTAGGCCACCGCGCCGTGCTCGTTGGCGAACTCGACGCCGTCGGCCATCGCCGCGGCCACCAGTTCGCTGTGCATGGCGATGTCCACGTGCACGTCGCCGCGGTTGGGCAGCGTCGCGAACACGAACGACTGCTCGACCGAGCGGAGGCCCGTCGCCACCGTCTCGACGAGGCCGCCGCGGTCGGTGCGCACGACGTCGCCCTCTCGGGTCGGCTCGGCCGCGCCGAGCGGCAGCGGTTCGCCGCCGACGCTTGCGCTCGCCAGGGCGATGCGCACGGGGAAGTTGCGCGGCGCGTCGCTGCCGAAGAACGGCACGAAGGTGAAGCCGCCCTGGTCGAAGCTCGCCTTCCAGTCCGTGCCGAGCGCCCAGAGTTCGCCGGTCTGCGCCCGGTCGAAGGCGACGGCGGCCAGCGGCCGCGACTTCATGCCGTCCTGCGCCCCGCCGCGCTGCCGCGGCTGCGCGACCGGCGTTGCGGCCTCGGCCGGCGCGGGGTTTTCCGTCGGCGCCTGGCGCGGCGTCAACGGCGGCGTGGGGCTGGTCGTCGGGAAGCTGACCGTCGGGGGCAGCGGCGGATTGGGGTTGCGCTGCGGCGCCTGTTGTGCGGCAACCTGGGCGGCGAGGGTCGCCGCGGTCATCATCAGAATCGTCTTCATGGCGGTGTCAGTGCGTCGGGGGAGCGGCGGGATTGCCGTCTGTTGGGCGAAGCGGCAGCCGCGGCAGAACCACACACACGCACGCGCCAGGAAACGCCGACCGGCGGCTACTTCGCCGGCGGCGACAGCAGCGTCAGGCCGTCCGCCTCGACCGCCTTGCGGAAGGCCGCCATCGGACCCTGCAAGAATGCATCGACGGCGGCGGCGACCGGCGGGACCAGCTCCGCGGCGCGTGCCATTTCGGCACGCTCGGTGGGGTTGGGCGCGTCGTCGGTGCCGGTCGCGCGCATGCGCTCGCGCGCCTTGGCGATCATGCCGTCGTCGTCGCGCGCGATGCCCTGTGCGGGCTTCTTGCCCCACAGCGTCGCGTCGAGTTCGGTCGCGGCCTTCCTGGCCGCGTCGAGCGCTTCGCGCAGGGCCTTGTGCGGGTCGTCGGCGCCGGGCTTCAACTTGGGCTCGTCGGCAAGGCGCTTCTCGACGATGTCGAGGTCCTTGCGGCTGCGCGCGAACTTCTGCGTCGCGCGGTGCAGCTCGGCCTCGAGGTCCTGCTTCTGCTGGCGCAGCGCGTCCTTGGCGGCGCGGTCGGCGGCGGCGATCGCCACGCGCGGGTCGGCTTCGACCGTCAGCTTGACGTCGCGCTGCTCGCCCTGGAAGCGCACGGTCAGCAGGTACTCGCCGGGCAGCACCTCGCGGCCGGGCGGCGCGAACTCCGGCTCGTCCTGCATTTCGCGCGACGGGCCCGGGCCGCCGTCGCGCTGGAAGCGCCAGACGATGCGGTTGAGACCGAGGTGCACGTCCTCGCGCCAGCTGCGCACCTTCTTGCCGTCGGCGTCGTAGACCTCGATCGTGACCTTGTCCTTCGGCTCCTCGGGGGCCTTCGGCTTGTCCGCCGCGTCCGCCGCGGCTGTGGGCGCTTGGGCCGGCGCGCCGGCGTCGGCCTTCGCCTTGTCGGCTGCCGCCTTCTGCGCATCGGCCTTGGCCTTCTCGGCGTCCTGCGCCTTGCGGCGTTCCTTCTGCTTCTGCTTGTCGGGATGCGCGACCTCGGGCGCGTCGACGTAGACGTGCACGAACGCGCCGCGCGGCCGGCTCGGCCCGCGGAACTCGCCGTGGCCGGGGAAGCGCTCGCCGCCGCTCTGCGCGGTCTCGTGCGCGACCGACGGCGTCACCGGAAACACGTGCAGCTTCGGCTTCGTCGCCGTCGCCGCGGCGAGTTGGCGCAGCGGCGAGAGGTCGTCGAGCACGAAGATCGAGCGGCCGTGCGTGCCGACGATCAGGTCGTGCTCGCGCGGGTGCGTCGCGATCGCCATCGCCGAGCACGTCGGCACGCCGTGCGTCCACTTCTGCCACGACGCGCCGGCGTCGAACGACACGAAGAGGCCGAACTCCGTGCCGAGCCACAGCAGCTCCTTCTGCACGGGGTCCTCTTCGAGCACGAGGCAGTAGCCGTCGATCGCCGGCGTGGCCAGCGAAGTCCACGACGCGCCGAAGTCGCGCGTGACGTAGACGTACGGCGTCCAGTCGGCGGTGCGGTGGCCGTCGAACACGGCGTACGCGGTCGCGGCGTCGTGCTTGCTGGCCTCGACGTGTGGGCACCACGTGTGCTTGGGCAGGCCGGGCACGTTGGCCTCGACGCTCGTCCAGTTGGCGCCGCCGTCCTTGCTGACGTGCACGCGGCCGTCGTCGGTCGCCGCCCACAGCACGCCCTGCTGCACCGGGCTCGGCGCGATGCTGAGGATCGTGCAGTGGTTCTCGGCGGCGGTGACGTCGCGCGTCAGGCCGCCGCTCTCGTGCTGCTTCTGCTTCTCGGGGTCGTTGGTGGTCAGGTCGGGCGAGACGATCTGCCAGCTCTCGCCGCGGTCGGTCGACTTGTGCACGAACTGGCTGCCGTAGAACAGCGTGCCCGGCGCGGACGGGTCGAGCGCGATCGCCGCGTTCCAGTGGAAGCGCAGCTCGACGTCGGCGGGGGCCGGCGGACGGATGAACTTCTGCGCGCCGTTGCGCAGGTCGTAGCGCACGAGGTAGCCGCCCTGGCTCATCGCGTAGCCCTGCCGGCTGTCCTGCGGGTCGGGCACGGTGGCGAAGCCGTCGCCGAAGCAGACCTCCTGCCAGTGGTGGTTGCGGATGCCGCCGTTCTCCCAGACCGTCGCCGGCCCGCGCCAGCTGCCGTTGTCCTGCAGGCCGCCGTAGACGTGGTAGGGCCGGTCGAGGTCGAAGGCGACGTGGTAGAACTGCGCCAGCGGCAGGTTGCCGCAGAATCGCCAGCTGCCGCCGCGGTCGTGGCTGATCGACACGCCGCCGTCGTTGCCGAGGATCAGGCGCTGCGGATCGGTCGGGTCGATCCACAGCGCGTGGTGGTCGGGGTGCGCCGCGTCCCAGCCGGCGAGGCCCTCGAACGTGCGGCCGCCGTCGCTGGAGACGTCGACCGTCGTGTGCAGGCTGTAGAGCCGGTTCTTGTCGGCCGGATCGACGCGCACGTCGCAGAAGTAGAACGGCCGCGGCGCGATGTCTTCCTTGTCGTTGACGACGCGGAACTTGAAGCCGCCGTCGTCGCTGCGCAGCAGCACGTTCTTCTGCGCCTCGGTCAGCGCGTAGACGACGCGCGGGTCGCTCGGTGCGATGGCGAGGCCGATGCGGCCGAGTTCGCCGCCCGGCAGGCCGTCGTCCTCGCCGAGCTTCGTCCACGTCGCGCCGCCGTCCAGCGTGCGATGCAGCCCCGAGCCCGGACCGCCGGACTGGAACAGCCACGGCCAGCGGCGGTGTTGCCACATCGCCGCGAACAGCTTGTCGGGGTTGCGCGGGTCGAGCGCGAGGTCGCCGCAGCCGGTGCGCGGGTCGACGTACAGGACCTTGGTCCACGTCGCGCCGGCGTCGGTCGTCTTGAACACGCCGCGCTCCTCGTTCTCGCCCCAGCTGGTGCCGAACGCCGCGACCCACGCGGTGTCGGGGTTGGTCGGGTGCAGCAGGATGCGGTGGATGCGCTCGGTCTTCTCCAGGCCGAGCTTCTGCCACGTGCGGCCGCCGTCGCGCGTGCGGTAGACGCCGCGGCCGACGCTGGCCGAGTTGCGCGGGTTGCCTTCGCCGGTGCCGACCCAGACGACGTCCGGGCTGCGCGGGTCGATGGCGATCGCGCCGATCGACGCGCAGTCCTGTTCGTCGAACACCGGCGTGAAGCGCACGCCGCCGTCGGTCGACTTCCACACGCCGCCGCTCGCCGCGCCGGCCCAGACGATCGTCGGGTCGCCGGGCACGCCGGCGACGGCGCCGATGCGGCCGCCGCAGACGGCGGGGCCGATGGCGCGCGCCTTGAGGTCGGACAGCAGCGACAGGTCGACGGCTTGCGCGGGCGCGGACGGCGAGTTCGGCGCGGGAACCTGCGCGGCAGCGACGGCGGCGAGCGCGAGCGAGGCCAGGACGAGGCGTGCGATCATCGTCGCAGGAGCCTACGCCGCCGCCCGGCCGCCGCCACGCTGCGCGCCCGGGGCCATGGCTCCGTCGGCCCGTCGGGCGGCGCGCGCGCCGTCGCTCAGTCGCCGCCGGCGGCGCGTTCGACGCGCAGCACGGCGCGGACCACGGGTTCGGGCGCGAGGTCGAAGCCCTTGCCGGCCAGCAGCGCGCGCAGCCCGTCGACGTCGCGGAACTCGCCGGCGACGGCGAGCAGCGTGTCGGCTTCGGTCGCGTCGCGCACGACGACGCCCGGCAGCATGGTCGGCAGCAGGTCGAGGAACGACTGCGTCGAACCGCTGTAGGTCAGCTTGCGGAGGTCGCCGTCCTTGTGGAAGCGGAACTCCTGGGCGTAGGAGCCGTCCTTCGTCACCGGCTGCACGGCCGTCCCCGGCAGCGCCACCAGCCGGTGCTCCATCGTGGTGCGCGTTTCTTCGTGGAGGGTCACCCGCAGGCCATCCGCGACCGTGCGCACCAACCGTGCGCGCACGTCGTCGCGGGATTCGCCGTCGATCTGGGCGTCGTAGCGGCCGGCCGGCAGGTCGTTCGCGCGTTCGACCTCCTGGCCGGGCCACAGGTGGGCGACGATCCCGGCCATCGCCGCGCCGACGGCGACGAACGTCGTGCCGTCGCTGGTCGCGGTCGTCGTCACGGTCGGGCTGCCGGGGGCGTCGTCGCGCACGCGCACCAGCGACACGTCGAGGTCGCGCGCGACCTGCTTGCCGACGGGCGGCAGCGGCAGGCAGGCGGCGAAGGCGAGCGGCAGCAGGGCAGCGGCCGCGGCGACACGGCGAAAGGGGCGCATGGTTGTTCCTCGTCGCCGCCGCGGCGGGGCCGGGCGCGACGCGGTCAGAGTAGCTCAGGCTCGGCCGGCCGGCCGTGGGCCAGCAGCGCGCCGGCCGCCAACCAGCCGACGCCGACCCATTGTGCGACATAGCGGTCGACGCCGGTGCGCAGGAAGTCGCTGCGCAGCTGGACCGGGCCGAGCGCCACAAAGGCGACGATCGCGAGCAGGGCGACGCCGATCGCCGCGAGCAACGCGCCGGTGCCATCGAGCGCAACGCCGCGGCGCCGCAGCCACGCCGCGACGACGAACGGCAGCAGGAACGTCAAGCCGACCTTCACCGGGTGGATGGCCTCGTAGAAGACGCGACCGGCGATGCGCGGCAGTTCGCTCCACGGCACGTCGAAGCGACCGAGCGCGGCGAACGCACCGCCGAGCGCGGTGGCGGCGAAGCCGCCGCAGGCGGCGATGGCGCCGGCGACAGCGAGGCTGCCGAGCGCGAGCGGCAGTCGCCAGCGCCGGCGGGCGAGGCCGGCGCCGAACGCCAGCGCTGCGACCGGCACGAGCGGCAGCGCCAGCCAGGCCGCGCCGGACGCGCCGCCCGGCGCGGCGAGGCGCGCCTGCAGCGGCGCCCACAGCAGCAGGCCGACGGCGGCGCCGATCGCGCCGGCAATCGGCACGGCGCCGCGGCCGCGCGCGGCGGCGCAGGCGACGAGCACGCTGGCGTGCACGAGCCCTTCGTTCTTGGCCATCGGCAGCAGCAGGCAGGCGAGCGCGAACGCGAGCCGCCGGTCGCGCAGCAGCGCGGCCGCCGCGTGCGTCAGCAGCACGGCGACCAGCAGGTCGGCGTAACCGGAGTCGGCGGCGCCCTCGCGGCCTTCGGTCATCGCCGGCAGCAGCGCCAGTGCGGCGACGCACAGTCCGACCGTGCGCGGCGGCGCGCCGCGCGCGTGCAGCGTGCGCGCGACCGTCAGCAGCATCGACAGCCACAGGCATGGGAACAGCAGGCGGCCGCCGAGCGGGCCGAGCCACGTCATCGTCTGCGCCAACAGCGCCGGCTGCAGCAGCGGGTAACCGCGGCTCGGCAGGTACGTCGCGCCCTCGGTGAACACCGGCTGCTGCAGCGAGCCGTCGAGCGCGAGCCACTTCGCCGTGGCGCCCCAGGCGACGAAGCCGTCCCACACGCGGCTGTCGGTGGCGCAGGCGCCCCAGGTGACCGCGGCGAGGCCGAGCAGCAGGGCCGACGCGCCGAGGACGCCAAGGCGCGGCGGCCGCAGTTCGCGGCGCGCGAGCGGCAGCGCCGCGAGACCGCAGGCGGCGAGCAGCCAGGACGGCAACGGCAGGCCCAGCAGCCACAGCGGGTGCGCGATCAGCGCGAACAGCGCCAGCGTCGCCGGCAGCCAGGGCGCGCTCACCGCGGGCTCCGCAGCGCCCAGCGCAGTTCGCTGCCGTCGGTCGCGTCGACGACGCCGAAGCGACCGTTGGCGGGCTCGCCGGCGGGATGCCCGGCGAAGACGCGGCGGCCGAGCGCGGTGCCGTCGGGCTGCACGAGCGAGGCGTGCACGACGAGCCGCGGCGCCAGCACGGCGGCGAGCGGTTCCATCAGGCCGCGACCGGGACCGTCGTAGGCGATCGCCTGATCGGCGGGCGCATGGCGCACGAGCCAAGCGACGATGCGCTTGGTCTCGCCGTCGGCGTGCACGAAGTGCCACAGCGGCCCGGCGGCCTGCGCCGCTTCGATCAACTGGCCGCGCTTGCGCACCGAGCCCTGCGGAAAGCGCAGCGCGACGAACGCGACGTGCGCGAGCAGCAGCGCCGCGAGCCACGCCGGCGCCACGCCGGTCCAGTGCGACAGGCGCGAGGCGAGCTTCGGCGCTGGCGCGATGGGCGGCATCGTCGCCGCGAGTATCGGCGTGTGCGACGACGTGCGCAACGCGTGCGGAAGCGTCTTACTCGTTGCCATGCAGCGCGCGATCGCGGACGCTAGCCCTTCGTGCTGCATCGCTTCGAGATCGCGTTGGCCGACGTCGACCGCGGCGTCTACGCCGACCTCGACCTGCGCGTCGCCCGCCATCCTTCCGAGGACGAGCCCTATCTGCTTACGCGCGTGCTCGCGTTCGCGCTGGAGCACAAGGACGGCCTCGCCTTCAGCAAGGGCCTCGCCGAAGCCGACGAGCCGGCGCTGTGGGTGAAGGCGCCCGACGGCCGGGTGCTGGAGTGGATCGAGGTCGGCGCGCCCGCGCCCGACCGCCTGCACCGCGCCGCCAAGCTCGCCGGTCGCGTCGTCGTGTGGTGCCACCGCCGGCCCGACCTGCTGCAGCAGAAGTGCGCCAAGGAGAAGGTGCACAAGGCCGAGGCGATCACCGTCGTGAAGGTGCCCGGCGAACTGCTCGACGCGCTGCAGCGCCGGCTCGACCGCAACAACAAGTGGGACCTGTCGCGCTGCGAGGGCCGCGTGACGGTCGTCGTCGGCGGCGAGGCCATCGAGGCGGCCATCGAGACGATGCCATTGTCGCCAGCACCCGAGTGAGATGACGCGGCTCGTCGACCTCTTCGCGGCGAGCGTAGCGCGTCACGCGCAGCTTCCCGCCGTCGACGTGCCGCCGGGGGTCGGGCGGCCGGAGCGTGCCGTCGTCAGCTACGGCGAACTGGCGGGCATGGCCGGCGGCGTCGCCGCGGCGCTGGCGCCGCACGTGCGCGGCGAGGCGTTCGTCGTGATCGTGATGGGGCGCACGACGCCGTGGCTGTACGCCGCGCAGATCGGCGCGATGCAGGCGGGCGCCGCCTACGTCTGCGTCGATCCGACGTTTCCCGACGCGCACCTCGCGCACGTCGCCGCCGACGCCAAGGCGGTCGCCGTGCTCGCCGACGGCCCGAACGTCGCACGCCTCGCCGCACTCGGCCTGTCGGTCGTGGCCCTGCCGTTGGCGTCGGCCGCCCCGACGCCGCCGGTTTCGCCCAGCGCCGCCCCCGCCGCCGGCGAGCGCAGCCTCGCGTACGCGATCTACACGTCGGGCACGACGGGCAAGCCCAAGGGCGTGCTGATCGAACACCGCGGCGCCGTCAACCTGATCACGCAGGGCGTGCCGCGCTTTGGGATCCGGCCGGGCGATCGCTGCGCCCAGGGCAGTTCGCCGGCCTACGACTCGTCGGTCGAGGAGACGTGGCTGGCGCTCGCGGCGGGCGCGACGGTCGTGCCGCTCGACGACGAGACCGTGCGCCTTGGCCCCGACCTCGTGGCATGGCTGCGGCGTGAGCGGATCACGGTGTTCTGTCCGCCGCCGACGCTGCTGCGCGCGCTCGACGTGCGTTCGCCGCGCGCCGAACTGCCCGACCTGCGGCTTTGCTACGTCGGCGGCGAGGCGTTGCCGCAGGATCTCGCCGACCTCTGGGGCGCGGAGCTGTGGCTGGAGAACGGCTACGGCCCGACGGAGTGCACGGTGACGGTGACCCGCGGCCGCGTGCACCCCGGCCGTCCGGTGACCATCGGCCAGCCGGTGCCGCCGCACGTCGCGTGGATCCTCGGCGAGGACGGCTTGCCCGTGCGCGACGGCGAAGCAGGCGAACTGTGCATCGCCGGCCCGGGCCTCGCGCGCGGCTACCTGGGCCTGCCGGAACTCACCGCGCAGCGGTTCCCGACGCTGCCGGCGATCGGCCGCGTCTACCGCACCGGCGACCTCGTCACCCGCGGACCCGACGGCGACCTGAGCTACCACGGCCGCATCGACGCGCAGGTCAAGGTCCGCGGCTACCGCATCGAGCTGGAGGCGATCGAGGCGGTGCTGGCGGGCTGCGACGGGGTGCGCGAGGTCGCCTGCACGGCGCAAGAAGAAGGCGGCGAGAAGGTCCTCGCCGCGCACGTCGTGGCCGCCGATCCGGCGCGGTCGCCCGACTTCGACCTGCTGGCCGCGGCGGTGCGCGCGGCGCTGCCCGACTACATGACGCCGCGGCGGTTCGCTGTCGCCGCGGCGCTGCCTCGCACGCTGGGCGGCAAGATCGACCGCAAGATGCTGCCCTACGTCGATCCGCCGACGGAGCGTGCCGACGTCGGCGGGCCCGCGTGGCAGCCGGCGACCGCGGCCGAGCGGCTGCTGCGCGACGAGTTCGCGGCGGTGCTGCGCATGGCGCCGGCGGTGATCGCCGCCGACGCGGACTTCTTCGACCTCGGCGGCGACTCGCTGCGCGCCGCGCTGCTGGTCTCGCGCCTGCGCCGCAGCCCCGGCGGCGAGGCGACCGCGGTGCGCGACGTCTACATGTTCCGCACGCCGGCGGCGCTGGCGCGGCGGCTGCAGGCCGAGGCGTCCGTCGCCGACGCGGGCGACGGGCCGCCGTCGCCGCCGCCGCCGCCGCCGCTGTCGCCGACGCCGTGGTTGGCGACCGCCGTGCAGACGGCGTTCGTCGGCATGGTCGTCGCAGGCGCGGCCGGCCTCGCGTGGCTCGGCGGCTTCGTCGTTCTGCCCTGGATGGCGGCGGAGTTCTCGCTGCTGCAGCTGTTGTTCGTGGCGCCGTGGCTCGGCGCGCTCGCGTATGCGGCTTACGCCGTCGTCGCCGTCGCGCTGGCGATCGGCGCCAAGGAGCTGCTGATCGGGCGGTACCGGCCGCAGCGCGTGCGGGCGTGGAGCAGCTTCCACGTGCGGCACTGGATCGTCGTGCGGCTCGTGCGCCTCGTGCCGTGGGCGCTGCTGGAGGACACCGAGGCGAAGGTCGCCGCGCTGCGCGCGCTCGGCGCCCGCATCGGCCGGCGGGTGCACCTGCACCGCGGCGTCGACGTGCTGTCGGGCGGCTGGGACCTGATCGAGATCGGCGACGACGCCACGCTGCAGCGCGAGGCCGAACTCGGCGCCTGCCAGCTCGACGACGGCCAGCTCGTCGTCGGCGCCGTGCGCATCGGCCGCGGCGCGACGCTGGCGACGCGCGCGGGCCTCGGCCCGGACGCGTCGGTCGGCGACGGCGCGTTCGTCGGCCCGCTGTCGTTCGTGCCGTCGGGCGCGCACGTGCCGGCCGGCGAGTCGTGGCAAGGCGTGCCGGCGCGCCGCGTCGGCACGGCGCCAGCGCCCGCCGTGATCGACGTCCCGAGCGCGCCCCTGCCGCCGTGGCCCTACGCGGTGCTGCGCGTCTGCGGCCGGCTGTTCTGGGCGCCGCTCGTCGCGCTGCCGTTCACCGGCCTCGTCTACGCGGCGGCGCTTGCGCTCGGCATTGACGCGGCGACGCTGGCCGAGTGGCTGTGCGGCGACGGCCCGTCGTCGCAGCCGGCGTGGGTGGCGCTGACGATCGGACTCGCGCTGCTGGGCGCGCCGGTCGGCCTCGTTTCGCAGGCGCTCGTGCTGCGCTTCTCGCCGCCGATCCCGGTCGGCACGCACGGCCGCTGGACGTGGCTGCACCTGCAGGCGCAGGTGCGCATGGACGCCGTGGAGTCGGCGGGCCAGTGGCTCGCGGGCGCGCTGTTCTGGCCGATGTGGCTGCGCCTCGCCGGCATGCGCATCGGCCGCGACACCGAGATCAGCACGATCGTCGACGTGCTGCCCGAACACGTCGCGCTCGGCGGCGGCTCGTTCCTGGCCGACGGCATCTATCTCGGCGTGCCGCGCATCCACGGCGGCGCCGTGACCGTCGCAGAGACCGCGCTCGGCGCGCGCACCTTCGTCGGCAACCACGTCGTCGTCGCCGCCGGCCAGAAGCTGCCGGACGACGTCGTGATGGGCGTCTGCACGGTCGCCGACGACCGGCGCATGGCGGCGGGCACCGGCTGGTTCGGCCAGCCGCCGTTCGCGCTGCCCAAGCGCGAGATCGCCACGGCGGACTGGCGCATGACGCACCGCCCCGACCTGCTGCGCGTCGTCAACCGGCTGTTCTGGGAGTGCGCGCGCTTCGTGCTGCCGGCCTTGCCGGTATGGCTCGGCCTCGTCTGGTTCGACGCGGTCGCCGCGGCCGGCGACGAGGCCCACGTGCAGTTCGGCGCCGCCTGCGCCGCGACGCTCGCGTACGCGCTGCTGCTCACGGCGGTGGTGATCGCCGCGAAGTGGCTGCTGCTCGGCAAGGTCAAGCCGTCGCAGCACGCGCTCTGGTCGTGCTGGGCCAACCGCTGGGACTTCCACTATGTCGTCTGGGAGCGCTACGGCCGTGGCTTCCTGCAACTGCTCGAAGGCACCCTGCTGCTGCCGTGGTTCCTGCGCGCCCTCGGCATGAAGGTCGGCCGCCGCGTCGTGCTCGGCGAGGGCTTCGCGCAGGTCGTCGACCCGGACATGCTGCGCATCGACGACGGCGCGACGGTGCATGCGATGTTCCAGGCGCACAGCTTCGAGGACCGCGTGCTGAAGACCGATCGCGTGCACGTGCGCGCGCACGCGACGGTCGGCCGCGGCGCCGTCGTGCTGTACGGCGCCGACATCGGCGACGGCGCGCACGTGTTGCCGCACAGCGTCGTGATGAAGCAGGAGACGCTGCTGCCGCGCCGCGGCTACGCCGGCGCACCGACGGTCGAGGTCGCGCGGCGCCACGAACCGCTGCGCACGGCGCCCGCCGCCGCGCCGATGCCCGACGTGCGCGTCGACGCCTTCGACGCCGCGCGCGGGCTCGCCGTGCTGGCCATGGTGTGGCTGCACTTCGTGCCCGAGGCGGACGAGGACGCCGGCGCGCTGGCGCGGTGCCTGGGCTGGACGACGGACGTCGGCGCGGGCGTGCCGTCGACGCTGTTCTTCCTGCTCGCCGGCGTGGCATGGGCCTGCTCGGCGCGGCGCGTCGGCGCCGAGGCTCTGGCGTTGCGGCCCGCGTGGGTGGCCCGGCGCGCGCTCGCGCTCGCCGCGGTCGGCGTGCCATTCTGGGTCTGGGCGTGGCCCAACGACGTGCTGACGGCGTTCGCGCTGGCGCTGCCGTGCGTCGCCCTGCTGCAGCGCTGGGGCCGCACGGCGCTGGCGAGCGCGCTCATGCTGCTGGTGTTGGCGATCCCGTGCGCGGCGCGCGCGTTCGGCGGCTACGTCGCCGGCGACCTGCTGGCGGACAGCACGCACCTCGCCAACCACGGCTTCGGCTGGGAGACGCTGCGCTGGTTCCTCTACGACGGCAGCTACCCGCTGCTGCCGTGGCTGTGCCCGCCGCTGCTCGGCGCGCTGCTGGCGATGAACGGCCGCACCGATGCCGCGCGCTGGAAACGCTGGATCGCGCTCGGCGCCGTGATGGTCGCGCTCGGCCTCGCGGCGGACGTGCTGGCGGCGCGCGCCGGCGACCTGCTCGGCGACGTCGCCGGCGACTTCGCGGTGACCTGGCAGCCGACGTCGATCCCGTTCCTGCTGCGCAACGGCGGCGTCGCCGTGCTGCTGGTCGGCGCGGTGGCGTGGCGCGGCATGACGCGCGGCCTGCCCGGCTGGCTGCGGCCGGTCGCGGCCGTCGGCCGCATGTCGCTGTCGCACTACCTCGGCCACGTGCTGCTGGTCTTCGCGCCGCTGCGCCATTGGTGGCCCGACGAGGACTGGGGCATGGCGGTCGGCGTCGCCGCCGCGCTCGGCTACGCGCTGTTCGCCCTGGCCTCGTCGGTCTGGTGGTTCCGCGCGCGCACTCGCGGTCCGCTCGAAGCGTGGCTCGGCCGCACCAGCGGGCCGTCGCGATGAGCCCGGCGCGTTTCGCCGCCTGCGCGCTCGCCTTGCCCGACGCCGTCGCCGGCGAGCATCAGGGGCATCCCGACTTCCGGGTCGCCGGGCGGGTGTTCGCGACGCTGCACCCCGACGGCGCGACGGCGATGGTGCGCGTGCCGCCCGCCGTGCAGCGCCGGCTCGTCGGCGCGCCTGGGGTGAAGCCTGCGACCGGCGCCTGGGGCCGCGCCGGCTGCACGCTGCTCGCGCTGGCCGAGGTCGACGAAGCGTTCGCGCGCATGGCGTTGCTCGAGGCCTGGCAGGCGGCGGTCGCGGCGGCGCGGCCCGGGCGCAAGGGGCCGCGGGGCGGCAGCGACCGCGCGGCGAAGCGCCCGCGCCGGTGAGCTACTGGAACGTCTGGCCGGCGTTCTTCTGGCCGGGCGTCGCGACTGCCGGCCCGCTCCACGTGAACATCGCCGCATGGTTGCCCGTGCCGGTCAGCTGCAGCGACTGGCCGACGGGCGTCGACGCCGGCTCGCTGATCGGCAGCTGCACGGCCGGCGCGCCGGCGATCGCGCCGCCGACGCCGGTGCAGGCGCCTTCGTACGCGATGAAGTGCACGACGGCGCCGTCGGCGCTGACCAGCGCAATGGCGTCGGGGCCGTCCTGCAGGCCGGCGAACGCGAACGACAGCGTGCCGTAGCCGTTCTGCTGGTTGGGAAAGGCGCCGCCGAGCCGCAACCGCGCGTACGGCTGGCCGGTCGCGCCGTCGACGGCGAGCAGCATCCAGCCGTTGAGTCGCATCGTCGCCGGACCGGCGAGCTCGACGAACTCGCCCACGTCGGCGCCCGTGTTGTCGTAGTGCAACTCGTTGATCCAGATCTCGGCGTGGCGGACGCGCACGCACTGGCCGAGGTACAGGCACTGCGCCCAGGCCGGGTTGTCGATGAACGGGTTGCGGTTGCCCTGCGCGGCGAACACCGCGTTGTTGCGCTGGAGCTCCTTCTGGTCGACCGGGTCTTCCTGGTGCCACTGCAGCAGCGTGCTGAGCCGGCCCATGTGCGCGACCGACACGTTGTTGCCGGTCGCGCTCGCCTGCACCAGCGACAGGTCGTCGGTCAGGCGCAGGTCGGGTTCGCTCGCGCCGGTGCCGCCGTGCGTGCCGCCCTCGTAGCGCACGTCCATGTAGAACAGCGCGCGCGCCACGTCGCCGCGGCGGCCGTTCCAGGTCTGCCAGCCGCCGATCGGCGACAGGCTGGCGTTGCTCCAGTTGCTGTTGCCCGGGAAGGCGCCCGTGCCGCCGCCCTGCCCGCCGTTCGGCGTCGTCGCGAACTCGGTCCACGACGCGCTCGCGGCGAGGAACGGGCTGTTGTCGCGCGCGGCGTTGTAGGCGATGTCGCAGAGGAACAGCGCGTGGCAGTCGGTGTAGGGGTAGTTGGTCGCGACGTCGACCGGGAAGCCGTAGCTGTTCGGCCACACGTGCTCGCGGTTGTAGAACGTGTTGCCGCCGCCCTGCTTCTGGTAGAGCGTGTTCTTGTAGAGGTCGAGGATCTGCGTCGTGCTGCCGGGCGCCTGGTCGGCGAGTTCGAGCACGTTCCACGTGTCGGTCGACGACGCCGTGTACGGAATGCGCACGTGGTCGTCGATCACCGCGTGCAGCGTCGCGCGCAACTGCGTCGCCGAAGTCGCCGTGACGGTGGCGTAGTAGCCCGTCGGAGGCTGCGCTGCCGCGACGGCAGCGAGGGCGATGAGCGCGGTGGTGGGCGCGATGGAACGCATCGGGGGAGCAGCATAGCCCGCGGGCGTCGCCGCGGCGGCGCGCGGCGGGCGGCGTGACCTGCCGCGGTCGGATCGATGCGCCGCGCGGCGCGCAGCGCATCGACCCGGGCCAGGCGGCCGCAGCCGCCGGCAAGGGCACCTCAGTAGATGCCGACGACCAGTTCGAGGCCGTTCGACGTGATGATGCCGAGCGCGTTCGCGGTCGCATCGAGCCACGCCGACTGGCTGAACACGCGCACGCCGGCCAGCGCCGGGTTGTTCGGCAGCGGCAGCGACGACTGCAGCGACAGGCCCGGCAGGCCGAGGTTCGAGAGCGCGTTGCCCGTGCCGGCGTTGATGTCCGCCAGGGCGGCGCAACCCGGCGCGCCGAGGATGCCGAGGTCGAGACCCGGGCCCGGGATCTGCACCAGCGACAGGAAGTTGACGCCGAGGCCGAGGTTCGGCGGGCTCGACGTGTCGATGGTGACGGTCTGGCCGAGCAGCGGCTTGCTGGTCGTGCTGACCTGGAGCGGGAAGCGCTCCGGCACCGTCAGCAGCTGCGAGACCAGCGTCGTGATGTTGAACAGACCGCTGTTCGGCGACACGCCGCCCGGCGAGAAGCCGATGATGTGGTCCTGCTGCTGCAGGTAGGCGATCGGCCCCGTGGCCGTGATCGACTGCCAGACGATCGTGACCTCACCGGTCGCGATGTCGAACTGGAACTGCAGCGTGCTCGGATTGGCCGTCGTCGTCGGGTAGCTCTCGACGCCGTCCCAAGTGATGTAGGTGACGGTGCCGACCGCCTCGGACTTGACCTGGCCGCTGCCGGTCTCGGTCGGGTTGTAGTCGTGCCACGACCACCACGCCGTCTCCGTGGCGCTCAGCATCGCCGGGATCTCCGGGAGGTAGTTCGGCCCGCCGGGCAGCGTGTTGTTGCTGCCGACCGACACATAGCCGTTGGCGTGCACGAACAGGTTGCTCGTCGAGCCGCCCGGGTAGGCGAACGCGCCCGGCAGGGGGACGACGGCCTCGTTGTCGTCGCCGAGCGTCAGCGCCGTCGCCGCCGCCGTCGGGGCGACATAACCGGCGGCCGTGCCCGGCAGCATGATGTAGCCCGACCCGGTTGGCAGGAACTTGAGCGACTTGCCGGTCAGCGCCGCGCTCGCGGCCGCCGCCGCGTTGGGCGTCGCGTTGTCGGTCCACTCCTGGAAGGCCGAGCCGTTGGCGGTGTAGCAACCGGCGCCGTAGTTCGAGGCCTCGGCGCACGCGTGCGGCACCGAGCCGTTGGCGTAGAGGAAGGAGCCGCGGAAGCCCCACGCGGTGAAGCCGGTCGTGCCGCCGACCGCCGCGATCGGCGTCGTCCACGGCGTGTACTGCAGCGAGCCGCCGCTCACCGAGAGCTCGGCGTTGGTGAACGTCTGCGGCGTGCCGACGGCGATCAGGAACGGGTTGACGCCGACGTAGCGGACCAGCAGTCCGAACGAGCCCGGGTTGAGGACGAGGCCGCCGCCGGCGCCGTTTTCCTGGCAGCTGGTGCTGGTCAGCGACGCGAGCGTGCCGGTCGTGCCCTTGCCCTCGATGCGGCCCGATGCGGCGAGCGACCAGTTGGCGGCGACGGTCTCGCTGCCGACGTAGGTGGTGATGCCGGGGTTGGTCCGCCAGATCTCCAGCGTGCCGACGACGCCGACGGGCGTGGACAGCAGCGTCGAGATCGCCTGCAGCGTGACCTGCGACGTCACGGTCATGTTGACCATGACGCTCGTGATCGGAGGCGGCGTGTTCCAGCCGTAGTAGCCGACGGGAGCGACGGGGAAGACGTTGAGCGGCGACTGGGCCGTCAGCGCGGCGCCGCAGGAGAGCGCGGCGAGCAGGGAGAGGGTCTTGTTCATGATGTTTCGGATGGCAGACGTGGGCGTCTCAGGTCTAGAGCGCCCGACCAAGACGGTAACTGGCGTGCCCTCTTCGTCCACCCGCCCCCCCCCGTGCGTCGCGGCGCATCGGCACGACGGTTGGCTCGACCGTAACGGGATGGCTGCCGGGAGTCTGCGTCACGGGACGCAGGCCGATCCGGTGCGTGGATTCGCGGCTGGGGCGACGCGTGTCACGGCGACGCAGCGTTGGATTCGCCAAAGCCCGGCGGCGAGCTCCCAAACGCCGAGTCGCGTGCCGGGCGGCGTGGCATGCCGTGACGCAGACTCCGATCGGGTCGTCGCCGCGCACGCGAGCGGCCGGCGTCGTGACGGGGGCCCAGGGTCGGCGGGAGGCACTGGTCGCCGCTTCGTCGCCGTGCCGCCAGCGTTGGCGCAGGCCACCGCGTCGTCAGTCCCAGTGCACCGTGATCGGCGCGTCGATGTCTGGGTGCAGGCTCTTGTGCACCGGACAGGCGTGGGCGGTCGCTTCCAGCAGCTTCTTCTGCTCGGCAGTAAACACGCCGGCGACGTGCAGTTCGACCGGCAGCCGCGCGATGCGCCGCGGACTCGCCTGCATGTGCTTCTCGACCTTGGCGCGCGCGCCCTTGAGTTCGATGCCGTGGCGGCGGGCGACGATGCCCATCGTCGTCAGGATGCAGGTTGCGAGCGCGGTGGCGACGAGGTCGGTTGGGGAGAAGTAGCGGCCGAGGCCTTCGTTGTCCTTGGGCGCGTCGGTGGACAGCGTCGCGCTGGACGGGCCGTGCACGGCCGTGCAGCAGAGATCGCCTTCGTACTTGGCGGTGATCGTGACCATCGCCAGAGCCTACGCCGCGCCGCCGTCCGCCGTCAGCGTTTCGTAGGCGCGCTGGATGGCGGTGAAGCGCTCGGTGGCCTCGCGCTGCGCCACCGGGCCGAGGTGCGGCTGCGCGTCGGGATGGAACTTGCGCACCAGTTCGCGGTGGCGCTTGCGGATCTGCGCCGGCGTCGCGTCGGCGGGCAGGCCGAGTTCGTCGAGCGCGCGCTGGCGCGCGTCGGCAGGCGGTGGCGCGGCAGCCGGTCGCGCGCCGCTGCGGCCATCGCGCCTGCCGTCGTCGTTGCGGCCGTTGTTGCGGCCGTTGCCCGCGCGTTCGCCGCGGAGTTGCTGTGCGCGCGCGAGTTGGAACAGCATGCGGGCGCGCGCGGCGCCGATGCCAAGGCCGGCGGCGACCTGCCGCAGCGCGTCGTTCTCGGCGTCGTTGTAGCGGCCGTCGGCGAAGGCGACGAAGCAGCACCAACAGAACAGCGAATCGAGCTCGGACGCCTCGAGGCCCATGGCAATGCGCGCCGCGAGGCCGGTGCGGTCGTCGACCGGGAACGGCTGCGCCTCCCAATCGTGCAGGTCGTTCGCCGCCACCGGGTCGGCGAAGCGTTCGAGCACGAAGTGCCGGATCGCCAGCCGCTCCGCCGCGGACATCGGGCCGTCGGCGGCGGCGACCGACGCCAACAGGTAGTAGATGCGCCGCGGCAGCGAGGCGCGCATGAAGGCGTTGCGGGCGGCATCGTTCCAGGCGGTCTGCGCCCGCCGCTGCAGCAGCACGAGGCGGGCGAGCGGTCCGGCGGCCGCGAGCGCCAGCCGGAAGCCGACGAAGCCGACGACCACCGACAACGGCCAGAGCGCCGCCGGCAGGTGCAGGAGGCGCAGCAGCGCGCCGCTGCCGCCGAGCGCCAGCAGGGCGATGCCGCCGAAGAAGCGAAGGCCCCAGTGCTGCAGCGGCGAACCCGCGGTCATGCGGCGCGGCAGGTTAGGAGTCGGCGTCACGGAAGGCCACGCCGCCCGGCGCGCGCGATCGGCGGGTCAGCTACGCAGTCGGGCGGCGTTGCCGGCGGGTCGCGCGGTGG
Source organism: Phycisphaerales bacterium (assembly GCA_020247305.1). Classification (GTDB taxonomy): domain Bacteria; phylum Planctomycetota; class UBA1135; order UBA1135; family UBA2386; genus UBA2386. The sequence continues at coordinate 1,080 of JADCJE010000154.1, read as the reverse complement.
GCTATTCTCGCGCCCTTCGAAGCGAACCCTTCCGGATCCCGACCATGCGCAATCTGCTCCTGCCCCTGTTCCTCCTCGCCGTCGCCATGTTCCCCGCGTGCTCGACGACCGGTGCCTGCTGCGATTCGTCGAAGGCCCCGCAGACCGTGGTCGACACGGTTGCCAAGGCGAACCCGACCGTCACCCGCCTGTCGATCCACTGCGCCGAGGACGGCGCGCTGAAGACGTGCGCCAGCACCGCCGCCGATCGCGTCGGCAAGGCGTCGGACGCCGAGGACAAGAAGGCGATGGAGACCGGCAAGGAGGTCGTGCTGGAGGAGAAGGGCGCGCTCGACGTCACCGTTCCGATCTGCATGAAGGACGGCAAGGCGACGGCGGTCTGCGGCGTCACCCTCAAGACGGATGGCATGAACCGCGACCAGGCCATCGCCAAGGCGCGCGAAGTCGCCAAGGCAGTCGAGACCGGCCTCGGCGGCACGTGCGGCAGTTGCTGCGACGACGAGGATGGCGAGGACGAAAGCGAAGCCGGTTGCTGCAGCGAGAAGGACGGCAAGGCCGGTGGCGACTGCTGTGGGGACAAGGGCGAGAAGGCCGCGGCCAAGCCGGCTGGCGGCGCCTGCTGCTGCACGAAGAAGTGACCGGCGTGCCTGATCGCTTGGTTGTTGTTGGCTGATGCGCAGCCGAGCCCGGGCCGGCACGGCCCGCAGCCATCCAGGTAAGGCACTGGCGAAGGCGCTTTCGGCCGCGATTTCTGCACCGCGCGGTGGACGTTACCGCGGCCGACGCGCCTGCGGCGGCGACTGGCTTCGCCACGTGCTGCGCCGGCGGGATCGCCGCTCGGGGAAGTCGGCAAAATCGCCCATCAACAACCAAGCGATCCGCCGCGTTGTTGTCCCCGGCGGGGGGGGGAGGGGGGGCACGATGCTGCCGGATATCGGCGGTCCAACCCGGGTACATGGGTGACAGTTTTGTCCGGGCACATGGGTGACACTCGGTGCTGGCCTCGTGGGCCGGATCGGGTCCTGTGGCCGGATGCCATGGATCCAGACCGAACCAGAGATGGAGCGACGGAAGTTCGTC
>JADCJE010000153.1 GCA_020247305.1 Phycisphaerales bacterium | reverse complement strand
GATCGTCCTGCTTGCGGAACTTGCCCATGCAGCCGGTACGACGCCCGCTGCCGCGGCAGAGTTTCGTGGCTATGCAGATTCGGGCTTCGTGAGGGGATCCGTGACGCAGACTCCTAGGCGCCGATCGCCGCCGGAGATTCGGTCTCGCCGACGCGGCGGGCGCCGTCGCAGCTCAGGGGATGGATGCTGTGCAGGCCGAAGTCCTGCCGCCACCGCAGCGATTCCGCGGTCGTCAGGCTGCGCGAGATCAGGCCGAGGTGCACGGCCGGGCTCTTGTCCTCCTTGTCGGTGTTGAAGCGTTTGCGTTCGTAGTTCTTGTAGACGACGAAGATCGCCAGCCGCCCCGACAGCCTGACCGCCTTCTTGGCGTGCAACCAGGACTGGCGGCGCAGTGCGCCGACCAGGTCGCGACTCACCGCCTGCATCGAGTTGATCGGGAAGAGCGGGTTTCTCGGCGTGCGCGGGTCCTTGCCCGACGTGCGCTCGTGCCGGACACGGTCGCCGAAGACCTGCTTGGCGATCCGCGCGTAGCTCGCCTTCCGGTCGCTCAGCAGCGTGATCGGTCGGTCGCCCACCTTGTCGCGGAGAGCCTGCAAGGCCGCACGCACGCACTTGGAGCTCTCGTCGGCGCGCTTGCCGTGGCGCTGCTCATCGCGGTCTTGCCAGCGACGGCGGGCAGTTCCCGGCTTGGCCAGTCGACGCAGCGATCCGACGGCCGTGGTGACGATGAACCAAGAACGCTGCTCCACCACCATCGCGATGCCGACGCGGCGGATCGACGCGGTCTCGAAGGTCTCTTCTTCATCGAGCACGAACACGCTGCCTGACGGCATCCGATGCGACAGGTTGTCGTGCAGCAACTGCATCTGGCGGGCGATCTTGCACGCCTTGCGCTGCAGGGCGCTGACGCCGATCCGCAACCGCCGCGCGCACTGGCGCAGGCCGACGCCGCTGGCCAAGTGCTCGAAGACGCGCCCGTTCAGTTCCGGCCGCCGGTCGCGGTAGTCCTGCCGGAACGTCTGCGTCGAGAAGGTCCTGCGGCAGGTCTGGCAGCGGAAGCGCGCCACCGGCTCGGGGCGGCAGGCGACGCGGAAGCTGCCGAAGCGCACGTAGAAGCGCGCGCACGGTCGCTTGTGCTTGTCGCAGCACGGGTTGGGGCAGAACGGCGGAACGAACGCCAACGCATGTCCTCCGCCGCGGCACGGCAGAAGCCGCGGCAGAGTCCATGTGCCTCGTCAGCCCCCGGCGGTTGCAGCCGGGCTCGGGTTTTCCACCCGTCCACAACCAAGGGATCAGGCACTGAGTTGCGCGAGGTTGAACTTCGCGTCGGTGTCGGTCGGATCGATCCCGATCGACCGCTTGAAGCACTCGCTCGCCTCGGTCAGGCGGTTCATCTTCCACAGGCAGACGCCCAGGTTGTTCCACACCTGCGCGTCCTGCGGCGTGATCTCGCTGGCGTGGCGGAAGCAGCTCTCCGCCTCGGCGTGCTTGTCGCAGCCGAAGAGGACCATGCCGAGGCTGAACCACGCCTCGCCGTTGCGCGGGTCCTTGCCGAGGACGGACTCGTAGGTGCGCAGGGCCCCGGTGTCGTCCCCGGTGACGTAGCGGACGAAGGCCAACTGCAAGTGGGCGGGGATGTCCGTCGTCAGGAACGCCGCCGCCGCCTCGAGGTGGGGCAGGGCCTGTTCGTACTGACCCTTGCTGAGGTACGCCTCGGCGGCGATGCCGTGGATGCGCGCCAGCTTGTCGTCGAGCGCGGCGAGGCGCTCGCGCGTCTCCTCGGCGGTGGCGTCGTTCGTCGGCTCGACCACCAGCGGCGGCGTCGCCGTGCGGATGTCGCGGATACGCGTCGGGATCGGCTGGAAGGTCGGGCGCTCGGTGAGGGTCGCCGTCGAGGCGGTCGAATTGCGGGTCGTCGTGGTCATCGCAGGTCTCCTTCTGGGGTGTTCAGGGGTTCGTTGGTTGGTTCGTGGTGTGCGTCGGGCTCAGCGGGCGGCGAGATGCCGCTGCATCGCCGCCGCCTCGTGGTCGAGGGCGCGCGCCGACAACAGGGCGACGGCGCGCTCGCCGACGCGGCGCGCGGCGTCGGGCTGGCCGATGCGCTGCAGGATGAGGGACAGTTGCTGGCAGGCTCCCGGCGACTCGGGATGCTGCGCGAGGAAGGCCGTCAGCGTCGTGATGGCGCCGGACATGTCGCCCTCGAGCATCTGCAGTTTGGACAGCGCGAGGTGCGCGACCTCGTACGCAGGCGCCTCGGCGATCGCCTGCCGCAGCAGGTCGCGGGCCCGGGCGCGCTGCCCGCGCAGGATCCACGCCTGCGCGATGCCGGTGTACGAGACGTAGCTCGTGATGCCCTCCTGCACCGGGACGACCAGCACCTGGTCGCGGTACACGAGGCACCGGCGATAGTGATGGATGGCGTCCTCGGCGCGGCCCTCGGCGAGCGCGAGGCTCGCCGACAGATAGTGCAGATTCGGGGTCGGCACGAACCGGCGCAGCGCGATGTCGAGGATCTCGTTGGCGCGGGCGCGGTCCTCGACGCGCGCGGCCTCGAGCGCGCACAGGCTCGCGACCTCGGCCGCGTACGGCAGTTCGCGCGGCAGCGACGGCGCGCCGGCGAGGATGCGCTCGAAGCAGCGGTCCAGGAGGGCGCGGGCGTCCACCGAACGACCGGGCACTCGGCGCAGGAAGTCGCCGTACTTGTAGAGGCAGTAGATGTCGTCCGGCTGCGCGGCGAGCTGCTTCTTGAACAGCCGCTCGTTGCGCTCGGTCTTGCCGCGCTCGGTCATCACGGCGTCGGAGTAGCCGTGGTGCTCGATCTCGACGTCGGCGCTCGCGAGCACGAGTCCGAGCGGCTGGCCGATGCGCTGCAGGCTCGGCGTCACCTGCTCGTGGATGACGTTCTGGTAGGCGATGCCCGGCAGGTTGCGGAACAGACGGACCATCATCACGCCGAGCGTCTTGCCGCCGCCGTAGACGTTGATGAAGCGCAGGTGGTAGCCGAGGACCTTGGTGTCCAGGGCGGCCTCGCGGATGCGTTCGCACGCGCCCGGTTGCAGGAACTCGTCGGCGTCGAGCACCAGGATCCAGTCGCCGGTCGCCGCCTGCAGGCCGACGTTGCGCGGCGCCGAGAAGTCGTCCTGCCAGGGCGCGTGCAGCACGCGCGCGCCGAACGACTCGGCGATGGCGACGGTCCGGTCGGTCGAGCCGGTGTCGACCAGCACGATCTCGTCGACGGCGTCCTTGGCGCGCGCGAGGCACTCGCCGAGGAAGCGCTCCTCGTTCTTGGCGATCATGCACAGCGAGATGCGCGGCGCCCGATGCTGCCACGGCGGCGGCGCGGTCGACGCGAGCGTCGCCGTCGCCGCGCGCGCTGGGGCGTCGCCGTCGCCCGCGGGCACGACCTTGCGGGCAGGCTGCAACTCGGACCACGCGGCGAACAGTTCCTGGGTCTCCGCGGCGAACGCAGCGGGAGCTTCGATCGGCGGCGGCGGCGACGGCCACGTCGCCGGCGCCCCGTCCATGAGAGGCAGTTCGGCTTCGAGCCGCAGCACCTGGTGCTCCAGCGCGACGCGCGTGTTCGTGAAGCGCTCGTCGATCGGTCCGACCAGCAGCAGGTCCTTGCGTGGCGCCATCAAGCCGGCGACGTCGCCGGGCGCTGCGCGTTCGTCGCCCGCCATCGGCCACGCCGGGCCGATGACGGCGCGCGCCGACAGCGCCGCGAAGGCCGCCGCCGTCGGGACCGCGCCGCCGCGCACGAACCAGACGAGCTCGCCTTGCGCGCGCGCAAACGCGCGATTCCAGGCGATGGCTTCGCGCTCGTCGTCGGCGACGACGATCTCCCATTCGGCCGGCAACCAGGCGCGGACCGTCGCCGCGGTGGTCGCGCGCGCCGTCGCGTCGCCGCCGGCGACGAGGACCGAACCGAGCACCGCGGACTGCCGGCGACAGACGAGCCAATGGCGCACCGGCGGCTGGCCCTGCAACCAAGCGAGCGGCGCCAGACCCTGCGCCAGCAACGCCGACGCGAAGCCGGCGGGGAACTCGTCGGCCGACGCGGGCACGCGCACGACGTCGGCGACGCAGAGTCCGGCCGCGACGGCAGCGGCGAGGACGCGACGCAGCGACAGCGGCACGGTCGGATCCGCGAAGCTGCCGGCGGGGTCGTACTGGCCCGGACGGCCATCGACGACGAGGCGCAGCATCGCTGCGCTCTGCACGTTGTCGACGTCGAGCAGCAGCACGCCGTCGGCGGCGAGTCGCTTCGCCAGCAGCGGCAGCGCGTCTTCGATCCGACCGAGCGACTCGGTCCAGGACCGAACCTCGACGAGACCCCGGTCGCCGGCGGCCTCGCCCCAGGACGACCGGTCGCGCGGCAACTGCAGCGCGTCGGCGCACGACGGCACGAGGCTGGCCCAACCCGGGACTGGGCCTTGGAAACCACGGGGCTGTGCGTCGCCGCTTCGCTTCATCGGACTTGCCTGGACGGCCGGGCAGGCCGTCGCAAGGGTCCATCGGCAGGAGTGCGGCGGATTCTGAAGTCGGCATGATATGGGGACTTGGACCACCCCGAAGCAGGCGCCCCCGACGCGGTCGTCACCGCGCTGTTGCAAGGCACGACACGCTTCCACCGCTGCGTGCACGTGCCCACCTGCGCGTCGACGCAGGACCTGGCGGCGGCCCCACCCATCGACGGCGACGCGGTGTTCTGGGCCGACCACCAGACCCACGGCCGCGGCCGGCAGCAGCGCAGTTGGCACGACGAACCCGGCGTCGACCTGGCGGTGACGTTCCGCGCCACGGCGCCCCTGCCGCAGCCGATCGCGCTCGCCGCTGCGCTGCCGGTCGCCGTGGCCGAGGCCGTCGAACCACTCGTCGGCCGCGGGCTGCGGGTGAAGTGGCCGAACGACGTCTACCTGGACGGTCACAAGCTCTCCGGCGTGCTCGTCGACTCCGGCATGGCCGGACGCGACACGTGGCTGATCGGGGTCGGCGTCAACTGCAACCGCACGCGCTTTCCGCCGGAGCTCGAGGCGACCGCCACCTCGATCGCAATCGCCTGCGGCGCCTTCGTCGACCGCGGCATGCTGCTCGTAGCGCTGGCGCAACGCCTCGACGTGGCGCTGCGCGAGATCGCCGCCGGGCGCCTGGCTCGGCTCGAAGCTGCGTTCCGCGATCGACTTGGACTCGTCGGCCGTCGCGTGGTCATCGACGCCGGCGGCGAACACCGCGGCGAGCTGGCCGCGATCGACTTCGCAGGCGCGCGCTTGGCGAGTGGGGCGGTGTTTCCGCTCGCCCACGTGCGCGCCCTGCGCCAACAGTGAGGGGTAGCTGATCCCTTGGTTGTTGACGCGGCAGGCGCGCCGCGAAGCGCGGTTCGCAACGGCGCCGCCCATCCCGTAGGGCAACGAGACCCGCGACTTCGGGCCGGATTTCTCTCGCCCCCCCGCAGCAGCCCGCGCCGGCGCACTCGCAGCGGCGCGGCGATGCCAAGCCATGCGTCGCCAGGCAGGCCCAGGCTGCACGGCGCCACCATCGACAATCGAGCGATCAGCCAGCGTTGCAGACCGACAGCATGCGGGCCTCGATCGGCGGGCACCGCAGCGGCGGCGGCGAGCCGGCGAACTGCACCAGCCATCTGGCGTCACCCGGCTGCGCCGGCAGCAGCGGGAACCCCTTCGCCTGCAGCCACGCGTTCATGCCGAGCCACCCGATCACCGCGTTGAAGTCCGGAAACGGCGCGATCTGGAGGAAGCGCCAGTACATGCGCACCGCCTGCCGCACCGGGTGCAGCGGCCGGAACACGACGTGTGCGTCCCCGTAGCAGCGGGCGACGTCGAACTGGTCTAGCCGTTGCTGGACGTGCTCGGCCGGCGCGTGGTGGGCATGGAGGATCGCGTCCCATGGCGGTCCGCGGCGCAGGTCGTTGTTGCGGAAGCGGGGCACTTCGAGCGCCATCGTCCGGAACAACTCGACGAAGAACCAACCGTCGGGCGGCAGGCCGTCCGCCGCGCGCACCCGCACGCACCGCAGCGCTTCGGCGAGGCCGCGCAGCAGCCGGTGCTCCTGGGTGGTCGGCGCGAGCCGTCCCGGGCGCTCCGCGAACACGGCGGCAGCGTCTTCGTCGCTCACCGAGAAGCCGCGAAAGCGCAGCAGCGACGCCAGGAACGTGACGTCGGCGGCGCTCGGTTGGCGGACCCCGTCGAGCGCGCGCTGCGCCGCGGCGATCCACTCGGTGGAGCCTTCGGCCGGCAGCATGCGCGACGCCAACGCGAGGTCGACGCGTTCGAGCGCGGACAGCTGCAGCGGATCGGTGACGGCCACGACGGCCAAAGGATAGATCATGGCGCGGCGCGCGACGGCGGATGACGCGCACGGCTCGATGCCAACGGCGCAACGAGCACGACACGGACGTTCCGCGCACCAGCGTCGCGACGACCGGCGCGGGCCACGGGAGGCTCGCCGAGTAACGCTTCGACGACCGGCGCGGGCCACGGGCGGCTCGCCGAGGAACGCTTCGACGACCGGCGCGGGCCATGGGCGGCTCGCCGAGGAACGGTTCGGCAACCGGCGCGGCGGCCTGCGCGCGCGGACCTCGCCGGCGCGGTGACGACACGACGCCCGCGCGAACCAGAACGCGATGCGGCGATGGCATGCACGACGCCACGACGCCGACGCGTCGCGGCAAGGACGAGGCGTCAACGTGCGCGCGGCGGCGACGTCGCCAACGCGGCGGCACGGCACGGCAGCGGCGACGTCGATGCGACGGTCAACTCTCGCGGTAGCGGTGCGCGACGGGCATGCGCCGGCCGCTCCAGCAGCGCTCGCTGACGCGCAGCGTCGGCGGGTACTGGTAGCGCTTCCATTCGGACGCCTGCACCTTGGCGAACAGCTCCGCGACCTGCGCACGCGCCATGCCGGTGCGCGCCGCCGTCTCGGCGACGGAGAGGTCGTCTTCGATCAGGCAGCGCAGCACGGGATCGAGCGCGGGGTACGGCGGCAGGCTGTCGGTGTCGTACTGCCCCGGCCGCAGTTCGGCCGACGGCGGCTTGTCGATCGAGCGGACCGGGATGCGCACGCCGTCGCGGTTTAGCCAGCGGCTCAGCGACCAGACCTCGGTCTTCCACAGGTCGGCGATAGGCGCCAACGCGCCGTTGGTGTCGCCGTAGATCGTGCAGTACCCGACCGCGCACTCGCTCTTGTTGCCGGTGGTCAACAGCAGGTGGCCGTGCTTGTTGGCGAACGCCATCAGCAGGACGCCGCGCATGCGCGCCTGCAGGTTCTCCTCGGCGAGTCCCGGCGGCGTGCCGGCGAACACCGGCTGCAGCGTCGCCGCGAACGCCTGCTGCAGCGGCGCGATCGGCAGCAGATGGAAGTCGATGCCGAGGTTGGCGGCCAGCTCGCGCGCGTCGGCGACGCTGTGTTCGCTGCTGTGCGTCGACGGCATGCCGATGCCGGCGACGTCGGCGGCGCCGAGCGCGTCGACCGCGAGCGCCGCCACGAGCGCCGAGTCGATGCCGCCCGACAGGCCGACGACGACCTTGCGGAAGCCGAACTTGCGCACGTAACCGCGGATGCCCTGCACGATCGCCGCGTGCTGCATGGCCTCGACGGCGACCGGCGCCGGCGCCTGCGTCCACGCGGCATCGGTGTCGACGACGACGAGCGCCTCGGCGAAGGCGACCGGCGGCGCGGCGATGCCCGTCGGCTTGACCGCGAGCGAGCCGCCGTCGAACTGCAGCTCGACGTCGCCGCCGACGAGGTTGACGTACAGCAGCGGCACGCCGTGCCGCGCCGACGCCGCGGCCACCATGCGGTGGCGGAACGCCTCCTTGCCGACGGACCACGGGCTGGCGCTGAGGTTGACGACCATCTCGGCGCCGGCGGCGACGACGCGCTCGACCGGATCGACCGCGTAGCTGCGCTTGCCGAAGAAGCGCTCGTCGTTCCAGCCGTCCTCGCAGACGACGACGCCGACGCGGCGGCCGGCGATCGTCACCACGTTGCGCTCGGGCGCCGGGTTGGGCTCGAAGTAGCGCGACTCGTCGAACACGTCGTACGTCGGCAGCAGCGTCTTGGTCGCGACGACGCGGGCTTCGCCGCCGTCCAGCAGCGCCACGGCGTTGCGCAGCGGCCGGCCGCCGCGCGTCGCCGCGGCCTCGTTGCGCGCGACGCAACCGACGAGCGTCGGCAGCTGCGGCGGCACGGCGCGCGCGAGCGCGGCCAGCGCCGCGTCGTGCGCAGCAAGGAAGCTCGGGCGCACCAGCAGGTCCTCGGGCGGATAGCCGCAGATGGCGAGCTCGGGGAACACCGCTAATTCGGCGCCCTGCGCGTGCGCGCGCCGGGCGAAGTCGACGATGCGCGCGGCGTTGCCGTCGAGGTCGCCTACCGTCGCGTCGATCTGACAGAGCGCGACGCGCATGCCCTCACCGCACTTCGAGCGGCAGGCTGAACTCGATCAGCTCCGGCTCGCCGGCGACTTCCTCGACGTCGGTGGCGCCGAGTTCGCGCAGGCGCGCGACGACCGCCTCGACGCTCGTCTCGGGCGTGCTCGCGCCCGACGTGATGCCGACCGTGCCCACGCCGCGCAGCCACGCCGGATCGACCTCGCCGGGGCCGAGCACGAGGTGCGCGTGCACGCCGCTGTCGGCGCCGAGCTCGCGCAGCCGGTTGCTGTTGCTGCTCATCGGGTCGCCGATGACGAGCCACAGGTCGACCTTGCCGCGCAGGTTCTTGACCGCGGTCTGGCGGTTGGTCGTGGCGTAGCAGATGTCCTCCTTGCGCGGAGTCACCAGCTTGGGGAAGCGCCGCTTGAGCACGGACATCACGCGCATCGCCTCGTCGATGCTGAGCGTCGTCTGCGTCACGACGCCGACCTTGTCCGGGTCGGGCACCGTCACGCGCTCGGCCTCGTCCGCCGTCGCGACGACGATCGTGCGCTCCGGCGCCTCGCCGACGACGCCTTCGACCTCGACGTGGTCGGCGTGGCCGATCAGCAGGATGGTGAGCCCGCGGGCGGCGAAGCGCTTGGCCTCGGCGTGCACCTTGGTCACCAAGGGGCAGGTGGCGTCGATCGCCTGCAAGTGCAGGCGCTGCGCGTCGGCGAACACCGTCGGCGCGACGCCATGCGCGCTGAAGATCACGTGCGCGCCGGTCGGCACGTCGGCGAGCTCGTCGACGAAGATGGCGCCCTTCTGCACGAGGTCCTGCACGACCACCTTGTTGTGGACGATCTCGTGGCGGACGTAGATCGGGCGGCCGAACTTGGCCAGGGCGCGCTCGACCGTCTCGATCGCGCGCTCGACACCGGCGCAGAAGCCGCGCGGGCGGCAGAGGAGGACCTTCATGCGGGCCGGGCAGCATCCGCCCCGGCGGCCCGCTCGGCAAGCGGCAGGCGCGCCGCGGCGCTCACTGCACGTCGAGGATGAAGCCGACGCCGACCTGCACGAGGCCGGAGGTCGGCGGCGGCGGCGGCGGGGTGGCGAGGTTGTTGTAGAAGGCGTAGACGCGCGCGACGCCGAGCGGCCCGCAGACGGTCGAGCTGCGGCCGAGCGAGGTGATGATGCGCAGCGGGTTCGCCGTCTGCGCGAAGCTGACGGCCTGGGCGTAGAACACCTGTCCCAGCATCTGTCGGCCCGGCGGGATGGCGCCCAGCGCGATGCCCGCGCCGGCGGCGTCGGCGACGCCGCCGAGCAGCGTGACCGGCGTGATGTTGAGCCAGCAGTCCGGCGCCGGGTAGCCGAGCGCCGCGAGCGCCGGCGACTGCTGCGCGGGGTTCGCCGGATCGAACATCGGGTACGGCAGCGGCCACGCCGGGTTGCCGAAGAGGCCGCCCTGGTTGGTGACGTCGAGCGCAACGAAGTAAGGCGCGTTCGGCGCGGCGTTGGCGATGCTCCAGCCGTAACTCGAACCCGCGAGCATCGACGGATCCCCGGTGACCGTGACGCCGGGATGGCCGGGCACGGCGCAAGCCGGACCGAGGCTGCCGAACGACGCCTGCGCCGACGAGCAGCCGCCCAGGTTGTCGAGGCGGTAGGCGCCGCTCGGTTGCGAGTGGATGTGGAACTCGACGAGCAGGTTCTGCGGCGGCGGCAGGCTCGACGTCGCCGGCGTCAGCCCGAACATCCACGGCGTCGCGAACGGGAAGACGATGTTGGCGGGCCGCGGCCCGGCGGGCAGCGCGGGCTGCGCCGGCAGCTGGAAGAGCTGGTTCTGGATCACCCACGTCGCGTCGGCGCCGCGGTTGTCGGCGAACACCGGGCTCGCCGTCAGCGCCGTCTTGTCGGTGGTCGACACCAGCACCGAGATCTGCAGCCAGCCCTTCGCCGCCATCGCCGTGTTCGGCGTGTTGTTGTCGGCGCGCAGCTTGATCGCCGTGAGCGCGCGCGGCCCCTGCCACGGCAACTCCGCCGCGTCGTAGATGCACTGGATCCGGCAGGCCTGGTTGCTGCCGAACGGGATGCTCGTGCCGCCGCCGCCCTCGACGCCGTTGAGCAGCGCCGGCACGGTGACGTTCTGTGCCGCCAAGACGCCGACGACGGCGAACACGGCGACGACGGCGCGGCAGACGCGGTGCGCAAGCTTCGATCCCATGGGGGCTACCTCGCCGGCCTCATCGACTTCGCCGACGCCGCGACTTGACGCGCCCAGCCTTGCAGCAGTCGCGACGCAGGCAGCGACGGCATGGCGCGGCGCCTGGCCCACCGGCGCGCAGGACGCCGCCACCCGGGCAGCGTCCGCCACGGGCCATGGGGTAGGATCCACGCGCCGCTGCGGCGACCTGCCCCATGGACCTGACCAAGTACCTGCGCGACGTGCCGGACTTCCCCAAGCCCGGCATCCTGTTCAAGGACATCACCCCGCTGCTGGCCTCGCCGGCGGCGATGCAGGAGACGATCGCGCGGATGGCGAAGCTCGACTTCGGCCGCGTCGACAAGGTGGCGGCGATCGAGTCGCGCGGGTTCCTGTTCGGCGTGCCGCTCGCGATGCAGCTGGGCGTCGGCTTCGTGCCGATCCGCAAGCCCGGCAAGCTGCCGTGGAAGACGAGCCGCGTGGAGTACGCGCTCGAGTACGGCAAGGACGCCGTCGAGATCCACCAGGACGGCGTGCGCGCCGGCGAGCGCGTGCTGCTCGTCGACGACCTGCTGGCGACCGGCGGCACCATGGGCGCAGCCTGCCAGCTGGTCGAGGGCTGCGGTGGCATCGTTGCGAGCTGCGTGTTCGTGGTGGAGTTGCGGTTCCTGCCGGGGCGGCAGCGCCTGGCCCCGCGGCGCGTCGATGCCCTGATCGGGGTAGCCTGAGGGCCTGATCCCTTGGCTGTTGATCGGGCGTTCTTGCCGGATCGGCCGCCCCAACCGCCGCGGCGCGCGGCCCGGCGGGCACCATCGGCGGCGCCACGCGATGCCCGGCGCCTGGTGACGGCAAAAATCGCGGCCGATTCTGCTGTCGCCGGTGCCTTGCTTGTTGGGGCGCGCCGTGGAAGCGCCCGCGCCGCCCCTCGCCGCCGGCATCAACAGCCAAGGGATCAGGCCCGAACATGCCCCCGGCATCGAGGCTTTGCATCTCCTAAGTCCCTCTTTTGGAGCCACTTGCACGATTCCCTAAAGAATCTCGCGAGTTCTTCCTCAACCTTCCGCCGGGTGCGGCCGATGTAGGGCGGCCGCCCGGCAACGGGCGCGCGCTCTTTGGTGCAGCGGCTCCCACTTACGCCTCCCGAAACGGCAAACCCGGCGAAAGCCGGCGACGCAAAGCCATAGGGCCTTCGACCTGGTTCCCGCCAGGCCAAGGCAGCCTGGTTCCCGAAGGATCGACGCCCTGCCCGCAGGCGCGCCGACGCAGGGGACCAGCATGGCCGGCAACCGCGACGGCAGGCGAGCGAGCCGGTGCGACCGACGCTCCTCCCCTCCCCCCTCAGTCTGCAGCGATCGCCGGAATCCCGACCATGGCCAAGCCCTCCCGCGCCGTCCGCATCTCCCGCCCCAAGCCCGCCGACGCCACCAAGAATGGCCCGGTCGGCAAGGCGACGACGAAAGCCGGCAAGGCAGCTCCCGCCACCGCGCCGGTCGCCGCCTCGGGTCCGCAGCCGCTGACCGACGGGGAGCTGGAGATCGTCTGGAAGACGTTCAAGCGCACGCGCGACGAGAACCTGCGCAACACGCTGATCGAGCAGCACATGCCGCTCGTGCGCTCGATCGCCGAGCGCGTGCTGCAGACGCTGCCGAAGTCGATCGAGCTCGACGACCTCGCGTCGTCCGGCCTGTTCGGCCTGATGGACGCGATCAACGGCTTCGACCTGTCGCGCGGCATCAAGTTCAAGACCTACTGCTCGACCCGCATCCGCGGCTCGATCCTCGACGAGCTGCGCTCGCAGGACTGGGTGCCGCGCCTCGTCCGCCTCAAGGCGCACCGCCTCGACCGCGCGATCCGCCAGCTCGAAGGCGAGCTCGGCCGCGCGCCCAACCAGGTCGAGATCGCGCAGGTCCTCGGCATCAGCCTCGATGAGCTGCAGGCGCACCAGGCCGAGGCCAACGCCAAGGCGATCTTCTCGCTGTCGGAGAAGTGGGACGACGGCGAGGAGGAGAAGGAGATGGAGAAGGTCGAGATCCTCGCCGACCGCAAGTCGGCGAACCCGCTCGACACGATCCAGCAGAACGACGCGCTGGAGATAATCACGAGCAGCCTGACCAAGAAGGAACGGCTGATCGTGCTGATGTACTACTACGAAGGCCTGACGATGCGCGAGATCGGCGAGATCATGGAGCTGACGGAGTCGCGCGTCTGCCAGATCCACAGCAACGTGATGATGCGCCTGAAGACGCAGATCGAGCGCACGCAGGAAGCCGCCGCGGAGTGACGGACCGGCAGCGCGACGGGCAGGCTGCAGCGCGACGGGCAGGCCGCAGCGCGACGGGCAGGCCGACGAGTAGCCGGCCGCAGCCGTCGCCAGCTCGACGCGACGGGCGACGGCATCTGGCAGGGCGCGCGCGCAGCCGAGCGCCACGTGCAGCCTGAGCGCAGCGACCCGCCGGCGTCGCCGAAACGGCGCGCCGCGCGCTCGCGCGTCGACCGCGTCCATCCGCGGCAGCGCGGGGCCGCACGGCGCCACCGCCTGCCTGCGGACTGTGCGCTGCACGCTCGCCGCACGAAGGCGTAGCTGGCCGGATCGCGCGACCGCGCGACGGGCGCCAGACCCGCCCGATTCGCGCAGAAGGCTGCAGGGCGCCGCAGGCGGCGCTCGATAACTGCTGCGACAACCAACCCGCAGCACACCATGGCCAAGAACATCCTGATCGTCGACGACTCCGCGACTATGCGGAAGATCATCATGCGCGGCATCCGCCAGGCCGGCATCGACAACGCCGACTTCAAGGAAGCCGGCGACGGCGTCGAAGGCATGCAGGCGATCGCGGCCGGCGCGTTCGACCTGATCCTCAGCGACGTCAACATGCCCAACATGAACGGCCTCGACTTCGTCAAGGCCGTCGCCGAGAAGCTCGGCACGCCGCCGCCCATCGTGATGATCACGACCGAGGGCAGCGACGAGATCGTGCGCGAGGCGATGCGCCGCGGCGCGACCGGCTACCTGCGCAAGCCGTTCACGCCGGAGAAGATCCAGGAAGTCATCGGCCCGTTCCTCAAGTGAGACTCGGCCACCGGCCGAACAAATGGACATGACGACGGCGACCCTCGACCAGCACCTCGTTGAGGCGCTCAAGCACTCCGCCCGCGAGGTCCTCGTCGCGATGGCGTCGATCACGCCGCGCGCGATCGACGAGCAGCCGGAGCAGACGTCGTTGTTCCGCGACGAGGTGATCGGCCTGCTGGGATTCACCGGCGACCGCTCGGGCACGGTCGTGGTGCGCACGACCGAGCGCATCGCCAAGACGATCGCGGCGCGCATGCTGATGGTCGAGCCGGAGGAGTTCGGCGACTTCACCGAGGCCGCCGACGCCTTCGGCGAGGTGGTCAACATGATCGCCGGCAGCTTCAAGAACGCCTGGGTGGCGAGCGGCCACGCGATGGCGCTGTCGATGCCCAACGTCATCCACCAAGGCTTCGTCAAGCTGCACTCAGACGGCCCGGGCGCGGTGCGTTCGCGCATCCGGGCCGAACTCGACGACGGCGCGCTCGACATCGGCGTCCACCTCGAAGGCGCCGGCGAGGCCTGACCGGCCGCGCACTGCCATGGCCGGCGTTCCCGTGACGACTGCGAGCAGCAAGCCGCTGCAGCGGCTGTGCGCGATGTTGGCGGGCTCCCTCGGCGAGACGCTCGGCGCGCTGATCAACACGCCGGTCGTGGCGCGCCCCGGCGAGCTGCACATCGTCGACGCCGACGAGCACGTGCGCGCGCTCGACAAGCCGGCCGCGGTCGCGCGCGGCGCGCTCGACAAGGCCTTCGCCGGCCGGACGTTCGCGACCGCGTTCGACATGGTCGACGCGCTCGCGATGGCCGGCCTGCTGATGATGACGCCGCAGGACGTCGTCGAGCAGCGGCGCGCCGCCGGCGTGCTCGACGGCGAGGACGCCGAGGCGTTCCAGGAACTCGGCAACGTGCTGTATTCCGGCATCGGCAACGTGCTGCGCGAGCACGTCGCCGAGTGCGACGTCCGCCAGCGCGACCACGGTGTCGTGCGCCCGGGCCTCGACAAGGACGGCCTGCTCGGCGCCGGCGACCTCGTCGTCTGCGACTTCGCGCTGAAGGTCGGGGCGTACCCGGCGACCGAAGGCGCGTTCGTGCTCGACCTCGCCACCGCCGAGGCCTGGAACAAAGGGGCGCTCGCTCGCGTCGGCGCCGAGGCCGCAGCCGCGCCGACGGCCCTGACGCCCGAGGCGCCGCCGCCGGCGGCCGCCGCCGGCCCCGACGAGCCGTTCGAGAGCATCCCGGAGGCGCCGATCCGCGGCCGCCTCGCCGCGTTCGTCTGCGATCCGAAGGCCCTCGACCTCGTGCGCCGCAGTTGCCGCCGCGTCGGACTCGAGCTGGCGCCGCACAACCGCGTCGAGGTTCCCAACCCGGCGAGCCACCGCGACGAGATCGTGGTCATCGACGTGCCCGGCAACGAGGAGCGGCGCATCGACTGGTGCCGGCGCGTGAAGGAGTACCAGCCCAACGTGCGCATCATGCTGCTGCTGCACCGGCCGTCGCGGCAGAGCGTGGCGCAGTGCTTCGCCGCCAAGGCCGACGTCATCCTCGGCGTGCCGTGCGCCGAGGCGCAGTTGTCGCAGCGACTCAGCGCGCTGCTGGAGACGCCGGCCGCACCGTGACGGCGGCCGCGCGCCGGGTCAGCTTCGTTCCTTCCCAACTTCCCGCAGGCGGCGCACGTCGTCCTGCGTCTTGCGCGCCGACTCGACGATGCGCCGCAGCGCGTCGAGGCAGGCCTCCGCCGTGCCGGTCGCCTGCGCCACCTCGGCCTGGATCTCGATGGTGCCGAGCAGGTTGTTGACCCGGTGCACCAGTTCCTCGAACGGCGTGCGCGTCATGGTCGGCACGGTAGCCGCAGGGGGCGCGGCCGCGACCGCGGTGGTGTTGCAGACGACAGCAGGCGTGTCGGGTTTCGCCACCGCGCGTCGGCCTCATGCCGCGCCACACCACTAGATGTTGTGGTTTCGAGCTTGGCACGGCGCGTGCATTAGGCGGCCAGACGCCATGAAGCCGTTGCCCAAGTGGTTCCTGATCCCCCCCGCCGCTGCCGCGATCGTCGTGCTCGGCAGCCTGACCCAGGGCAGCGCCGCGCCGGCGCGCACCGCCAACTCCGCCCCGGCGGTCGCGCCGGCCGCTGCGCCCGCAGCGCCCAGCGCGCCGACCGGCGAACCGACGCCGGCCGCCGACGCGCCCGCCGCGACCGCGCGCCGCGACACGCCCATCGGCCCGAAGGCCCCCGACCTCGGCCAGATGCTGACCGCGCTCGCCGCCGTGCTCGGCCTCGGCGTCGCCGGCGTGTACGTGCTGCGCCAACTGCGCGGCCCGGCCCGCCCGAGCGGCGACGGCAAGCTGATGACGCTGCGCCAGTCGCTGCGGCTGTCGCCGCGCCACACGCTGCACGCGATCGAGTTCGACGAACGCATCGTGCTCGTCGGCGAGACCGAGCGCGGCCTCGCGTTGGTCGACGGCGGCAAGCTGCCCGACCGCGCCGCCGACGAAGCCGCGGTGCAGGCGCGCGCCGCCGCGATCGCCGCGGCCGACGACGACGACGACGACGACAGCGGCGCCGTGCCGAAGGACCTGATCATCCCACGGCCCGACCGGCCGCTGCCGACGCGGCCGCTGCGTGCGCCGGCGACGAAGCCCGCCGCCGCGAACGCCGCCGCGTCCGCGCCCGCGCTCGCCGACTTCCGCAACCTGCTGCAGAAGGCCGGCCGCTCGTGAACACCCTGCGCCTGCTGCTGCTCGCGCTGTGCTGCCTGTGCGGCGGCACGCTGTCCGCCCAGTCGGCCAACGACCCGGCGACGCAGCCGCTCGTCGGCAGCCCGCTCGTCGGCGCACAAGCCGCCGCCAACGCCTTCCCGGCGCCGCAGGGCCAGGGCGGCGGGCTGACGCTGTCGTACCAGACCGGCTCGGGCGGCAAGTCGCTCGGCTCGGCGCTGGAGATCGTGCTGCTGATGACGCTGCTGGCGATGGCGCCGGCGATCGTCATGACGATGACGTGCTTCACGCGCATCGTCGTCGTGCTGTCGTTCCTCAAGCGCGCGATGTCGATGCAGGACCTGCCGCCGGCGCTGATCACCACCGGCTTCGCGCTGTTCATGACGCTGTTCGTCATGAAGCCGGTCGTCAACGACATCTACACGCAGGCCTACGAGCCGTACGTCGCCGGCACGATGGACTGGAAGCAGGCCGCCGACGTCGCCGGCCGCCGCATGAACCAGTTCATGCTGTCGCAGACGCGCGAGGAGGACGTCGCGCTGATCCTGGAGCTCAGCCGGACGCCGCGTCCGGCCACCGCGCTGGAGACGCCGTTCCACGTCGCCGTGCCGGCGTTCGTGCTCTCCGAGATCAAGACCGCGTTCCAGATGGGCTTCGTGCTCTTCCTGCCGTTCGTGGTCATCGACCTCGTCATCAGCTCGATCCTGGTGTCGATGGGCATGTTCAGCCTGCCGCCGGTCGTCGTCTCGACGCCGCTGAAGCTGCTGCTGTTCATCCTCGTCGGCGGCTGGGACCTCGTCGTCACCTCGCTCGCCCAGAGCTTCACCGCCTGAGGAATCCGCCATGGGCCACGAAACGCTGCTCGACCTGTGCAAGACGACGCTGCTGACGGCGCTGCTGATCTGCGCCCCGGCGCTGCTCGTCGGCATGGCCGTCGGCCTGCTCGTCAGCTTCTTCCAGACGGTCACGTCGCTGCAGGAGCAGACGCTGACCATCGTGCCGAAGATGCTCGCCGTGCTGCTGACCATCGTGCTGCTGATGCCGTGGATCCTCGGCACGCTGCGCGAGTACACGGCGACGCTGTTCTCGAACCTCTCCGCCTACGGCCTGAGCGGCTGACGGACCGCGCGATGGACCTCGCCCAGGCGACCGCGATGGCGACGGCGTTCTTCCTGCACGTGATGCGGGCCGGCGCCTTCTTCGCCGTCGTGCCGCTGTTCGGGCGCACCGCCGAGACGCTGACGCTTCGCCTCGTGCTCGCCGTCGCCATCGGCGGCGTCGGCTGGTGGACGAGCCCGACCGAGGTGGCGGTCCCCGGCCATCTGCTGGCGCTCGCCGCCATGGCGCTGCGCGAGGGCGTCGTCGG
This sequence comes from Phycisphaerales bacterium, assembly GCA_020247305.1. GTDB lineage: Bacteria > Planctomycetota > UBA1135 > UBA1135 > UBA2386 > UBA2386. The sequence goes on along the minus strand of JADCJE010000153.1, from coordinate 6,003 downwards.
CCTCGCGCTCGGCTTCGCGCTGTCGACGATGACGTCGCTGCTGACCAGCGCCGGCGAGATCATCAGCTCCGAGATGGGCTTCTCGATGGCCCGCAGCATCAACCCCGAGAGCGGCGAGGACGCCGCCGTCATGGGCCAGCTGCTGCAGTCGCTCGGCTTCCTGCTGGTGCTGCAGTTGAACCTGCACCACGACGCGCTGCGCGTGCTGCACTCGACCTACGAAGCCTGCCCCGTCGGCCAGACGTTCGACGTCGAGCCGGTGTTCGCCGGCATCGCCGCGCTGGTCTCCGGCAGCGTCGCGCTGGCCGTGCAGTACGCCTTCCCGGTGATCGCCGTGATGCTGCTGCTGTCCGTCGGCATGGTGCTGCTCGGACGCGCCGTGCCGGCGATCAACCTCATGGAGTTCGGCTTCGCGCTGCGCGTGGTCGTGGCGCTCGGCCTGATGGTGCTGTTCCTCGCCGAGGGCTCGCCGTTCCTGGTCGAGGCCTTCCGTGGCATCCTCGCCGCCGCCGGCGGCCTGTTCGGGGGCTGAGCCGTGGCGCTCTTCGGCGACGACGACGGCAAGACCGAGAAGCCGACCCCGAGCCGGCTGCAGGAGGTCCGCGACAAGGGCGACTCGCCGCTGTCGCGCGAACTGGTGCAGGGCGGCGTGCTGCTGATCGCCGCCGTGCTGCTGCTCGTGCTCGGCGGCTGGCTCCTCGACGCGTTCCGCCGCGTGCTGCAGCAGGGCCTCGCGGTCGACCGCGCGCGCGTCGACGACGTCGGCTCGGCCTGCCGCGCGCTGCTCGACGCCGTCTGGATCGTGCTGCCGCCGTTCGCGGTGTTCGTCCTCGGCCTCGCCGGCGCGACGCTGCTGATCGGCTACGGCCAGATCGGCGTGCGCTGGTCGAAGGAGGCGATCGGCTTCAAGCTCGAGCGCGTCAACCCGATCCAGAACTGGAAACGCGTGTTCAACGTGCAGGCCGTCGCGCGCCTGTTCTTCGCCGTGCTCAAGCTCGGCGTGCTGGTCACGGTGCTGTGGCTCGTCGTCGGCGGCCGCCTGCCGACGCTGCTGCGCCTGCACGAGACGCCGCTCGACGCCGCCGCCGGCCACGTCGCCGGCATCGCCATCGACGTGCTGCTGTGGGTCGGCGCCGTCGTCACCGTGATCGCCGCCGCGGACTTCTTCTGGCAGCGCTACCAGTTCGAGAAGCGCAACATGATGACGCGGCAGGAGATCGAGGACGAGCGCAAGCGCAGCGAGGGCGACCCCGCGATCAAGATGCGCCAGCGCCGCGCCCGCAACGAGCTGCTCAAGCACCGCATGATGGCCGAGGTGCCGCAGGCGGACGTCATCGTCACCAACCCGACGCACTTCTCGGTCGCGCTCCGGTACGACCGGAAGCGCGACGTCGCGCCGAAGGTCGTCGCCAAGGGCGTCGACGACGTCGCGATGATCATCCGCGAGGTCGCGCGCGAGCACGGCATCCCGCTGATGGAGGACCCGCCGCTGGCGCGCGCGCTGTTCCGGGCGGTCAAGGTCGGCCAGACCATCCCCGAGCGCTTCTACCAGGCGGTCGCGACGGTGCTCGGGCACGTTTACCGGATCAAGGGGAAGTCGGCGTAGTGCCGATGACAACGGAGCTATCCCCCCATGGCTGACCGCGGCAAGAGCAACTCGAAGAACTCCCTGCTGGCGTTGTTCTTCGTCGCCATCCTCGGCGTCATGCTCGTGCCCGTGCCGAGCCTGCTGCTCGACGCGATGTTGTGCCTCAACATCACGTCCAGCCTGCTGATCCTGATGGCCGTGCTCAACGCCGGCCGCCCGGTCGAGTTCAGCACCTTCCCGAGCGTGCTGCTGTTCACGGCGCTGTTCCGGCTGGCGCTCAACGTCGCCAGCACGCGCCTGATCCTGCTCGAAGGCGACGCCGGCGACGTCATCAAGACGTTCGGCGAGTTCGTCGTCGGCGGCGAGCCGCTGGTCGGCATCGTCATCTTCCTGGTGCTCGTGGTGATCCAGTTCATCGTGATCACCAAGGGCCAGGGCCGCATCAGCGAGGTCGCGGCCCGCTTCGCGCTCGACTCGATGCCCGGCAAGCAGATGTCGATCGACGCCGACCTCGGCGCCGGCCTGCTCACCGCCGACGAGGCGCGCGTGCGCCGCCAAGCGCTGACGACGGAGATGGAGTTCTACGGCGCGATGGACGGCGCCGGCAAGTTCGTGCGCGGCGACGCCATCGCCGGCCTCATCATCACCGGCATCAACATCGTCGGCGGCCTCGTGATGGGCATCGCGTTCAGCGGCATGTCCGCCGGCGCGGCGTTCGAGAAGTACACGATCCTGACCATCGGCGACGGCCTCGTCGCGCAGATTCCGGCGCTGCTGGTCTCGACCGCGGCCGGCATCCTGGTGACCAAGGGCGCCAGCGAGAGCTCGCTCGGCGAGGAGATGGGCGACCAGATGCTCGCCAGCGGCCGCACGCTGCGGCTGGTCGCCGGCGTGCTCGTGGTGATCGCGCTGCTGCCGGGCATGCCGACGCTGTTGTTCCTCGGCATCGCCGGCGCGCTGCTCGCCTACTCGAGCGCCGCCGACGCCGCGCTGGTCCGCGCCGAGACCGAGAAGGCCGCCGCGGCCGCCGCCAAGGAGCCGAAGCCGGACGAGAACCAGCAGCCGGTCGAGGAACTGCTCGGCGTCGACCGCCTCGGCGTCGAGCTGGGCTTCCGCCTGATCGGCCTCGTCGAGCCCGGCAAGCATGGCGGCCTGCTCGACCACATCCGCGCACTGCGCCGCCAGTTCGCCCAGAACCTCGGCCTCGTCGTGCCGCCGATCCGCGTGCGCGACAACGTGCAGCTGGAGCCCAACACCTACCGCATCACACTCGGCGGCCAGGAGGTCGCGCGCGGCACGCTGCGCGCCGGCCAGTACCTCGCCATGGACCCGAGCGGCACGGCCGCGCCGATCCACGGCATCGAGACCGTCGAGCCGGCGTTCGGCCTGCCGGCGCGCTGGATCGCCGAGTCGGACAAGGACCGCGCCGAGCTGCTCGGCTACACCGTCATCGACGCCGCGTCGGTGCTGATCACGCACCTCACCGAGTCGCTGAAGAAGATCGCCGGCGAACTGCTGTCGCGCGACGACGTGAAGTCGCTGGTCGACAACCTCAAGAAGACCTCGCCGGCGGTCGTCGACGAGCTGATCCCGTCGCAGCTGACGGTCGGCCAGGTGCAGCGCGTGCTCGCCGGCCTGCTGCGCGAGGGCGTGCCGATCCGCAACCTGCAGACGATCCTCGAAGCGCTCGCCGACGCCTGCACCGAGACCAAGGACCTGCGCCAGCTCACCGAGCACGTGCGCGGCCGCATCGCGCGCACCATCGTCGAGCCGCACCTCGACCCCGTGGGCACGCTGCACGCCGCGTTCCTCGATCCCGACCTCGAACGCAACCTCGCCGAAGCGCTCGCCGGCAACGAGGGCGCCGCCAACCTGCCGGCCGGCTTCCTCGGCCGCTTCGTCGACCGCACCGCCGAGGCGCTGTCGACGATGGCGCGCAGCGGCCGCGACCCGGTGCTGGTCACGCGCGCGAGCCTGCGGCCGTTCCTCGCCGAGGCGATCGCCGGCGTCATCCCCAACGCCGCCGTCCTCAGCTACCAGGAGACCTCGCCGGCGCGCAAGGTCGAGACCACGCAGCGCATCGCCGTCGCCGGCTGATCCCCGACCACCCCACCGCAAGCCGCCGAAGAACTCGCAAGCACGAAGCTCCCCGAACCGACCACCGCCGGACACCGCCCCCGCGCTGCAGCGCGATCCGAACGCGCGTCCCGCCCGCACCGCAGACCCCGACCGCCTCACCGCCGACCATGTTGCTCAAGCGATTCGAAGCCCGCACGCTGCCTGCAGCGCTCGCGCGCGTCCGCGCCGAGTGCGGCGACGACGCCCTGCTGGTCGAGACCAAGGCGACCCGCACCGGCTTCGTGGTCGTCGCCGCGCGCCCGCAGCCGGCGAACGCCCGCGCCGCCGACGACGCGGCCGCCGCGCGCCCCGCGCGCTGGACGCGCGGCTTCCAGCAGCTCGCCGAAGCCGCGACCGGCTTCGGCCTGCCCGACGCCGTGCTGCGCGCCGTCGAGAACGCGCTGCTCGGCACGCGCGTCGACCTGTCGCTGCCCGGCGATCCGGCCCTGCCCGGCCTCGCCGCCAAGGTGCTCGCCAGCCTCGTGCGCTGCGACCGCGGCGTCGAGGACTGCGACCCGGCGTTCCGCGCCATCGCCCTCATCGGCCCGACCGGCGTCGGCAAGACCACGACGCTCGCCAAGCTGGCCGCGCGCGCGCGCGACCGCGGCGAACGCGTCGCCATCCTGACGCTCGACACCTACCGCATGGCCGCCGTCGAACAACTGCGCGCCTACGCCGACCTGCTGGCGACGCCGTTCGAGGTGTGCTTCACCGCCACCGACCTGCGCCGCGCGCTGCGCACGCACGCCGACGCCGACCGCGTGTTCATCGACACCACCGGCCGCAGCCCCGCCGACCGCGACGCACTGCCGCTGCTCGAAGGCAACCTGCGCGCCGGCGAGTGCGCGACCATGCTGTGCCTCGCCGCCGGCACACGCGGCCGCGACGCGCGCGTCGTGCTGGACGCCTTCGCGCCGCTCGGCCTCGACGCCGTGTGCCTGACCAAGTGGGACGAGACCGTCGCCCCCGGCGAAGCGCTCGGCGCCGTCGTCGAGCGCGGCCTGCCGCTGAGCCACGTGTGCTTCGGCCAGGAAGTGCCGCAGGACATCGTCGCCGCCGATCCGCAGGCGCTCGCCGACGCCGCCTTCGACCTTCGTCACGCGCAGGTGGCGTCATGACCGCGCCGGACCGGACCGCGCCGGCGCAGTCGAACGCCTCGCGCGCGTCGTCGTCCGCACCTGCGCCTGCGCCTGCGCCCGCGTCGTCGTTCGCACCTTCCCCGGCGCGAGCACCAGCGCCGTCGCCCGCACCGTCGCTGTCGCCTGCACCAGCGCCGTCGTCCGCACCGTCGCTGTCGCCTGCGCGAACGCATGCGTCATCGTCCGCGTCTTCGCCGGCGCCGATGCCCGTCCCCGCAGCCAAGCCCTCGGTTGCGGCCGCGCCCCTCCCCGCGCACCAGGCCGCCGGACTCGTCATTCCGCAGCCGCTGCCCGCGCCGGTGCTCGCCGTCGCCGGCGCCAAGGGCGGCGTCGGCAAGACCTCGATCGCCGTGCAGCTCGCGACCCTGCTGGCGCGCGCCGGCCACCGCACGCTGCTCGTCGACTTCGACCCCGGCTGCGCCAACGTCGGCGTGCACCTTCGCCTCGCCGCCGCGCGCGACCTCGAAACCGTCGCCGCCGGCGAATGCAGCCTGCGCGACGCCATCGTCGCCGGCCCCGGCGGCCTCGCCGTCGTGCTCGGCCGTTCGGGCAGCAGCGCGCTTGCCGGCGAACGCGGCCTGCCGCGCGAACGCGCGCTGCGCGCCGTGCTCGAAGCCCGCCGCAGCTTCGACGCCATCGTCGTCGACACCGGCGCCGGCGTCGGCCCGGCGACCACGCTCGTCGCCGAGCGCAGCGACCTCGTGCTCGGCGTCACCACGCCCGACATCGCCGCCGTCACCGACACGTACGCGCTGTGCAAGGTGCTCAACGCGCGCGGCCGGCCGCTGCCCGAACTCGTCGTCAACCGCGTGCCCGACCGCGAGACCGCTATGGCCACCGCCGCGCGCCTCGCCGCCGTCGCCCGCCGGTTCCTCGCCGCCGAGCTGCACACCTGCGGCTTCGTCCGCGAAGACGCCGCCGTGCCCGCCTCGCTGCGCGACCAGCGCCCACTCGGCCTGTTCGGCAGCGGTGCGGCCTTCGACGACCTGCGCGCCGTGCTCGCCGCCGCCCAGGGCAAGCTGCCGCCGATGGCTCGCGGAGCGCTCGGCGTGGCCGCGCCCCGGGTGGTCGACCCGCGGACGGCGCTGCGCCCCGCAGTCGCCGCCCCGGCATCGTCCGTGGGCTGATCGCTTGGTTGTGGATGGGCGTTTTGCCCGG
>JADCJE010000152.1 GCA_020247305.1 Phycisphaerales bacterium | reverse complement strand
GGCGCACGGGCGGTTGGTCGACGACCGGCCGGTGCGGCGCGGCTGATGCCACCGGCGTGGGACGAACCCGCGACGCACGGACGGGCGAACCCTGCCCGCATGCGCCGTGCCGGACGCTAAGGTGCGCAGCCTCGCCGGTGGACGGACCTGCCTCCCCCGCCAGCCATCCACGACAGCCGCCGCATGGTCCGAAAGCTCGCCTCCGCGTTCCTGGCTGCGCTCGCCGCGCTGCCTCTCGCTGCGCAAGACCCGGCGCCGCCGTCGCCCGCGGCGCAAGAACCCGCCGTCGAGGCCGACAAGGCCGATGGCGCCGACGCGCCAAAGAAGCCCGATCGCCGCGGCATCGCGGTCGAGGATCCGGTCGTGCACACGCACTGCGCGCGCTGCCACGCGCTCGACGACCAGAAGCACATGACGCGCATCTCCTTCGTGCGCAAGTCGCCCGAGGGTTGGGCCGAGACGATCAAGCGCATGGGCCGCCTCCACGGCGTACAGCTCGACGCGGCGCAGGCGAAGTGGCTCGTGCGTTCGCTGTCGAACTCGCACGGCTTGACGCGCAGCGAGGCGCAGCGCGGCCTGTACGAGAGCGAGCGGCGCGTGCACTGGTCCGAGGAGCACCACGACCAGGACTTCCGCCGCGCGTGCGCGCAGTGCCACCCGCTCGGCCGCGTGCTGCTGCAGCAGCGCGACGCCGAGGAATGGCAACTGCTGCGCGCGACGCACGTCGCGATGTTCCCGCTGTCGCGCGGCCAGATGGGCGGTGGGCCGCCCGAGGACGAGCGCCGCGGCGGCTTCGGCTGGAACGGCGGCGGCGGCCGCGGCGGCGCCACCAACGCCGGATCGGGTGGTGGCGCCTCGGCGAACGCGGGCAGCGGTGGCACTGGCGGCAGTGGCGCTGGCGGCAATGGCGCTGGCGGCAGTGGCGCTGGCGCCCGCGGTCGCGGCGGCGAGGGCGGAGCTGGCCCGACCCAGGGTGTCGGCGACCGCGTGCTGGCGAAGCTGACGCAGGACCAGCCGTTGTTCACGCCGTCGTGGGAAGCGTGGCAACGCAACCGCCGCGAGGTGCCGCTCGCCGGCACGTGGACCGTGCGCGGCCACGAGATCGGCGTCGGCGACCTGCAGGGCACGGCGACGCTCGTGCGCACCGACGCCGACGAGTACGAGATCACCTGGAACCTCGCGTTCGACGGCGGCGCGCAGCAGACGCGCAAGGGCAAGGGCATCCTGTACGCCGGCTACTCGTGGCGCGGCCGCAGCGCCGTCGGCGAGAACGCTGCGCAGTGGCGCGAGGTGCTGCTGCTGGACGACGGCTGGCAGACGCTCAAGGGCCGCCTGTTCACCGGCAACTACGACGAAGTCGGCGTCGACGTCACCCTGTGCCGCGACCTCGGCCGCCCGCGCGTGCTGGCGCTCGGCAACGAGGCGATCGCCGTGCCGAGCAACGGCCATCGGCTCGACGTCTACGGCGAGGCGTTCCCCGCCGACTGCAAGCCCGAACACTTCTTCGTCGGCGCCGGCCTGTCCGTGGCCGGCGTCGAGCGCAAGAGCGATCGCCACTGCGTGCTGATGGTCGACGCCGCCGCCGGGGCCGAACTCGGCGCGCGCACGGTCGCGTTCGCCAGCGATCCGGACGGCGCCGCGGTCACGCTGTACGACACCGTCGACTACGTGCGCATCCGGCCGCTGCAGGGCCTCGCTCGCATCGGCGGCGCGCGCGAGCAGGGCGCGCGCATGCCCAACCAGATCGAGCGCTTCGAAGCCGTCGCCGTGCACCGCGGCGTCGACGCGAAGCCGTTCACCGCCGACGACGTCGACTTGTTCGTCGTCAAGCCGACCTGGGGCCTCGCCGAGTTCATCGTGCGCGAGAACGACGACGACGTGCGCTTCGTCGGCAGCATCGACGCGCAGACGGGCGTGTTCACGCCGGCGATCGACGGCCCCAATCCGCGGCGCAAGTGGCAGGCGAACAACCTCGGCGACGTGTTCGTCACCGCCGAAGTCGAACTCGACGTGCCGGTGCGTCCGGCGCCCAAGAAGGCGGCCGACGGCGGCAAACCTGGCGCGGCGCCGACGGAGGGCGCGCAGCCAGCGCCGCCGACAACCGAGGCCCCCGCCGGGCCGCCGGCGCGCGAGCGCAAGCGGTTCTTCGCCCGCGGCCACCTGCTGGTCAGCACGCCGCTCTACACGCGCTGGACCGCGCTCGACTGGGAGGACCGCTGATGCGACTGCAAACGGCCTTGCACCGACGGTTCCGCGGCGACGGCGGGCTGGAGTTCGTCTACGTCGCCACCTCGGCGGCGATCCTCGGCCTCGACGCCGACACCGCCGCGATCGTCGACGCGTTCGCCGTGCCCGGCGGCCGCGACGACGAGGCGTGGCTCGCCGATCGCCCCGATCGCGCGGCCGCCGCGACGGCGCTGCACGACCTGATCGACCTCGGCGTCGTCCGCCCGGTCGGCGAACCCGCGCCGCCGCGCGCGCAGTTGCCGCCGATGCCGTTCCCGCTGGCGACGCTGGTGCTCAACGTCACCAACAAGTGCAACCTGTCGTGCACGTACTGCTACGAGTACGGCGAGGACCGGCTGACCGACGGCACGGGCAGCAAGGGCGCCGGCAAGCCGAAGATGGACGACGACACGGCGCGGCAGTCGATCGACTTCCTGCTGCGCAGCAGCGGCGACCGACCGCAGGTGTCCATCACGTTCTTCGGCGGCGAGACGCTGCTGAACTTTCCGGCGATCCGCGCCGCCGTCGAGTACGCCGAGGCCAAGGCCGCGCTGCTGAAGAAGCGCGTGCACTACTCGCTGACGACCAACGCCACGCTGCTGACCGACGAGGTCATCGACTTCCTGACGCAGCACCGCTTCGGCATCACGATCTCGATCGACGGCGCCAAGGAGGAGCAGGATCGCCACCGCACCTTCCAGAAGGGCGTCGGCAGCTTCGACGTCGTCGAGCCGCGCATCCGCAAGCTGCTCGCGCGCAACAAGGAGCGCAAGGGCCGCACGGTCGGCGCGCGCGTGACGCTGACCTCGGGCGCAGCGCCGGTGCCGGCCACCTACCGCTACCTGACGCAGGAACTCGGCTTCGACGAGGTCGGCTTCGCCCCGGTCACCGCGGGCCTCGGTCGCGAGTACGCACTCGGCGAGTTCGGCTACCAGAAGCTGCTGCGCGAGTTCGGCGAACTGGCCGAGGACTACGTTGCCGCGGCGCTGCGCAACGAGGACCACGGCTTCGCCAACCTCGGCGACCTGCTGCGCGAACTGCACCAGGGCGTCAACAAGGCGCATCCGTGCGGCGCGGGCCTCGGCCTGCTCGGCGTGTCGACCGAGGGCGACCTCAACCTCTGCCACCGCTTCGTCGAGTCGAAGTCGCACCAGGTCGGCACGGTGGCGACCGGCGTCGACGAAGCCGTGCGCACGGCCTTCCTGCAGAAGGCGCACGTCGACCAGAAGACCGACTGCACGCAGTGCTTCGCGCGCCCGCTGTGCGCCGGCGGCTGCTACCACGAGGCGCACGTGCGCTACGGCGACGCGACACACGCCAACCTGCACTACTGCGAGTGGATCCGCGGCTTCGTCGACCTGGGGCTCTCGGTCTACGGCCGCATCCTGTCGCGCAATCCGAGGTTCTTCGCGAGGTTCGAGACGTCATGAGCAACGACCCGATCGACAACGGCAGCAAGGCCGGGCAGCCGCCGCGGCGACCGCGCATCATCGCCTGCAACCAGAAGGCGCGGCAGCTCGCCGCCATGGTGTTGGCCCAGCGCGGCGAGGCGCGGGCGCTGACGCAGGATCCGCCGCCGACGCAGTACCCGTACGGCTGCACGACCATCTTCGCGCCCGGCTGGGAAGTCGACTCCGGCAACGGCACGCACGGCCTGTGCCAGCCGATCGAACGCGACCTCTACGACTGCTACCACACGTGCTACTGGCCCGCGCAGGTCCCCGACGGCGTGACCAACGCGCCGAAGTGGACGATGTCGTGCGGCGCGCCGGTGCAGGATTGGAAGTCCCTCGACCTGGTGTTCCCGTGATGCCGACTGCTTCGTTCGTCGCCGCGCTCTGCGCCTTCGCGTTCGCCGCGACTGCCCAACGACCGCAGCAGCCGGCGCCGGTGGCGCCGCCGCCCGCAGCCACGACGCCGGCCCCGGCGCCGGTGGTTCCCCAGGAACCGGCGCCGGCGGCGCGTCCGCAGGATCCTCCGGCCGGCGGCGCGCCCGAACGCAACGGCCAGGGCGGCCCCGGCGGACGGCGGCGCGGCCAGGGCGGCCCTGGCGGCAGCCAGGCGCTGACCGAGTTTCCGGCGTTCACGCCGGTCGCGGCGCCGTCGCCCGCCGGCTTGCAGGGCAAGCAGTCGTTCTGGTTCACGATGTACCCGAACTTCCTCGCCCAGTTCGACCCCGCGACGGACACCATCACGCGCAAGGTCGAGCTCAAGCGCGGCATGTTCTGGAGCACGCACCTCACCCACGACCGCAAGAGCATCCTGGTCGTCACCGACCAGCAGCAGTCGGTGGAGGTCGTCGACCTGGCCAGCGGCACGGTGACGAGCGAGCACAAGTTCGCCGAGGATGGCTTCATCCTGCGCATCCGTGACCTGCGCGAATGCCCCGGCGGCCAGCACTGGCTGGTGCGCACCGAGCGGGTGAAGAAGGAGATCGACCGGTACTCGTTCGAGGCGGCGCAGTGGCTGCTCTACGACGTCGCCGGCCACAAGATCGAACGCAAGCTCAGCCGCCTGCCGGACGCCATCGAGCGCGGCGCGCAGCTGTCCGCCGACGGCACGCAGTGGCTGGCGACGGACGACGACGGCAACCTGGAGTTCCTCGACGCCCGCACGCTCAAGTCGCAGGGCAAGCTCGACCTGCGGACGCCGCGCCACTTTGGCGCCGGCGCCATCCGCCTCGGCGGCACCGACCTGCTCGACCGCCGCGACCCGACGCGCGCGCTGATGCTGTTCACCAGCACGGATCCGGTCGAGACGCGGCGCACGAGCTGGGGCCTCGTCGAACTCGACCTCGCCGACAAGAAGATCGTGCGCGTCGACGAATGGGGCCCGAACCAGTCGTCGTGGGGCCTGCGCGTCGCCACCAAGAAGCCCGTCGGCGCGCTGATGTCGGGCGGCTTCGGCGGCGACCGCGACGGCGACAACCGCGCGCGGCTGCTGCTGTTCGACCTGACCAACGGCAAGAAGATCGCCGAGGCGTTCGAGGAGTTCCGGCCGCGGCGATCGCTGGTCGCGATCTCCCCCGACGGCGACAAGGTCTACATGGGCGTCGCCGGCAGCGACTTCGAGGTCTTCGATGCCCAACTCAAGCGCCTGAAGACCGTCGAACTCGACGGCGAGATCGTCGGCCGCATCCACGTGATCGACGGATGAGGCGCATCGTCGTCGTCGACAGCGGCGTCGACGGCGGCCAGCCGGCGCTGCGCGGCCGGCGCGTCGTGATCGGGCCGACGTTCGGGCCGGCCGGCCAACGCGAGGCCGGCGAGCGCGAGGCGGACGTGCTCGGCCATGGCACCGCGGTGGCGGCGACGATCGCGCGCTTCCTCCCGCCCGACGCGCCGGTCGAGTTCGTCTCGCTGCGCGTGTTCGAGCGTTCGCCGACCTGCGACTTCACCGCCGTGGTGCACGCGCTGCGCCACGCGCTGGCGCTCGGCCCCGACGTCGTGAACCTGAGCCTCGGCACGACCTCGCTGCGGCACCGGCGCGAACTCGCCGATCTCGCAGCCGCGGCGCGGGCGCGGCGCGTGCGCCTCGTCGCCCCCGCCAGCTACGGCGGCCTGCCGTGCGACCCCGGCGCGTTGGCGGACGTCGAGGCGGTCGTCGGCGACGCCAACGTGCCGTGGCAGACGCCCGAACTGCGGCCGCACGCGGGTCGCCTGATCTGGTTCGCCTCGCCGCTCGCGGCGCCCGATGCCGATGGCGTGCGGCGCTTGCGCGCCCGCGGCGAGAGCCTCGCCGTCGCCGCCGTCAGCGGCTGTCTGCTGCGGTCGGCGCTGGGATGAGCCAGCCGCGCCGGCGCAGCGTGCGCATGGCGGCATCGACGGCGCGCGGCGGCAGCACGAACAAGCGCGCGTCGCCCCCCGCTGCGGCGACCGCTGCGGGCAGCGGCGTCGGCGCGGTGAAGCGAGCAAGGAGCGCGGCGATCGGCACGTACCCGACGTGCGACTGCTCGTCGCCGGTCCGAAGGTCGCAGAATCCGGGGCGCGCGGTGAACGTGTCGCCGGCGCGCACCAGCGCCTCGCCCGCAGTGATGGCCGGCGCCACGACGAGCGGTTCGTCGTCGGCCGGCTCCGGCGCGGCGGGCGCTGGCCGTCGTTGCCGCCAGAACGGCGACTCGACGAAGCGCGATTCGCGCGCATACCATTCCCCCGCCGTGGCGGCGTGCGCGTGCCACAGGCCGAGTTCCCAGCGGGCATGCGCCGCGAACAGGCGATGGCGCCACTCCGGTCGCTGCAGCGCGGCGGTGCACACGGCGATGGCGTGGTCGGCGGCGAACAGCGCCTTCTCTACGCCCTGGCTGGCGAGCGGATCGATGGTCGCCGTCGCGTCACCGATCGCGAGGCGATCGGGGCTGGACGCGGCGACCCGCGGCGTGGCGTCGTTTGCGTGCGTCGCGCGGGCATTCCGGAGCCGCGCGGCCGGACCGCGGGCCTCGCGCAGGACCCGGCGCACCAACGCGCCGACCCCGCTCGCCGCGGCCTCGTCGCCGTCGACCAGCACGGCGGCCGCAGCAGATCCGTCGCACGGCGCATGCGTCCAGATCCAGCCGTCGGGCGTGGCTTCGACCGTGGCGGTGCCGAGGTCGTCAACCGCCGCCTCGCCGACGAGCGTCACCGCCAGCAGGCTCCGGCCGCAGTGCGCGGCGGTGCGGCGTGGGTTGGCGAGCCGCCCGCGCGCATCGACGACGAGGCGCGGTTGCAGCCGGCGCTCGCCGTCCGGGCCGCACACGGCCCAACCACCATCCACCGGTTCCGCCTTGGCGGCGGCGAAGAGGACCGCGCCCGCGGCCACCGCCGCCTGCCGCATCGCCTCGTCGAAGCGGCCGCGCGCGAGCAGCAGCCCGTGGCCGTCCTCCGTGCGCCACGCCAGTTCGTCGTTGCCCCACAAGGCCCCGTGCCGCAGCGGATCAGGGCGCGCGGCGGCGGCAACGGCTTCCGCGAGGCCGATGCGTTGCAGACGCTCGCGTCCGGTCGCCAGCAGCGTCTCGTGCGGCCCGGAGAGGGCGGGCCGGCCGTGCTCGACGAGCACGACGGACAGGCCGCGGCGGGCGGCGAGCAGCGCCGTGGCCGATCCAGCCACACCACCGCCCAGCACCAGG
>JADCJE010000151.1 GCA_020247305.1 Phycisphaerales bacterium | reverse complement strand
GTTGCGGCGGCGACCCAGCAACCGCGCCGCAGGCGTGAGCCGCCGCAGCGGGCTGGTTGCTCTGGTTCGCCGTGAGTCGCTCGCCGCGTTGCGGCGGCGACCCAGCAACCGCGCCGCAGGCGTGAGCCGCCGCAGCGGGCTGGTTGCTCTGGTTCGCCGTGAGTCGCTCGCCGCGTTGCGGCGGCGACCCAGCAATCAGAAGCTCACGCCCAGCGAGACTTCCGCGTAGAGGCCCTGGTCGAGCGGGCCGTCGATCGGGTCGAAGCCATTCGCGCCCGTCGTCAGGCTGTACTCGCCGGCGATCACGATGCCTGCGCGGGCCTGGAACGAGACGTTGTCGTTCAAGCGGGCGAGCATTCCGAGGTACGCGATGGCTTCCTGCACGCGCGCATCCGCCCGCTGGTTGGCGTCGGGGCCAGTGCGCTTGGTGTGCATGTGGTACTCGGCTCCGGTCACTGACCCGCCGAACAGCAGGCCGAAGCTCTGGTTCGGCCACAGCGAGAACTCGAAGCGCTCGGGCGCGAGCACGTCGAGGCGCACGCTCTCCGACAGCTCCCAGCTGAAGCCGAGGATCGGCAGCCACGGCGCTTCTTCGAAGACCTGGTTGTAGCGCGCGCCGAACTTGAAGAAGAAGTTGTCGAGCGACCTCACCGTGAACATCGCGAACGACGGGAAGTCGAAGTCCTCGTGATGCAGGGTGTCGTCGTTGTCCGACCATACGCCCGGGTGCGTCTCGGCTTCGAGCAGCACGTTGTCGGTCAGGAAGACCCCGAAGCCGAACTTGCCGCCCATGCCGTACAGCGTCTCGTCGCCCCAGCCGTCGTCGCCGTTGGCGCCGCCATCGCCGAAGTCGCTCGAAGCGAGATAGCGCCGCGCCTTGTAGTAGGCGCCGAACGTCAGGTAGCCGTCGGTCGAGACCAGCGGCCGGAAGGTCGCGTCGAGGTCGTAACCGAGCATGTCGAAGCTGCCCGGTTCGTTGTTCACGCGCTGGTTCGGCAGGACGCGCGCCGCGAGCTCGACGTCGGGCGTGTAGCGCTGCCGGCGGTTCATGAAGTCGCCATGCTGGCTGAGGAACAGCGCGCGCATGGTGTAGTCGACGTTGCCCTGCGGCAGCGCCGACGGCGCCGACGACAGGCCGTAGGCGTCGTTGTAGGTCGGCTTGTCGTAGCTGCCGCCGCCGCCGTGGGACTGTGGGATGGCCTGGGCTTGCGCCGTCGCGGTGGCGACGAGCATGCAGGCGCCGAGAAGGATTCGTGCGTTCGTGTTGCGCATACGCCCTGAACTGACCGTGGTTGACCGGCCTGGATCGTTGCCGCTCAGGCCGGGGATTCAAGCGCAAAGCCAAGCGCGCTGGCCGCGCTGCCGCGGCGGGCGGTGGCGACGGCGCACGCCCGGTCGGCCCGCCGCCGGCCGCGCCGGCAGGCCGATCAGCGCTGGAAGATCGGCAGGTACTGGCGCGGCATCTGCAGCAGAATGCACGCGACCGCCGTCGCGAACGGGTCGCCGGGACCGGTCCGGTTGCGCCAGCGGCCGTCCGGCAACTGGGACCTCAGCAGGTCGGCCGACAGCCGGGCGAAGTAGCCGCGCAGGCGGGGGCCGCCCGCCTGGTAGAAGGCCTGTGCGGCGTAGTAGTTGCCGTACCAGTAGAAGTAGTGCTCGCCGTACCAGCGGGCGACGTCGCCGTAGTCGCGCTCGAGGAAGCCGAGCACGGGGTCGTGCAGTTCCTCGTCGTGGATGCCGGCGCTGCGCAGGGCGGTCGCCGCGGCGGCGTTGATGGCGTACTGGGTCGGCTTCTCGTACTGGCCGCGGCCGTGGATCTTGTAGTAGTAGAGGCCCTTCTGCGGGCCGCGCGGGACGCGGCTCTGGCGCACGTACTCCATCGCCCGCTCGATCGTCGTCGCCGGCACGCGGATGCCGATGTTGCGCGCCGCGCGCAGCGCCTGGACCTGGCAGACCGTCACCGAGAGGTCGAGCTCGCGGTCGAACGGGTTGTAGCGCCAGCCGCCGAGTTCGTTCTGGCACTCGACGATCAGCTGCACGGCCCGCTCCAGCGTCGTGCGCAGGCTCGCCGTCGCCGATGCGCCGTAGACCTCGGCGAGGAACAGCGTCGCGAAGGCGTGGCTGTACATGCGCGTGCCGGAGTCGGTCAGGTAGCCGTTCTCCATCGCCGTCGACTCGACGTACGCGACGGTGCGGCGCACGACGTCGGCGTGCGGGCCGCGGTCGGGCAGGCTGCCGCTGGCGAGGAACGCCATGCCGCACAGCGCCGTCACGCCGAGATGGCCGCGCCCCAGGCTCGCCTGCGCCTCGGGCAGCAGCGCCTGCAGCAGCACCTCGTAGTCGTCGCCGACCTTGTGGCCGACGAAGCCGACCCAGCAGCCCGTCGGCAGCTGGCGGTCGCGCAGCCACGCGAGGCCGCGCTCCGCTGCGGCAGCGCAGCGCTCCGCGTCGGCGCGCTCGAACCACGGCGCTGCGGCAGGAGCGACGGCCGGTTCCTGCGGCGACAGCAATCCGGCGAGCGCGGTCAGGGCGGCGAGCATCGGGTACCTGGTCAGGCGAGCAGCGACCGCTGCACCGTGCCGTAGACGTCGGTCAGGCGCAGGTCGCGCCCGCCGAAGCGGTACGTCATGCGCTCGTGGTCGATGCCGAGCTGCCAAAGGATCGTAGCGTGCAGGTCGTGCACCGTGACCGGATCGACCACGGCCTTGTAGCCATAATCGTCGGTGGCGCCGTGGCTGTGGCCGGCCCGGAAGCCGCCGCCGGCCATCCACATGGTGAAGCCGAACGGATTGTGGTCGCGGCCCGAGCCGCCCTGCGCGAACGGCGTGCGGCCGAACTCGCCGCCCCAGAGCACGATCGTCTCGTCGAGCAGCCCGCGGGCGTCGAGGTCGGCGAGCAGCGCGGCGATCGGCCGGTCGACCATGCGGCAGTTGTCAGCGAGCCCGCGCGGCAGGTCGCCGTGCTGGTCCCAGCGGTCGTGGCGGGTGTCGGCACACGTCAACTGTACGAACCGCACGCCGCGCTCGACCAGCCGCCGCGCCAGCAGGCATTGGCGGCCAAACGTGCGCGTCGGCTCGTACCCGTCGTCGCAGCCGTACATCGCCTGCAGCGCCGGCGATTCACCGCGCAGCGAGGTCAGCTCCGGCACCGCGGCCTGCATGCGGAACGCCAGTTCGGCGTTGGCGACGGCGGCGTCGATCGCCGGCTCGGGCCCCTGGCGCCGGCGCGCCGCTTCGTCCAGCGCCCGGCCGAACTGCAGCTTGCGGCGCTGGCGCTGCGGGTCGCGTTCACGCGGCGCGATGTTGGCGACCGCGTCGCCGCGCATCTGGAAGACGGACCCCTGGCTGTGCGCCGGCAGGAAGCTGCTGTGGAAGCAGTCGATGCCGCCGGGCGGGATCAGGCCGCCGTTGAGCACCACGTACGCCGGCAGGTCGTCGGCTTCGCAGCCGAGGCCGTAGGCGATCCACGCGCCCATGCCCGGTCGACCCTGCAGGCCGTGGCCGGTGTGCAGGAAGTAGTTGGCGTTGGTGTGCTCGCTGAAGTCGGCGACCATCGAGCGCACGACGCACAGCCGGTCGGCCTGCCCGGCGAGTTGCGGCAGCAGGTCGCTGATCCACTGGCCGCTCGCGCCGCGCTGGGCGAACTTCGCGCACGGCCCGAGCGTGTCGCCGGCGTCGTTGAACTGCGTCGGTTCCTTGGGCAGTGGGAACGGCTTGCCGTGTTCGGCGACGAGGCGCGGCTTGTAGTCGAACAGGTCGTGGCCGCTGGGGCCGCCGTCCATGTAGAGGAAGATCACCGACTTCGCCCGCGGCGCGTGGTGGCGGACCTGCGCCCCGCGGCCGGCGCCGTCCCCGCCTGCGAGCAGGTGGCAGACGGGCAGCGCGGCGAAGCCGTTCCAGGCGCGCTGCAGGAAGGCGCGCCGCGTCGGCTGCGAACCGTCATGGCCGTTCATCGCAGGTACAAGAACTCCTGTGCGAGCACGAGCCCGTGCAAAAGGTCGGGCCACGCCACAGCGCCGCCGCCGGCGAGGAAGTCGCGGCAGGCCGCCACCTCGTCGGCCGCCGGCGGCCGTGCGAAGGCATGGGTGAACGCGGCGGCGAGGCGGTCTTCGAGGCCGGTCAGCGCGCGATCGGCGCACACGGCGTTGGCCCAGCGCGCGCACGCCTCGTGCACGAACGGGTCGTTGGCCAGCGTCAGCGATTGCGCCGGCACGTTGGAGACGTTGCGCATGCCGACGGTGGCGAACGGCGTCGGCAGGTCGAACGCGAGCAGCATCGCCGGCAGGAAGTTGCGGCGCACGGCGAGGTAGATGCTGCGGCGGCCGGCGCCGTCGATCGGCCCGGCGCGCTCGGGCCGGCCGCGCGCGCGGATGATGGTCTCCTGCGCCAGTTCGATCGGCGGTCCGAAGGGCGTCGGATCGAGCCGGCCGCTGATCGCCAGCAGCGCGTCGCGCACGGACTCGGCGTCGAGGCGTTGCACGTTCTGGCGGTGCAGCAGCAGGTTGGCGGGGTCGCTCGCGTCGGCATCGGCGCGGCGGGCGCTGTCCTGGCGGTAGGTGGCGGAGGTAACCAGTTGGCGCAGCGCACGCTTCTGCAACCAGCCGTGGCGCAGGAAGTCGGCGGCCAGCCAGTCGAGCAGTTCAGGGTGCGTCGGCGGATCGCCGAGCGCGCCGAGGTTGTCGACGCTGCGCACGATGCCGCGTTCGAAGAGCTGCCGCCAAAGGCGGTTCACCAGCACCCGCGCGACGAGCGGCGCGCCGTCGGTCACCATCGCGTCGGCGAGTTGCTGGCGACCGCTGCCCGGTCCGGTCGCCATCGCGCCGTCGCGCGCCAGCGCCTGCAGGAAGCGCCGCGGCGCCGGTTCGCCGGGGCGGCGATGGTCGCCGCGCACGGCGACGGCGACGTCGCGCCCGCTGCCGTCCGCCATCGCCGGCAGGGTCGGCGACACCGGCAGCGCCGCCTCCGCGTCGTGGAGCGCGGCGAGCGCGGCGGCGACCGCGACCGGCGGTTCGGTCCAAGCGTGCGGCGGCAGCGGCGGCTCGGCGGCGGCCGGCGGCGGTTCGGCGTGCGGCGACAGCACGACCGACTGCACCGCGATCCATGCCTCGTCCGGGTAGGCGCGCCGATCGCGCTCCGGATCGGCGAGGTCGTGGGCGCGCTGGTCGATCGCCTGCACGAAGGCTTGCCGGCCGGACCAGGCGCCGCAATCGAAGGTCACCCAGTGCGCGTCGGGATGGCCGACGCCCTTGTGCAGTTCGCCGTAGATCGGGGCGCGCACGAGGTGGAAGCCGTCGACGACGACCTTCAGCCGGGCGTGTTCGCCGGCGGCGCGCACGTGCACGTAGCGCGCGGTCAGCGGAAAGGTCGGCGACGACAGCGTGCCTTCGCGGCGGCGGCCGGCGACGGCGCTGTGCCAGAACGCACCGGGCAACTGCCGCAGTTCCGGCGCGGCGGCGGCGGGGTCCAGGCACAGCGGTCCCCGCCACGGTTGCGGGCCGAAGCCGTCGTTGACGACGAACCAACCGGTCGTCGGATCCTCGGCGCTGGCGACGACGCGGTCGCCGTCGCGCAGCGCCAGCGGGGCGGTCGTGGGCTCTGGCGCCGCGCCGTGCGCCTTCGCCCATGCCGCGGCGAGCTGGCGCTGGGCGGACAGGGCGCGCTGGAACGGCGCGGCCTGCACGTCGAGCGGGCAGAGCGGCGCCTGAACGTAGCGCGAGCTCTGCACGAAGCCGGCGAAGGCGTAGTAGTCGGCGGCGCGGATGGCGTCGAACTTGTGGTCGTGGCAGCGGGCGCAGGCGATCGTCAGGCCGAGGAACGCCTTGCCGAGCACGTCGATCTGGTTGTCGACGCGGTCGGCCTCGTGCTTACCGGCGTCGACCGGCGAGTGCGTCTGCTCGACGAACCAGAAGGCGGCCGTCGCCTGCACGCTCTCGTCGGCGCCGCCGTCGCCGAGCCGCTTCACCGGCAGCAGGTCGCCGGCGACGTGCTCGCGCAGGAACTGGTCGAATGGCACGTCGTCGCGGCAGGCCCGGATGACGTAGTCGCGGTAGCGCCACGCATTGGGCACCTCGAAGTCGAACTCGTGGCCGAGGGTCTCGGCGTAGCGCACGAGGTCGAGCCAGTGCCGCGCCTGCCGTTCGGCGTGGTGCACGCTGGCGAGCAGTTCGTCGACTTCGCGCGCCCACGCCGCGTCGCTCGGGTCGGCGACGAAGCGCGCCACCGCCGCGGGCGTCGGCGGCAAGCCGACGAGGTCGAACCAGAGCCGGCGCAATTGCGTGTGGGGCGGGGCTGGCGGCGCCCGGCGCAAGCCCGCCGCGGCGAGCTTGTGGTCGACGAAGGCGTCGACCGGATGGCCGGCGGCTGGCGGGCCGTCCTCGCGCAGCGGCTGCCACGCCCAATGCGCCGCGCGGCGCTGCGCAAACTCGTCGGCGCCGACCGGCGGCGGCACCTGCGCCGACGCGGTGGCGGCGGTCAGGGCCACGGCCGCAAGCCATTGCGCGCGCGCGAGGAACGACGCCATGCGCGCGCTTCTAGATGGTCGCCGTCGGGCCGGCAACCCGGTAGCTTGTCACGTCCTCGCACACCATGAAGAAAGCCGCCCGCGCGTCCTCGTCCCGCCCGCCGCAGCCTGCGCTCGACCACGAGCCGCGGCCGTTCACGCTGGCCGGCCGCACGGCGCTGGTGACGGGCAGCAGCAAGGGCCTGGGCAAGTCGATCGCCTTCGCCTTGGCGCAGGCCGGCGCCAAGGTGGCGCTCAACTTCGCCAATGGCCAGGAGGTCGCCGAGGCGACGTTCGCCGAGTTCGATGGCCGCGGCTACGAGGGCATGCTGGTGCGCGCCGACGCCACCAACGAGAAGCACGTCGTCAAGATGTGTCATGCGGTCGAGAAGCGGCTCGGTCCGATCGACATCGTCGTGGTGAACGCCACGCCGGCGCAGCCGCAGAAGCCGTTCGAGCTGTACGACTGGGCCTTCCACCAGCAGATGCTCGACTTCTTCGTCAAGTCGCCGTTCCTGCTGACGCGCAGCGTGCTGCCGGGCATGAAGCAGCGCCGCCACGGCCGCATCATCAACATCGGCAGCGAGGTGTTCCGCCGCGGCGTGCCGAACTTCGCGCCGTACGTCGCCGCCAAGGGCGCGCAGACCGGCTGGACGCGCAGCATGGCGACGGAACTGGCGCCGTGGAACATCACGGTGAACCTCGTCAGCCCGGGCTGGATCCCCGTCGAGCGCCACGCCGACGACCCGCAGGAGCATAAGGACGCGTACAAGGCGCTGATCCCGATGCGCCGCTGGGGCGTGCCGGCGGACGTCGGCGGCGTCTGCGCCTTCCTCGCCGGCGACGCCGCCGCGTTCGTCACCGGCCAGGACCTCGCCGTCAACGGCGGCGTGACCGTCTGCTGAGGCAACCATGACCATGCATCGCCGTGCCGTGTTCGCGTTCGCCGCTGCGCTGCTCCTCGTCGCCGCCGTCGCCGGCCAGGACGCGCCGCGGAAGCCCAAGCTCGCCTTCGTCACCAACTGCGTCGCCGAGTTCTGGACGGTGGGCAGCTTCGGCGTCGAGGCGGCCAAGGCCGAGTTCGGCGTCGATGCCGTGGTCCGCATGCCGGCCAACGGCACCGCCGAGGAGCAGAAGCGCATCCTCGAGGACCTGTTGGCCAAGGGCGTCGACGGCATCGCCGTGTCGCCCAAGGACCCGGAGAACATGACGGCGTTGCTCGACAAGGTCGCTGGACGCGCGCTGCTGGTCACGCACGACTCCGACGCGCCGAAGAGCAAGCGTCTGTGCTATGTCGGCATGGACAACTACGACGCCGGCCGTCTCTGCGGCCAACTGGTCAAGCAGGCGCTGCCGGACGGTGGCGCCGTGGTGCTGTTCGTCGGCAACCTCGACCAGGACAACGCGCGCCGCCGCCGCCAGGGCGTCATCGACGAACTGCTCGACCGGTCGCGCGATCCGGCGCGCTTCGACAAGCAGGACGCGCCGCTGAAGGGCGGCAAGTACGAGGTCCGCGCCACGTTCACCGACCAGTTCGATCGCCAGAAGGGCAAGGCGGCGGCGCAGGACGCGCTGGCGCGCTGGAGCGACGTCGCGGCGATGGTCGGGCTGTTCGAGTACGAGCCGCCGCTGCTGCTGGAGACGGTCAAGGCGGCGGACCGCCTGGGCAAGGTCAAGATCGTCGGCTTCGACGAGAACGACGCGACGCTCCAGGGCATCGTCGACGGGCACGTGCACGGCACAGTGGTGCAGAACCCGTACGAGTACGGCCGCCAGTCGCTCGCGCTCCTGGCCGCGCTCGTGCGCGAGAAGGACGCGGAGAGGCGCGCGGCGCTGATGCCGAAGGAGCGCTTCGTCGACATCCCGGCGCGCGCCATCACCAAGGCCAACGTCGAGGCGTTCTGGACGGACCTGAGGCAGAAGACGGGACGCAAGTGACGGCATGACCCCGGCGGCAGCACGTCCCGACGCGCCGTTGCTGCAGGCGCGCGGCGTCGGCAAGTCGTACCCCGGCGTGCGCGCGCTCGCAGGCGTCGACTTCTCGCTGCGCCGCGGCGAGGTCGCGGCGCTCGTCGGCGAGAACGGCGCCGGCAAGAGCACGCTGATGAAGGTCCTCGCCGGCGTCGTGCAGCCCGACGACGGCCAGATCCTGCTCGACGGCCGGGCGCTGCGGCTCGCCGGGCCCGCCGACGCCCTGCGCGCCGGCATCGCGCTGATCCACCAGGAGCTGAGCCTCTGCGACAACCTGACGGTCGCCGGCGCCCTGTTCCTCGGCGCCGAGCTCCGCCGTGGCCCCTTCCTGCGGCGTCAGGCGATGCGGTCGCAGGCGCGCGAGTGGCTGCAGCGCGTCGGCCTCGCCGTCGATCCGGACAAGTTGGTCGCTGGCCTCGCGCCCGGCCAGAAGCAGCTGCTGGAGATCGCGCGCGCGCTGCGCGCCCGCGCCCGTGTGCTGATCATGGACGAGCCGACGTCGAGCCTGACCATGGTCGAGACCGCGCGGCTCCACGAGGTCGTGCGCGAACTGCGCGGCGAGGGCGTCGGCGTGGTCTACATCTCGCACCGGCTCGACGAAGTGAAGGCGCTCGCCGACCGTGCCGTCGGGCTGCGCGACGGCCGCAACAGCGGGGAACTGCCCCGCGAGGCGATCACGCACGAAGCGCTGGTCGATCTGATGGTCGGCAGGCAGTTGGCGACGGCGCGGCGGCAGCCGCACGCTCCCGGCGAGGTGGCGCTGCGCGTCGACGGCGTGCGCACCCTGGCCTTTCCCGGCGCGCCCGTGCGCTTCGAGGTGCGCCGGCGCGAGATCGTCGGCATCGCCGGACTGCTGGGCTCGGGCCGGTCGGAACTGCTGCGGGCGCTGGTCGGTGTCGACGAACGTCTCGGCGGCGCGGTCGCGGTCGCAGGTCTGCCGCTGGCCGGCGGCGGTCCGGCGGCGGCGGCGCGCGCCGGCCTCGTGCTGCTGCCCGAGGACCGCAAGGCGCAGGGCCTCGTGCTCGGCATGAACGTGCGCGAGAACCTCTCGCTGCCGACGCTGCGCCGGCGTGGCTGGCTGGTGGACGGCGCGTACGAGCGCGATCTTGCGCGTCGCACGATCGGCGAACTGGGCATCGCCGCGAACAGCATCGAGCAGGTCGTCGGGTCGCTGTCGGGCGGCAACCAGCAGAAGGTCGTGCTCGGCAAGTGGCTGGCGGCCACGCCCAAGGCGCTGCTGCTCGACGAGCCGACCCGCGGCGTCGACGTCGGCGCCCGCGCCGAGATCTACGCCCGCCTGCACGCGCTCGCAGCGGCTGGGCTTGCGGTCGTGTTCGTCAGCTCCGACCTGGAGGAGGTGCTGACGCTCGCCGACCGTGCTCTCGTCATGCGCGCGGGCGCGATCCGCGCGGAACTCGCCGGCGACCGCCTGACCGAGCGCGAGGTCATGCTCGCCGCGACCAGCATGGAGGCGGAATGAAGAAGGCGCTCGGCATCGGCGTGCTGCTGCTCGTCGTGGCTGCGTTCACGGCCTGGCGGTCGCACGACCCGGAGACGGGCCGGTACGTCTTCCTCTCGGCCTACAACCTGGAGAACCTGCTGCAGCGCATCGGGTTGTTCGGGGTGTTGGGCTTCGCCGCGGCCTTCGTCATCGTTACGGGCGGCATCGACCTGTCGATCGGGGCGGTGGTCTGCGTCGCCGGCTGCGTTCTGCCGTGGCTGCTGCGCGACCGCGGCTGCGGCGGCGGCGCGGCGCTCGTGCTGACGCTGCTGCTGTGCGCCGGGATCGGCCTGTGGCACGGCCTGCTCGTCGCCGGCCTCGGCCTGCAGCCCTTCGTCGTCACGCTCTGCGGGTTGCTGCTCTACCGCGGCTGGATGCGCGGCTTCAGCGACGACCAGACCATGGGGTTCGGCGACGCGGCCGAGGGGCTGCGCTGGCTCGCCACCGGCAAGCTGCCGCTTGGCGAGTCGTTCGGGCTGCCGGTGCCGTTGCTGGCGCTGGCATTCATCGCAGTCGGCACGTGGGTGGTCTGGTCGCGCACGGTGTGGGGCCGGCACCTGTTCGCGCTCGGTCGCAACGAGGAGGCCGCGCGCTTCGCCGGCGTGCCGACGCGGCGGCTCACGATCGCGGCCTACGTCGCCTGCTCGCTGCTCGCCGGCTTCGGCGGCTGCCTGTTCGTCCTCGACGTCAACTCGGCGCAGGCGTCGAGCTTCGGCAGCTTCTACGAACTGTACGCGATCGCCGGCGCCGTGCTCGGCGGCGTCGCGCTCCGCGGCGGCGAGGGCAGCGTGCTCGGCATCGTGCTGGGCTCGGCGCTGATGCAGGTGCTGCCGAACACGATCCGGTTGCTGTTCGACAGCGACCGCATGGAGTTCGCCGTCGTCGGCGGCGTCATCCTATTCGGCGCCATCGCCGACCAGGTCGTCGGCCGTTGGGCGAGCCGGCGCCGCCGGCCGGCGTGACCGGCGCGTCCGCCGGCGGTCGCTGCCGTCGCGCGGGCGTCAGCGCCCGCAGAGCTCGCGCCAGCGCAGGGCGATGCCGGCGGGATAGGCCTCGCATTCGGCGGCGAAGACCCGCGCCGCGAGCGTCGTCGGCGAGTCGCCGGCAAGCACGGGCACGCGCGCCTGCAGCAGCATGCGGCCTTCGTCGTAGCGGTCGTCGCACAGGTGCACGGTACAGCCCGACTCCTTGTCGCCGGCGGCGAGCACGGCCTCGTGGACGCGTTCGCCGTGCATGCCCGCGCCGCCGTGGCGCGGCAGCAGGGAGGGATGGATGTTGAGCACGCGCCCGGCGAAGTCCGGCTCGATCGGCAGCAAGCGCAGGTAGCCGGCGAGCACGACGAGATCGACGTCGAGTTCGGCGATCCACGACCACGTCGCGCTGGCGTTGGCGAGCGTGCGCGCCTCGAGGCCGTGGTCGAGCGCCCGCTGCAGGCCGAAGGCGTCGGCGCGGTTGCTGCCGACGCCGGCGATCGACGCGTGCAGCCGGCCGTCGGCGATGCGGTCGATCAGGTTCTGCAGCGTGCGGCCCGAGCCGCTGAGCAGGACCGCGAGCCGCGGCCGGCGCGGCGTGCGTGCGCCCGACTTCACGCGTCTGCCCTGGCGGTGGCGATGCCGACCAGCATCGAAGCCATGCGCGGCGCCGCGAGGTCGGCGGCGTCGATCATGGCCTCGATCGAGACCTGCGTGGAGCGGCCGGCGAGCACCTGCTGGGTCACGCCGACCAGCGCCAGGACGTCGAAGCCGGCGTGCACCGCGGCGAGGACCTCGGGGACCAGCGACATGCCGACGAGGTCGGCGCCGGCCTGGCGCAGGAAGCGGTACTCCGCCCGCGTCGGCATCGACGGACCCGGGATGGCCGCGAACACGCCGGTCGCGCACGGCACGCCGGCGCGCAGCGCGACGTCGCGGGCGACGTCGATCCACTGCCGGCGGTAGGGTTCGCTCATGTCCGGGAAGCGCGGGCCGAGCTGGTCGTCGTTGGGGCCGACGAGCGGGTGCAGATCGCTGAAGTTGAGGTGGTCCTCGACGATCGCGATGGCGCCCGGCTCGATCTGCTGGCACAGGCTGGCAGCGCCGGCGGTGACGACCAGGGTCTCGCAACCGAGCGCCTTCAGCACGCGGACCGGCAGCGCCAGTTCATTGGCCGTGAGGCCTTCGTACGCGGCGAGCGGCGCGTCGGCGACGGCGACCGGGACGCCTTCGAGCAGGCCGATGAGCAGCGGCGCATGCAGCTTCGCGCCCGGCAGGTCCTCGCCGTGCAGGACGACCTTCTCCTTGAGCTGGTTGGCGATCGAGGCGTGGCCCGAGCCGAGCAGCATGGCGAGCCGCGGCCGCAGCGGCGTGCGGTCGTGCACGAAGTTGGCGATCTCGCGGATGAGGTGCCGATGCGGTTGCGCGGGCATGCGTGCGTTCTCCAGGACTCAGTTGACGCGTTGGGCGACGCCTTCGGCCGGCGTCGGCGCGGCGACGGTCTGCAGCTGCGGCAGGCCGGCGAGATCGAGCACGCGCTCCATGAGGCGTACGCGCTCCTGCATGGAGAGCGATTCGACCGGGATGTAGGGCACGCCGAAGACCTCCAGCAGCAGCTTGACCATGCCGTCGATGCGCACGACTTCCTCCCATTCGAGGCCGGCGCGCACGCCGTCGGCGACGACGAGTTCGCGGTGCGGGCGGACGAAGAAGACGATGCCCTGGCGGACCCAGTTCATGTACTCGCCGAGCTTCCGGTCGCGGAAGATGTCGGCGAGGATGGTGGAGTGGTGGGCGGCGTAGGCGAGGTTGCAGAAGGCGCGGTCGCTGACGAACGGACCCCCGACGGCGTTCTCGGCGTCGATCTGGCGGCGGAAGACCTCGTACTGGTAGCGGTTCACCAGGGCGATGTCGGTGCGCAGCGTGTCGAGCTTCGCCTCCATCTCGGCGAGCACGCCGCGGGCGACCTCGGCGATCATCGGGATGCCGTAGTGGTCGCGGACCCAGCGTGCCAGCGTGGTCTTGCCCGTCGCATGGGCGCCCACGAGGTAGACGCGGATGCCTTCCGGCGCCTTGTGCGTACGGGGCTTGTTCATCGCCGCCACACGCTAGCGCTGCGGCGGTCGCCGGCAAGCGCGCCGTCGGCCCCGGTCAGTTCGGCGGCTGTTGCCGCGCCTTGGCGAGCGCGAAGCGCGCCCGGCGCACGATCGAAGGCTCGGTGAAGGCCATCGCCATCTCCGTCGAAGGCAACTGCAGCAGTTGCAGCAGCAGGTCGGTCAGGAACGCGGCCGTCGCCTCTTCGGGCAGTTCGAGCTTCTCGTCGCGTTTGGCGATGCGGGCGTCGGCCGCCGCGCGCAGTTCGGCGCATAGCGACGACTCTTCGTCGGCGGCGGCCTCGATCTCGACGAATCGCCGGCACTCGACCCGCCGGTAGGGGCGATCGGACGGCGTTTCGTACACCGCGACGCGGCAGAGGCCCAACACCCAGAGCATGAAGCGGCCGTCGGGCAGTCGCTGGTGCCGCAGGATCTCGCCGTAGCCGCCGACCGGCAGGACGGGTGCAGGGGTGGACGGTGTCTCGACTGCGCCGTCCGGCACCGTTGCGATCACCAGGCGGCCTTGGCCGTCGAGCAGGTCCTCGACCATGCGCCGGTAGCGCGGTTCGAAGATGTGCAGCGGCATGACCTGGTGGGGAAACAGGTAGACCCGTCCCAGGGGGAAGATGGGCACCGGCTGCGACGGCAGGGAGAACTCCAAGCCCGGGCAGCGTAGCGCGGGAGCGCGCCGCGGAAAGCGGCGCGGCCAGTGCCGACGATCGTGCGATCGTGGGTACCGGCCGCGCGGCGACCGCGTCGGGTCGCGTCGGGTCGTGTCGTCCGACGGGATCAGTTCTGGTAGATCTCGGCGTTGGTCGGACCGCCGCCGACGACCATCACCGTGCCGTCGGGCAGTGGCAGCGCGGCGCCGAACAGGCGCGGGGCGGCCATCGAACCCACCGGGGTGATCGCATTGGGCGACTGCGTGAAGCGGTCGGCGGTCTCGGTCAGCGCGAACTCGAACTGGGACGTCGACGGGTTGATCGTCAGCCCGAAGCCGCCGGCGATCAGCGCCCCGCCGTTGGCGAGCGGGGCGGCAGCGGCGCCGGCGCGACCGGTCTGCATGCCGTTGACCGTGGTGAAGCTGCCGAAGCCGAAGGCCGAAGGCGCGAACAGCTGGCAGTCGCTGCGCGTACCGATGATCAGGTCGGCAATGTTCAGCGTCTGCAGGAAGGTCGTCAGGTCGAGCGTGAGGCCGCCGACCAGCAGCACGCGACCGTTGCTCAGCTGCGTCGCCGAATGCAGGAACCGGCCGCCGCTGAACAGCGACGGCAGGCCGAAGCTGTTGGTCGTCGGGTTGAACAGGTAGGCGGTGTTCGAGACGTTCGGGATGTTGATGATCGGGATCGTGGCGATGCCGCCGGCGACCAGCACGCGGCCCGTGGTCAGCGTCGTCGACGTGTGGAAGGCGCGCGGCTCCAGCATGTTCGGCCCGGGCGTGAACGTGTTGGTCGCCGGGTTGAAGAACTCCGACGAACCCAGCAGGCCGGTGAACAGCGACAGCGGGTTGGAAAGGTCGAAGCTGGTGCTGCCGCCGGTGATCAGCACGCGGCCGTTGGGCAGCAGGCTGGCGCCGTGGCCGGCGCGCGGCGTGGCCATCGTCAGCGGCGTCGTGACCTGCGTCACCGGATCGTAGACGGACGCGGCAGCGGTCGGCTGGCCGGTCGTCAGGTCGAGTCCACCGGTGAACAGCACGCGTCCGTCCTGCAGGCCGGTCGCCTGCGCCAGGATGCCGACGCCGAGCGATGCGCCTGCCAGTTCCCACTGCTCGGTGCGCACCTTGTATCGCTGCGCGACCGGACCCGAGCCGCCGAGGAACAGCACTTCGTTGTTCGGGGCGCTGGTCCAGCCGCCGGCCGTCAGGATCGGGGACGCCGGCGCGTTGAGCGTCGGCTTGAACGTGCCCGGCAGCTGCGGCGTGAGCCGGACGAGGTTGCTCTTGCGGAACGTCGACGTGCCGGCGACTGCCTGCAGCGACCACATGGTCGTGTCGAGGATCGGCCAGTTCGGCAGCGACAGCGCCGGGCTGGCCGCGCCGCTGGCGTTCAGCACGCCGAACCAACCCGGGGTCGAGTAGGTCAGGTTGGCGAGTTCGTCGCTGATGTCGAGCGTCAGGCCGATGCCTGGAATCGGCGTCGCCACTTCCTGGTAGGCGAGGACGAGCGCGTAGATCTCGCCCGGCTGGCCGGCGATCGGGAAGTTGGCGGAACCGCCGATCGCGCCGCCGGTGCGATCGAGCGAGAGGTTCTGGGCCGTCGCCGCGGTGGCGAGGGCGAGGGTGAGCAGGGTGGTGCGGTGGATAGCTGGCATCATGGGAGTATGGCGCATGTTCGCCATGGCTGCGAGGAAGGGGACAGGCCGGCAGTGGTGCCCGGGCCGCGCTATACGTCACACCGAGCGAGTGACGCGCCGCGCCCCGCCGCAATGGTCGCCGCGCGGCGGCCGGTCCCGGTCCCGTGTTGGCCGGGCCCTGCCGCGGCCGCGTCAGGGGGTGACGGTCAGCGACACGGCGTTGGCAAGGAACAGTCGGAACTGGTTGCCGGCCAGCGACTGGAAGGCGTAGGCGCCGATGACCGCCGGGTTGTTCGGGATCGCCACGGGCAGGCCGAAATAGCCCTGCGCATCGGCGAAACCGAGCCCGACCGAGGCGAAGGCGCTGACGTCGATCTCGACGGCGCCGAACGGCGGCAGCGGGAACGACGGGCCGAGGCCGGTCGACATCACCAGCAGCGCGAGGTCGCCCGGCATCGCGGTCTGCGTGACGAGGTTCGTCGTCGTGCCGATCGGCGCGAAGGGCGGCTGCGCCGTCAGCAGCGGCGCGCGCTGGAAGGCGAGGCCGCGCACGCCGATCGCAGTCGGCGAAACCGTGCTGTCGTACGACTGGAAGGACTCGCCGACGTCGAGCGCGTCGCCGTCGCCGTTGAGGTCGACGAGTCGCGTGACGCGGTCCGGCGTCTGCGACTCGCACAAGAAGATCACGCCGTCGTCGCGGACGGCAACTTCCCACCACGTCGACGCGGTGGTCTGGTAGTAGAGCGTCTGTTCGGCCGCCTCGATCGTGCCGTTGCCGTTGAGGTCCTTGGCGCGCCAGACCTTCTCGTTGGTGCTGTGGTCGGAGACGTAGAACCAGCCCTGCTGGTCGACGGCGAGGCCCCAGTAGAACGGCGTCGTGGCCACCGGCGGCGTCCAGAACATTGCCGCCTCGCCGGCATCGTTGCAGTCGCCGTCCTGGTTGAGGTCGTTCAGGCGATAGACGCCCTTCGGGTAGGCCGTGCCGGTGCCGACCTCGGTGTAGTAGGCGCAGAGGTCGGGGCCGATGACCGCCTTCGTCGGGATCGACACCCCGACCGGCGTCGACGAGTTGGGCACGGTGTAGAAGTCGAACACCTCGCCGGCGTCGTTGGCGTCGCCGTCGCCATTGAGGTCCTCCACGCGTGCGATACGGTCAGGTCCGACCGGCGAGGACGTGTTGGCGTTGGTCAGGTAGATGCGACCGAGGACGTCGAAGGTGATGCCGTTCACCGTGTGCATCACGAAGCCGCTGGCGTTGGTGTTGTTGAGGAACACCGTCGCCTCGCCTGGCTCGTTGGCGTCGCCGTCGCCATTGAGGTCGCGCAGCGCGTAGACGACGTCGGTCGTCGTGTCGGCGACGTAGACCGTGCCGTCGGCGGCGCTGCCGACGCACGCCGGATTGGTCCACGCGAAGGCGCCGATCGTGTCCGCGTAGAACGACACCAGTTCGCCGGGGTCGTTGTAGTCGCCGTCCTGGTTGAGGTCGGCGAGACGCCAGCACGCGTCGTTGCTCGAGTCGACGACGAACATGTCCTGGGTGCGGGCGTAGGGCACGGCCGACGGCAGGATCTGCGCGACGGCGGCGGCGGGGAGGAGCAGCGCGGCGAGGGCGCCGGGGCGGATGGTGCGCATGGCCGACACGGTAGCGCGAGCGGCTTGGCTGCCCAGGGGGGCGCGGCAGCGGCGAATTCGGCGGCTGCGCCCGGGCGTTCCACTGCGTAGGATGCGGCGTTCCGATGACTGCGCCGAAGTACCACCTGACCAGCTACGGCTGCCAGATGAACAAGCTCGACAGCGAGCTGGTCGAGAGCCGTTTGCGCCAACGCGGCTACGTCGCCGCCGCCAGCGAGACCGATGCCGACGTCGTGCTGATCAACACGTGCAGCGTCCGCCAGCACGCCGAGGACCGCGTCTGGAGCAAGCTCGGCAAGCTGCGCATCCGCAAGCGCGGCGAGCCGCAGCTCGTCGTCGGCGTGCTCGGCTGCATGGCGCAGGAGCACAAGCGCTACCTCGTCTCCCGCATGCCGCACGTCGACCTCGTCGTCGGTCCGTCGGCCTTCGGCGACATCGACGACACGGTCGAGAAGGCCCGGGCGAAGAACCAGCAGCTCGCCACCGGCCGCGATCCGGCGCGCACCAAGCACGAGGTCGTCGGCGCCGGCGTGGTCGCGGTCGACCAGGGCGTCAGCGGCGACCTGATCCGTCGCGACGTGCGCGTGCGCCCGCACCGCTCGCAGGCCTTCGTCTCGGTCATGCGCGGCTGCAACATGCCGTGCACGTACTGCATCGTGCCGACGACGCGCGGCGACGAGGTCTCGCGTCCGATCGCGGACATCGTCGAGGAAGCGCAGCGCCTGTGCGACGACGGCGTCACCGAGATCACGTTGCTCGGGCAGACGGTCAACGCCTACGGCCGCGACCTGACCGGCCAGGGCGCCACGCTGGCGCGGTTGCTGCGCGAGTTGCACGGCATCCCGGCGCTGCGGCGGTTGGCCTTCATCACCAGCCACCCGAACTTCCTGTCGGCGGAACTGGTCGACGCGATCGCCGAGCTGCCGAAGGTGGCGCGCTACCTGCACCTGCCGGCGCAATCGGGCAGCAACCCCGTGCTCAAGGCCATGCGCCGCGGCTACACCGTCGAGCGCTACCTCGCCCGCATCGAACAACTGCGGCAGAAGGCTCCCGACGTCGAGTTGCACAGCGACTTCATCGTCGGTTACCCGGGCGAGACGGCCGCCGACTTCGACCAGACGGTGGCGTTCCTGCGCACGGTCGGCTTCGCGCAGAGCTACGTGTTCAAGTACTCGCCGCGGCCCGGGACGATCGCCGCCGAGTTGCCGGACGACGTGCCCGACGCCGAGAAGGAGCGCCGCAACGCCGTGCTGCTCGCGGCGCAGGAGGAACTGACCTTGGCGAAGAACCGCGCGCTCGTCGGCACGACGGCCGAAGTGCTGGTCGAGGGCGACAGCAAGGTCGCCGGTCGCTTCTCCGGCCGCACGGCGCACCATCGCCTCGTGCACTTCGCCGCGACCGACCGGGAGCTGTTCGGCCAGTACGTCCCGGTCCGCGTCACCGAGGCGCTCGCGCACTCGTGCGTCGGCGAGTTGCTGGCGCACGACGCGGCGCAGGAAGGCCGCGCCGATCCGGCGGAGGCGCAGCGCGCATGATCGACGATCCCCTGCTGCACGACGCCTGGATGCAGGACGCGGTCGAACTCGCGCAGCGCGGGCGCGGCGAGGTCGAACCCAACCCGCGGGTCGGCTGCCTGCTGCTGAAGGACGGCGTCGTCGTCGCCCGCGGCTGGCACGAGCACTACGGCGGCCGGCACGCCGAGGCGATGGCCCTCGACGAGGCGCGTCACAACGGCTTGCGGCCCGACACGGCGGTCGTGACCTTGGAGCCCTGCAGCACGCCGAAGGGCCAGGACGGCAAGAAGACGCCGCCGTGCGCCGCCGCGCTGATCGAAGCCGGCGTGAAGCGCGTGCTGATCGGCACCATCGACCCCGACCCGCGGCATCGGCGGCACGGCATCCAGGCGCTGGAGCAGGCGGGCATCGAGGTCCTCGACGGCATCGCGGCGACGTTGTGCGACCAGCTCTACGAACCGTTCCGCCGCGCCCTGCAACTCGACCGACCGTGGATGCTGGCCAAGTGGGCGATGACCCTCGACGGCAAGACGGCCGCCCCGACCGGCGAGGCGCGCTGGATCAGCGGCATCGAGGCGCGCACCAAGACGCACGAACTGCGCGCGCGGTGTGACGGCGTCATGGTCGGCTTCCGCACGGCCCAGGTCGACGATCCGGAGCTCACGGTCCGGCTCGTGCAGGGGCCGCAGCCGGTGCGCATCGTCGTCGATCCGCTCGGCGAGATCGAAGACGACAGCAATCTCGTCACGACGGCGCGGCAGGCGCCCACTTGGTTGCTCGCCGCCGAGGCCCTGGCGCCGGCGCGGCGCGCGCGGCTGGAGCAACTCGGCGTGGTGGTGATCCCGTGCCCGACCGGGGAAGGCCCGCGGCGGCTGCACCTGGGGCTCGCCTTCACCGAACTCAAGCGCCGTGGTCTGCGCCGCGTGCTCGTCGAAGGCGGCGGCGGCCTCGTCGCCCAGATGTTCGCCTGGAACGCCGTCGATCAGGTGCTGGCCTTCGTGGCGCCCAAGATCATCGGCGGCCGCTTCGCGCCCACGCCGGTCGCCGGCGAAGGCCGACCGTTCATGGCCGAGGCCTGGCAGCTGAAGGAAGTCCGCCACGAGGTGTACGGCGACGACCTCGCGATCTCGGGCTTCGTTTGAGGACTTCGTTCGGGCGGGGTGGCCCGCCCGCTCGGCTCACCGCCCGGCGGCGAGTCCCAGCGTGACCGGCGCGCTGGCCGCGCCGGTGCGGCCGATGGCGGTGACGGTGACGGCGTCCGCACCTTCGGGCAGCGCGCAATCGTTGCGGCCGCCGCCGACGATCTCGACGGTGCGCCAGCGTCTGCGCATGCGCGCCTGGACGGCGTGGAAGCGCGCGTCGGGGTCGGCGTTCCAGGCGACGGCCGGGCGCCCGGCGCCTTCGCGCCGCAGCGACGGCGGCTTCGGCGTCGGCGCTTGCAGCCATGTCAGGTGTGGCGCGATCGCCGGCTCGGCGTAGACGCGGTCGCGCAGCGCTCCGGCCACGTGCGGCGCATCCGTGCGCAGCGCCTTGAAGCTGAAGTGCACGTGGCCGGGAGAGTGATCGGCCGCGCGCACCAGCGCGATCTGGTCGGCGAGTTCGTCGGCGCGCCAGTTGCGCGCGCGATCGAGCGCTCGTCCAGGGTTGATGCCCGGCCAGATGGCGCGCTGCTTGGGATTCTGGCCGTGCCACCACGTCAGCAGCACGTCGAACGCCTGCGCCTTCTGGTCGATCGGCCAGTACAGCTGCGGCGAGAGGTAGTCGAGCCAGCCCTCGCGCAGCCACTTCGTCACGTCGGCGGCGAGGTCCTCGTACTGGTCGATGCCGGCGCTGATGCCCTTGGGCACGCCCGGGCGCGCGATGCCGAACGGACTGATGCCGACGGCGACGTGCGGCTTGGCCTCGTGCACGATCTTGCACAGCCGCTGCACGTACTCGTCGATGTTCTGGCGCCGCCAGTCGCTGCGCGCCTTCTTGCCGCCGCCGGCGCGGTAGCGCGCGAAGCTGGCGTCGTCCGGAAACGGCTTCTTGTCCTCCGGGTAGGGATAGAAGTAGTCGTCGACGTGCACGCCGTCGACGTCGTACTTGCGCACGACTTCCTGCACCGTCGCCAGCGACCACTGCTGCGCCAGCGGCTCGCCGGGGTCCATCCAGCGGAACTTGCCGTACGTGACGCACAGCTGCGGCGCGCGTTGGGTGACGTGCGCGGCGGCTGGCGGCGACTTGCACGCCGGCAGCGACGCCCGGAATGGATTGAACCACGCGTGCAGTTGCAGGCCGCGCTGGTGGCAGCGCTCGATCACGTAGGCGAGCGGATCGAAGCCGCCGTCCGGGCGCTTGCCCTGCGTCCCGACGAGGAACTCCGACCACGGCTCCAGGCTCGACTCGTAGAACGCGTCGGCGCACGGCCGCACCTGGAAGACCAGCGCGTTGAGCTTCAGTTCGACGGCGCGCGCGACGATCGCATCGAGCTCGGCGCGCAGTTGGGGGGCCGCGAGGCCGGGACGGCTCGGGAAGTCGATGTTGTCGACGGTGGCGACCCAGGCGCCGCGGAACTCGCGCGCCAGCGGCGGCGGCGCGC
The DNA here is from genome assembly GCA_020247305.1 of Phycisphaerales bacterium. Classification (GTDB taxonomy): domain Bacteria; phylum Planctomycetota; class UBA1135; order UBA1135; family UBA2386; genus UBA2386. The sequence goes on along the minus strand of JADCJE010000151.1, from coordinate 38,575 downwards.
CGGCGCCGCCCTGGCCGCGACAGGAGGTCGCCGCCGCCAGCGTCCAGGCGAGCGCCACGGCGAGCACCACGGGCAACCGATGCAGGATGGCGTTCATCGCCCGGCATCATCGCCGCGCGCGCCGGCGGCGCCAGCGTGGGATTCGGCGGCCGCCGCCGTGTAGCCTCTGCCGCGATGTCGCGCGCGCCGCAGGAGTCCGTGTTGAAGGTCGTCGTCCTGGTGTTGGCAGGCTTCGTGCTCGTCTACCTCGGCGTCGGCAACTTCCTGGCGAAGTCCTGGACCGTCACCTCGCAGGCGGTGGTGCAAGGCGCGCCCGAGCGGGTCGCGGCGGCGGTCGCCGACCTGGGCGCCTGGTCCACGTGGTCGCCGCTCGACGTGCCGCTCGGGCCCGAGACGCGACGCGAGGTCGCGGGCCAGGCAGGCGCCGTCGGCCAGAGCATCACCTGGCGCGGTCCGCAGGGCACGATGACGCTCAAGCTCGTCGCGGTCACGCCGGCGCACGTCGACTACGTGCTGCGAGCCGGCGACCAAGGCGGTCCGGACCTGAAGGTCGGCCGCATCGCCTGGGCCGCCGTCGCCGATGGCACGCGCATCGAGTGGCGCGAGAGCGGCTTCTTCCCCGACTTCGCGGCGCGCTGGTTCGGTTGGTTCGGCGCCATCCAGGAGCGCGTGCGGGCATTCCAGCAGGCCAGCCTCGCCGGCCTGCAGCGAGCGATCCAGCCGACCGCGAAGTGAGCGGCCTCGTCCGACGCGGCGACCCCCTCGCGTTCGTGCCATCGTCCGGGGACGATGCGCCGATGGCTGGATCGGTTCGTGTCGTGCGCGCCTTGCTCGCTGCGTCGTTGGCTGCGGCGGCGCTCGGTCAAGGCGACGGCCGCGGCGGTGGCGCACAGGGCTCCAACAAACTCGCCGGTGCTTCGTCGCCGTACCTGCTGGCGCACAGCGCGCAGCCGGTGCACTGGCTGCCGTGGGGCGAGGAGGCGCTGGCGCTCGCCAGGAAGCTCGACAAGCCGATCTTCCTCAGCATCGGCTACTCGGCGTGCCACTGGTGCCACGTGATGGCGAAGGAGAGCTTCGCCGATCCGGAGGTCGCGGCGCGGCTCAACGAGCAGTTCGTCTGCATCAAGGTCGACCGCGAGCAGCGGCCGGACGTCGACGAGGTCTACATGGCGGCGCTCCAGGCGATGGGCAAGCCGGGTGGCTGGCCGCTGTCGGCGTGGCTGACGCCCGCCGGCAAGCCGTTCTACGCCGGCACCTACTTCCCGCCGCAGGACGCGCACGGTTTGCCGGCGTTCCGCCGCGTCGTGGACGGACTGGGGGCCGCGTGGCGCGAACGCCGTGCGGAGATCCTCGCCGGCGCCGACGAGTTGACCGCGCACCTGCAGAAGGAACTCGCGGCGACGCCGCCGCCGGGCGAGCCGACGGCGGACCTGGTCGCTGCATGCGTCGCCGACGCGGAGCGGCGCTTCGACGGCGAGCACGGCGGCTTCGGCGCGGCGCCGGAGTTCGCGCCGAAGTTTCCGTCCGCGTTCGAGCTGCTGTTCCTGCTCGCCGCCGACGGCGACAACGGCTCGGACATGGCCCGACGTTCGCTGCAGGCGATGGCGCGCGGCGGCATCCACGACCAGCTCGGCGGCGGCTTCCATCGCTACGCCGTCGATCGCGCCTGGGTCGTGCCGCACTTCGAGAAGATGCTCTACGACAACGCGCTGCTGGCCGCGGCCTGCTACGCGGCGTGGCGTCGTGTCGGTTGCACCGAGCTGCGCGCGGTCGGCGATGCGACCATCGCGTGGCTGCTGCGCGAGATGCAGACGCCGGACGGCGGTTTCTGCGCCAGCCTCGACGCCCAGAGCGACGGCGGCGAAGGCCGCTTCTACGTCTGGAGCAAGGCGCAGTTCGACGCCGCGGTCGGCGACGAATTGGCCGCGGCGGCGAAGTGGTTCGGCGTGACGGCCGCCGGCAACTTCGGCGGCAGCAACGTGCTGACGCGCGCCGACGGTCCGCCGGCGGCGAGCGACGTGGCACGCTTCGCGGCGGCGCGGCAGCGGTTGTTGGCGGCGCGCGCGCAGCGGCAGCGGCCGGCGATCGACGACAAGGTGATCGCCTGCTGGAACGGCCTCGCGCTGCGCGCGCTCGCCGCCGCGGTGCGCTGCGGCGGTCCGTCGGACGCGTTGCCGGCGGGGCGCCGCTGCGCGACGTTCCTGCTCGAACGCATGGTCGTCGACGGCCGCGTGCACCGCACGTGGCGGCGCGGCGCCGCCGAGTTCGACGGCGGACTCGACGACCACGCCGCCGTGGCCGACGGCCTGCTGGCGTGGTTCGAGGTCGATCCGGATCCGCGCTGGCTGGATGGCGCCAAGGCGATCCTCGCCGCGATGGTGGCGCGTTTCGACGCCGGCGACGGCGGTCTGTGGAACGCCGCCGCCGACGCCGAGCAACTGGTCGTGCGCACGCGCACCGCCAACGACGGCGCCTTGCCGAGCGGGCCGTCGCTCGCCGCGCAGGCGCTGCTGCGCGGGGGCCTCTTGCTCGGCGACGGCGCGATGTACGACCGCGGCGTCGGCGTGGTGCGCGCGCACCAGGCGCGCCTCGCCGCCGCGCCGGCGGCTTCGGTGGGCCTGGTGGCGGCAGCCCGCTGGCACCTCGCGGGGCCGCGCGAAGTGGTCGTCTGCGGTGAGCCCGGCGATCCGGCGACGCAAGCCCTGCTCGCGGCCGTCCACGGCGCGGCGCGTTTCGACGGCGTCGTCGCCCTGGCACACGCCGGCAATCGCGCGGCGCTGGCCGAACGTTCGCCGTTGTTCGCCGGCAAGGAGCCGGTCGCCGGCAAGCCGGCGGCCTACGTCTGCCGCCGCGGCGTCTGCGCGGCCCCGGTCACGGACCCGCAAGCGTTGGCGAAGCTGCTGGCGGAGGCAGCGCGATGACGGCGCCGACGTTCGCGGACATCGTCGCCCGGCGCCACCCGGTGCACGTCGTTGCCGAGGACGACCGCCATCTGGCGTGGTTGGCCGAGCGTCCGGCGCGCGAGGGCCACGTGATCGTGGCGACCAAGCAGGTCGTCGACGCCGTGTTCGACCTCGACGCGGATGCGCACGCGGCGCTGTGGAGCTTCTGCCGCGGGGTCGCGCGCACGGTGCGCGAGCGGCTGCCTTGCCAACGCGTATGCGTCAGCGTGATCGGTTGGGTCGTGCGCCACGCGCACGTGCACCTCGTGCCGACGGATGCGCCGGGACAGGTTCCCGGTCTCGATGGTCCGCCGCCGCCGCCCGAGCGCATGGCGGCGCTCGCCGCGCGTTTCAGCGCTCCAGGTTCGACGGATGCGCGCTGCTGAACACGTCTTCGCCGGCTTCCGTGCGCAGGTAGTCGCGGAAGGCGTCGACGAACCAGTCGAGTTCATCGGCGCTGGCGATGTCGAGCATGCGCCGGTGCGTCGCGGCGGCCAGCTTGCCTGCGAGGTCGCGGAACGGCGGCGTCGCCAGCAGGTAGCCGGGGAAGTCGAAGTCGGGTCGCGGCGCTTCGCACAGCGACTGCAGGCGTTCGAGCCACCAGTCGTTCTCCCGCTGCATGCTGGCGCGCATCTTGCGCCGGTGGGTCAGTTGGATGGCGCGGGGATCGGCCAGGAAGTCGTAGGTGTCCACGGAATGCTCCTGCGGCGTGTTCTGGAGCCTTTCGGCCGACGTCATCGGCAACTTGAGGTGGCATGGGCTTCGTGACCCGCGACGTCGGCGCCGGCGACGCGGTCGCCGTGGCGATGGCGACGGCGGCCGGGCCGCACGGCGTCTACGTGCGCAATGCCTTGGCCGGCGCGGAGGGCGCGGCGTTCGTCGCCGGCCGCGGCGGTCCGCCCGAGGCCCTGGTGTGGGTCGGTCCGCGCGGCAACCTCGTCGCGATCGTCGAATCCGCGGCCGACGCCGCGCTCGCCGGGCCGCTCGCCGACGAGATCGCGCGGCGGGCGTTGGCGTGGCGGATCGCCATGGGGCCCGCGGCGTTGCTCGCGTGCCTGCGCGACCGGTTGGCCCGGGCGCCGCTGGCCTACCGCACGCAGGTCTACTGCGTCGGCGACGCGGCGACCGCGGACCGCGCGCGCCGTTCCGGCGACGTGCGGCGGGCTCAGCGCGCCGACCGCGAGCGGTTGATGCAGGCGACGCTGCTGCTCAACGAGAGCGACCTCAACGTCGATCCCGCGCGCGTCGACCGCCGCTGGCTGCGCGACACCATCGACGAACGCATCGCCGACGGCACGACGCTGGTGATCGGGCAGCCGGGCAGCGTGCAATGCAAGCTCGACCTCGGCAGCGACGGACCCGGCGGACTCGTGATCGAGGGCGTCTTCACCTTCGCCGAACACCGCGGCCGCGGCCTCGCCGCGGCGTTGGTCGCCAGCGTGCTCGCCGAGGCCCGCGGCTCCGTCTGCCTGCACGTCGGCGAGCGCAACCTGCCGGCTCGGCGCGCGTACGCGACCGCCGGCATGGCCGAGACGGGCCGCTGCACGCTGCTGCTGACCGCCTGAGCGTCAGCGCGGCTGCGCCGCCATCCACTCCGGGCCGCGCATCGGCGGGTGCCATGGTCCGCGCAGGCGCAGCGTGCGATCCGGCGTGGGCGGGCGCCACTCCGCGAGTTCGCCAGCAGCGGCGGCGCGGCGCAGGTCGTCGGTTGCGGTCGCGAGCATCGGTCCGGTTGCGGTCACCGCCGCGAGGTCGAGCAGCCGGTCGACCTCGGCGAAGTCGCCGCGCTCGCCGAGCAAGGCCGCTTCGGCGACGAACTCGCCGGCACGCGCCGCCAGGGTCGCCGGGCGGGCGACGAACCAGCCGAGGATCGCGCGCAGTTCGGCGCGCAGGCCGGAGTCGTCGCCGTCGGCCAGCAGCAGCGCGGCGCGCATCTGCCGCGCGTCGACCTCGAACGGCGAGCGCTCGCTCGCCGCTTCCTCGACGGCCCGGTCGACCAGCGCGCGGCACTCGGCGCGTCGGCCGGCGTCGAACAGCGCGGTGGCGTGCGGCAACAGGGTCACGCTCGTCGGCAGCCGACCGCCGATGGCGGCGAAGTGGTCGGCGGCCGTCGCCGGTTCGCCGAGCGCCAGGCGGGCGCAGCCGGCCAGGTGCCGCGCGCTCGCGGCCTGCGGATCGTGCGCAAGCAGTTCGTCGAGCAACGGCAGCGCCGCGGTGAACTCGCCGCGCAGTGCGTGCGCGGTCGCAGCGCTGCGCAGCGGTTCGGGGTCGAACGCCCGTGCGGCGCGATCGGCGACGGCGAGCGCGAGCAGTTCGGCGTCGCAGCGGGCGGCGTCGTCGGGCGTGAGCGCTGCCTGCGCGAGCAACCGCGTGCGCTGCAGGCGATGCCGCGTCGTCGGCAGCAGGCGCTGCCGCTCCGCCAGGGCCTCGTCGCACAACCGCACGGCCGCGGCTGCATCGCCGAGGGCGGCTTCGCACGCGGCGAGTGGTTCAAGCAGCCAGGGGGCGCGCGCATCGCGGCGGCGGCCGTCGCGCAGGATGCTGCGGGCGCTGGCGAAGCCGCCGTCGCGCAGCAGGCTCAGCGCGTCGGCGCAGGCGTCGACGACTTCGTGGCGCGCTGATGTGCCGGCGGCGCACGGCACGGCGGCCGGCGAATCGTCGCCGACGGCGGCGCGCGCAGCGCGGGCGAGCCGGTCGATCGCTGCGGGCACGTCGCCATCGCGGATGTCGCACGCGGCGAGCAGTGTCGTGGCGCTGCCTTGACGCCAGGTCGCCGTCGCGGTGCGCGCCACCGGATCGACCGCCAGTTCGAGGCGGTCCGCCGGCGTGCCGAAGTCGTCGAGGCGCAGGTGGGCCGACTGCCGCAGCGCTTCGCGCCACCACACCGCCATCGCCCGCCACGGCGCTGCGTCCGGCGCCTCGGCGGCGAGACCCGCGGCAACCGGGTGGCCGGGCGGCCACGCGGCGACGCGGATGACGTAGGCGTTCGGCGCCTCGGCCAGGGGGGCGGTCGGCAGGGCAACCGGGCCGGCGCAGGCGGCGAACAGGCAGCAGACGGCGAAGGTCGGGCGCACGGCGGGGGCCAGCATCGACGCCGGTGGGCGCGGACTCAACCGCAGGGCGGTGGAATGCCGATGCCATCGGCGCATGCGCACCTTCGTCGTCGCGGTCGCGTTGGTCCTGGGGTCGGCGCTCACCGGCCAGCAGCCGGCAGTCCGGCCGGCGAACACGGCCCCCGCGCCGGCCGCCGCCCCGTCGACCAAGCCGCAGCCGGTCGTGCAGTTCGATCCGAGCACTGGCTGGCCAGTCGGCGTCGACGACGGTCCGCAACCGGGCGCCGTCGCCGCCAGGTCGCCGGCTCGCAAGGTCGACGCGGGCGCCGTGGCGACAACCGGTTCCGGCGTCGTCGTCGTGTCGCCGCTGCCGACAGGTGCGGCGCCTGCCGGCGTCCAAACCGAACCGGCGAGCCCGGCGCTCGCCAGCGGCACCCAACTCGGCTCGCCGCTGCTCGACGTCTTCCAGCCGCTGATCGGTCCGGGCGAGTGGCGGCGGCTCGGCGGCCTCGCGGTGAGCTGGAGGGCGACCGTGCACGGCCCGAGCGGCGAGGTCGTCGGGGTGCGCGAGTTCCTGCACGTCGCCGATCCGGCGTATCCCGATCGCGATCGCATCGAGCACCAGGACGGACGCGTGTACGTGCGCTGCGGCCAGCAGGTCTTCGCCGAACGCGGTGCCATGCCGATGCCGGCAGCGACCGAGGAAGCGGCCCGCGAGCTGGCCCTGTTCGGCATGCAACTGCGCATGCCTTGGGCGTTCGCGGACGCCAACGCATACGCGGTCACGGGCAAGCAGACGGTCGAACGCGGCGGCGAGAAGCTGCGCAAGATCGCGATCGAGCAGCGGCCGCCGCACGGAGCCGACCTGCTGGGCCCGGAGTCGCAGCCGCGTCCGCGCGACACGTTCGAGATCTACCACGAAACGGGCACCGGTCGCCTGCGCGAGTTCGTGCATCGCTTCGCGGCCACCGAGCAGACGCGGCGCGTGTTGCTGGAGGACTGGCGCGACGCCGACGGCGTGCAACTGCCGCACCGCCGCGTGTACCTGGACGACGCCGAGCGGCCGACCACCGTGCTGGAGATCGTCAAGGTCGAGCGCCGACGCGTCGCCGATCGCGAGTTCCGCCAGCCCTGAGGCCGGCGCTCTCCTGCCTCAGAGCCGGAGAAAAAGTCGTTTCCCGGGCGCTGCGTGGCCGCGCCGCGGCCACCAGTGGCAATCTGAGAGCGTCAGGAGTGGTTCTCTCTCAGGCTCTCAGTCGAACGGTGCGCCTGCCGCGATCCACAGGCGCAGCGTCGCCAGTTCCGCCGCTGTCGGCTGCGGCTCGTCGTTCGGCGGCATGTGGTCGTCGTGGCCGATCGGCAGCAGGATGCGCGTCAGCAGCAGGCTGTCGTCCGGCTTGCCCGGCACGTAGGTCGGCCCGGTGTCGCCGCCGGCGCGCAGGCCATCCGCCGTGCTGAGCACGAGGCCGCCCTTGTCCTTGTCGGGGCGATGGCACTTGGCGCAGGTCCGCTCCAGGATCGGCGCGATCAGGGTGGCGTAGGCGGATGCGGGGGCCGGCGGGGGTGTCGCGGCGACCGGCGTCGGCTGCAGCGGCGCCAACAGGAAGTCGCGGCCGTGCACCATCGCGCCACCGGTGTGGCCGGCGACGGTCATCGCGACCAGCGCCGCCGCCAGCAGCACGCGCAGCGGCGTCCGGCGGTCGCGCCATGCCGCCAGCGCCGCCAGCAGCATCAGTGCCGTCTGCGCGAAGGCGGCGAACTTGTGCGTCGACAAGTTGGCGCCGCCGCCGCGTTCGCCGGCGAGCACGAGGCCCGAGCCGACCGAGGCGAGCGCCGTGAGCGCGCCGACGAGCAGCAGCGCGCCGACCGCGCCGCGCGGCGGCGTGCGGCGCAGCAGCACGACGCCAAACTCCAGGGTCGCCGCGCCGACGAGCAGGCCGATCGGCAGGTGCAGCAGCACGGGATGGGCGCGCCCGAAGACGGCGAGCCACGGCGATGGATCGGAGGCCAACACGCGCTCAGGCTAGCAGTTGCGGCACCACGCGTCCGTAGACGTCGGTAAGGCGGAAGTCGCGGCCCTGGTGCTTGAAGGTCAGGCGTTCGTGGTCGAAGCCGAGCAGGTGCAGCATCGTCGCGTGCAGGTCGTGCACCGACACCGGATCGCGGACGATGTTGTAGCCGAAGTCGCAGGTCTCGCCGTGGACGTGCCCGCGGCGCACGCCGCCGCCCGCCATCCACATGGAGAAGCAGCGTGGGTGGTGGTCGCGGCCGTAGCTGTCGCGGCTGATGCCGCCCTGGCTGTAGACCGTGCGGCCGAACTCGCCGCCCCAGACGACGAGCGTGTCGTCGAGCAGGCCGCGACGTCGCAGGTCGGCCACGAGCGCCGCCATCGGCCGGTCGACCGCTTTGCACTGCGCGCGCAGTTCGTTCGGCAGGTTGCCGTGCTGGTCCCAGCCGCGCATGTACAGCTGCACGAAGCGCACGCCGCGTTCGACGAGCCGGCGGGCGAGCAGGCAGCTGCTGGCGAACGTCTGCGGGTTCTTCGCCTCGTCGCCGTACAGCGCCCAGGTCGAGTCCGGTTCGCTCGACAGGTCGACGAGCTCCGGCACCGAGGTCTGCATGCGGAAGGCCATCTCCTGCTGGGCGATGCGCGCTTCGATCTCGGGATCGAGCGTCGCCGCGTGCTCGCGGCGGGACAGCTGCGTCACGAGGTCGAGCATCTGCCGGCGGTCGGCGCGCGTGACCCCGGGCGGATCCTTGAGGAACAGCACCGGGTCGCCGCTGCTGCGCAGCTTGCAGCCCTGGTGCTCGCTCGGCAGGAAGCCGTTGCCCCAGAAGCGGGCGGCGAGCGCCTGCATGTTGCCGAAGCCCTGGGTGATGAGGACCACGAACGTCGGCAGGTCGCGGTTGCTGCTGCCGAGGCCGTAGCTCGCCCAGGCGCCGATGCTCGGGCGTCCGGGCTGCTGGTTGCCGGTCTGCACGAACGTGATCGCCGGTTCGTGGTTGATCGCCTCGGTGTGCATCGAGCGCACGATGCACAACTCGTCGGCGACCGCGCCGAGGTGCGGCAGCGCGTCGCTGATCCAGGCGCCGTCGCCGCCGTTGTCGTGGCGCGTGAAGTGGAACGCCGACGGCGCGACCGGGAAGCGGGTCTGGCCCGACGTCATGCCGGTGAGCCGCTGGCCGTTGCGCACCGACTCGGGCAAGTCCTTGTCGTACTGCTCGTGCAGGCGCGGCTTGTGGTCGAACAGGTCGAGGTGGCTCGGCCCGCCTTCCATGTGCAGGTAGATGACGCGCTTGGCGCGCGGCTGGAAGTGCGGTCCCGTCGCCGCGGCAGCCAAGGCGCCTGCGTCGGCGCTGGACTGCTGTTGCACGGCCGTGCAGGCGGTGGCCGCCAACGCCGCCGACAGCCCGCCGGCCGATCGGGCGAAGAAGCGGCGGCGGGTCAGCGACAGGCCGGGATCGTCGTGGGCGTGCATGCTCAGTCGATGCAGAGGGTGGCGTCGAGGTTAAGGAAGGCGCTGGCGACGACGGTCAGCGCGGCGAGGTCGGCGGCCGGCAGGCCCGGCGGCCGCGGCGATTGGCCGATCGAGAGCAGTAGCTCGGCGTCCTGCGGCGCGCGCATGTAGCGCTGCCGCAGCACCGACAGCGTCGCCTTCGCCGCGGCCAACGCCTCGGCGTCCGGCAGGTGGCCCGTGCAGCGTTCGTGCATCGCTGCGAGGCGCGCGTCGTCGTCCGGCGCGACGGTGAGTGCGGTGCTCTGCGCGAGGCCGCGCGCCGCTTCGACGAACTGCTCGTCGTTCCACAGCACGAGCGCCTGCAGCGGCGTGTTGGTGACGCTGCGGCGGATGGTGCAGAACTCGCGCGTCGGGGCGTCGAGCGTCAGCAGGCTCGGCGGCGGGCAGGCGCGCTTCCAGTAGGTGTAGAGGCTTCGGCGCCACAGGTCGTCGCCGCTGCCGCGCTGGTAGAAGCGCGTGTTGCTCTGCGTCATCGCCACCTCCTGCCAGAGGCCGTCCGGTTGGTACGGCTTGACGCTCGGACCGCCGGCGCGTTCGACCAGCAGGCTGCCGACGTAGAGCGCCTGGTCGCGCAGCGCCTCGGCGGTCAGCCGGCGTCGCGGGAACCACGACAGCAGGCGGTTGTCGCGGTCGAGCGCGGCGGCTTCGGGCTGCATGCGGGCCGACTGGCGGAACGCCGCCGAGGTGACCAGCAGGCGCAGCACCTTGCGCACGCTGTGGCCGTTGCCGCGCAGTTCGAGCGCCAGCCAATCGAGCAGTTCCGGATGGCTCGGCCACTCGCCCTGCAGGCCGAAGTCCTCGCTCGTGCGCACGATGCCCGTGCCGAAGACGAACTCGAACAGACGGTTGGCCTGCACGCGCAGCAGCAGCGGGTTGTCGGCGCTGACGAGCCAGCGCGCGAGCCCCAGGCGGTTCCGCGGCGCGTCGGCGGGCAGCTTGCCGAACACCGCCGGGATCTCGCGAGCGACCGGTCGTTGCGGGTCGGCCTTGTCGTACTCGCCGCGCGTCAGCACGTAGGTCGGCCGCGGCTGCGCCAGCTCCTGCATGACCATCGCCCGCGGCACGGCGCGCTCGACGTTGTCGCGTTCCGCGCGCAGCTTGGCGATCTCCTCGCGGCGCTGCCGGCGCGTCGGGCTGCGCTGCTCGCGGTAGGCCTCGGCGGCGCGAGCCAGCGTCGCTGGCGCCGCGGTCGCGCCCGGCAGGGCCAGCGCCTGCATGGCGCCGGCGAGTTCGCCGTCCGCGGGCGCGAAGCGCAGCGCGTAGCCGCCCGCGCCGCCGGTGTTGACGACCTTCAGCACCACGGCGGACTCGCCGGCCGGCAGGTCGAAAGTGGCTTCCTCCTGGTCGGCCTGGACGCCGCGGTCGACGCGGCGCTCCGCCACCAGCGCGCCGTTGACGAAGAGCTGGAAGCCGTCGTCGCTGCCGAACTTCAGCGTCGCCTTGCGCGCGCTCGGTGCGAAGACGCGCTGGGCAACGTAGCTGGCGTTGCGGCCGCCGGGCAGCGAGGTGTCGACTTCGCCGGCCTTGCGGTTGGCGCGCCGCCAGCCAACCTTGCCCCAGGTCTGCTTCGGGTCGATCCGCGTCGACTGTTCGGGGCCGTGGTGTGTGCCGTATTGGTCGGCGTCATCGCGGCCGAATGGTCCGGCGACGAAGAAGCCGTGGGCCGCCAGCGGCAGCGCCGCCAGTTGCGTCGCGGTCGCGGCGGCGGTGCGCAAGCGGACCTTGGCGAACACGTGCTGCGGGTAGGGCGAGTCGAACTTCAGCGTCGCTCGCACTTCCGTGCCGGCGGCGAGCGCGCGGTCCAGCAGCAGCAGCAGGTGCGCTGGCTGCGGTTCGTGCTGGTGCGCGGCCACGGCCCAGCCGCGACCGTCGTCGTCGAGCACGTTGAGCGCGGCGTAGTCGCCGTCCTGCTGTTCGACGTTGGCGAAGGCATAGACCGCAGCGATCGACTGCCATTCCGCCGTGCCCGCCGGCTTGATCGCGACGGCGACGTGCTGCAGCACGGCGTTGCCGTTGGGCGCCCGCCCGACCTTGCCGGCCGGGTGCGCTGGATCCGGCAGCGCTTCGAGCGACAGCCAGCGGGTGTCGTCGTGCGCCGGCGTGAAGGTGAGCGCGTGCTCGTCGGTCGGCGGGTTCTCGCCGCCCGCGACGACCACGCCGTCGGACGCCACAGTCAGGGTCGCGCCGTGTCGCGACGCGGCGGCGAGCCTCTGCGGCGCGTGCCACGCCAGGTCGACGCGGGCCGCGACCTCGCGGCGGAAGGCCTCGAACTCGTCGGCTTCGGCGGGCGTGACGGTCTGCAACTGCGTCGTCAACGCGGCGACCTGCGCGTCGATCTCGCTGCGGCGGCGCGTCTGGGCGTCGGTCGGCACCGGCAGGAACGGCTCCAGGGCGCGGTTGGGGTCGCCGATCTGCGAGTACAACCCCGGCTCCTCGTTGCTGTTGAAGAACGAGAACAGCCGGAAGTAGTCCTCCTGGCGGATCGGGTCGTACTTGTGGTCGTGGCAGCGCGCGCAGCCGACAGTGAGGCCGAGGAAGACGCTGCCGACCGTCGCCGTGCGCTCGGCGGCGTACTCGACGAGGTACTCCTCGTTGATCGCGCCGCCTTCGTCCGTCGTCACGTGGTTGCGCAGGAAGCCGGTGGCGATGCGCTGGTCGGTCGTGGCGCCGGGCAGCAGGTCGCCAGCGAGTTGTTCGACGACGAACTGGTCGAAGGGTATGTCGTTGCGCAGCGCCGCGATGAGCCAATCGCGCCACGCCCAGGCTTGGCGGCCGGCGTCCATGTGGATGCCGCAGGTGTCGGCGTAGCGGCCGGCGTCGAGCCAGATGGCGGCGAGGTGCTCGGCGTGCCGCGTCCGGTACGGTTCGTCGCCGAGCAGGCGGTCGACGAGGCGCTCGTAGGCGCCCGGCCGGGCGTCGCCGACGAAGTCGCGCAGTTCGGCCGCCGTCGGCGGCAAACCGGTCAGCGTCAGGAAGGCGCGGCGCGCGAGCGTGGCGCGGTCGGCCTCGGGGGCCGGCGCAAGTCCGCGCTGGCGACGAGCGGCGCCGAGGAAGCGGTCGACCGGGTTGGCGGCGGTTCCGGCCGGCACGGCGACCGGCTGCGGCGGGGTGAAGGCCCAGTGGCCCTCGTACGGAGCGCCTGCGTCGATCCAGCGGCGCAGCAAGGCCTTCTGCTCGGTCGACAGCTCGGGCTTGCCGGAGTCGGCCGGCGGCATGCGTTCGTCGGCGTCGTGCGTGGTGATGCGCCGCCAGAGTTCGCTCGCGGCGGCGTCCCCCGGAACGATCGCCGCGCCGCCATCGCGCGGGCGCACGGCCTCGGCGCGGTCGTCGAGGCGCAAGTCGGCCGCGCGCGCGGCGGCGTCGGGGCCGTGGCACTTGAAGCAGCGGTCGGACAGGATCGGCCGAATGTCCCGCCCGTAGCGTACGTCCGTCGGCGCTTGCGCAAGCGCGGCGGTGGCGGCGGTCGCCAGCGCAGTGACGACTCCGAGGGCGCGCCAGGTCGACGACTTCGTCATCCTGTCATCCTGCGCGCCGCCGCGATCGTGTCACCCCCTTCACCCGGGAGGATTTTGTCGCAATCCTGCACCTGCTGCGCGGCGGCGGCCCGTTGGACGCCAGCCTAGAAACTGTTCCCGAACGCGAGCGTGAAGTTCGAGCCTTCCTCGCTGAAACCAAGGTCGATGCGGAACACGGCTTCGCGCGCGAACGCGAGGCGGCAGCCGATGCCGTAGCTGTCGAGGAAGCGGCCGTCGGCCAGGTCCTCGATGCCACCGGCGACGGTGCCGCAGTCGTAGAACACGCCGAGGGCGACGCGCTCGATGCGCAGCGTGTCGGTGAACACGACGCCGCGCGCCAGCAGGCTGACGCGGTACTCGGCCGAGAAGTGCGCCAGCGCGCGGTCGGTGAAGCGGTTCTGGATGTAGCCGCGCAGCGTGTTGGTGCCGCCGAGCGTCGGCAGGCTGTAGTACGGCAGGTCGCCGACGGTGTCGTGCACGATGGCGCCGAAAGCGAGCACGTCGGTCGGCGGGTTCTCCTCGCGGCCGACGGCGCCGCGGTGCAGCAGCGGCGGCAGCGCGAAGACGTGCTGGCCGTCGATGCCGACGATCGCGCCGGTCTCGCCGCCAGTGCCGTGGCAGACGTTGGCGATGCCGCCGATGCGGATGCCCTCGTACGGCTGGTGCATGCTGTCGCGCGTGTCCCAGCCGAAGGAGTTCAGCGACCAGATCTGCGTGATGCCGTCGCTGGCGGCGACGTCGTCGGCGAAGGCGGCGACCTGCGACGTGCTCGGCACGCCGGTCACCCGACCGTCGGACAGGCCGTGGTGGTCGACCTGCAGGTCGCTGCGCACCACCCAGTCGCTGCCGGGGTCGGGCAGCGAGACGCGGATGCCGACGCCGGCGGACGAGAGTTCCTCGGTGTAGCTGGTCTCGTCGCTCGCGCGCGTGCGGCTGCCGAAGCCGAAGAAGCGCCGCGTCAGCGTCTTCTCGTAGCCGGCGCGGGCGTAGAGGCGGCTGCGTTCTTCGCGGTAGACGCCGCCGTTCGGCAGTTCGCGGTGTTCGAGCCAGCGCTGCCAGTTGAACTTGTAGGCCTGCTGGCCCTCCTCCGTGTACGTCAGCAGGACGTTGGCGAACTCGCGGTAGCGCTGGTCGCGGAAGTCGACGTCGGTCAGCGCGACGCCGCCGCCGAGGCCGATGTCCGCCTCGCGGAAGACGATCGGGCTGATGAACGAACTGACGAGGAAGCGGTCGAGCACCGAACCGGGCTTGATGCGCGCCTCCGGCGTGTACCGCCAGCGCTCGGGGTGGGTGATGTCTGGCGGCACCTCGGGCTTGGGGATGCGTCCGTCCTGGTCCATGCCGCGCAGCGGGTCGTACGGCGCGCGCGCCGGCGGCTCGCCGGCCGCTTGCGATTGGGCGGCGGCGGCGGCGGCGAACAGCAGGCACGCGGTGGTCAGGCGACGGATCACGGGGCGCGCATCGTGCGGGGCTGCCGATGCCACGCAACCATGAGGCGGCGGAACCTCGGCGTGCTCCGCCTCCCGGCTGGCGCAGCGCGAGCCGCGGCGGTGCAATCGTCGCATGCGTGGTGCGCACGTCCTGGTCTTCGTCCGCGGCGCCATCGCGGCGGCGCTCGTCAGCGGTGGCCTTGCCGCGCAGTCGCCGGTGCCCACCTACACGTACGACGGCTTGCTCGGACGGCTCGCGACCTCCGATTGGCTGTGGAGCGCCGCCACGCTCGACGAGCGCTGCCGGCAGTGGAGCAGCTTCGATCCGGCGTCGCGCCGCGGCCCCGGTGATGCCTCCGCGTGGTACGCCAACGACGACCGCGGCAAGCACGTGCGCGTCGTCGCCGGCGCGGATGGCCCCGAACACGTGATGGTCGACGCCAAGGGGCCGGGCTGCGTAGCGCGCATCTGGTCGGCGAACCCGAGCGGCACGCTGCACTTCGACGTCGACGGCGCGCGCGCCTGGAGCATCGACTTCGGCGCGCTGTGCCGCGGCGAGGTCGCCGGCGTGCCAGCGCCGCTCGCCGGCATGCGCGCGCGCGGCGGCAACTGTGCCCTGCCGATCCCGTTCGAGCGCTCGCTGGTGGTGTCGTGCACGGCGGGGGACTGCTACTACGCGTTCGACGTGGTGCAGTGGCCGGCGGGGACCAACGTGCCGTCGTTCACGCCAGCACTGCTGGCCGAGCACGGCGATCGTCTGCGCGCGACGGCGGCAGCGCTCGCCGCCGGGCCGCTGCCGGTGGCGCGCTTCGCCGACGCGGCGCCGACCGTGGCGGTCGACGTGCCGCCGGCGACGATCGTGCGCGCGCTCGACGTGCGCCTGCGGCCGAAGCCGCAGGCGGCGGTGACCGCGACCTTGCAGCCGAAGACGGTGCTCGCGCCAGTGCGGGCCGTGGCGCCGCTGCTGCGCCTCGTCGTGCGCTGCGGCGACGAGACCACGGTCGACGTGCCGCTGCCGGCGCTGTTCGCCGCCGGCCCGGACTGGACGAGCTGGGAGGGGCGTCACCTCGCCGTGCACGAGGACGGCGCCACGCTGCGCTGGCCGATGCCGATGCCCGACGGCGGCCGCATCGAGGTGGTCGGCGACGCCGCGGTCCTGACGGCCGTCGACGTCTGGGTGACCGCGCTGCACGAACCGCTGCCGCCGTCGGGCAGCGCGCCGCTGCGCTTCCGCGCCGGCTACCATCTCGCCAAGGCCGTGCCGACGCGGCCGTTCTCCGACCACCTCGTGCTCGATGCCCGGGGTGCGGGCCGCTTCGTCGGCTGCTCGCTGCTGGTGCGCAACCCGACGCGCATCTGGTGGGGCGAAGGCGACGAGAAGTTCACCGTCGACGGCGAGAGCTTCCCGTCGTGGTTCGGCACCGGCACCGAGGACTACTTCGGCTACGCATGGTGCGATCCGACGCCGTTCGCGGCGCCCTTCCACGCGCAGGTGCAGTGCGATGGGCCGGCAAACTTCGGCTTCACCGTGCTCCACCGCAGCCACCAACTCGACAGCGTGCCGTTCGGCGCGAGCTGCCGCTTCGACCTCGAACGCTGGCACTGGGTCGAGACGGCGACGATCGACTACGAGACGGTGGCGTACTGGTACGGGGCGGCGGGCGCGACGGCCGGCCTGCCGTCGGTGCCGGCGGCGGACGAGCGGCTGCTGCCGCGGCTCGCCGGTCCCAAGGTCTTCGTCGCCGAGGGCGCGCTCGAAGGCGAGGCGCTGCGCGTCATCGTCTGCAGCGGCGGCACGCACGAAGTCCAGGACCTGTCGTTCGTCGAGAACACCTTCTCGCGCGACGCCCAGCGCTGGTGGCGCGACGGCGCGGTCGGCGACCGGCTCGTGCTCGCCGTGCCGGTGGCGCAGGCGGGCCGCCATCGGCTGACGCTGGCGCTGACCAAGGCCGACGACTTCGGCGCCGTGAAGGTCGAACTCGGCGGCGCGGTCGTGGCCGAACGCTTCGACGGCTACGCGCCGCGCGTCAGCACGTCGGGGCCGCTGGACCTCGGCGTCTTCGACCTGCCGGCGGGGGACGTCGAACTCGTGTTCACGCTGCTCGGACGCAACGGCAAGGCCAAGCCCCGCCACATGGTCGGCGTCGACTACGTGCAGCTGGAGCGCTTGCCGTGAGCGGCCGCGCGTTCGAGTGCCCGCACTGTGGGGCCGAGGTCGCGGCGAGCGCGAAGGTCTGTCGCGAGTGCGGCAGCGATGCCGGCACCGGCTGGCTGCCGGCCGACGAGGTCGACTACCGGAGCCTCGACATCCCCGACGGCTATGGGCCGGACGACGAGGATCCGCCGCAGGCCGGTCATCGGCCTTGGTGGTTTGCGCCGGTCGCCGTGCTCACCGCGGCGACGCTGCTGGCGCTGGCGATGTGCGCGCGGGGTTAGGCCGCGTCACGGCAGCCGCAGTGACATCACGGTGGCGCAGTGCACGAGTCGCGGCTGCGCCTCGCCGTCGAGCATGATGCGAATCCAGCCTTGCCCATCGGCGGGGACGTCGTGCGTCAGCCTGCCTTCGAACGTGCGGTTGGTGGTGACCTGCACCAGCACGCGAACTCCGGCGACATAGGGCCATTCGAGCCGTCCGGGCTGAGCGCCGCGGCGCCGGCTCGCTGGCAGCGTCTGGTCGATCGGTCCCTGCGCGAACGTCGCCCTGTCGTCGTCGCCGGTCATCCGCAGCGTCACCGTGACGGGGAAGTGGTCGCTGTAGATCTTCCGCCACGCGTCCTTGTCCATGCCGTCGAAATCGCCGTCGACCGCGAGCGAGTCGCGCTGCACCTCGGAGCAGGCGTTCGCGACGACGACCTGATCGATCGGCTCCGCGAAGTGCATAATCGTCGGCGTCGGCTTCCCGTGTTCGAGCCAGCGGCGCCAGCCGCTCGCTTCGAGCGCCTGCTCGGGCTGCGTGCCGTAGGTGCAGTTGAAGTCGCCGAGCAGCACGATGTCCTGGTCCTCGCCTTCCGACTTCGCCAAACTGTCGAGCCACTGCGCCAGCAGCGTCGACTCGCCGCGGCGCTTCTGCTCGTCGTCGGGCTTGCGGCCGGCCTTGAAATGGACGGTCACGAGGCGGAAGTCGGCGCGGGTGCCGACGTGGCGGAAGACGCCGGTCACCGGCACGCGGTGGAAGATCGGCTTGCCCTCGAACTCGCGCGGCAGCTGCAGCAGTTCCTCGCCGTGCAGCAGCTCGACCTCGGCGGTGTCCCACAGGAAGCCGATGCGCTGCGCGGTCTTCTTGTCGTCCCACTCGCCGCTGGTGCCGAGCAGGCAGTCCCACGACGGGCCGGCCCCCGCCGCGACCTTGCGCAGCGTCGCCTCGTCGTTGACCTCCTGCACGGCGAGCGCGCAGACGCCGAGTTCGCGCACCTTGGCGCCGATTGCGGCGAGGTCCTTGTCGTCGCGGTTCGGCAGGTTGTTGCGGAAGTTGCCGTCGGCGCCGAGGAACTCCAGGTTCCAGGTGCCGACCTTGAAGTCGACGGGTTGCTGGGCCGATGGCTGGGCGGCCGCGAGCGCGCCGAGCGCGAGCGCCAGGAACAGGCGGAACGGGAGCGAGCGGATCATGCGTTGCCTTCGGCCCGCGCGCGGATGCCGCGCATCAGGTCTTGCAGGAAGTGGATGTTGTGGATCGACAGCAGGATGCCAGCGAGCATCTCGTCGGCGACGGCGAGATGGCGCAGGTAGGCGCGCGAGTAGTTGCGGCAGCAGTAGCAGCCGCAGGTCTCGACCAGCGGCGCTGGGTCGTCGGCGTACTGGGCATTGCGCAGCTTGAGCGAGCTGCCGTTCGGCCCGAACGCCGTGTGGTTGCGGCCGTGGCGCGTCGGCACGACGCAGTCGAACATGTCGACGCCCTGTGCCGTCGCGGCCAGCAGGTCCTCGGGCATGCCGACGCCCATCATGTAGCGGATCTTGCCGGCGGGCAGGCAGTCGACGGCGGCGTCGAGGGCGACGGCCATCTGCGCCTTGGTCTCGCCGACGCTGAGCCCGCCGATCGCGTAGCCATCGAAGTCCATCGCCGCCATCGCCTGCGCGCTCGCCATGCGCAACTCGGGATCGATGCCGCCTTGGCAGATGCCGAACACGGCCTGGCCGCGGGCGCTGCCACCCCAGCGGTCGTGCACGTCGCGGGCCATGCGGGCCCAGCGCAGCGTGCGTTCGTGCGCGTCGCGCTGCACGTCGAGGCTGGCGTCGCCGGGCGGGCAGTGGTCGAGCACCATCGCGATGTCGGGGCCGAGCTGCTTCTGGAAGGTCAGCACCGACTCCGGCGTGCAGCGGTGGCTGCTGCCGTCGATCACCGACTGGAAGGTCACGCCGTCGTCGTCGACCTTGACCTTGCCGCCGAGCGAGAACACCTGGTAGCCGCCGCTGTCGGTCAGGATCGGCCCTTGCCAGTTCATGAACTGGTGCAGGCCGCCGAGCCGTTCGATGCGCTCCGCGCCGGGCCGCACATGCAGGTGGTAGCTGTTGGCGAGGATCAGCTCGGCGCCGGTCGCCTTCACCTGCTCGGGCGTCAGGCCCTTGAGCGTCGCGTAGGTGCCGACGGGTGCGAAGCACGGCGTCTCGAACGCGCCGTGCGGGGTGTGGTAGCGACCGCGGCGCAGCTTGCCGTTCTGGCCGAGGAGTTCGAAGCGGAAGGCGGTCACGAGGGCGCTTGGATCGGGCGAGCGGTCGGTGGGGCGGTCACGCGGTCAGCCGAGCGGCAGCTCGCCGGGCGCCTTCGCCGGCGCCGGCAGGCCGAGGTGCTCGTAGGCCCGCGGCGTGGCGACGCGGCCGCGCGGCGTGCGGGCCAGCAGATCGCAGCGGATCAGGTGCGGTTCGAGCACGTCTTCGAGCGTGTCCTCGGCCTCGTCGATCATCGCCGCCAGGGTCTTCAGGCCGATGGCGTCGCCGCGCTGGATCAGCGCGCGCAGCAGCTTGCGGTCGACCTCTTCGAGGCCGAGGTGGTCGATGCGCAGTCGCAGCAGGCCTTCGGTCGCGGCGGCGGCGTCGATCGCCGGCTTCTGCTGCACTTGCGCGAGATCGCGCACGCGGCGCAGGATGCGCAGGCTCATGCGCGGCGTGCCGCGGCTGCGCTCGGCACACAGTTGCGCCGCCGCCGGTTCGAGCGTCACGCCGAGCCGCACGGCGGCGCGCAGCAGGATCTGCTCGATGTCCTTGTGCGGGTACGGCTCCAGGCGTTCGAGGATGCCGAAGCGCGAGCGGAAGGCCGCCGTCAGCAGGCCCTCGCGCGTGGTCGCGCCGACGAGCGTGAACGGCTGTACGCCGAGGCGCACGCTGCGCCCGCTCGGACCCGGGTCGAGGACGACGTCGATCGCGTGGTCCTCCATCGCCGAATACAGGTATTCCTCCAGCGCCTTCGGCAGCCGGTGGATCTCGTCGATGAAGAGCACCTGATTGCGTTTGAGCCGCGTCAGCGTGCCGGCGAGGTCCTTCGGCGCGCCGAGCGCCGGGCCCGAGGTGATCACCAGGTCGCTGCCCATGCCTTGAGCGATCAGGTGCGCGAGCGTGGTCTTGCCGAGGCCCGGCGGGCCGCACAGGAGCACGTGGTCGAGCGGTTCACTGCGCTCGCGCGCGGCGGCGATGGCGATGCGCAGGTTGTCGCGGATCTGCTCCTGGCCGACGAAGTCGGCGAACGTTCCCGGCCGCAGGCTGCGGTCGAACTCCCGTTCGTTCGGGTCAGGTTGGTCGTGGAACACCATCGCGGGCGCCGGATCGTACTTGCGTCCACAAGCGGATCCACCACGCTGGTGGCGTGACCGACGCCGAACTGCCGATCTACCAGTTGCTGGGCGAGGAGTGCCTGCGCGCCATCGTCGCCGGCTTCTACCGCCGGGTGCCGCAGGACCCGATCCTCGGGCCGATGTACCCGCCGCACGACCTCGCGGGGGCCGAGCACCGCCTGCGCAGCTTCCTGACCTATCGCTTCGGCGGTCCGCCGGATTACCTGCGCGAGCGGGGGCATCCGCGCCTGCGCATGCGGCACATGCCGTTCGTCATCGACCAGCGGGCGCGCGACCGCTGGCTGCAGCTGATGCTGGCGGCGATCGACGAGCAGCCGGCAGCGGCCCCGCATCGCGCCTACCTGGAGACGTTCCTCGGCGACATTGCGACGTTCTTGATGAACTCGGCGTGAACCTCGGCCGTGGCGCGGCGTGGCGGCGCTGGCCATGCTGCGGCGATGCGCACACTCGCCTCGTTGCTCGCGTTCGCAGCCGCCATGGCCGCCCAGGCCCCGCAGGACGCTCCGCCGACGCCGCTCTGGAACGGCGTCGACCTCGCCGGCTGGCATGGCCAGCGGCACGAGAGCCCGTACAAGCTCGCCGCGATGCCGGCCGAGGCGCGGGCCAAGCTGCGCGCCGACGACGACGCGACGATGCGCGCGCACTGGCGCGTCGAGAACGGCGAGCTCGTGAACGACGGCGAGGGCGCGTACCTGACCACCGACCGCGACTTCGGCGACGCCGAGTTCGAGCTGGAGTACAAGACCGTCGCCAAGGCCGACTCGGGCATCTACCTGCGCGGCAGCCCGCAGGTGCAGATCTGGGACTTCACCGAGGCCGGCGGCAAGTGGAAGCTCGGCGCCGACAAGGGCAGCGGCGGCCTGTGGAACAACGAGAAGCACGAGCGCTTCCCGCCGCGGTTGGCCGACAAGCCGTTCGGCGAGTGGAACCGGCTGCGCATCCGGCAGGTCGGCGCGCGCACGTGGGTTTGGCTCAACGGCCTCGCCACGGTGGACGGCGCCATCATGGAAAACTACTGGGACCGCAAGCTGCCGCTGCCGCGCACCGGCCCGCTGCAGTTGCAGACCCACGGCGGCGAGATCCGCTTCCGCAATCTGACGGTGCGCGCGATCGGCGCCGACGAGGCCAACGCGCTGCTCTCGGTGCGCGCGGCGGCAGGGTTTGCGCCGATCTTCGACGGCAAAGGCCTTGACGGCTGGGAGGGCGCGCTCGACGAGTACGAGGTCGTCGAAGGGACCATCCGCTGCCGGCAGGGCAAGGGCGGCAACCTGTACACCTTGGAGTCGTTCGGCGACTTCGTCGTACGGCTGTTGTTCCGCCTGCCGCCGGGCGGCAACAACGGCCTCGCCATCCGCTACCCGGGCAGCGGCGATCCGGCCTACGCCGGCATCGAGGTGCAGGTGCTCGACGACACGGATCCGAAGTACGCGACGATCAAGGAATGGCAGGCCCACGGCTCGGTCTACGGCCTCGCGCCGAGCGTGCGCGGCCACCTGCGCCCGGTCGGCGAGTGGAACTTCGAGGAGGTGACGGTCAGGGGCTCGCGCATCACCGTCGAACTCAACGGCTCGGTGATCGTCGACGCCGACCTGAAGGGGAAGAAGAGCCAGCTCGGCGACAAGCACGTGGGCCAGGATCGCACCGAGGGGCGCTTTGGCTTCTGCGGCCATGGCGACCCTGTGGCGTTCCGCGCCGTGCAGGTCAAGCGGCTCTGACCGCCTGAGGTCGACGCCAGCGACGGGCGTTCGTCGCTCCGTTCCGGGCAGTGAAGGCTGCGAATTGCCTGCCGCGGCGCCTACGGGCTGCCGCGCGCTGCGATCGCCCCTGGAGCGCATGCGGCCGACGGCGCACGAGGCGTCGTCGGCCGCTCTGGTGCGCCGCCGGCGGGCGGGCTGGCGCGTGCGAGGAGATCAGCTGCAGCCGCTGGTCGCGCCGCAGGACACGCACTTGAGGCACGTGCCGTTGCGCACCAGGGTGAAGGCGCCGCAGCCGCCGCACGGGTCGCCCTCGTAGCCCTTCAGCTTGGCCTCGGCGATCTTCATGCGCGTCTGGCGGGTGGCCAGCTGCGCCGCCGACGGTTCGGCGCGCAGTAGCGCGGCGTTCGTCGTCGGGGTCGCCATCGCCATCGCCGTCGGTGCGGTCATCGCCGTGGCCAGCGCGACCGGCGCCGTCATCGTCGCGGCCGACATCGACTGGCTGCCGTCGTGCCCGCGCGCCATGCCGCGGCTGTGCGGGTGCAGGTGCGCGTTGTCGTGTACCGCGGGCGGCGGTACTTCGCCCTCGTACACCGTCTCGGAGACGACCTCCTCCTCGGTGAACTCGTCGTCGCGGGCACCCATCGTCGTGTTGCGCAGGTCCTCGCTGGAGACCTGGGCCAGCTCCTCGCGGCCGAGGTAGCTGATCGCCAGCTCGCGGAACACGTAGTCGATGACCGACGTGACCATCTTGATCTGGTCGTGGCCCTGCACGATGCCGTTGGGCTCGAAGCGCGTGAACACGAACGCGTCGGCGAACTCGTCCAGCGGCACGCCGTGCTGCAGGCCGAGGGAGACCGCGATCGCGAAGCAGTTCATCAGGCTGCGGAACGCGGCGCCTTCCTTGTGCATGTCGAGGAAGATCTCGCCGAGCGCGCCGTCCTCGTACTCGCCGGTGCGCAGGTAGATCTTGTGGCCGCCGACGACGGCCTTCTGCGTGTAGCCGGCGCGGCGGTTGGGCAGCTTGCGGCGCTTGG
The DNA here is from genome assembly GCA_020247305.1 of Phycisphaerales bacterium. GTDB lineage: Bacteria > Planctomycetota > UBA1135 > UBA1135 > UBA2386 > UBA2386. Next base: position 15,603 of record JADCJE010000151.1, on the reverse strand, counting down.
CGATGTAGCGGTGGACGACGCGCTCGGTGATCCGCGCGGCCATCGCGTGCGCCTCGGGCGTGATCGCCGGCGACGCCTCGGCCGCGGCCGAACCGTCGTCGTCGACCGTCGAGCTGAGCGGTTGGCTCAGCTTGCTGCCGTCGCGATAGAGCGCCACGGCCTTGAGCATCAGCTTCCAGCCGAGGCGGTACGCGTCCTTGACGTCGTCGAGGGTCGCGTCGACCGGCATGTTGATGGTCTTGCTGATCGCGCCGCTGATGAACGGCTGGACCGCGGCCATCATGTGCAGGTGGGCGGCGTACGGGATGTAGCGCTGGCCCTTCTTGCCGCAGCGGTTGGCGCAGTCGAAGACCGGCAGGTGCTGGTCCTTGAGGTGCGGCGCGCCCTCGACCGTCATCGTGCCGCAGACGTAGTCGTTGGCGGCCGCGATGTCGGCCTTGCCGAAGCCGAGGTGCTTCAGCAGGTCGAAGCTCCAGTCCTTGAGCTGCTCGTCGGCGAGGCCGAGCTTCGTCTTCAGGAACTCCTCGCCGAGGATGCCCTTGTTGAACGCGAACGAGATGTCGAACGCGCCCTCCATGGCCTTCTCGATCTTCGCCAGGGCCGCGTCGTCGAAGCCGCGCTGCGCCAGCGACTCGTGGTTGACGCCCGGCGCGCCGGCCAGCGTCTTGCGGCCGACGACGTAGGCGAGGATGTCGTCGACCTGGCTCGGCGTGTAGCCGAGCTTGCGCAGGGCCGGCGCGATGCTCTGGTTGGCGATCTTGAAGTAGCCGCCGCCGGCGAGCTTCTTGAACTTGACGAGCGCGAAGTCCGGCTCGACGCCGGTCGTGTCGCAGTCCATCAGCAGGCCGATCGTGCCGGTCGGCGCGATGCACGTGACCTGCGCGTTGCGGTAGCCGTGCTTCTCGCCGAGCGTCAGCGCGCGGTCCCAGCACTCACGCGAGGCTTCGAGCAGGTTCGCCGGGCAGGTCTGCGGGTCGATGCCGACCGGCGTGACGCTGATGCCCTCGTACTCCGAGGCCGAGGCGTTGTAGGCGGCGCGGCGGTGGTTGCGGATCACCCGCAGCATCGCCTCCTTGTTGCGGTCGTAGCCGGGGAAGGTGCCGAGCTCTCGCGCCATCTCGGCCGACGTTGCGTACGACTCGCCGCAGAGGATGGCCGACAGCGCGCCGGCCAGCGCGTACGCCTTGTGCGAAGCGTACGGGATGCCCAGGCGCATCAGGATGGTGCCGAGGTTGGCGTAGCCAAGCCCGAGCGTGCGGAACTCGTAGCTGCGCTGGGCGATCTCCTTGCTCGGGAAGCTCGCCATCAGCACCGAGATCTCCAGCACGATCGTCCACAGGCGGGCGGCGTGCTTGTAGCCCTCGAGGTCGAACGTGCCGTCCTCGTGCAGGAACTTCTGCAGGTTGATCGACGCCAGGTTGCACGCCGTGTCGTCGAGGAACATGTACTCGCTGCACGGATTGCTCGCGTTGATGCGGCCATCGGCAGGGCACGTGTGCCACTCGTTGATCGTCGTGTCGTACTGGACGCCCGGGTCGGCGCACGCCCAAGCGGCGTAGGCAACCTTGTCCCAGAGGTCGCGGGCGTCGACTTCCCGCGCCACGCCGCTGTCGGTGCGCCGGATCAGGCGCCACTTGCCGCCTTCGTCGACGGCGCGGAAGAACTCGTTCGGGATGCGGACCGAGTTGTTCGAGTTCTGGCCCGAGACGGTGGCGTAGGCCTCGCCGTCCCAGTCCGTCGAGTACTCGGGCACGTCGATCGCCTTGAGGCCCTGGCCGGCGAGCTGCAGCGCCCGCTGCAGGTAGCTCTCCGGGATGCAGGCGGCACGGGCCTCGCCGAGCGCTGCGCGCAGGCGGGCGTTCTCGCGCGGGATGGTCACGACCTTCTCGCCGCCGGTCGCGTCGGTGACGTGGCAGGCGTTGATCACGGCGTTGAGGTTGCGGCGGATCAACTTGCTGCCCGACACCAGCGCTGCGACCTTCTGCTCCTCGTGCACCTTCCAGGTGACGAACGTCTCGATGTCCGGGTGGTCGAGATCGAGACAGACCATCTTGGCGGCGCGGCGCGTGGTGCCGCCCGACTTGATCGCGCCGGCGGCGCGGTCGCCGATCTTCAGGAAGCTCATCAGGCCGGAGCTCTTGCCGCCGCCTGACAGCGGCTCGTTCTCGCCGCGGAGCTGCGAGAAGTTGCTGCCCGTGCCCGAGCCGTACTTGAACAGACGCGCCTCGCGCGTCCACAGGTCCATGATGCCGCCCTCGTTGACGAGGTCGTCCGACACGGCCTGGATGAAGCAGGCGTGCGGCTGCGGCCGCTCGTAGGCGTTGCGGCTCTTCAGCAGTTTCGGCGCCTTGCCCTCGCTCGCCGGGTCGACGAACCAGTGCCCCTGCGCCGGGCCGGTGATGCCGTAGGCGTAGTGCAGGCCGGTGTTGAACCACTGCGGCGAGTTTGGCGCCGCGTGCTGCGCCGCCAGCATGTGGCAGAGCTCTTCCTCGAAGGCGTGCGCGTCGTCGGTCGTGTCGAAGTAGCCGTACTCCTCGCCCCAGTGGCGCCAGCAGCCGGCGAGGCGGTGGAAGACCTGGCGGGCGTCCTTCTCGCCGCCGAGCACCGGGCTGCCGGTCTCGTCGACGGCGATCTTGCCGTCCTCGCCCTTCTGCGGCACGCCGGCCTTGCGGAAGTACTTTTGCGCCAGGATGTCGACGGCGACCTGGCTCCAGTGCGCCGGCACGTCGATGTCGCGCGCTTCGAACACCAGGGATCCGTTCGTGTTGCGGATCTCGGAGTGCCGCTTGCCGAACGGGATGCCCTCGTAGGGAGACCTGCCCTTGACCGTGAATCGACGATTGACCTTCACCTGACTTCCTCCTCGCGCGACGGCGCCGCCGTCGTTGGTTGCAGACACGACCGCCGCACCCGACTGACCGCAGGTGCGGCGTGCAGACCGAGCACCGGGGTGCGTCGGCTGGACCAGCGTTCTTCCTCGACGGTAGCGGTCAGCACCTCCAAGGTGGTGACCGCTGGTTTGCAGTCGCGAGTGCCCAAACTCCCGGCGACCCCAAACTCCCGGCGACCCAAGTTCCGGAAGGCCAAAGTTTTGGAAGCACTGCTTCTGAAGGCACTGCTTCTGGAAGCACTGCTTCTGGAAGCACTGCTTCTGGAGGCACTGCCGCCAGGCGAGCGACTGAGATCCTGGGGGGGCATCCCGGCCGCCGTGCCTGCACTCCCCGATGGCGCCCTGCTGGTCGTTGCGCCGATCCGGTCCGACGGAGCGCGGGGGATCGTACGCGTGCAGGTATGGGGGGGCGGTGGCGTGCCGATGGGATGCTCCCAGGCGCAAACCTGGCTGCCGGTTGCGACCGACAGCCTGTACCGACCGAAGATGCAGAGAACGCGCCTACCCTCAACGGGTCGGCCTGCAGCGACGATCCTCCTCGGGTGCTCCGGTCGAGGCCGGAGCGGCATGGGACGAGCGGTTACCGCCGCGCAGGGTGCCACTACATATAGCGGCTGCGAAGAGCGTGCAACCCAGCGCTAGCGAAAAGCGGGTTCGTTCGCCCGGCCCTGCCGCGGGTTGGATCCTGTAGCGATTCGCAATGCAGGGAGGTTGTTTTCGCTCAAGCGTGGCCGTGCGAGCGTGGCCGTGCGAGCGTGGCGGTGCGCTGGCCGCGGTCGCCGCGTTCAGAGCAGCGGTTCCGGCAGCAGGCAGCCGACGGCCTCCGTTCGGGCTGTCGCCGGCGCGCGTCCGTTGAGCACGGCGGTGATCGCGTCGGCGAGGTCGCTTTGCCCGGCTTCGGCGCGGCGCACCCCGAGTGCTGCCCACTGGTCGTCGATGCGCCCGCGGTACACCAGCGCACCGTCGACGAGCACAGCCGCTTCCGGGGTGCGCGTGATGCCGAGTTGGCGCGCGGCCGCCTGCGCCGGTTCGCGGACCACCGTTCCCGGCAGGTCGTAGTCGCGCGCGTGCGCCGCCGCCGCCGCGTCCGTCAGGTCTGGGTCGACGTGGACGACGAACCAATCGACCGGCGTGGCGGCGAACCGGATGGCGAGGGCGCGCAAGGTCGGCGCGTAGGAGTTGGCGATCGGGCACTCGTGGCTGGTGAACACCAGAACCCGCACGCGTCCGGGCGCCGTCGCCAGCAGATCGAGGGGGGCGGCGTGGCGCGGCGCGTTGGCGGTCGTCGCGCAGGCGGCGCCGGCGAACGCCAGCAGGCGCAGCAGGGCGGCTGCGCGCCGGCTCATTCGCCGCCCGAGCCGCCCCCGGCCCCGCCGCCGTTGTTGCCGCGGCGCCGGCGGCCACCGCCGGCGTCCCCTCCGCTGCCGCCGCCCGCGCCACCACCGGGGATCCCGGGCACGCCTCCCGGCGGACCGCCGGGTGCGCCGGGGCCGCTGGGTTGGCCACCGAAGCCGGCGCCGAACTGCTTCAGCAACTCGGTCACGCCCTTCGCTTCCTCGCGGGTCAGGCCGCCGTCGCCGTCCTTGTCGAGGCCGTCGAAGAACATGCGCATCTGGCGCGGCAGTTCGTCCTTCGCCAGCTTGCCGTCGCGGTTCTTGTCGAAGGTGTCGAACTGCTCGTCGACGACCTTCTCGGCGCGGGCGATCGCACGCTCGGCGTTCTTGCCGCCCACCGCCGCGAGCAGGGCGTCGAGGTCCTTTTCGTCCGCCGGGACGACCAGCAGCGTCACGCTGCCCATTTCGTCGTTGGTCTCGCGGCCCCAGCGCACGCGCTTGGGCGGCTTGTTGGGGTTGTTCGGGTTGGCCGCGCTGTTGTCGTAGCGCAACTCGGCGCGCAGGGTCGCGCCCTTCGGGATGCGTACGAGCTCGCGGAACGTGTAGGTGTTCTGCCAGTCGAAGTCCCACGCGGGGATGTGCAGCAGCGGCACCTCCGTGCCGTCCTTCGACTCGGCGAACATCTTGACCGACGTGCACAGCTGGTGGGCGTGGCCGCCGATCTGCACGGCGTCGACGTCGCACGGCAGTTCGAGGCGGTCCTGCAGCTTGTAGTCCTTCTCGCCGGCGGGGATGTCGAGGCCCGCGGTCGCGCCGAACAGCGGCGGCAACTGGATCGAGACCAGCGTGCGCGTCGGCGGCTTGTCGGCGAAGTGCAGGCCGATCGTCGTCTGCTCCTTCTCCTTCTTGCCCGAGGGATGCAGGTGGCTCTGCAGCACGAGGTCGCTGCCCTTGGGCAGCTTGATGGCGAGGCCTTCGGGCAGGTGCTCGGGCATGCCGCCGACGGCCCACGTCGCGATCAGCGGCGCGTTCTGCAGGCGCATGCCGCCGAACCCCGGCTTGCCGTCCTTGCCGTCGAGTTGCTGGCCTTCCCGACGCTCGTCGAGGAACACCAGCACGTGGTGCAGCACCGCGCGGGAGCCCGGGCGGATCTCGATGGCCGTGAGCCACTTGTCCTCGGCGAGCCCGACCGGAATGGCGAAGTTGCGGTAGACGTCGCGGCCGCCGGCCGGGACCTCGAAGGCGCCGCTCGTGCGCAGCACCATGTCCGGTTCGCCGAGCTGCCAGCCCTCGGGGAAGGTCGGCGGCTTCTGCGCCTTCTCCGGCGGTCCCTCCGGCATGCCCGCCTTGACCCAGTTGCGCAGCGTGGTGATCTGCGCCTCGGCGAGCCGCATCTCGTTGCGGAACGAGCCGTAGCCCGGGGCCGGGTGCCACGGCGGCATGAAGCGGTCCTCGACGGCCTGCAGCAGGTTGCGGCCGCGCTTGCGGGCATCGGCGTAGCTCAGCAGCGGGAAGGGGGCCGCCTCGCCGGGTCGGTGGCAGCTGGCGCAGTGCTTGAGCAGGATCGGCGCCACGTGCTCGTGGTAGTTGGGGCCCGCCACCGCGGCAGCGGGCGCGGGCGCCGGGGAGCCGGACTGGGCGGCAGCCGGCGCTGCCAGTACGGCGGCGAAGGCGGTGGCGAGCAACGGCACGAGGACGTTCGTCAGGCGCATGCTGGCGGCGGATTGTCCGCCGCCGGCGGCCTGGGGGACAGTGCCGACCGGCCGCGGGCGGTCACTTCTTGGCGTCGGCGGGCGGCGTCGACTTGGCGGCAGCCTTGCCGCCGTCCTTGGCCGCTTCGTCGAACTTGATCTTCAGCACGTTCTGGAAGGCCGGCACGGCGCGGACGTCTTGGCCCAGCTGCTGCAGGATCGTGCGCACGGCCTCCTGCAACTGCGCGTCCTCCTGCGGGTCGCCGGTGGCGCGCTGGCCCGGGTAGACCGCGCCGCGCAGATCGCTGACCTGGTCGCGGACCTCGTAGCGCACCCAGCGCCGCACGTCGTCCTGCGACAGCTTGGTGTCGAGTTCGGCGTAGAAGGCGGTGAAGTCGGGATAGCGGTTGGGATCGCCGCCGTCGCCCTCGGCCAGTTCACGGAACAACGCTTCGTGCTGGCCGATGTGCTTGCGCACGTAGTCGCGGAACACGCCCTTCTTGAGCAGCGCGAACACGGCGCTGTTCTTCCACGCGTCCTCCGGCTTGTTCTCCAACAGGTCGAGGACCTTGTCCGGTGTGACGCCCCAACCGGGGTCGACGATGCGGCCGTCCTTGTCGAACTCGCGGTGCGGGCAGCGCCCGCTCGGCAGGTAGTACTTGGCGATCGTCAGCTTGATGTGCGCGCCTGGGTCGTACTTGCCGTTCTTGTTGCGGTCGTCGTAGGGCTCGCCTTCCTGCCACACGCGGTCCTTGTTGAGGTCTTCGAACTCCTCGGCCGGCTCGCTGTCGAGGTCGAGGATGTTCTGCACGCTGCCCTTGCCGAACGAACGTTCGCCGACCACGACCGCGCGCTTGAGGTCCTGCAGCGCGCCGGCGGTGATCTCGCTGGCGGACGCCGAGAAGTTGTTGGTCAGCACGACCAACGGCAGGTCGCAGACCTTGCGGTTGCGATCGGCGGTGTAGTAGTTGCGCCGCGGCTCGGCCGGGCCCTCGGTGTAGACGACCAGCTTCTTGCCGGCGACGAACTGTTCGACGATTGAGCGCGCCTCCTGCAGGAAGCCGCCGGTGTTGTTGCGCACGTCGAGCACGATGCCCTTGGCGCCGCGCTGCTCGAGGTCGTTGAGCGCCTTGCGCAGTTCCTCGCTGATGTTCTGGCTGAAGTTGATCAGCTCGACGTAGCCGATGTCCCCGGGGACCATCGCCCAGTTGACCGCCGGCACGCTGATCTGGCGGCGGACGATCGTCAGTTCTTCGGGCTTCTGGAAGCCGGGTCGGAAGACCTTGAGCGTGACCGACGTCTCCGGCCGGCCCTTGAGGCGCGTGATGATCTCGTCGGTGGTGTGGCCCGACGTCTCCCAGCCGTCGATCTCCAGGATCTTGTCGCCGCTCTTCATCCCGGCCTTGTAGGCGGGGCCGCTGTAGATCGGCCGTACGATGGAGAAGTCGCCGTCCTGGTCGAAGTTGACGAACGCGCCGATGCCGCCGTATTCGCGGTTGAGGTCGAAGAAGAACTTCTGGAACTCCTCGCTGGTGAAGAACGTGCTGTGCGGATCGAGGCCCGACAGCATGCCCTTGGCGGCGTACTCCATCAGCTCCGCGTCGGTGACCTCGCTGCCGCGCACGTGCGCGGCGCGGATGCGTTGCTTGAGTTCGTCGAGCAGCGCGTACTCGCCGCCGCCCTCGCCGGGATTCTTCTCGCCCCGGCCCTTCTCGACCACGCGGGCCAGCATCTGCGAGAACTCGCGGCGCTGCTCCTCGCGCTGCAGGTAGAGGCGGGCGCGGCGGCCGACGTCGGTCGGCTGGTCCTTGATGTCGCGCAGCACGTCCCAGGCCGGGCCGCCCTCGATGTTGAGTTCGGCGAGCGCGAGCGCGCCCCGCTGCTGCAGGTCGCGGTCGGTCGACTGCAGGAACTGCTCCAGGACCGCCTTGGCGGTGACGCGCTGGGCGTTGGTGCCGATGCCGTACAGCGCGAGCGCAGCTTCGATGCGGAGCCGCGGCGGCTGCAGTTCGTCCTTGGCGATGCCGTCGACGAGCTTCTGCACGTCGGGCAGCACGCGCGTGTTGAACAAGCGGTCGTCGCCGAGCACGACCATCGCCGCGGCGCGCAGTTCCTCGGCGTCGCCGCCGGCGACCGGCCTCAGCAGTTCGAGCAGGTCCTTGCCGTACGTGGCGTCGTTCTTGAGGTCGCGCAGGGCCAGCGCCGCGCAGAGCTTCGCCTTGGGGCCGAGTTCGCGCGCGGCCTTGACCGCGGCGTCGCGGAAGGCGTCGACGTTCTGCTCTGGCGCGAGGTCGGCGACCTTCGGCGCCAGGGCGAAGACGTCCGCGACGCCGACGGCGTCCGCCTGTTCGAGTTGCACGCGCACCAGTGCGGCGAGTTCCTGGGCAGCCAGGGCGGGCGCGAGGGCCGCGGCGACCGCGGCGAGCCAGAGCGAGCGGACGGGGGAGAACACCGGGTGGCCTTGGACCATGCTGGGTTGGCGGCGACCGGCGCGATCGCCTGCGACCGTCCGAAGGGAATCGACCGCCCGCCGCTCCCGGATGCACACAAAACGCTGCTGGGAGGAGGGATCGCTCGACGGCCCGTTCGGTCGGCGGCTTGGCGTGCGCCGCGCACTTTGTTCTATACGTGCCCCGCATGGCGTTCCCCAGGGGGAAAATGCGCCGCACCGGCGGCGCGACACCCACCTTGCAAATTGCCCGCGGCTTCGTAACCAAGCGGCATGACCCGCGATCCGGACGAGCCACCGCACGATGGCCTGACCCATGTCGACGGCCGCGGCCAAGCCAACATGGTCGACGTGGGCGCCAAGCCGGCGACGGCGCGGCGGGCGGTCGCGGAAGCGATCGTGCGCCTCGACGCGCCGACGCGCGAACTGCTGCTCGCCGGCCGGTTGCCGAAGGGCGAGGCGCTGGCCGTGGCGCGGGTCGCCGGCATCCAGGCGGCCAAGGACACGCCGCGGCTGATCCCGCTGTGCCACGCGCTGCCGCTCAGCCGTGTCGCCATCGACTTCGCGCCGGTCGGGGACGACGCCGTGCAGGTCACGTGCGAAGCGGCGACCGTCGCCGCGACGGGCGTGGAGATGGAAGCGATGACCGGCGCGGCGGTCGCCGCCCTGACCATCTACGACATGGTGAAGGCGCGTTGCCGCGGCGCCGTGGTGGCGTCGGTGCGCTTGCTGCACAAGTCCGGCGGCAAGTCGGGCGTGTTCGACGCGCCGCCGGCTGCGCCATGAGCGGGCGCGCCGTGGCCGTCGTCGGCGCGACAGGGGCCGTCGGGGAGGAACTGCTGGCGCTGCTCGCCAGCCGGCGATTTCCGGTGCGCGAACTGCGGCTGTTCGCTTCGGCCCCGTGCAGCGGCCAGCGGGTGGCATGGGGCGGGCGCGAGCACGTCGTCGGCCCGCTCGCGCCCGGGTGCTTTGCCGGCGTCGACCTCGCGTTCTTCGCAGTCGGCGCCGACGTCGCTGCTGCGCACGCGCCGGCCGCCGCGGCTGCCGGCGCGATCGCCATCGACTTCAGCACCGCGTACCGGCGCGATCCGGGCGTGCCGCTCGTCGTGCCCGAGGTCAATGCGGCGGCGCTGCGCGGTCATCGCCGGCTGATCGCCAATCCCAACTGCTCGACGATCCTGCTGACGCTCGCGCTGGCGCCGCTGCAGCGCGCGGCCGGCGTGCGCGCCGTGGTGGTGAGCACCTACCAGGCGGCGTCGGGCGCGGGCCGGCCGGGCATCGAGGAACTGCGGGCCGGCATCGCCGCGTTGGCGCGCGGCGAGGCGCTGCCTGCCGCGGTCGCGATGCCGCAGGTGCTCGCCGGCAACCTGTTCCCGCACGTCGATGCCTTTGGCGACGATGGCTGGAGCGGCGAAGAGGACAAGTTGCAGGAGGAGTCGCGGCGCATCCTCGGCCTGCCGGACCTGCGCGTCGACGCCACCTGTGTGCGCGTGCCCGTCGAGCGGTGCCACAGCGAGTCGGTGGCCGTCAGCCTGCAGCGGCCGCTCGACCGCGCGGCGGCGCGGGCCGTGTTCGCTGCCGCGCCCGGGCTCGCCGTCGTCGACGACCTCGCCGTCGCGCGCTATCCGATGCCGAACCTGCAGACCGGGCGCGACGAGGTCGCCGTTGGACGCATCCGCACGGGCCGGGTGTTCGATCCCGGCCTGACCTTCTGGTTGGTGGGCGACCAGGTGCGCAAGGGTGCGGCGCTGAACGCCGTGCAGATCGCCGAGTTGATCTGACTTCGGCGTCGCGGCGCCGGGTACACGGCACGCCGCACTGGATTCTGACCGCTCGGACCCGTTCACTCTCCGGCCGCCCGGCGGCGGCGGGTGCCGCGCCGGAACCCTGATCGATGGCCAAAAAGCGCCCGGATACGTCCAAGAAGTCGTCCCCCTCGAGCAAGCCGGCTGCCGCCCAGGACCGCCTGGGCCAGTTGGAGCGGTTGATCGAACTGATGGAGGCCAAGGACGTCGTCGAGGTGGAACTCGAAGAGGGCGCGACCCGTTGGCGGGTGCGCCGCAAGGAGCCCGCGGCGGCGGTCAGCTACGCCGCGCCAGCCGCGATGGCGCTGCCGGCGATGCCGTTGGCGCACGCCGCGCCGTCGGCCCCGGCTGGGTCCGGTCCGGTCGCCGGCGGTGGCGCGCCCGAGCCCAAGGGCGAGGTCTACAAATCGCCGATGCTCGGCACGTTCTACCGGGCGGCCTCGCCCGAAGCGGAGCCGTTCTGCAAGGTCGGCGACCGCTGCTCGGCAGAGAAGACGCTGTGCATCATCGAGGCGATGAAGGTCATGAACGAGATCAAGGCCGAACGCGAGTTCGAGATCCTGGAGATCCTCGTCAAGAACGGCGAGCCGGTCGAGTTCGGCCAGCCGCTGTTCCTGATCCGCTGAGCGGGCACCACGCAATGTTCCAACGCATCCTGATCGCCAATCGCGGCGAGATCGCGCTGCGCATCCTGCGCGCTTGCAAGGACCTGGGCATCCAGTCCGTCGCCGTCTACAGCGAGGCCGACAAGGACTCGCTGCACCTGCGCTACGCCGACGAGACGATCTGCATCGGCCCCGCGCCCAGTTCGGAGAGCTACCTCAACATCCCGGCGATCATCGCCGCGGCGGAGATCGCCGACGTCGAGGCGATCCATCCGGGCTACGGCTTCCTGTCGGAGAACGAGCACTTCGCCGAGGTCTGCCAGAGCTGCAACATCAAGTTCATCGGCCCGTCGCCGTCCGCGATCGCCAACTGCGGCGACAAGGTCGCGGCCAAGCGCCTGGCCAAGGAAGCCGGCGTGCCGACCGTCCCGGGCAGCGACGGCCCGATCGAGAACGAGCAGGAAGCGCTGCAGATCGCGCGCAAGATCGGCTTCCCGGTCCTCATCAAGGCAGCGGCCGGCGGCGGCGGCCGCGGCATGCGCGTCGCGCACAACGAGCCGAGCCTCGTCACCGGCTACCACGCCGCCCGCAGCGAAGCTGAGAAGGCCTTCAAGGATTCGACGGTCTACCTCGAGAAGTACATCGAGAAGCCGCGCCACGTCGAGATCCAGATCATGGCCGACCAGCACGGCAACGTCGTGCACCTCGGCGAACGCGACTGCTCGCTGCAGCGCCGCCACCAGAAGCTGGTCGAGGAGAGCCCCTGCCCGGTGCTCGACGAGAAGACGCGCCAGGCGATGGGTGACGCGGCGGTTCGCCTTGCAAAGGCTGCCAACTACTACTCCGCGGGCACGGTCGAGTTCCTGCTCGACAAGGACAAGAACTTCTACTTCATCGAGATCAACTCGCGCATCCAGGTCGAGCATCCGGTCACCGAGATGGTCACCGACACCGATCTCATCCGCGAGATGATCCTGGTCGCCGCCGGCAACAAGCTGTCCTTCCGCCAGGAGGACATCAAGATGCGCGGCCACGCGATGGAGTTCCGCATCAACGCGGAGGACCCGGACCACAACTTCAAGCCGAGCCCGGGCAAGATCACGACCTTCGTGGCGCCGGCCGGCCCGGGCGTCCGCTGGGACAGCCACATCTACCAGGGTTACTCGGTGCCGCCGCACTACGACTCGATGGTCGGCAAGCTGATCATCCACCGGCACGACCGCAAGCGCACCCTCGAGGTCGCGCGGCGGGCGCTGCAGGAACTGACCCTCGAAGGCATCACCACGACGGCCGGCCTGTTCCTGCGCATCCTGGAGCACTCCGATTTCTGCGCCGGAGAAGTCGATACGGGCTTCATCGACCGGTACTTCACGCCGCGGTGACCGCGGCGCGCCGGCTCGCGCTTCCTTCGCTTCGAGGTCGGTCGGATCCATGACCATGCGAGTGGGTGTGTTGACGGGCGGCGGCGACGCCCCCGGTCTGAACGCGGCGATCTGCGGCCTTGCACGCCGTCTGTTGGCGGCCAACGCCGAACTGGTCGGCTTCGCCGACGGCTGGCGCGGCCTGATCGACGACGCGGCGCGTCCGCTGCAGCACGCCGACTTCCAGCACCTGCTGGTGTACGGCGGCACGTTGCTCGGCAGCAGCGGCGACAACCCGTACCGCGATCCCGCGACGATGGTGCCCAAGGTGCTGGCGACCATCGCGCGCCATCGCCTCGACGCGCTCGTCGCCATCGGCGGCGAGGGCACGCTGGGCGCGGCGGATCGCCTGTTCACCGAGCACCAGGTGCCGGTGGTCGGTGTGCCGAAGACGATCGACAACGACCTCGACGCGACCGACTTCACGTTCGGCTTCTTCTCGGCGGTCGAGGTCGCCACGCGGGCGATGGACGACCTGCGCAGCACGGCCGAGTCGCACGGTCGCGTCATGGTGGTCGAGTGCATGGGACGCCACGCCGGCTGGATCACCGCCTACGCTGGCGTCGCCGCCGGCGCCGAGGCGGTGCTCGTGCCCGAGCGCCCGGTGCACCTCGAAGAGTTGTGCCAAAACCTCGCCCGTCTGCGGCAGGCCGGGTCGCGCTCGGCGATCGTCGCCGTCGCCGAAGGCGCGCGCCTGCATGAGGACGGCAAGTGCCTTTCGTCCATGGATAAGGACGAGTTCGGCGAGTTCAAGACTGGCGGCGCGGCGGCGACGATCGCCAAGCGCGTGCAGGCGCGCCTGGGCTGGGAAGCGCGACCGGTCGTGCTCGGCCACCTGCAGCGGGCGGGCAAGCCGATCGCCTTCGACCGCATCTTCGCCCTGCGCCTGGGCGCCCGCGCCGCGCGCCTCGTCCTGGAGCGGCGCTTCGGGTACATGTCCGCCATGCGCTCAGGCGAGATCGTCGATGTGCCGCTGCGCGCCGCGGTCGCCGCGCGCAAGACGCTGACCGACCAGTTCCTCGATCGCTACGAGTCGTTCTTCATGCCGATCGGGGGGCCGTGAACCGGCTGGCGACGACTGCGGTCGCGACCCTGCTCGCCGCCAGCGCGGCATCGGCGCAGGGCAACGGCGGCTTCGGGATGTCGCCCTGGTTCACGCCCTTCACCCGCACGCAGCAGGGGCAGCCGGGGCAGGCTGGACGTCGCGATCTCGTCGCGCGCCAAGGCGGCTTGGTCAACCAGCAGAACGCGCCGGTGCAAGGCCTGCGCACGCCTGGCGCGCGCAATCCGTTCCAGGTGCAGTGGAACCAGCCGCAGAGCCTGCAGCTGACCAGCGGCTTTCCGGTCTTCCCGTCGCAGTTGTCGGCGCTCTTCGGCGCCCTGCCCGCGCCGTCGTCGCCGGCCCAGATCGGACCCGACGGCCTCGTGCTGCCGTCGGCGCCAGCGCCGGACGAGCCGCCCGGCTGGCCAGCCTGGGTTCGCACGCGCGAGAAGGAACCGCTGCCGTTCGCTGCCGACGTGGGGCTGCTGATCCGCCACGCGGAGCGCGTCTGGTGGCGTCCGGACGTGGCCGAGCCGTTCGTGCCGCTCGCTTTCCACGACAAGCTGCGCACGCTCGGCTCCGGCGCCGAGGTGGAAGTCCGGACGATCGGCGAGTTCGAACTGCTGCTGCACAACACCACGCGCATCTCTGCCCGCGGCCCGACGCAGCTGCTGCTGCGCAAACTTGCCCCGGAGGCCGTCGCCATCGCGGCGAGCAAGCTGACGTGGCTGCGGCTGTCCGCCACGGATCGTGTGCACGACATCGACCTGCCCGGCGGGCATCGCCTGCGCATCACGCCGCCGCCGCCGGCGACCGTGCCGTTCTTCCTGCCGGCGCCGGTGCCGCTCGCGATGGCCCTGCCCGGCGTGACCGATCTGGTGTTCACGCGGGCCGACGAACCGGGTTGGCTCGGTGGGCGCGCGAGCATCAGCAACGTCGGCACGACGGAGGTGACGTTCGTCCATGCGACGGGCGAAGTGCGGCTGCCGCCTGGGCACCGGCTGGGCTTCCTGCTGGCGACGGGCGCGGAAGCCGTGCCGGCGCAGCTGACTTCGGTGGACGCGCCGAAGCAGCCGGAAGGCGACGCCGTGACCTTCCGCGCCAACGGCGCCGGCAAGGTCGCGTGGCAAGGCGCCGAATTCGACCTGCCACCCGGCGCGCGCTTGCGCCTCGATCCGCAGCAGGGCGCGCCATTCGCTGCGGCGCCCGCAACGCCGCCCGCAACGCCGCCGGCGGCGCCCGTGCCGATGCCGGTCGTGCGACCGGACGGATCGTGACGCCGGCGGCGGCGGCATCGGCGGTTGCGGCCGCGGCCGAGCGGCTGCGGCCCCTGGTCGTGTGCACGCCGCTGCTGCCGTCCCCGCGGCTGTCGCGCGCCTGCGCGGCCGACGTGCGGCTCAAGCTCGAGAACGTCCAGCACACCGGCAGCTTCAAGTTCCGCGGCGCCAGCAACGCGCTTGCGTGCCTTGCGCCGGCGCGGCGCCGCGCCGGCGTGGTCGCCGCGTCCTCTGGCAACCACGGCCTCGCGCTGGCCAGCGCTGCGGCGGCGCTCGGCATCGCCGCGACGGTCTACGTGCCGACGACGACGCCCGGCGAGAAGCGGGCGGCGATTTCGGCGCATGGCGCGGAGGTGGTCGTCCACGGCGACGACTGCGTGATCGCCGAGGCGGAGGCGCGCGCGGTCGCTGCCGCGACGGGTCGGGTCTACCTGTCGCCCTACAACGATCCCGACGTGCTCGCGGGCCAGGGCACGATCGCGGTCGAACTGCTGGAGCAGTGGCCCGACGTCGACACGGTCTACGTCGCCATGGGCGGCGGCGGCCTGCTCGCCGGCATGGCGGCGTACGCCAAGGCCGCGCGACCGCGGATCGAGTTCGTCGCGTGCTCGCCGGCGCAGTCGCCGGCGATGGCGGCATGTGTGCGGGCAGGCCGCATCGTCGACGTGCCGTGCCACGACACGTTCTCCGACAGCACGGCTGGCGGCGTCGAGCCGGGCGCGGTCACGTTCGAACTGTGCCGGACTCTGGTCGATCGCTGGCTCGAAGTCGACGAACGTGCGATCGCCGTCGCCGTGGCCGACGCGCTCGAACATTCGCACCTGCTCGTCGAAGGCGCTGCCGGCGTCGCGCTCGCCGCGTGCCGCCAGGACGCGGCCGTGCGCGGTCGCCGGGCGGCCGTCGTGGTCTGCGGCGCCAACGTGCCGCTGGCGCGGCTGCGGGCGATGCTCGCGTTCGCCGGCCGCTGACGCTAGGAGTCTGCGCCACGGACGACCAGCGGCGATTTCCCGCCGGTCCCCAGCGCTCGTTTCGTCGTCCCATCGCGCTGCGGCCCACGGCGGCTCGCCCTGACGCGATCGTCGGTTAGTG
>JADCJE010000150.1 GCA_020247305.1 Phycisphaerales bacterium | reverse complement strand
GGCCGCAAGGGCAAGGTGTTCGCCGACCGCTACCACGACCGCGCGCTCGAGAGCCCGCGCGAGGTGCGCAACGCGCTCGTCTACGTGCTGGGCAATGGCAGGAAGCACGCCGCCCAGGGCCGCGCGATCCCGCAGTTCGACGGGCCGGACATGTTCTCGTCAGCGCCGTGGTTCGACGGGTTCGTGGAGCGGATCGAGGTGCGCGGGATCGAGGGGTTGCCGCCGCCGGTGGCTGCAGCGCGGACGTGGCTGGCGGGCGTCGGCTGGCGCCGGCATGGGCGCATCGGGCTGGAGGATGTGCCGCGGCTTGGGTGAGCGGCGGTGAGCGGAGGAGAGGCGAGAGGGCAGGTGGGAGAAGCGAGCGGGACGAGGTCGGCGAGGGCAGAAGGCCAGAAACGCTGCGGGCGCAACAACGGTCGCCAACCGCAGCGGCTGGGGCTGCGAAGGTCTGGGACGGCGGCGGCACGGCGGGCGCGGGCGAGGAATCGCGCGGGCGACCGGAGCGGCACGGGCGGGCGGCGGCGCGGCCACGCGTGCGGCGACAAGCGAGAATGCGCAGCGCACACCGGCTTGCCGCCCGGGCCTGCCGCTCCTTCTCGGCTGCGCCCACTTCGCGGCTTCCGCACCCTGCCCTTCCCAGAACTTCTCTGCCACAGCCGCTGCGGTTGGCTGCGTTGATCCGCCCGCCCCGCTTCTGACCTTCCCTGCCGCAGCCGCTGCGGTTGGCTGCCCCGCCCGCCGCGCGCTTCGCCCCGCCTCGCTCCCCCGCCCCTACTCCAGCCCCAGCGCCTTGCGCACCGCCTGCTTGTCGACCTTGCCGCCGGCGAAGTCGTCGAACGCGCGCGCCGGCGGCTTGATGAGGTGCCTGGCGATGAACGGCGCGCCTTCCTCGGCGCCCTGCTGGCTGTCCTTGAAGCAGCACTCCCACTCCAGCGTCGCCCAGCCCTGGTAACCGTACTTGGTCAGCAGGCTGAAGATCGCGGTGAAGTCGACCTGGCCGTCGCCGAGCGAGCGGAAGCGGCCGGCGCGGTTCTGCCAGTTCTGGTAGCCGCCGTACACGCCGACGCGGCCGCTGGGCCGAAACTCGGCGTCCTTGACGTGGAAGCACTTGATGCGCTCGTGGTAGAGCTCGATGTACTCCAGGTAGTCGAGCTGCTGCAGCACGAAGTGGCTCGGGTCGTACAGCAGGCACGCGCGCGGGTGCTCGTCGACGTGGTCGAGGAACGCCTCGTAGCTGGCGCCGTCGTGCAGGTCCTCGCCGGGGTGCACCTCGAACGCGCAGTCGACGCCGCACTCGTCGGCGTAGTCGAAGATCGGCTTCCAGCGGCGCGCCAGCTCCTTGAAGCCCTCCTCGACGAGGCCCGTCGGCCGCTGCGGCCACGGATAGACCGTGTGCCACATCAGCGCGCCGGAGAACGTCGGCATCGCCTTGAGCCCGAGGTTCTGGCTGGCCTTGAGGCAGAGCTTCACCTGCTCCGTGCCGTAGCGGCACATCGCCTCGGCGGTGTTGACCTCGGGCGGCGCGAACACCTGGAACATCGACGCGTACGCCGGGTGCACGGCGACGAGCTGGCCCTGCAGGTGCGTGCTCAGCTCGCTGATCTCGACGCCGGCGGCGGCCGCCGTGGCCTTGAGGTCGTCGCAGTACGCCTTGCTCGCCGCGGCCTTCTTCAGGTCCATGCAGCGGGCGTCCCACGACGGCACCTGCACGCCGACGTAGTCGAGGCCGGCGGCCCACTTGCAGGCCGTGTCGAAGCGGTTGAGCGGGGCGGCGTCGCCCATGAACTGCGCGAGGAAGATGCCGGGACCTTTCATCATGGCTTGTGCCTCAGTGCGATTGCGGATGCGGTTGGGGCGTGGACGGGCCGCGCGTCACTTCGGGACCTTGACCCACTTGCCGGACTTCGCCGACGCCAGCGCCGCGTCGAGCACGGCCTGCACGGCCACGCCGTCGTCGAAGTCGGGCGCGAACGGCGAGCCGTCGTGCAGCGCGCGCACGAAGTCGACGACGTGGTGCACGAACGTGTGCTCGTAGCCGACGATGTGGCCGTCCGGCCACCAGTTGGCGGCGTACGGGTGCACGCCGTCCATCACCATCACGGTGCGGAAGCCCTGCGTGTCGCGGCCGTCGGCGAACGAGAAGAACTCCAGCTCGTTCATGCGCTCCAGGTTCCAGCGCAGCGAGCCCTTGGCGCCGGAGATCTCGATGCAGTTGTGGTTCTTGCGGCCGGGGGCCACGCGCGTCGCCTCGTACGTGCCGATCGCGCCGCCCTTGAACTTCGCCAGGAAGCAGAACGCGTCGTCGACGTCGACCTTGGCCTTGCCGCCAGCGCCGTCGGGCCGCTCCTTGGTGAACGTCTGCTGCACGCCGCACACGGCGTCGAACTCGAGGCCCGTCAGCGCCCGCGTCAGGTCGACGAGGTGCGCGTTGAGGTCGCCGTGCGCGCCGCTGCCGCACAGCTTGCGGTCGGTGCGCCAACTCGCCGGCACCGAGCCGTCGGCGAGCCAGTCCTGCAGGTAGACGGCGCGCACCTGCCGCACGTCGCCGAGGTCGCCGCGGCGGATCATGCGCGCGGCCAGCGCCGTCGCCGGCGCGCGGCGGTAGTTGTGCCACAGGCCGACGCGCACCTTGCTCTTCTTCGCCTGTGCGGCCATGGCCTTGGCCTGCTGCAGCGACATCGCCAGCGGCTTCTCGCACAGGACGTGCTTCTTCGCCTTCAGCGCCGCCATGGCGATGGCGAAGTGGCTGTCGTTCGGCGTGGCGACGTCGACGACGTGGATCGACGGGTCGGCGAGCACCGCGTCGAGGTCGGTCGTCGCGTGCTGGAAGCCCAGCTTCGCCGCCGCCTCGGCCGCGCGCTGCGCGTGCCGGCCGACGACCACCGCGGGCACGATCGCGTACGGCAGGTCGAAGAAGTGGTTGGCCTGGCGCCAGGCATTGCCGTGCGCGCGGCCCATGAAGGCGTGGCCGATCATGGCCACGCCGAGCCGGGGGAGGTCGCCGCCGTGCGCGGCGTTGGAGACGGACGAGAGGCTCATGGCATTTGCACCATAGGCTCCCCCACCCGTCCGCCGCCATCGCGGCGCGGCGACGGCCGGCTCAGCGCGTGCCGCCGAACAGGATGCGCAGGTTGAAGTCGGCGCTGCCCGCGGTCGCCCAGCCCAGCAGCAGGTCGGGCAGTCCGTCGCGGTTCCAGTCGCCGACGTCGCCGTGCAGCGCGCCGTTGCGGTTGCCCAGGCGCGTCGGCGACAGGAACCGCGGCCCGGCGAAGCCGCCGTCGCCGGTGCCGAGGTAGAGGCCGACCGAGGTGCTGCGCACGCCGCCGGTGGTCGCTTCGCAGAACGCCAGCGCGTCGTCGTCGCCATCGCCGTTGACGTCCGACAGCAGCAGCGCGGTCGGCGTGCCCGCGCCGATCGTCCACGGCGAAGCCAGCGCCTCGTTGAACGCGGTGATCTGCACCTGCACGGCGGTCGCCGAGGGCGCGGCGGCGTTGCGGTAGAGCCGCAGCGCGCTGTCGCCGGCGCCGGCGACCAGCAGGTCGGTCGAGCCGTCGCCGTCGAAGTCGGCGGCGGCGAGGCGCGTCGGATTGCTGCCGGCCAGCAGCGCCTGCGGCCCGCCCGGCGCGGCCGCCGGCACGAGCGCGTCGGCAGCGGGCGTGGCGCCGGCGGCGTAGCGGTGGAAGCGCACGTGGTTGCCGTCGGTGCCGACGCCGAACGGCACCGCGATCGCGACCTCCAACCGGCGCACCGGCCCGGGGCCGTTGCGGGTGAAGTCGCCGACTGCGAGGTCGGAGGAGCGGCCGTGCACCGGCACGAGCGCCGTCGGCGCATGGAACGGGAACTCGCCCGCGGCGACGCTCGCCTTGCCGCGCAGCAGCGCCAGCGCGCCCTTGCCCTCGCCGGGGTCGGGAACGTCGAACAGCAGCAGCACGACGAGGTCGTCGCGGCCGTCGCCATCGACGTCGGCGCGCACGATGCGGCTGGCGTCGGTCAGGTTGGCGCCGGCGAGCGTCGGGTCGGCGAGCAGTTCGCGCAGCGGCGCCGTCATCGCCTCGACCGGCTGCACCGGCGCGCCCGCGGGATCGTGCAACCACGAGCCGATGCGCGACTGCCGGTCCAGGAACACGAGCCGATCGACCTGCCCCGGCGGCGTCGGCGCCAAGGTCAGCGACCGCGGGATCAGGCCGGGGACGTCGCAGCGGTTGCCGAGCGCGGGCAGGCCGCCGAAGCCGTCGTTGGCGACCAGCACGATGCCGTCGGTCGGCGCCGACGCCGTGGTGCGCGCCAGCGCCAGGTCGCGCGCGCCCTGCAGCGCGATGCTCGTCGGGTGGAAGTCGCCGGCGACCACGCCTTCGATGCGGAAGCCGACCTGGCCGCCGGCGTCGGCCGAGAGCAGCCGCGGTTGGCCGGGCGGCGAGTCGACGACGAGGCGCGTCGACAGCCGCTTCTCGCGGACGCCGTCGACATCCGCCTCGTGCACGACGAACACCGCCTGCTTCTCCGGCGCGGTGGCCGTGGCCGGGAACGCCCGCTCGAACACGATGGCCTGGATCCGTCGCAGCGACTCGGCGCCGCCCTCGACGGAGTCGGTCAGCGGCACGAAAGCGTTGGGGCCAAGGCGCAGCAGGCCGAGCGAGACGAGCAGCGGTTCGTCGCGCATCGCCACCAGCAGTTCGAGCGGCGGCGACTGGTCGAAGTCGGCGGCGAGGCTGCGGCCGATCGGCTCGGTCGGCAGCAGCAGCACGTCGGCGGCGAGCGGCGCGTCGAACTCGCGCGGCGACGACTGCCGCAACCGCGCGACGCACGGCGGCGTCGGACCGCCGCCGAAGCTGCTCAGCAGCCCGCCGAACACGAGCGCGATCGACTGCAGCGGGCCGTCGCCGCAGCCGTGCACGCCGACGACCGGCGAGCCGGGATCGAGGGCGTGGCCGGGCACGGTGAAGTCGAGCGAGTTGACGTCGGTGAACGTGCCGTCGCCCGCGCCGAAGGCGACGTCGAGCTTGCCCTCGGCGCCGCTCGCCACCGCCACGTCGCGAAAGCCGTCGCCGTCGAAGTCGGCGACCTCGATGGCGTCGTAGGCGAACGCGCGCACCGGCACCTCGACGGGCGTGGTGAACGCCGGTTGGCCCGGCCCGAGCGGCCGCGCCAGCAGCAACACCGGCCGCTGGCCGGCGGTCGCGCCGAGACCGGGCAGCAGCACGATGTCCGGCGCCGCGTCGCCGTCGAACGGCGCGGCGCGGCCGCGCGCCATGCCGCCGGACGTCGCGGCGCGATGCACCGCGCCGAGCGGCGGCAGCGGCGCGGGTTGGCCGAGGACGATGTGGTGCACCGCGTCGATCGCGCCCGAGTTGACGACGAACAGGTCGGGCACGGCGTCGCCGTCGAAGTCGCCGACGCAGAGGTCGCGCGGTTCGCGTTCGGCGATCACCTCGGGGTCGCCGATGCGCACCGGCGCCGCGAACGGTTGGAACATGCCGTTCTGCTGCGCCAGGAGCAGTTGCACGAAGGCGACGCCGCCCTGGTCGGTCAGCGCCGCGAAGTCCGGCGCGGCGGTGACCGCGGGCGCCTGGTCGAGCGCGATCGGCGCGACCGCGACGGGCAGACGGTCGACGACGACGCCGCGCGGGCCGAAGAACGGCCGCGGGTTGGCGAACAGGAAGACCTGGCCGGCGACCACCTCGGCCATGGCGCCGTCGAGCTGCACGCGCAGCACGATGTCGACCTGACCCGGGCGGCCGTCGGGCGCCGGCGGGATGGTGAACACCAGCCGGTCGACGCTGGACTCGGCGACGCGCAGTTCCTCGGGCGGCAGGTCGATGATCCGCGCGCCCTTCTGGAAGCGCAGCTGCACGGCGTCGAAGTCGAGCGCCGCCTGGCCGTTCGTCGCGGCGAGGTCGTGCGGCACGAGCGCGGCGCCGATCAGCGTCACGAGGCTGCCGCCGGTCGTGGCGCCCTGGCCCGGCAGCGCCAGCGCGATCTCGGGCCGGTAGTAGGCGTCCGCGACCGCCGTCGACTCGCCGGCCACGGCGTCGCGCACGAACAGCGACATGCGCGTCGGGAACGCATTCGGCGGCGCCAGCGCGGAGATCTCCGGTTCGGGACCGGCGGCGACCTCGAAGCGCACGTCGCTGCACGGCCGCACGATCGTCGGCGGCACGCCGACGCCGGTCGCCGCCGGATCCGGCGTGGCGACGAGCACCTGCACGCTGGCGGCGTCGGCGGCGCGCAGGCACGCCACGCGCAGGCGCACGCGCTCGCCCAGCGGCGACACGAACTGGCGCACGGCCCCCGCCGGCAGCACGAGGCTGGCGCGCGGTCGCCGGGCGAGGGTCAGGGCCGCCGGCGGCGCGACCTCGCGGCCGCCGACCAGGACGCGCAGCGTCGCGGGCACGTCGGCTGCGGTCGGATCGCCGATGGCGGCGACGATCGGCGCCGTCGCGAGCGTGAAGGCGACCTGGGTCGCGCCGCCCTGCGCCGACGCCGTCGCCTCGGCCTGGTCGACGACGACACCGGCCGCGAGCAACTGCACGACCACGCCCGCGCCGCCGAAGTCGACGTTGGCGACGACGGCGGTGCGGCGATCGCCGGGCGCTGGCGCCAGCGGCAGGACTGCGGCGACGCTGATCGCCGGCGAACCGCTGCTCGGGGCGGCGCCGCCGGAGTTCGCCGAAGCCGCGCCGGCGACGAGTCCGGCGCCACAGCCGGACGTCGCCAGCACGACCGCGCTCGCCGCGCACCAAGCCATCGCCGCCAGGAACCGTGCCATCGGAGCCGGCCAGTGTACCGCCGCCGTGGTAGAACGTGCCGTCGCCTCCGCCGCACCACGAACCTCCGATGCCGCCGCCCGAACGCGCCGTCTTCTGCAACCGGACGCTCAACATGCGTTCGATCCGCGCCATCGGCTTCGACATGGACTACACGCTGGTCCACTACGACGAGGTCGCCTGGGAGACGCGCGCCTACTGGCACGTGCAGCAGGCGCTGCTGCGCAAGGGCCACCCGGTCGCCGACCTGCGCTTCGACCCGCAGCTGTTCCCGCGCGGCCTGATCCTCGACCTCGACCGCGGCAACGTCGTCAAGGCCAACCGCTTCGGCTACGTGACGATGGCGGCGCACGGCGTGCGCGTGCTGCCGCACGACGAGGTCCGCCGCGTCTATTCGGGGGTCTGGGTCGACCTAAGCGACAAACGCTGGGAACTGCTCAACACGCTGTTCTCGCTCAGCGAAGCCTGCCTCTACGGCCAGATGGTCGAGCTGTTCGACGCGGGCCGCGTGCAGGGCGTCGCCGGCTACGAGGCGCTGTATCGCATGGTCAAGTCGACCATGGACGAAGCGCACCTCGAAGGCGCGCTCAAGGCCGAGATCATCGCCGCGCCCGAGCGCTTCGTCGACCTCGATCCGCTGCTGGTGCAGACGCTCGTCGACCTCAAGCACGCCGGCAAGAAGCTGTTCCTCGCCACCAACAGCGAGTGGCACTACACGCGCGCGATGATGGGGTGGACCTTCGACCCCTTCGACGGCGGCACGTTCGACTGGCGCGACCTGTTCGACCTCGTGATCGTGCAGGCGAAGAAGCCGGCGTTCTTCGAGCAGCAGCGGCCGTTCCTGGAGGTCGTCGACGACGAGACGACGCGCGAGGTCGACGGCCCGCTGCGCAAGGGCGCGGTCTACAAGGGCGGCAACGCGCACGCCGTGCAGGAGCACTTCGGCTGCGCCGGCGGCGAGATCCTGTACGTCGGCGACCACGTCTTCGCCGACGTGCACATCAGCAGCCAGCTGCGCCATTGGCGCACGGCGCTGGTGCTGCGCGAACTGGAGAACGAGGTCCGCGCCGAGCGCGACTTCGCGGCGCAGCAGCACGAGCTCGACCGCCTGATGGCCGAGAAGCAGCAGCTCGACGCCGAGCAGGCGGCCCTGCGGCTGGCGCTGCAGCGGCGCGACCACGGCCAGGCGATGCCGCAGGAGGTGGCTTTGGCGGCGTCAGGCATCCAGGAGCGCCTGAAGGCGATCCGCGCCGCGTCCGACGCGCTCGACCAGCGCATCCTGCCGCTGGTGCGCGGCTCGGGGCAGGTCGGCCACCCGGTGTGGGGCCCGGTCATGCGCGCCGGCGGCGACAAGAGCCGACTGGCGCGCCAGATCGAACGCCACGCCGACGTGTACACCTCGCGCGTGTCGAACTTCCTGCACCTGACGCCGTTCGGCTACCTGCGCGCGCACCGCGGCAGCCTGCCGCACGATCCGCCGCGGTAGCGCGGGCGCTGCGGCCGATGGCACGCATGCCGGGCCGGCGCGAACGCGGCGGCGAACGGCTACGCTGCGCGCCACGCGGCGCCGACGCGCGCCGCGCCCACCCCACATGCTGACGCTCCTCACGCTGCTCGCCGCAGCGCCCCAGGGCCCCCAGTTCGAACCGCCGGTTCGGATGCAGGCGGGCGGTTCCTACGTGAAGGTCGAGGCCCCCGGCTACGCCTGCCCCAGCTGGCACGACGTCGACGGCGACGGCAAGGGCGACCTCGTCGTCGGCCAGTTCCGCGACGGCAAGATGCGCCTGTTCAAGGGCCAGGGCGGCGGCGTGCTCGCTGCCGGCGAGTGGCTGCGCGGCGACAAGGCTGCGGCGGTCGTGCCCGACGTCTGGTGATGCACCTCCTCGACTCCACAGTTCGTGGAGCTCACGGGCGACGGCATCGCAGACGTCCTGTCGGGCACGTACTCGCGCAAGGGCAAGGACATGGCGGGCCTGCTGTACGTGCTGCCCGGCCGCAAGGACGGCACGTTCGGCAAGGCCGAGCCGTTGAAGGCGGCGAACGGCGAGCCGCTGGTCCTGCCGCAGGGCGAGGGCGAGAACGGCGTCGTCGACCGCATCTGCACGCGGCAATGGCTGTGCGACCTCGACGGCGACGGCAGCAATGACCTCGTCGTCGGCAACTTCCGCGGCACGTTCGCGTGGTTCCGCGGCGGCAAGGACGGCTTCGCACCGGCCGCGAGCTGGCTGCAGGCCGACGACAAGCCGATGACGGTCGCGCACCACGGCGATCCGTGCCTCGCCGACCTCGACGGCGACGGCGACCTCGACCTCGTGTCCGGCTCGTCCGACGGCGACGTCGTCTGGTTCGCCAACGCGGGCAGCCGCACGGCGCCGAAGTTCGCCGCGGCGAAGACGATTCTCGTCGCGCCGCCGCGCACGAACGTCGTCGACGACGGCGAACCGCAGCCGATCGCGCTCGGCGAAGACCACTTCCGCGCCCCAGGCAGCGACACGCGGGTGTTCGTCGCCGACGTCGACGGCGACGGCAAGCTCGACCTGCTGGTCGGCGACAGCGTCACCGCGTACACGGCAAAGGGCGGCCTCGCCGAGGCCGACGTGCAGGCGAAGCACGCAGCGTGGTCGAAGAAGCAGCGCGCGTTCTTCCAGCAACCGTCGGGCGACGGCGACGACGCGCAGCGCAAGTGGCAGGAGGGCTACGAGGCGCTGGAGAAGGAGCGCGACGCGTTCGTCACCGAGGAACGCACCGGCTACGTCTGGCTGCTGCGCGGCAAGTGACCGCGCCGGCGGCAGCGGGCTGAGCGCAGGCGACGCCGCCCGCGCCCACGCCTCCGGTCAGCGCGCCGCGGCGAGCGCGCGCTCGACCGCGGCCCTGGTCTGCGCGCCGCGCAGGCCGTAGCGCACGACGCCCGCTGCATCGACGACGTAGGTGATCGGCGTCACCTGCGACCATTGCGCCTTGTGGAAGGCGTCGGCGAACGCCGCGTTCGCCAACAGAGTCGGCCGCGCAAAGCGCTTGCCGGCGATCGTCGCGGCCGTCTCCGCCGCGGCGAACCCGAGCAGGCCGTCGGTGACCACGTGCAGCATCTGCACGTCGGCGGGCAGGGCCGCTTCCAGGGCGCGGATCTCCGGCGCCTCGACGTCGCACGAGCCGCACCGCGAGCGGTGGAAGTGCAGCACGGCGCGCCTGCCGCGCAGCCGTTCGTCGCTCCACTCCTCGCCCTGTTCGTCGACGAGCGCGAACCTGGGCAGCGGCTTGCCGACGCTCGCGGCGATCAACTCGTCGACGTGCCTGCGGATCGCCGAGGTGACGGCGAAGTAGCCGACGACGAGCACGATCGGCAGCAGCAGCGAGAACCAGGTGCGGCGGCTCATGCCGACAGTCTGCCGGGGACGCTGCAGGATGCCACGCGACGGCGCCTGCGGAGCCGACGACACGCCGACCACGGGTCGGCCGACGCGTGCAGCCGGCTGGCCGGCAACTCACGCGCTTTGGGCGGGGAACCCTGGCGAACGCCTCAGAAACGCAGGCCGAAGCCCACGCCGTAGAAGACGCTGTCGTGCTCGTCGCCCAGACGCCAACCGATGCGCAGGTCGACTTGCGAGTTGGGCGTGAGGTAGTAGTAGAAGCCGTAGTCGTGGTACTGCTCGAACAACGGCACCTTGGACCCGTGCCGCGAGAGCATGAACCACTCCTGGAACATGCCCAATCGCTGGGTCAGCTGCAGGTAGTTCGACACGGCCTGCCCGAACTCCAGGTACTCGTCGCGGGAGATGTCCACCACGACGGGGATGGCGGGCGCGCCCTGGAACTGGCGCAGCGCGAACGAAGGCTGCCGCAGCCAGTCGAAGCTGGTCGAGCCGCGGATGAACCACCACCGACGGATCTGCCAGCTGTAGATGTAGGCGAAGCCGTACTCCGACTGCTCCGAGCTGAGGTTCTCGCTGCCCGTGGGGAATGACAGTCGGCCGACGACCGTCTGCAGCGGCAGCCAGTTGTCCTGCAGGATGACGTTGGCCTTGAAGCCGACGGCGGTGTCCGCGAGCCCTCGCTCGGTGCCGTCGACTCCGGTGGCGACGTCGCGGATCTCCTCGACGAGGTGACCCTTCCACTTGAGGCGCAGTTCCACCGCATCGGAGACGCCGACGCGCAGGGCGCTGTCCATCCACTGCTCGTTGGTCACCCGCGTGACGTTGTCGTTGCGCCGGGTGCGCAGGAACCCCGTTTCGAACTGGACGACGCCGTTGCCGACCACGGTGGCGCAGTCGGCGTAGTCCGGCCGATCGGTGTTGATGAGTTGGAACGGATCCCAGCCTGGATCGACGCTTCGGCCGAACAGCGTCGGGCGCTCCGTGTACCAGAAGCTCGACGGGGACGACACGTCGGTCGAGGTGATGTGCCGATACGTCGGCTTGCCGCCCTGGGGGTCCTGCAATGCAACACCGTCTGCATCGGCGCAGACGAGCCGCCGCGACGCAACCGACGACGGCAACGAGCCAGGGGAAACGGAGAATGCAGCCAGGTCACCGAGCACGCAGACGGCTGCGACCACAAGTCGCATGGAGAAGCACATGGGCGAAGGGCAAGGTTTGTCGAGATCCGCCGGACGGCGCGGGCCGTGCACACGGCGGCGATCCTGTGCTCCATAGAACGTGCCGACGCGCGGCAGCAACGCGAACGACGACACGGTCGAGGTTTGACGCGACCCTGATGCGCCCCCGCGGCGAAGCCGCGCGTTTCGACGTCCTCTTGATGTCCGAGGACGCGACGCTGACTTGACCTTGATGCTGCCGCTTCATCGGTTGCACTGATGCCGTGCCAGCGACAGCAACGGCGACGAGCCGCCCTCGCACGATCTGGCCGGGCGAACGCTGCAAGCTCTTCAGCCGCCGCTGCCGCAGCCATCGTCGCCGCAGGCCTTCGCCAGCCGCGCCTCGATCGCCTTCGCCGTCGGCGTGATCGACAGGCCGCCGCCGAGCATCGCGCGCAGCAGCCGGTCCTCGTCGCAGCGCGTCGGCCGCCGCAACGAAGGCGTGACCGCCGCACAGGCGCTGGCGCTGCGCAACTCAGGCTTCACGCTCGCGCCGAGCCGGCTGTTCGCCGCGCGCGTCGAACGCGAGGCCGGTGCGTTCGTCGGCGCGCACGGCCTGCCGGCGTTCTGCCGGCAGCTGCTGCAGTGCAACGAGTTCCTCTTCGTCGATTGACCATGCCCATGCGGCCCGACCAACGGACGCCTGACGCCTGCGACCGCCGCGGGTTCCTGCGCCATGCCGGCGGCGGGCTTGGCGCGATCGCGCTGCAGGCGCTGCTGGCCGACGAAGCGCACGCGGCCGGCGTGCTGGCGCGGCCGCGGGCGCGCTGCCGGCGCGTCGTGCAGCTGTTCATGGCGGGCGGCGCGGCGGCGATCGACCTGTTCGACCACAAGCCGGAGCTGTGGAAGCGCGACGGCCAGCCGAGCGACTTCGGCGAGCCGATCGAGGCCTTCCAGGACAACTTTGGGCCGTGGTTCGGGCCGCAGTGGCCGTTTTCGCCGCGCGGCGAGAGCCGCACGATGCTCGGCGAGACGGTGGCGCCGCTCGGCGCGCACGTCGACGACCTCGCGTTCGTGCACGACGTGACGAGCCGCTCGGGCGTGCACAGCGCGGCGACGCTGCTGGCGACGACCGCTTCACGCGGCCCGGCTTCCCCGGCGCGGGCTGCTGGGTCGGCTACGGCATCGGCTTGGCCAACGACGACCTGCCGACGCCCTGGAGCGGCACGCCGATCGACCCGAATGCGCGCGTGCCGATCGCCGACCTGCACGCGCACGCGGCCGGCGACTGCCTGACGGCGGCCGGCGCACGCGCTCGCGCTGTACGGCCTCGGCCGCGAACAGCTCACGGTGCGCCAGGACGGAGCCGACCGCCGGCTCACCAACGTCCACGGGCGGGAGCTGCGGGAGCTGCGGGAGCTGCTCGCGGAAGGCGGCGAGCCGCCCCGTTCACACCGCGCACAGCTTCACGGCGCGCGCCAGCGCCGCCATCTTGTCGCCCTTCGGGATGAACTCGTGCGACACGAAGCCGTCGTAGCCGGTCGCGAGGATCGCGCGGCAGATGGCCGGGTAGTTGAGTTCCTGCGTGTCGTCGATGTCGCGCCGGCCGGGCACGCCGCCGGTGTGGTAGTGGCCGATCCACTTGGCGTTGTCGGTCAGCGTGCGGATGACGTCGCCCTCCATGATCTGCACGTGGTAGATGTCGTAGAGGATCTTCACGCGCGGCGAGTCGACGGCTTTGCAGACCTCCAAGCCGTAGCTCATCGTGTCGAAGGCGTAGTCCTTGTGGTCGACCTTGCTGTTGAGGTACTCGAAGCACAGGGTCACGCCCGCCTTCTCGGCGATCGGCGCAAGCCGCTTGAAGCCCTCGACGCAGTTGGCGATGCCGTCGGCGTCGCTCTGGCCGCCGCGGTTGCCCGAGAACACGATCATGTTCTTGATGCCGGCGTCGGCGATGCGCGGCAGGAACGTCTCGCAGTCCTTGACGTACTCGTCGTGCATCTCGCGGCGGTTGAGGCCGCGGCCGATCTGCATCGAGTCGGGGCCGAACGCCATCGAGCACTCCAGGCCGAACTTCTTCGGCGTCATCCACTCGCGCGCGTACAGCAGGTCGATCGCCGACAGGCCGCTCGCGGCGCACTGCTCGCAGAACGTCTCCAGCGGGATGTCGTTGTAGATCCAGCGCGCGACCGACTGCTTGAGCTTGGACTTGGGCTTCGCCGCGCCGGCGGGGTCTTGCGGGCGCGCGCCCGGCAGCGAAGCCGGCAGTGAGCCCGGCAGTGCAAGGGAACCGGCGGCGGCGGCGGAAGCGCCGAGGAACGAACGACGATCGAGCGGGGCGTGGTCCATGCCGCGATCGTCGCCGCACGACGCACTTCGGGCCAACCCGGCGTCGCGACGCCGCGGTATCAGGAACGTCGCAGGCCAGCGCCAACGCGCCGCGCGCTCAGCGGGCGCCGATCGTCAGGCTCGCGCCAGCCGACACCGAGAACGTGAACGCAAGGTCGAACTGGACCGCCTGCTCGTGCAGCACGAAGCCGATCAGGGCGACGTCGTTGGGGATCGGCAGCGCGAGCTCGCCGACGCCATTGTTGACGGTCAGCAGGTTGCTGACGTCGGGGCTCACTAGCAGCAGGCACGACGGCGACGTCGTCGGCACGGCGACCGCAAGCGGCAGCGGCAGCGGCACGCCGTTCCAAACGGCGTTGCTGAGGCCGATCAGGCCGAGCGTGAAGCCGAACGGGTCGCAGTTGCTGACCGTCGTGCGGTGCGTCTGGCCGATCCAGGCAGCGCTCGCCTCGGTCATCTGCAGCGTCCCGGCCGGACCCGCGCACCCGGCACCGAACGGCAGGAAGCCCGGGAAGTCGTCCGTCTGGTACTCCCACGTGTCCCCGAGGAACGCCGTCTGGAAGCCGCCGTAGCAGCAGGTCTTGCCCGTCGCCGGCACGAACGCCATCGCCGGCCCGGTGCGCGACGCCAGCGGGCCGGTGCCGCGCTGCAGCCAGTCGACGCCGTCGAACTCCCAGACCGTCGCGAGCGTCGCGCCGGTGCGCGTGCCGCCGAAGACCACATGACGGTCGCGCAACAGGTCGTACGTGCAGCCGTAGGCGAACAGGCCGCCGACGCCGAGACTACCGGGGCGCGTGACGGTGACGATCTGCGTCCAGTTCGTGCCGTCCCACTTCCACGTGTCGGCCAGCGCCGTGCTGGCGTTGCGGCCGCCGTAGTAGATCGCTTGCAGGCGCGTCGGGTCGTACGAGAAGAAGCCGCGGCCGCGGAGCGACGGACTCGTCGCCGGCGCGAGCTGGACCCAGTTGACGCCGTCCCACGTCCACGTGTCGTTGACGTAGGCCGTGCCGCCGAGGTTGGTGTTGCCGCCGAACAGCACGCACTTGCCGAGCGTGACGTCGTACGTCATCGCCGCCCACTGCCGGGGCGACGGCGAGGTCGCCGGGGCGAGCTGCGTCCACGACGCGCCGTCCCATTCCCATGTGTCGCCGAGGTTCGCCGTGCCGACGCCGCGGCCGCCGAACAGCACGTAGCGGCTGCGGGCCGGATCCCACGCCGCCGCGTAGAAGTCGCGATCGGGCGGCAGCGCGCCGGCGGCCGGCGTCAGGTTGGTCCACGCGGCGCCGTCGAAGCGCCAGAGTTCATTGCTCCACGTGTTCGGCGCGTTGCCGACGAGGCCGCCGAACACCAGCATGCCGCCGCCGTCGCTGACGCCGAGCGTGCCGGCGCGCGCCGAGGGCGCGGCGGCGGGGGTGAGCTGGGTCCACGCGGCCTGGGCGGCGAGCACGCCGGGGACGGTTGCGAGAACGACGAGGAGCGGGAGGGCAGAGCGCATGGCTGGAAGGCGACAGGCGGCGGCGATTGGCTCGCCGAATCTGGCCGGCCTGGGAGAGTACCCCGTGCACTGGATCCGCCCGGCCGCACCATCGCGGCCGACCGAACACGCCTCAGCCCCGCCTCAGCCCTGCCCCAGCGTCAGCAGCACCTTCGTGCAGCGCGCCTGCTTCTGGTCGAACAGCGCGTAGCCGTCGGCGGCGGCGGCGAGCGGCAGGCGGTGCGAGAACAGCGGTTCGAGGTCGAAGTCGCCGCGGTGCACGCGCGCGAGCAGCCGCGGCATGAGCGTGGCGACCGGCGCGCGGCCGGCGCGGTAGGTCAGGTTCTTGTCGTAGAGCTGACCCGGCGTCAGCGCGAAGGCCTTCTCGTTGTGGACACCGGGCGCGCTGATGGCGCCGCCGCAGCGCACGAGCTGCCACGCGAGCGCGCTCGCGTCGGGGTGCCCGACCGCCTCGATGACGACGTCGGCGCCGCGGCCGTCGGTCGCCGCGCGCACCGCCGCCAGCGGGTCCTGCACGCTGCGGTCGATCGGCGTGCCGCCGTAGCGAGCCGCGAGCGCGAGCCGCTCGGGCACCGAATCAACCGCGAGCACGGCGCCGGCCCCGCATTCGCGCGCGCCGAGCACGGCGCACTGCCCCACCGGCCCAAGCCCTAGCACCGCGACGACGTCGCCGCGCTGGATGCCGGCGTGCTCGGCGGCCCAGAAGCCCGTCGCCAGCACGTCGCCGACGAGCAGCGCCGGGCCGAGTGCTGTACCGTCGGGCACGCGCACGAGCGAACGGTCGGCGAACGGCACGCGCACGGCTTCGGCCTGCGCGCCCTGCAGGCCGCGGCCGTGTTCGACCCAGCCGAACAGCTGGCTCTGCGCGCAGCGGCTGGTCAGGCCCTGATGGCAGAACCAGCACGCGCCGCAGTGCACCGAGAACGGCGCGACCACGCGGTCGCCGACGCGCACGTTCTGCACCGCCGAGCCGACCGCGGCGACGCGGCCGAGGAACTCGTGGCCCAGCGTCGTGCCGGCGTCGAGGCCGACCTCGACGCCGCGGTAGACGTGCAGGTCGCTGCCGCAGACCGCCGCCAGTTCGACGGCGACGACCGCGTCGGTCGGCAGCTCGACGCGCGGTTCGTCGACCTCGGCGCAGACGAGCTGGAACGGGGCGCGGAAGGTGACGGCCTGCATGGCGGCCGGGAGCGTAGCGGGGCGGCGCAGCGGCGACGTCAGGGTCGCCGCGCCCGCCGCGCGCCTACAGCCCGACCACCGCGCGGCCGCCGTTGCTGAAGGTGAGGTTGAGCGGGTTGGCAGCCGGGTCGAACGGCACCGCCTGCAGGAAGAACGTCGCGCCCGGCATCGGCGGGATGACGAACGACCACAGCGCCGTGCCGAGCACGTTCTGCACCGGCTGCACGTCGTCGATGCTCGTGCGCAAGAAGCACCCCGGCGCGTTCAGCATCGACAGGTCGGCCGGCAGCGGCGTGCCCGAGTAGCTGGTGTCGGACAGGCCGACCAGCATCAGCGCCGGACCAGTCCACGGCAGGTTGCTCGTGCGCGCCGTGAAGGTCTGGCCGATGCGCGGCAGGGAGTTGGTCTGCGCGACGAGCTGCGGCACGCCGCGGCTGCCGGCGCAGCCGGTGCCGTAGGGTGTGAAGGAGGCCAGGGGGCCGAGGTCGAACTCCCAGGTGTCGGCGAACCAGTACAATCCCTGTATCTCGCCGCCGCCGAACAGCACATGCACTCCGCGCTGCGAGTCATAGGCCATCGCCGAAGAGTATCTGCGCGTCGGCTCAAGAGGAGTTACTAGTTGCGTACAGAAGCCGTTGCCATAGGTCCAGGTGTGATTCGGAGCCAGCGACGTAGCATCGGCGTCTATCGCCACGATGCGGCCCCTCGCGATGTCGGTAGACATTGCCGCAAAGCCGCGAGGAGGCAGGATTGCGGGCAAACGCTGCGTCCATGAAACCCCTGTCCACTCATAGAATCGGGGGTAGAAGGAGGAGTTCATAAGATTCTCTGTGACCTGCATCACAAGCTTTGACGCGGCCGGATCGTACGCGAAGCTGCTGATTCTCAATGTACCATAGTTGGTGCCGAACAAGTTGGCCATTGGGTACGCCGCCGGTGTGCGCATCGCCCACGACACTCCATCGTAGACAAGCAGGCTGGTGATTGCTAACGAAGAGTTCTGCATGACAACAACACTCTCGCCGCGCAATGGGTCATAAGCTCCCGCGAAGTCGAAAGGGGTGCCGGCTAGAGTCCCAACAACGCTCCATGCATTGCCATCCCACCGGTTGATTTGCGTTGCACTGCTAGCGATTCCGATCGCAAAGACCTCGCCGGTTGCACCATGCGTGACGATCGCACACTTGCCGCTGAACTGAGGCGCAGGGCGCGAAGCCCAGGTCTGACCATTCCAACTCCACGCCGTCAGCATTGGACCATTCGTCGTCGCAGCGTATCCGAACATCAAGACATATCCGCGCGTCGCGTCATAGCACATCGCCGGCGACTGCAACGCCCCCGGCCCGTTTGGCCCCGTGCGATCCACCCAACCCTGCGCAGGCGCGTCGACCGCGCCCCCTGTGTCAGCGTAGTTGTCGCCTGGATCGATCAGGCTGCGGGGTCCCAGACGATGCATTGCATCGTCTGGGCGCAGCCTGAGGCCATCCCCGCAGGGGATGGCGCCCCCCTGCAGGGGGGCGCGAGTTTTCCACAG
>JADCJE010000015.1 GCA_020247305.1 Phycisphaerales bacterium | reverse complement strand
TCGGTCACCTGCTTCATCGCTGCGCGGGCGGCCGCCTGTTCGGCGGTCCACTCCGCGACCAGCGCGTCGTACGCGGCCTTGGCCGCCGCGGCCGCGTCGCCGCCGGCCTGCGCCGGCAGCCACGCGCCGAGCGCCAGAAGCGCGAGCGTGGTCAGAATCCTGTTCATGATGTCCTCGCCGGATCGCGCCGGTGCGCTGTCGGCGCTTCGCCGACCCGCGGAACGTACCGGCTCAGCCGCCGGCGGCGCGACCGGCGAGCTGTCCCAAGAGCGCGACGAGGCTGAGCACGTCGAGCCGATTGTGCTCCAGCACGCGGTCGACCGGGCCAGTGCGGTCGCGGACCCACGACAGGAACGCCGCCGGCGCCTCGCTGCCGGGCAGGTCGTCCTCGCGGCGCAGGCCGAACAACCGGTCTTCGACGGTCTTCAACTTGGTGTCAGGCCATTCCTTGGCGTGCCGCCGGCGCACGACGTGGAACAGGTCGAGGTGGCGCGCGGTCAGCACCGGCGCCTTCACCTTGTGCACCGCCATGCGCGCGGCGATGCGATGGCGGTCGAAGCTCTTGCCGACGAACGTCACCGGCACCGGAAACTCGCGCATGCGCGCCGCGACGTGCGCCAGCATCGCCGGCTCCTCGCCGAAGTCGCGCAGGAACAGCTGCTCGACGCAGACGTCGTCGCCGTCCAGGAAGCCGAGGCCGTAGGCGAACACCACCGTGCCGGCGCCGCCCTGCAGGCCGGTCGTCTCGGTGTCGAGAAACAGGCACTCGCGTGGCGACAGCGTCGCGAACGCCGGGTCCTTCGCCAGCGTCGCGAGCCGCTCGCCGTCGAGCGCGGTGACGGCGGCGAGCGGGGCGCGCCCGTGCGCCGACGCCAACGGATAACGCAGGACCCGCCGCCAGATCGGCCCCTGCGGCGTCGCCAGTTCCTCGCCCGCCGGCAACTCGACGACCGGCCGCGGCGGCGCACGAAACGCCTCCAGCCGCCGCTGCAGGAATGCGCGCGTCGCCGCCGACGCCGACGCGCCGCCATCGCCGGCCGGGGTCGGCAGCGCGCGCGGGGCCGCGACGACGTCGTCCGCCGCCGCCTTGGCGACGCGGAACGAGCGCCGCAGCTTGTCACGCTCCGGCGAGACCATGCGCCTCCGCGTCGTCGCCCTCGCCGGCGCTGGCCGCGCCCGCCGCGGCATCCTCCAGCATCGCGCGCAGGATCGTCACGGCGACCGACTTGCTGCGCACCCCGAGGCTCGCCTGCGGCCCGACGCAGCTCGGACAGCCGCTGCGGCAGCGGCACTGCAGCGCCAACTGCAGCGCGGCGGCGAGGATCTCGCGGTGCACGCGAAAGATGCGCTCGGCGAGGCCGACGCCGTTGGGGATGCGGTCGTAGAGGATCAGCGTCGGCGCCTGGAAGTGCGGATGCAGCGCCTCGGCGAGCACCTTGACGTCGCCGGGATCGACGCGCACGAACAGCGGCACGAGGCCCTGCAGCAGCTCCCCCACGCCCTGCAGGCAGCTCGCTTCGCCCCCCTTCTGCAGGCCCAGGCGCGCGACCAGCTCCGGCCGCAGCACCAGCGCGCAGGCTTCGGTCTCGAACTCCTCCGGCGGCAGGTGGATCTCGCCGATGCCGACGTTCTCGCGCGTGTAGAACTTGATCTTCTTGAAGGCCTTGGCGAGCGTGCTGACGTGCACCTCGCCGCGGTGCGCGACGTACGCCGCGCGCGGCTCCTGCTCGTCGAGGTGCAGCACCTTGACCTCGGTCTCGGTGTCGGCCTCGGTGTAGAAGTCGGCGTCGATGCGGCGCACGAACGCGCGGCGGTCGGCGTAGTCGAAGCGCTCGACCAGCCACGTGTCGCCCTGGTGGCCGTAGATCGCGCCCTGGTAGACCTCGGTGATCGCCGACGGCCGGTCGATCTCGGCCAGGATCGCCTTCGACTCGACGTCCTGGATGGTGACGTTGTCCATGTCGGCGGCGGTCAACGACACGCCCTCCGCCGGATAGGTGCGGTCGGCGTAGTGCCAGCGCCCGCCCTGGTGCACCAACACGCCGAGGTCGTGCGTCAGGAACTCCAGCACGTCGCGCGTGCCGTCGGCCTGGCCGAAATCCTCGCCGTCGTCGAACGGCAGCTCGAACGCCGCGCAGCGGACGTGGTTGGTGCGGATGATCGGGTTGTCCGGGTCGATGCTGACGGCGTCGCGCGGCGCGTCGAACAGGTACCCCGGGTGCTGCATCAGGTACTGGTCCATCGCCGCGCTGCGGGCGACGAACACGCAGGCGCTCTCCTGCGTGCGGCGGCCGACGCGGCCGGCGCGCTGGAAGGTGCTGGACACGGTGCCCGGGTAGCCGACGAGCACGCAGACGTCGAGGCTGCCGATGTCGACGCCGAGTTCGAGCGCGTTGGTCGACACCACGGTGCGGATCGCGCCGCTGCGCAGGCCCTTCTCGATCGAGCGCCGCAGGTTGGGCAGGTACCCGCCGCGGTAGCCGGCGACCTTGTCCTGGTCGATCTGCTTCCTGCGCGCGTCGTCGCGCAGGTACTTCAGCAGCACCTCGGTCTGGTTGCGCGAG
This sequence comes from Phycisphaerales bacterium, assembly GCA_020247305.1. Lineage (GTDB taxonomy): Bacteria > Planctomycetota > UBA1135 > UBA1135 > UBA2386 > UBA2386. The sequence continues at coordinate 248 of JADCJE010000015.1, read as the reverse complement.
CGCGCGAAGAAGATCGACTGCAGCTCGCTGTCGAGCAGCATGCCGCCGAGCTGCCGCGCCGCCTCGCTCGCCGGCACGCGCAGGCCGGAGACCGCCGAGACGACCTTGGGGTTGAGGAAGACATAGTGCTTGCGCCCGCGCGGGCTGCCGTCCTGGTCGACGACGCGCACCGGCTTCTCGAACAGCTTGCGGCCGTGCCCGCCGGCGTTGCTGATCGTCGCCGACGCGCCGCAGAACACCGGGTCGCT
>JADCJE010000149.1 GCA_020247305.1 Phycisphaerales bacterium | reverse complement strand
GCAGCGTCGAACCCTGCCGCAGCCGGCGGCGCCCGGCACCCCGACGGATCGGCCCCCGCCGCGGTCAGCCCTAGCGCCCCGCGCACCCGCGCGATCGCCGCCGGATCGTGGATCGCTGCCAGCACGCACCGCGGGCCCGCGCACTGCGGGCAGACCAGCACGTCGATGCCAAACACGCGCCGCAGCAGATCCGCCCACGGCAAGCGCTGCCGGCAACTGCGGCTTTGGCCACCGCGGTGTGGCGCCCGCAGGCGTGCACGGGCGCGGCGTTCCGCTTGCTGGCGACATACGGCCGCGATCGCTGACGCCGCCGGCGTCGGTTCATGCCGACGCAGGCACTGGTCTGGTGCGACCTCGGTGGTGGCATCCCGGGCGCGCTCGGCACGCCGACGCTGACCGGCGCCGGCACGATCAACCTCGCCGACCCGCTGACGTTGGCCATGCGCAGCTACGCGCCGAACGCGATCGGCCTGCTGATCGTCGGCGCCTCGGCGATCGACGTGCCGCTGTTCGGTGGCGTGCTGGTGCCGTCGCTCGACGTATCGCTGACGATCACCGGCAACGGTGCCGACATCGTGCACGTCGCCAACTGGCTGGCGAACCTCGCGCCGGGCTTCCAGGTCTGGTTCCAGGTGGCGTTCCTGGACGCGGCGGCGGTGCAGGGTTTCGCGGCGATCGATGCGGTGAAGGTCGCGGTCCCTTAGGCCGCGGGCTGCACACTGTCGCCATGCTGCCCGAACTCGTCTCGATCCCCGCCGGCTCATTCGTGATGGGCAGCCGCGACGGCGCGCGCGACGAGCAGCCGATGCGAACGGTGCACGTCAGCGCGTTCGCGTTCGCCGTGCACGCGGTCACCAACGCCGAGTACCGCCGCTTCCTCGTCGCCTCCGGCCATCGCGCGCCGGAGTGCATCGACGTGCCGGGCTTCGCCGCACCGCGCCAGCCGGTCGTCGCGGTCAGCTGGTTCGACGCGGTCGCCTACTGCGCGTGGTTGGCGAGCGTGACCGGCGCCCCATGCCGATTGCCCACCGAGGCGGAACGCGAGAAGGCGGCGCTCGGCGCCGTCGACGGCGCGCGCTATCCGTGGGGCGATGACGCGGCAGGCCTGCCGCCGGCCCAGCGCGCCGATGCGCCGGACGACGTGTGCCGCGGTGCGCCGAACGGCTACGGCCTGCACGACCTCGGCGACCTCGTGCACGAGTGGTGCAGTGACTGGTACGCCGCGGACGCGTACCGCGACGCGCTGTGCCGCGCGAAGCAGCCTGCCGCCGGATCGCACGTACGCGGACTACGGGTTCCGCGGTGCGGTCGGTGCGCTGCCAGCCCAGGCATGAAGCGCTCGCCGCGCGCGCCTCGTTCACGCCGCCCCTTGCCGAACGCGAAGCACTCGCTACCTTGCCGCGACTTCCCGGAGGCCACCATGCAACGCATCTGCACAGTTGTGTCCGCCCCCCGGTTCTCGCGCGCCTGACAGCGCGCGGCGGCCGGGTCGAGCGTCGAGACCTGACTCTCCGGTTCCATCCGGGCGTGCGTGAGCACGCCGTGAACCTCGCAGATGCACTCTCCCAGCGACCGCGGCGGGCGGTCGTACCAGAAAGCCCGCCAACTCTGTGCCCAGGTGCACGACGCACTGTCGTACGCGCTGGGTGATTCCTCCGATCCGATCCTGATGGACCTCGAGCTCGACCACGTCGAGCCGATGGACGACGACCGGCACGTGCTGGTCGTCGTCGCGGATCCGTGCGGCCACGGTCTGGTCGCAGCATTGGCAGCTCTCGATCGCGCGCGCGGGTTCCTGCGCGATGCGGTGGCCGAGACGGTGAACCGCCGTCGCGTGCCGCAGCTGTCGTTCACGGTGCTGCCAGCCGGAGGTGCACGATGACCGTCGTGCACCGCTGGCTGGCGGAGCCGTTGCCGAAGGACGTGGCGCAGGCGCTCGAGCGCCTCGCCGCGGCCCCGGGTGTAGTGCACGTCGCGGTGATGCCCGACGTGCACCTCGCCGAACACGTGTGCGTCGGCACCGTCGTAGGCACCAGCGACCGCCTGTATCCGCAGGCGGTCGGAGGCGACATCGGCTGCGGCATGGCGATCGTTCGCATCGCGGCGCAGCGCGACGTGCTCGCCGACGAACCCACTGCGGCTCGCGTGTTCGCAGCGTTGCGCGAATGGGTGCCGGCGGTGCGGCAGCGCACACCGCGCGACGTGCCGCTGCCCGAGCTCGCGGCAGCGTTGCCCGAACGGGTGCTGCGCGACGTGCGCATCGAGTTCGGCACGCTCGGGCGCGGCAACCACTTCCTCGAACTGCAGGCCGACGAAGAGGAGCAGCTGTGGCTGATGGTGCACAGCGGCTCGCGCGCGCTGGGCCCGGCGTTGCGCGACTTCCATCTCGCGCGCGGGGAACCGGTCGGCAAGGGGCTGATCGCGCTCGGCGCCGATACCGCAGCGGGTCGCGACTACCTGCGCGACCACGACGCGGCGGTGGCGTTCGCGCGGTCCAACCGGCGCGCGATCGCCGATGCGGCGGCGGCGGCGCTGCACGACGCGCTCGGGGTCACGTGCGATCTGTCGACGTGGGCCGACGCGGTGCACAACCAGGTGCGGCACGAAGTGCACGACGGCGTGCCGCTGTGGGTGCATCGCAAGGGTGCTTCGTCGGCGCACGCGGGCGAAGCGGGCGTGATCCCGGGCTCGATGGGCAGCGCGTCGTTCCACGTCGAAGGGCGTGGGTGTGCCATGGCGCTCGGCTCGAGTTCGCATGGAGCGGGCCGACGGCTGCCGCGCGGCGAAGCGATGCGGGCGATCACGTCGCGCGACGTCGAGCGATCGCTGGCGTCGGTGTTCTTCGAACGCGAACTCGCAGGGCAGCTGCGCGACGAGGCGCCGGCGGCCTACAAGGACATCGGCGCGGTGATGCGTGCGCAGCGGGACCTGGTGCGCATCGTGCGGCGGCTGCGGCCGGTGCTCGCCTACAAGGGCGTGTGAAGCAGGGGCACCACGCAGTCGGCGAGACCGAGCGCTCCGCCGCGCTTAACACCGCGCGCACGATGCGACCCGCCGTCGCTTCGGTCTGCTGGCCGCTCTCGAGTGCCAGCACGCCATTCACCACCAGGCGCGTAGGAAATCCAAGCACCGGTCCCGGACCACCCGGGCCCAACCACCGCGAGCCTGCCTCATGCGCGCGACCCCGACAGCCCGGCCGCAACCGCCCGCACGCACCGATCCCCGGTCCCCTTCCGCCGCGTTCCCGCCGCGCGAGCACACCGCTCACCCGCAGCGACCGCCCAGCGGTCGCAACTTCGCCGCACACCGTCACTCCGCTGCGTTGACCTCGCCGGCGTCGTCGAACCCTGCCGCATCCGGCGGCGCCCGGCAGCACCTCGATGCTGCGACGGCCGGCGCAAAGCTGCACGACCATGGGGCCCGTTGCGGCCGCAGGGGAAGACCCGCGCGCAACCGTGAGCTCCACGAGCAGCGCCGGCAGTTCGCGCGGCGTTGCCGCGGCGAGCCGCCGACGCCACGCGTAGAACGTCGGTGCAGAGACTCCGACCCGCTGCGCGAACTCGGCCACGCTCATGCCGCTCGCAAGCTGCGCCTCGAGGGCTCCGGCGTACCACGCCGCCAATGCGTCGCGACCGACAGGCCGAAGTCCTACGTCGATTCTGCGCATGCGCCAACTTGGCGGTCGCGCGCGCGGGATCCATGGCGGGCTTGCGGCGCCGTCGGACGCTTACGCCCTTTGCGGCACTACTTCAGTGGCGGATTGACCTCCCTGAAGTCCAACTCGACGAAATTGCGTGTTAGATCATCCTTCAGCGAGGCACCCACTACAAACAATGGGCTCTTTTCTCGGCCGGAACCAAAGCACAGGTCGGTACAGTACATTCCCATCTCCTCGACCTTCTCGGATTCGAGGATGAACGCAGGAGTCGCTCCGACAATCGACTCAAAGTTACCGCAAAGTGCACATTTCTTCTCGAACCTTGTCTTGCGTCGCACGGGGTCGAAGGCGACCGACGACACCACGTGCAGACTGTAGTACCG
>JADCJE010000148.1 GCA_020247305.1 Phycisphaerales bacterium | reverse complement strand
GTGCCCGTCGTGCTCGACTTCGGCTTCGGCCCGCTCTTTCCGACGAGCGTGCAGTTCCTGCCGGGCGCGCAGAACGGCGTATTCGAACCCTTCCAACCGGCGAACGGCGCGCTGCGCGTGCTCGCCACCGACTACGGCAGCATGGTGAGCCTGCGCAGCGTCCGCAGCAATGCCGCCGACCTGCTGGCGAACGTCACCACGCCCGCCACGGCGGGCCCGATTCCGTTCGTGGTCAGCGACGCCGCGCCCAACGGGCTCGGGCTGCTGGCCATCGCCGCCGGCACGGGCACGGCGACGGGCTCGCTGCAGGTCCCAGGCTTCGAGGCGCCGCTGGCATGGAGCCCGACCCTGCTGCCGGATCCGATCGTGGTGCCGTTCTTGGTGCCGGCCAACGGCTTCACGACGGTGACGCTCAGCAGCCCTGGCTTCCCAGTGCCGCTCGCGGCGGTCGCCCAGGTGGTCTTCGTCTCGGCCCAGGGCGGCATCGGCTGCACCCCGCCCGCGCCGGTGCTGCTCGGCCCGTGACCGGCAACCGTGCGAACGCGTTACAGCCCACGCCTGTAGGGCCGCCCTGCCGCTGGCCGTAACCGACCCCGCGCCACCGCGCCCCCACCCCCCCCCGCATGCCCAACCAATCCCGCCTGCTCGCCGTCGTCGCCCTGTTGCTGGTCGCCGCCGGCGGCTTCCTGGTCCTGCGCGAGGACCAGCCGCCGACCGTGCGCTGGGACGCAACGGCTGAACAGGAGGTGCCGGCCGAACCGGCGGCTGCGCAGGCGGCAGGCGGTGAGGACGGCGGCCTCGCCCTGGAGCGCACCGAATCGGCGCTGCCGGCGGCTCCGGTTCGACCGGATGAGCGCGTGGACCTCCTGCTGCGCGGCCGGGTCGTCGATGCGTTCCGCGCCCCGGTCGCCGGCGCGACCGTCTGGCTCGACTTCGGCCGCGGTGGCCGCGGCGGTGGCAACCGGCAGCGGCGCGTCCCCGAACCGGTGACGACCGACGGCGACGGCCGCTTTGCCTTCCAGGGCCAGACCTTCCGCAACCTGCGCGTCTGGCTGCAAGTCGCCCACCAAAAGCACGCCCCGGCGCAATTCGACAAGGACGTCGGCAACGTCGCGGCGGAACTGGACCTCGGGGAACTGGTGCTGACCTACGGCGGCCAGATCCGCGGCCGCGTCACCGACCTCGAAGGCAACGGCATCGGCGGCGCCACCCTGCGCCTGCAAGCCGAGAACGACAATCCGCTGCGCATGCAGCGCGACCGCGACAAGCTGACGCCGCCGTTCACCACGGACGCCGCCGGCTACTACGTGGCCCCGCACGTCGCCGCCGGCGCGTGGTCGCTCGCGGCCACCGCCAAGGCGCACACCGAGGGGCGCACGGCGACGTTCACGGTCGAGGAACAGCAGATCCACGACCTCGACGACATCCGCCTCGGTCCGGGCTTCGAGGTCACCGGCTACGTGCACAACGCCCGCGGGGAACCGGTGGCCAAGGCGGAAGTGACGCTGCAGGGCGAAGCGCCGATGCGGGGCCGCGCCCGCGGCGGCAACGGGCCGACCATGGAGGCGCCGGCGGCCGGCGTCGCCGCCGCCAATCCCGGGCGCGGCGGCTTCGGTGGGTTCGGCGGCTTCGGCGGTGGCAACCGCGAGCACACGGCGACGACCGACGCGCAAGGTCGTTTCTTCCTGGAGCACCTGCCGGGCGTGGCGATGCGCGTCGACGTGCGCGCCGCCGGCTACCTCGACCTGCGCCAGGACGGGGTCGATCCCAAGCTCGGCCAGCCGCTGCGCCTCACCCTGCAGGACGGCCTGCGCATCGATGGCCGCGTCGTCGACGGCGACGGCAAGCCGGTGACACGCTTTGCGGCGCGGGCGGTGCGCGTGCGCGGCCTCGCCGCGGACGGCGCCGGCGCCGCCGAGGCCGAGGCGCTGGTCGCCCAGCTGCGCAGCGGCAACCTCGACGAAGCGACGCGCGCCACGGCCAGCGCGCGCCTGCAGCAACTGCGCGAACAAGGCGCCTTCGGCGGCGGCGGCGGGCGCGGTGGCCCTGGCGGCCGCGGCGGCTTCGGCGGCGACCAGGGCAACGGCGAGGACGGCAACGGGCGCTTCGGCGCGCCGCGCGACCTCGGCGAACCCGAGAACCACCCCGGCGGCACGTTCGCGCTGACCGGCCTGCAGGAAGGCGTCTACGAAGTGCACGTGCAGTCGCCGGAGCACACGCGCTACCGCTCGCCGGAGGTCACGCTGCGCGTGCTGACCGCCGCGCCGATGGTCGACGCTGCGCTCGATGGCGGCGTGTTCGTCGCCGGTGTCGTGCGCGACCAGCGCGGCGAGCCGGTCGCCGGCGCGCGCGTCGAATTGCGCACGCCGTCGCCGTGGGAAGGCCGCAACCGCGGCGGCCGCGGCGGCCGCGGCGGCGATGCCAACGCCGCCCCGGCGGCCGCTGGCGGTCCCGGCGGCCAGGGCGGCGGTCCCGGCGGCAGCCGCGACACGATGCGCACCGCGATGCTGGCCCAGGTCAGCCTGGAGACGACCTCGGACGCCGACGGCACGTTCGTGATCAAGCACGCGCCGCGCGGCACGTTCCGGCTGCAGGCCGAGGCCAAGGGCTTCGCGGTCGCGCAGCTCGACGGCTTCGAAGTGCAGGGCGACCGCTCGGGCGTCGAACTGCGCCTGGGCGCGCTCGGCACGCTCGCCGGCCGCGTGCGCGGCCTCGGCCGCGGCGAAGCCGGCGAAGCGCGCGTGTACGCCGTGCCGATGCCGGCCAACGGCGGCGGCTTCGGCGGCATGATGGGCCGCGGCCGCGGCGGCCCGGGCGGCGGCGGCGGCGGGCCGTTCGCCAGCGCGACCGTCGACGCCGAAGGCGACTACACGCTCGGCGAACTGACCCCGGGCGAATACCTCGTGCGCTGCTGGGTCGGATCGATGCAGGACATGATGCGCGAGCTCGCACCGCAGTTCTTCGGCGGCGACCTTGTCGCCGACGCCACGGTGCGCGCCGGCGAGACGACGCGCCTGGACCTCACCGCGCTGCGCGCCCAGGTCGGCACGGTCGCCGGCGTCGTGCTGCACAACGGCAAGCCGGGCAGCGGCTTCCAGGTCGAACTCACGCGCATCGACGACACCGGCGCCGTCGATGCCGGCGGCGGCAACCAAGGCGGCCGCGGCGGCCGCGGCGGCGGCCCGGGCAACTTCGGCGGCGGCGGCTTCAACCGCCAGCTCCAGGCGACGACGGCGCAGTCCGGCAAGTTCACGCTGCAGAAGGTGCCCGCCGGCAGCTACCGGTTGCGCGTCAACAGCGCCCGCCGCGGCGGCACGCTGCACGAGGAGATCGTGCAGGTGCTCGTCGACGCCACCACCGAGCCGATGATCCTGCTGACGACGCACGCGCTCGCGGGCGCCGTCACGCGCGACGACGGCGGCAAGCCGGAGGAACTCGCCGGCCGGGTGACGCTGCTCGCCGGCCTCGATGCCGCGCCCGCCGACCTGAACGCCTACATGCGCGAGAACCCGGGCTTCGACGCGCGGTTGCAGAACGGCGCGTTCCGCTTCGACGCGCTCAAGCCGGGCAACTACCTGCTGGTGGTGACGGTCCGCGGCCGCGAACGCACGGTGCAGCCGGTGCTGGTCGCCGGCGACGTCGCGCTGCAGGTGCCGGCGGGCAAGCCGGCCGCGGCGGCCGATCCGGCCGGCGGCGGCCAAGGTGGCCGCGGCGTCCAAGGCGCGGGACCGGGCGGCCGCGGTCAGGTTCCGGGCGCCGGGCAGGGCGGGGCGCCGGGCGCGCGCGGCGGCCAGGGCGCGAGGCCGCAGCCGGGCGGCCGCTGACGCGCGGCGGGCGGACCGACGGCTTGGCGCGCGCTCAGCGCGCCGGCTGCGCAGCGAGCCGGCGCCGCGCCTGCTCGCGCAGGAACCCGCCCGACCAGCGTGTCGCCGCATCGGCCGGTGCGGCGACCGCCGCGCGCCACTCCGCTTCCGCTTCGGCCAGGCGGCGGCTGGCGGCGAGCGCGTCGCCGTAGAACAGGTGGTTGACGAGGCCAGGGGCGACCTGCGTCGCGCGGCGCAACGCCGCGAGCGCCGCCGGCTTGTCGCCGTACGGCCACGGCGCCTTGCTGCGGAAGCGTCCGGCGAGGCGCAGGGGCGCGGCGCCGTCGAACTCCGGATCGCGAGCGACGACGGCGTCGATGGCGCCGTCGATGCGCCGGCCGTAGCCCGCCATCAGCGCCTTCGCCGCGCCCTGCGCCCACGCCAGCAGCGAAGCGTGCAGGCCCTCGTGCAGGCGCGCGTCGAAGTCGTCGGGCCGCGCGCGCAGCGCGCGCTCGGCGAACTCCAGGCCGCGCGCGCACAGCGACGCCACCTCGGCGCGCGCCGCATCGGGCACGCGGTCGTCGGCCGCGAGCACCTCCTCGCGGCAAGCGTCCGGATGCGCGCGCAACCACTCGCACGTGGCGCGCTGCAGCCGGTGGTCGGCGACGAGGAACAGCCAGCGGCTCGCCGCCAGCGCCGCGGCGGCGTCAGCGGGCGCGGCTTCGGCGGCGGCGAGCGCCTGGCGCGCGGCCTCGGCGAGCGCCGCCTCGCCGCCGTCGTCGCGCAGCGTCGTTTCGGCCGGCGGCGCGTCCAACGAGCCGCACGCGGCCGCCAGCAACAGCAGCGACGCCAGCGCGGCGGCCGCCGGCGCGCGCCGGACGGGGCTCACTCCAGTTCGACCAGCAGCGCGCCGGCCGCCACCGCCTCGCCCTTGTTGCACAGCACGCGCACGACCTTGCCCTTCGCCTCGGCGGCGAGCGGGTTCTGCATCTTCATCGCTTCGAGCACGACGAGCGTCCGGCCTTCCTCGATCTCGTCGCCGGGCGCGACCTTGACGTCGATGACGATGCCGGGCATCGACGCGCGCAGCTCCTGCTTGCCGCCTGCCTTGTTGCCGGCGACGGCGTGCGCCGCGCGCTCGCGCTCGTCCTCGACGCCGACGACGAAGCGCTGGCCGAGGACCTGCACGAAGACCTTCTCGCGGTCGACGTCGGCGACGACGTCGTAGCTGCGGCCGTCGACGAGCAGCGAGAACGTGGCGCCGTCGCCGACGAGGGCGAGGTCGAGAAGTTGTTCGCGGCCGGCAGAGCGGGCGAGCAGCTTGCCGCCTTCGCGCACGAACTCGAACTCGCGTTCGACGCCATCGAGCTTGGTGACGTACTTCACGGTGCGGTCCTCCACTGGCGCTGGCCGCGGACGCTCGCCGCCCAGCGCGGGGTGTCGTCGCGGCCGCCCTTGCCGGCCGGCGCGGCGCTGGCGGCGCCGGCGCGCTCGGCCAGCAGGAAGCGCGCGGCGGCGGCCGCCAACGCGGCCAGCTCCGCCGTCGCCGCCGTCGGCTTGCGGTCGATGCGTTCGAGCACGCTGGTGTCGTAGTCGCCGCCGGCGAACTCCGGGCTGCGCAGCGCCGCGAGCGCCGTCGGCAGCGAGGTCGCCACGCCGACGATGCGCAGCTCGCGCAGCGCGCGGATGCAGCGGGCGATCGCCTGCTCGCGGTCGGCGCCGTGCACGACCAGCTTGGCGAGCATGCTGTCGTAGAACGGCGTGACCTCCATGCCGCGGTACATCGCGCTGTCGAGGCGCACGCCGGGGCCGCCCGGCAGGTTGATGCGCGTCAGCTTGCCGAGCGACGGGAAGAACGTCGCCGGGTCCTCGGCGTTGACGCGCACCTCGATGGCGTGGCCGCGCGGCTCCGGCGGCGGCGACACCTTCTCGCCAGCGCCGACGCGGATCTGCTCGCGCACGAGGTCGACCCCGTACCGCATCTCGGTGACCGGGTGCTCGACCTGCAGGCGCGTGTTCATCTCCATGAAGTAGAAGCGCCCCTCCGACCACAGGAACTCGACGGTGCCGGCGCCGACGTAGCCGACCGAGCGGGCGAGGTCGCAGGCCGCCTGGCCCATCTGCTCGCGCAGTTCGGGCGTCAGCGCGACGCACGGCGACTCCTCGACGAGCTTCTGGTGGCGGCGCTGCACCGAGCACTCGCGTTCGCCGTAGTGCACGACGTTGCCGTGCTTGTCGGCCATCACCTGGATCTCGACGTGGCGCGGCCTGGTGACGAACTTCTCCAGGTAGATGCGGTCGTCGCCGAACGAGCTCTGCGCCTCGGCGCGCGCCAGCTCGAACGCCTCGACCAGCTGCTTCTCCTCGCGCACGATGCGGATGCCCTTGCCGCCGCCGCCGGACGCGGCCTTGAGCATGACCGGGTAGCCGACCTCGCGTGCCGCGGCGACGAGACGCTCGGCGCTGACGTCCTCCTGCAGTCCGGGCACCAGCGGCACGCCGGCCTTCTGCGCCGCCTTGCGCGCCTCGACCTTGTCGCCCATCACCGTGATGGCGTGCGGCGGCGGCCCGAGGAACTCGACGCCCGCCTGCTTGCAGGCCTCGGCGAGGTCCTCGTTCTCGCTGAGGAAGCCGTAGCCGGGGTGCAGCGCGTCGCAGCCGGTGGACGTGGCGGCGGCCACGACCTTGCCGATGTCGAGGTAGCTCTCGGACGGCTTGCTGCCGCCGAGACACACCGCCATCGTCGCGCGCCGCACGTAGAGCGCGCCGCGGTCGGCTTCGGAGTAGACCGCGACCGTCTCGATGCCCATCTCCTGGGCGGTGCGGATCACGCGCAGCGCGATCTCGCCGCGGTTGGCCACGAGGATGCGTCGGAAGGGCGGCATGTCAGGGCTGCAAGGGTAGGCGGCCACGGCATCGGGGTCGAGCGCGACGTCGCCGCCGTGCGCCGCCGCGAGCCTGGGCGGCGCACGGTCCGGCGAGTAAGAAGGCCGGCCATGGCACCCCTGCGCGTCCTCGTCGTCGGCTGCGGCAACATGGGCACGTCCCACGCCCGCGCCTACCACCAGCTCAAGAACGACTTCCGCATCGTCGGCCTCGTCGCCCGCAGCCCCGGCTCGCGCGACCGCCTGTCGGCCGAGCTCGGCGGCCTGCCGACGTTCGCCGACTTCGAGCAGGCGTACGCGGCGACCAAGCCCGACGTCGTCTCGATCAACACCTACCCGGACACGCACGCCGCGATCGCGCGGGTCGCCCTGCAGGGCGGCAGCCACGTGTTCCTGGAGAAGCCGCTGGCCGAGACGGTGGCCGAGGCCGAGGAGATCGCCGCGCTCGCCGCACGGCACCGCCGCAAGGTCGTCGTCGGCTACATCCTGCGCGTGCACCCGGCGTGGCAGAAGTTCATCGAGGTGGCGCGGACGCTCGGCAAGCCGCTGGTCATGCGCATGAACCTCAACCAGCAGTCCAAGGGCAAGGACTGGCGCACGCACAAGGCGCTGATGGACTCGATGTCGCCGATCGTCGACTGCGGCGTGCACTACGTCGACGTCATGTGCCAGATGACGCGCAGCAAGCCGGTGCGGGTGTCGGCGATCCAGGCGCGCCTGTCCGACGAGCTGAAGCCCGGCATGTACAACTACGGCCAGCTGCAGGTTACGTTCGCCGACGGCTCGGTCGGCTGGTACGAGGCCGGCTGGGGCCCGATGATGAGCGAGGTGGCGTACTTTGTGAAGGACGTCGTCGGCCCCAAGGGCTGCGTCTCGATCGTCGACAAGCAGGGCGAGCGCAAGGCCGGCAGTGCCGACGTCGGGGCGCACACGGCGACGAACGCGCTGCGCCTGCACCGCCAGGACCGGGACGCAGCCGACAACTTCGTGCACGCCGACCAGTGGATCGACACGACCGACGAGCCCGACCACGACGGCCTGTGCCTGCGCGAGCAGCAGCACCTGCTGCGGGCGATCCGCGAGGACCTGGACCTGACCGAGCACCTCGCCGACGCGGTCAACAGCCTGCGCATCGTGCTCGCCGCCGACCAATCAGCGCGCGAAGGCCGGACGATCGCGCTGTGAGCCGACCGGACGGATGGCAAACCAGGCGACGCCGCTCCGGCGCTTTGCGATTTTTTCGCTAAGGCCGTGCAGGGCGCCGGCCGCGGGTCGGCCGCCGCCCTCGCCACCTGGCGCGCAAACGGCGAGACGCAGAACGGCTGCGCGGCTAGCATTTGCGAGGGTTCCGACCGCGACTGGGAAGCAATCCGGCCGGCCACTCGTCGCAGAAGCGTTCGCGCGGTCACCCTCGGACCTCGGACGCGCTACCGCCCCGCCCACGAAATCATGCTACCAGCCTCATTATTGTCGGTCCTCGCGTTCCTCGCGCTCGCCGGTCCCGCCATCTCGCAGCGCAAAGTCGAGATGGACAAGGTCTTCAAGGACAAGAACTGGGGCTACCAGATCCAGCCGATCAAGGGCTGGAACAGCATGCCGCCGGACCAGGAGGAACGCGCCGCCGTCGGCCGCTGGAAGCTCTCGCTGGACGAATTCGAGAAGCGCGGCGACTACGACGCGCTGGTGTCGGGCCGGCACTGCGAGCTGACCATCCTGCGCATGGCCGTCGTCGTCGAGACGCCGACCGGCGAGGCCAAGCCCGAGCCGTCGCCGGCCGACGCGGCGACGAACGAACGCATCCGGCAGGCGCTGGGCATCAAGGGCGAGTCGAAGTCGATCGACGAGTGGATCGAGAACAACTGGAAGGGCGCCAGCAAGCGCTGGCTGCGCGCGCCGCTCAAGGGCGGCAAGATGCAGGGCGACCTGATCGAGTTCGGCTCGGGCGCCGAGCACATGACGATCGGCGTGTTCCGCCACCTCGGCACCGAGTGGGCCGTCGTCTACAAGTGCTTCGAGGAGTCGTACAAGAAGACGTGGAAGGACTGGTACCTGAAGAGCGTCCAGTCGTTCCAGGTGACCGCGAACGTCAACCCCGAGGTCGCCGACGCCACCCGCGTCGACCCCAACAAGCTCAAGGGCGAGGAGAAGCGCGCCGCACTGAAGGCGAGCGTCGCCGGCAAACCGGGCTGGTTCACCGTCGACACGAAGCACTACGTCTTCATCAGCAACGCCGACAAGGCGTTCATCGAGAAGCTGGCCAAGGACCTCGAGACGGTGCGCGAGAAGGTCTACGTGCCGATGTTCAAGCCGCGCAACCAGGACATCCCGCTGAACCCGGTGCGCGTGTTCGCGACGCAGTCCGAGTACCACCAGTTCGGCGGCCCCGGCAGCAGCGCCGGCTACTTCTCGCCGACAAAGGGCGAACTGGTGCTGTTCCAGAAGTTCGACGAGATGTCGGCGAACAAGTCGAAGGACGACTGCCGCTCGGTGATGTTCCACGAGGGCTTCCACCAGTACGTGCACTTCGCCGTAGGCGACGTCTCGCCGCACTCGTGGTTCAACGAGGGCCACGGCGACTTCTTCGCCGGGCTGCAGGTCTCCGGCGGCCAGGTCCAGGGCGTCAAGGTGTTCGACTGGCGGGTGCGCTACCTCAAGGACCACATGCGCGAGGGCAAGGACCTGATCCCGCTGCGCAGCCTGCTGCGCTACGAGCAGAGCGAGTACTACAGCAACGCCGGCCTCAAGTACTCGCAGGGCTGGGCGACGATCTACTTCCTGCGCGAGGTCAGCAAGAACAAGGCGCACAAGCAGGCGCTCGACACGTACTTCGGCTACCTCGCCGACAACGTGACGGCGTTCCGGGCCAAGAAGAAGGCCGAGGACGAAGACAAGCCGGGCGGCGACACGTCGATCCCCGGCATCCCGGGTGTGCGCTTCATCGACTTCGAGGACCAGGCCAAGGTCGCCGAGATCCTGTCCCAGGCGGTCGACAAGGCCTTCACCGGCGTCGACCTCGAAGCCCTCGACAAGGATCTGCGCCAGTGGGTCGAGAAGCTCTGAGCTAGCGCCCAGACGCGAGGGCCCAGACGCGAGGGCCTGACGCAGCGAACGCGCCGCGGCGACGTCCGGCCGCCGCCCACTGCGCGCGCCAGACGGCCGGCGCGGCCGGCGCACAAGCCGCGCCCGCCGCAGCCGCGGGATCCGCCGTTCGGGATCCGCCGTTCGGGATCCGCAGTGGGGCCTCGCGAGCGCGGCGTCCCTACAGCGGGATGTTGCCGTGCTTCTTCGGTGGGTTGGTGTCGCGCTTGCTGCGCAGCAGTTCGAGCGCCTGGATCAGCATCGGGCGCGTTCGGTGCGGCTCGATGACGTCGTCGACGTAGCCGCGCGCCGCCGCCTGGTACGGGTTGGCGAACTTCGCCTTGTAGTCGGCGACGAGCCGTTTCTCCTCGGCAACGGGATCCTTGGCCGCCTGGATCTCGCGGCGGAAGACAATCTTGGCCGCGCCCTCGGCGCCCATCACGGCGATCTCCGCCGACGGCCAGGCGAGGTTGAGGTCGGCGCGGATGTGCTTGCTGTTCATTACGTCGTAGGCGCCGCCGTAG
>JADCJE010000147.1 GCA_020247305.1 Phycisphaerales bacterium | reverse complement strand
GCCTCCCGTTCGCGCAGGTCGAACCGCCGCGCTGCTCCTCCGCGACGCCGTTCCTCCGCCCGTGCCGTTGCTCGCCCGCGCCCGCGTTGCCGCCGCCGTCCCGGCCTTTCGCAGCCCCAGCCGCTGCGGTTGGCAGCCGCTGTTGCGCCCGCCGCGTTTCTGGCCTTCTGCCCTCGCCGACCTCGTCCCGCTCCCTCGTCCGTCTCCCCTCTCCACCTCTCACCGCCTCTCACCCAAGCCGCGGCACATCCTCCAGCCCGATGCGCCCATGCCGGCGCCAACCGACGCCCGCCAGCCACGTCCGCGCTGCAGCGACCGGCGGCGGCAACCCTTCGATCCCGCGCACCTCGATCCGCTCGACGAACCCGTCGAACCACGGCGCCGACGAGAACATGTCCGGCCCGTCGAACTGCGGGATCGCGCGGCCCTGCGCGGCGTGCTTGCGGCCGTTGCCCAGCACGTAGACGAGCGCGTTGCGCACCTCGCGCGGGCTCTTGAGCGCGCGGTCGTGGTAGCGGTCGGCGAACACCTTGCCCTTGCGGCCCCACAGCTTGTTGAGGCCGCGCGCGAGCCGGATGAGCAGCCCCTGCAGGCCGCGGCAGAGCGCCGTGCGGTCCTTGGCCTCGACGACGAAGTGCAGGTGGTCGTTGAGGATCGAGAAGTGCAGCAGCCGGAAGCCGAACCGGTCCTTGCCGCGCGCAAAGCGCGCCAGCAGCGCGCTCCGTTCGCGCTGCTGCCGCAGCTTCGGCAGCCCCGCGCGCAGCTTGATCGTGACCAGCGCCGGGTGTGCGGCGGCATGCGCAGCGCGCACGCCGTGGCTGACCATCGCCACCGTGCCCTTCGGCTTGCGCCCAGCCCCCTTGCGCGCCCCACCCCACGACCGGAACGGCAGCGCGCCCTGCACCGGCCGGCCGCGCCGCCCAGCCTTCGCGCGCTGCAAGCGCTTCCCGGCCGTCGTCACCTGCTTTACCGCTGTCGCCTTCTTCGCCATCGAGCTGACCCCCACGCACCGCATCACCTGCGATCCCACCAACTCCACGACGTCCACGCCGATCGATCACGCGGATCGACCACGCCTCAGCGCGCCGCCGACCAACTTGATTGCGCACTTTTATGACCGGCACGACACCGCCGCAAGCCAGGAGTTTGGAATCCGTCAGGGTGCCCGTCGGCGTGGCGTGATTCCGGCCGCACCGACCACGTGCCGCGCCGACATCGCACCAACACGCCGCCACGCCAACACGCCGCCACGCCAACACGCCGCCACGCCAACACGCCGCTACGCCATCGCGCCGCTACGCCATCGCGCCGCGATGCCAATGCGCCGCGATGCCAACGCGCCGCCACGCCAACGCGGCGTCGAACGGCGCGCCACTTGGCGGCGTTCCTCGCCCGCTGCGCCCGGACATCCATGTCCCAGCCCTTCCCCGCGTCCCCGCTGCGGTTGGCTGCCCCGATCCGCCCACCCCGCTCCCAGCCCTTCCCCGCGTCCCCGCTGCGGTTGGCTGCCCCGATCCGCCCGCCCCGCCGCCAGCCCTTCCCCGCGTCCCCGCTGTGGTTGGCTGCCCCGATCCGCCCACTGCGCCGCCAGCCCTACGGGCTGGCGACCAGCGCCGTCACCGCGATGCCGCCGTGGCGGGTCGTCCACGCCGCCTGCAGGGCGAGTCCCGTCTTGCGCGCAAGCCGCACGTCGTGCGCCAGCAACGCCGCGCGCCAGCCGGCGCCGAGCGCAGCGACCTTGGCGCCGAGCGTCTGGTACAGCGGCCGCAGGTCGCCGCCCTTGGCCACGCGCAGGCCGAACGGCGGGTTGGTGACCACGGCGCCCTCGCCGGGCGCGCCGTCGCCGGCCAGCCAGCGCTGCGCCGACACCGCCGCGTGTTCGAACGCGACCGCCGCCCCGACGCCCGCGCGTTCCGCGTTGGCGCGCGCGGCTTCGATCGCGCCGGCGTCGCGGTCGCTGCCGATCAGCGGGGCCGCCGCCGCCGGCCGGCGCTCGCGGCGCACCGTCTCCCAGACGTCGGGGTCGAACGGTGCGTACGACTGCAGCGCCGGCGCGCGCAGGCGGCCCGGCGGCAGGCCGAGGGCGAGGCCGGCGGCCTCGATGACGAGGGTGCCCGAGCCGCAGAACGGATCGAGCAGCGCCGTGCCGGGCCGCCAGCCGCTGGCGAGCAGCAGCGCGTGCGCGAGGTCCTCGCGCAGCGGCGCCTTGCGCGCGTCGAGCTTGTAGCCGCGGCGGTGCAGCGGCGTGCCGGTGGCGTCGAGCGACACCGTGCAGACGTCGTCGCGGAAGCGCACGTGGATGCGCGCGAGCGCTTCGTCGTCCTTGCCGGCCAGGATCGGCTTGCGGCCCATCGCCGCGCCGATCGCCTCGACGACGCGTTCCTCGATCGCGCCGGTGTGGTAGACGCGCGAGCCGCGGGTCGTGCCGTGCACCTCGATCGGCACGTGCGGCCGCAGCCACTCGCGCCACGGCAGGTCGAGCGCCTTGCGCTGCAGTTCGCCGAGCGCGCGGCAGCGGAACTCGGCGATGCGCACCAGCAGATGGCTCGCCGTGCCGAGCCACTGGCCACAGCGCATGACCAGCCGCGGGTCGCCGGCGAACGCGACGCCGCCGGCGCGCGGCTCGGGCTCGGCGCCGAGCGCGCGCAGTTCACCGGCCAGCAGGGGCTCGAAGCCGGGTTGGCAGGCGGCGAACAGCGGCAGGGGCGCGGGCATCCCCGCAACGTACTGCTGACGATGCGCGGGCGCGAACGTCCGTCGTGCGCGCTCGGAGCCTGGGAGACGATTCGTTGCTCGGCGCTGCGCGGCCGTGAACGCGGCCACCAGGGGCATTCTGCGCGCCCGAAGGGTGGTTTCTTCTCGGGCTCTCAGCCGGCGCTCGCGCGCAGCGCGCGGATGCGCGCCATCATCGCGCCGACGTCGTCGAGCTTGCGGCGCACCGCGCCGTGCGCAGCGCCCTCGCGCTGTTCCCAGGCGTCGAGCCGCTGCCAGTCGCTCCAGTCGACGACGTCGACGCCGCGGACGCGCAGCGTCGCCACGAGGTCGCGTTCGCGCGCCGCGCCGGCCAGCGTCGCACCGGCGGCGCGGTCGGCGGCCATGCGCGCGACGACTTCCTTGGCGTCAAGGCTGTTGGTGCCGATCAGGCCGACCGGGCCGTGCTTGCACCAGCCGACGGCGTACTCGCCGACGCGTGCAGCGCCATGTTCGTCGACCACGCGGCCGTCGACGTTGCGCACGGTGCCCTTGGCGGGATCGTGCGGCACGCCGGGGACGGGGCCGCCGCGGTAGCCGATGGCGACGAGCAGCAGGTCGACGGCGACGTCGCTCGTCGGGCCGTCCGGCCGCGCGCGCGGCGCGCCGTCCGGGCCGGGCTGCAGCGCCATCGGCTGCAGCGCCATGCCGACGAGTCGGCCGTCGCGGCCGTGCAGCGCGGCCGGGGCGACGCGGAAACGCAGGCGCAGCTTGCGCGGTCGGTCGCCGTCGCCGCGGCCGCTCTGCGCGGCGGCAAAGTCGACGTTGCGCGTCTGGCTGCGCGCGCCGTGCGCCGCGAGCCACGCGCGGCTGGCGTCGTCGACGTGCGCGTCGGCGGCCGCGATCACGACGTCGACGCCGGGCAGTTCGGCGATCTCCGCCAGCTCCTTCGGCGCGTACGACGCCTCGGCGACGCTGCGGCGGCCGAGCAGCAGCACCTCCTGCACGGCGCTGCCGCGCAGGGCGGCGAGCGCGGACGGCGCGATGTCGGTCGCCGCGAGCGCGTCGGGCGGGGCCAGCAGGATGCGCGCGACGTCGAGCGCGACGTTGCCGTTGCCGACGACGGCGACGCGGCGCGCGCGCGCGAGGTCGAAGGCGTGGTCGCGGTGGTCGGGATGGCCGTTGTACCAACCGACGAAGTCGCTGGCGGCGTGCACGCCGGCGAGGTCCTCGCCGGCGACGCCGAGCTTCTGGCTGCCGGCGCAGCCGAACGCGTACACGATCTGGTCGTAGTGCGCCGCCAGTTCGGCGACGTCGAAGTCGCGGCCGAGCGCGGCGTTGCCGACGAAGCGGAAGCCGGGCGTCGCGGCGACCTTGTCGTAGATGCGCACGACCGCCTTGATGTTCTGGTGGTCGGGCGCAACGCCGTGGCGCACGAGGCCGAACGGCGTCGGCAGGCGCTCGAAGACGTCGATGCGGGCGGCGTCACCGGCCTGCTTGAACACGGCTTCGGCGGCGTAGAACGCCGACGGTCCGGCGCCGACGATCGCAACGCGCCACGCACGTCCGTTGTCCATGGTGCGATCGTATTCGCGCGCGGCGACGGCGTCGCGTTGGCGGTCGCTTCCTCGCGGCCGGGTGGACCGTTTCCGCGCAGCGCGGTAGAAGCCTTGCGCCTCATCCGACGGCGAGTACGGCCCCACCGTCGCGCTGCGCGCGCGACCGGGTTTCTGCTCACCGTAGTCATCGGCGCTTGCCGATGTAGTTGGGGTGCGCGCGGACTCCGCCGCGCTCCCAGACCTTCGCTCGCATCCGAAACCAATGAAGATCGCCGTCGTCGGTACCGGCTACGTCGGCCTCGTCACGGGCTCCTGCCTCGCTGACGTCGGCATGACCGTCACCTGCGTGGACGTGAACGCGCAGAAGATCGCCAACCTGCAGAAGGGGGTGCTGCCGATCTACGAGCCGGGGCTCGAGGACATCGTCGAGCGCAACGCGAAGTCGGGTCGGCTGAAGTTCACGACGAAGCTCGCCGAGGCCATCCAGGGCGCCGAGGCCGCGTTCATCGCCGTCGGCACGCCGCCTGGCGAGGACGGCAGCGCCGACCTGCGCTACGTGCTCGGCGTCGCGCGCGAGATCGGCGAGGCGATGGACGGCTACCTCGTCGTCATCACCAAGAGCACGGTCCCGGTCGGCACGGCCGAGAAGGTGCGCAGGGAACTGGCCGCGGCGTTGCAGAAGCGCGGCTCCAAGCTGCCGTTCGACGTCGCCAGCAACCCGGAGTTCCTCAAGGAAGGCGCGGCGATCGAGGACTTCATGAAGCCCGATCGCATCGTCTGCGGCGTCGAGGGCGAGCGCGCGCGCGACGTCATGGCGCGCATCTACAAGCCGTTCACGCTCAACGGCCATCCGGTGCTGTTCATGGACGTGCCGTCGGCCGAGATGACCAAGTACGCGGCCAACGCGATGCTGGCGACCAAGATCTCGTTCATGAACGACATCGCCAACCTGTGCGAGCTGCTCGGCGCCGACGTCAACGAGGTGCGCAAGGGCATCGGCAGCGACCCGCGCATCGGCAACCGCTTCATCTACCCCGGCATCGGCTACGGCGGCAGCTGCTTCCCCAAGGACGTCAAGGCGCTGGTCAAGACCGGCGCCGAGAACGGCTACAAGCTGCGCATCCTGCAGTCGGTCGAGGACGTCAACGAGGCCCAGAAGCACGTGCTCTTCGACAAGGTCAAGAAGCACTTCCAGGGGCAGCTCAAGGGCCGCCACTTCGCCATGTGGGGCCTGTCGTTCAAGCCGGAGACCAACGACATGCGCGAGGCGCCGTCGCTGGTCATCTGCGAGCAGCTGCTCGCCGCCGGCGCGACGGTGACCGCCTACGACCCGGTAGCGGCCGAGGAGAGCAAGCACATGATCGGCGACCGCATCGGTTACGCCAAGGATGCCTACGCGGCGCTCGACGGCGCCGACGCGCTGCTGCTGGTCACCGAGTGGCGCGAGTTCCGCGTGCCCGACTGGGACCGGATCAAGAAGGCGCTGAAGCAGCCGGTCGTGTTCGACGGCCGCAACATCTACAGCGGGCCCGAGCTGCGCGCGCAGGGCTTCGCGTACCATGGCATCGGCGTGAAGTGACGAACGGAGACCGACGAGAATGCCCCGCATCCTGATCACCGGCGCCGCCGGCTTCCTCGGCTCGCACCTCTGCGACCGCTTCATCCGCGAAGGCTACGAAGTCGTCGGGATGGACAACCTCATCACCGGCGACCTGCGCAACCTCGAGCACCTGTTCCCGCTGAAGGAGTTCACGTTCCACCACAAGGACGTCAGCAACTTCGTCCACGTGTCGGGGCCGCTCGACTACATCCTGCACTTCGCGTCGCCGGCGTCGCCCATCGACTACCTGAAGATCCCGATCCAGACGCTGAAGGTCGGCTCGCTCGGCATCCACAACTGCCTCGGCCTCGCCAAGGCGAAGAACGCGCGCATCCTGATCGCGTCGACCAGCGAGGTCTACGGCGACCCGACCGTGCACCCGCAGACCGAGGAGTACTGGGGCAACGTCAACCCGGTCGGCCCGCGCGGCGTGTACGACGAGGCCAAGCGCTTCCAGGAGGCCATGACGATGGCCTACCACACCTACCACGGGTTGCAGACGCGCATCATCCGCATCTTCAACACGTACGGCCCGCGCATGCGGCTGAACGACGGCCGCGTGCTGCCGGCGTTCATCGGCCAGGCGATCCGCGGCGAGGACCTGACGGTGTTCGGCAAGGGCAGCCAGACGCGCTCGTTCTGCTACGTCGACGACCTCGTCGAGGGCATCTGGCGCCTGCTGCACAGCGACTACCCGCACCCGGTCAACATCGGCAACCCCGACGAGATCACGATCCTGCAGTTCGCCGAGGAGATCATCAAGCTCACCGGCACCACGCAGAAGATCGTCTTCAAGGACTTGCCGAAGGACGACCCGACGCAGCGCCGTCCCGACATCACCAAGGCGAAGAAGATCCTCGGCTGGGAGCCGAAGGTCTCGCGCGCCGAGGGCCTGAAGATCACCTACGAGGCGTTCAAGGCGCTGCCGAAGGATGTGCTCCACAAGCAGGAGCACCGCGACTTCGAAGGCTACGTGCGCAAGTGAGCCGCCGGCCATGAAGACCGTCCTCGTCACCGGCGGGCTGGGCTTCATCGGCTCGCACACGGCGGTCGAGCTGCTCGGCCGCGGCTACCGCGTCGTGCTCGCCGACAACCTGTCGAACACGCGCGCCGACGTCCTCGACGGCATCGCTTCGATCGCCGGCCAGCGGCCGACCTGGGCCAACGTAGACCTCGCCGACCCGGTGGCGTGCCGGGCGCTGCTGCAGGGCCTCGGCGACCTCGCCGGCATCGTGCACTTCGCCGCCCACAAGGCGGTCGGCGAGTCGGTGCAGAAGCCGCTGGCCTACTACCGCAACAACTTCGGCTCGTTGGTCAACCTGCTCGACCACCTCGCCGAGCGGCCGGCTTGCCGGCTGATCTTCAGCTCGTCGTGCACGGTCTACGGCCAGGCCGACAGCCTGCCGATCCGCGAGGACGCGCCGGTCAAGCCGGCGGAGTCGCCGTACGGCAACACCAAGCAGGTCGGCGAGGAGATCCTGCGCGACGGGGCCAGGGCCCACGGCTTCCGCGCCATCGCGCTGCGCTACTTCAACCCGATCGGCGCGCACCCGACCGCGCGCATCGGCGAACTGCCGCTCGGCGTGCCGCAGAACCTCGTGCCGTTCATCACGCAGAGCGCCGCCGGCCTGCGCGGCCCGCTCAAGGTGTTCGGCAACGACTACCCGACGCGCGACGGCACCTGCGTCCGCGACTACATCCACGTCGTCGACGTGGCGCTGGCGCACGTCTACGCGCTGGAGCGCCTTTTCGCCGGCAAGGGCGCAGACCCGGTCGAGACGTTCAACCTCGGCACCGGCGCCGGCTCGACCGTGCTGGAGGTGATCCACGCGTTCGAGCGCGCGACCGGCGCCAAGCTGCAGTGGGAGTTCGCGCCGCGGCGGCCGGGCGACGTGGTCGCCGCGTACGCGGACACGCAGAAGGCCGCCGCCGGGCTCGGCTGGCGTGCCGAGCGCACGCTCGACCAGTGCATGGCAGACGCGTGGCGGTGGCAGCAGACCCTGCCGGGCAAGTGAACACGAGGCCGCCGGCGCCGGCGGCGACGAACATGCGCATCGCGATCCTGAGCTTCGAGTATCCGCCCGAGACGGGCTTCGGCGGCATCGGCACGTACGCGTACTATCAGGCGCGGGCGCTGGCCAAGATCGGCCACGACGTGCACGTCTTCGCCGGCGCGACGAAGCCCGGCGTGTTCCGCTCGGCGCACGAGGGCGTCAAGGTCACGCGCATCAAGCGCGAGGGCTGCGTCAACGGCATGCTGGACAACGCCCGCAAGGCGCGCGCGTGGTGGTTCCAGAACCGGGTGACGACCGCGACCGACGCCTTCGAGGGGCTGGCGAAGGAGCACGCGCGCAAGCCGTTCGACTTCGTCGAGGCGCCCGAGTGCGGCGCCGACGCGATGGTGTCGTCGACGATGCTGTCGATCCCGACCGCCGTGCGCTTCCACTCGCCGGCGCGGCTCATCATGGGCATCTACGACACGCCCAAGATCGACCGCGTGCTGACCGCGTTCGCCGAGCAACTGGCGATCAACCAGGCCCAGGTGCTGACGTCGTGCAGCCGGTTCCTCGCCGACGAGGTGACCGCCAAGATGGGCGAGCGCGACCCGATCCACGTCATCCCCAACGGCATCGACGTGCCGCTCTTCGACCGCGACGAGGGCATCGACGTGCACGCGCGCTTCGGCCTGCCGAAGGACAAGAAGCTGATCTTCTTCGCCAACCGCATGGAGGAGCGCAAGGGCATCCACATCGTGCAGAAGATGGTGGAGGGCACGCTCGCGCGCTACCGCGACATCGCGTTCGTGTTCGCCGGACGCGACCTCTTCGGCCACATGGAGAAGCGCATCCTGCCGTGGGTGAAGGACCACGGCCTGCAGGAACGCTTCTTCTACCTCGGCCAGCTCGGCCTGCCGGAGGTGCGCGCATGCCTGAAGAAGAGCGCCATCTTCCTGATCCCGAGTCTGTGGGAGAACTGCCCCTACAGCTGCCTCGAGGCGATGACCGCCGGCCGCGCCATCGTGTCGTCGGACTGCGGCGGCATGCCGGAGCTGATCGAGCACGAACGCACCGGCCTGCTGGCGAAGAACGGCGACCCGGCGTCCTTCGTCGCGGCGCTGCAGCGCATGATCGAGGACGACGGCCTGCGCGCCCGTTGCGGCGCCGCCGCCCGCGCCGAGGTCGAGAAGCGCCTGACCGACGTCGCCATCGCGCGTCGCAGCGTCGAGGTCTACCGGTCGTTCCTCGACGGCAGGGTCGTGGCGGCCGCGCCTTCCGCGTCGGCTGCGGCCGCGCCCGCGCCCGCCGCGCGCGAGCTCGCCGACCTGCGCCAACGGCTGGCGAAGGCGGAGTCGGAGCTGTCGCGCATGCGGCTGCGCGAGGCCGAGCTGCGCGCCGGACGGTCTTGGGCCGGCGCGTTGAAGCAGGTGCTGGGCTTCGGCCCGCGCGCGGACTGACGGGCGACGGCGGCGGTCAGCCGCCGCGGTACAGCGGCAGGAAGCGCGCGAAGTCCGCGTCGATGCCGTGCGGCGGCGTCGGCCGCAAGCGGTCGTAGAGGCCCGGCTCGCCGCACAAGCGTTCGATCGCCGCGCGCAGCGCGTCCGGGTCGCCGGCGCGGAACAGCAGGCCGTTGCCGCCGTCGCGCACGATCTCGGACAGGCCGCCGAGGTCCGACGCGATCACCGGCACGCCGGCGGCGAACGCCTCCAGCACGACGAAGGGCGTGTTCTCGTACCACGTGCTCGGCACGACCAGCGCGTCCATGCCGGCGAACACGTCGGATGCCTGCTCCTCGCCGTACGGGCCGGCGAAGGCGATGCGCGGGTCGCCGCCGGCGGCGGCGCGGACGCCGGCGTTGTAGTCGGCGAACATCGGTTCGTCGGCGTTGCCGTGCAGGGTCAGCGTCACCGGCGCTTCGGTCGCGCGCACCGCCGCGACGGCGACGTGCGGGGCCTTCCACGGTGACAGCACGCCGCAGAAGCCCAGGCGCAGCGGCGTGCGCGGCCGCGCGACCGGACGCGGCGCGACGCGACCGGCGGGCAGCCCGTACGGCACCACGGCGACGCGGTCGGCGGGGAAGCCGTTGCGGGCGAACATGCCCGCCAGGAAGCGCGATGGCGCGACCACGGCGTCGGCCAGCGCGAGCGCGCGCAGGTTGGCGTCCTTGCGGTCGAGCAGCGCCCGCAGCCGCGCAGGCGGATCGTCGGTCAGCGTCGGCGCGCCCGCCGCGGCTTCGGCGCCGGCCAGTTCGGGGCAGTTGCAGCGCACGCAGCCGAGCCCGCCGTCGGGCGGCCCGTCGCACAGGCTGCCGTCGCCGCGCAGCAGCGTGAAGCG
Source organism: Phycisphaerales bacterium (assembly GCA_020247305.1). Taxonomy (GTDB): domain Bacteria; phylum Planctomycetota; class UBA1135; order UBA1135; family UBA2386; genus UBA2386. The sequence continues at coordinate 2,304 of JADCJE010000147.1, read as the reverse complement.
CGGGCACAGGAACCAGAAGTCCATCAGGTTGACGACCGTGCGCGCGCCGGCCGCCTTGGCGACGTCGATCAGCTGCGAACCGAGCTGCCGCAGGTGCAGGAAGTGCACGGCGTCGGGTCGGACGTCGTCGAGCACGGCGCGGAACCAGCCGTCGAGGTGGCGGTTCTGGTAGTCGCGCAGCACGTCGTTGGCGTTGATGCGCCGCCAGTGGTTGAGGCGCAGCACCCGCAGGCCGTCGTAGGGTTGCTCGAACAGGCGGATCGCCGGCCAATCGCGGTCGTGGTCCCAGTGCAGCGACAGCACCGTCGGCTCGTGGCCGGCGGCGCGCGCAGCGCGGGCCAGGGCGAGGCAGTACTGCTCGGTGCCCGAGCGGCAGTCGGGGAAGAACTGGTGGACGACGTAGAGCAGCCGCATCGCGCGGTCGCCTACTTCGCCTTGTCGACGGCGCGCACCAGGGCGGCGACCCGCTCGTGCAGCCGGCGTTCGGTGACGCGGATGTCGAACTCGCGGTCGAAGCGGCCGCGGGCCGCCTTGGCCATGCGACGTTCGAGCGCCGGATCGGTGATCAGCCGCTCGAAGGCGTCGGCGAGGCCCTTGGCGTCGCGCTGCGCCACGACGATGCCCTCGACGCCGTCGTCGACGACCTCGAGGATCGAGCCGGAGTCGGTGGTGACGACCGGCAGGCCGGAGGCGAGGCCTTCGAGCATCGCGGTCGGGATGCCGTCCTTGTCGCCGTTCGCAACCTCGACGTACGGCGCGACGAAGGCGCGCGAGCGCTGCAGCAGCGGCGCCAGTTCCTCCTGCTTCTTCATGCCGTGCAGGATCACGCGGTCCTGCATGCCGAGGTCGGCGATCAGGCGCTCGAAGCCCTCGGCGTACTCCAGGCTGCCCTTGCTGTGCACGTCCTTGCTGCCGACGACGTGCACGACGACGTCGTGGCCGCGCTGCGTCAGTTCGGCGACCGCCTCGACCAGGAACGTCAGGCCCTTCTTCGGTTCGATGCGTGAGATCGAGATCGCCTCGAAGCGGTCGCCCGGCTTGCGCGGCGCACGGTCGACGGCCGGGAAGCGGCCGCCGTCGACGCCGTTGGGCTTGACGATGATCTTGTCGTCGTGCGCGCCGCCGGACTTTGCCGAGAGCTCGCGCTTGATGCGGGCGCTGGTGGCGACCACGACGTCCGCCAGTTCGACCTGTAGCCCGACCAGCTTGAACGGGTAGTCGTCGAGCATGTGGTCGGCGTAGCACGACACGCCGCGCGGGATCTCCAGCAGCCAGGCCGCCTGCATGACCATGAACGACTGGTCGTAGAAGAAGTAGCTGTGCAGGTACTTGGCGCCGGCGAGCTCCGCCATGCGGGCGAACGTGCACCCCTGCAGGACCAGCGGCTCCTTCTCCAGTTCCTCGGCTGCGCGACCGGTGCGCTGCGACACGATCTCCAGGAAGGCGCGGAGGCGGCCCGGCTTCGTCTTCTCGAAGTGCTCCTTGTCGCGCAGGTGGTTCTCCCAGACCGGCTGCAGCAGCGTGCGGTGGTCGGCGAGGTAGCCGAAGGCCTTGTGCAGCTGGCCGAGGTCGCCCAGCTTCCAGTGGAACATCTGGACGTCGAGCCCCATGTGGGTGAGGCCGATCATCTCCTGGTACACGAACGTGTGGCTGTAGATCGGCCACTCCCAGCAGGCGGCGACGACGGCGACGCCCTCGGCGCGGCGACGCAGGCGCATCAGCGCGCGGTCCTTCAAGTCGGTGAGCCGGCGCAGCCACTTCTTGCCGCGGCGGGACATGTATCCGAGGGGCATCTTGTTCCAGACGAAGTTGCCGAAGCGCCACTCGCGCGAGCCATGCAGGCGTGCGCGCTCGGCATCGGTGCGGACGAGGTCTTCCAGCAGGCGGTTGCGCTGCGTCTCGAGCGCCTGCGTTTGCTGGGCCGCGGCGGCGTGGTTGGCGCGCTCGGCTGCCAGTTCGGCGGCGAGCCGGAGCTCTTGGTCGCGCACGGCCTGCAACTCGCCGGCGAGGCTGCGGCCAAGCGCTTCGGCGTGGTCCGCGCGGGTGCGCTGGAGCTCGCGCTCGGCTTCGGCGTGGTCCGCGCGGGTGCGCTGGAGCTCGCGCTCGGCCTCGGCGTCGTCCGCGCGGGTGCGCTGGAGCTCGCGCTCGGCCTCGGCGTCGTCCGCGCGGTGACGCTGCGCGTCGCGGTCGGCTTCGGCGTGGTCGGCGCGGGTGCGCTGGAGCTCGCGCTCGGCCTCGGCGTGGTCGGCGCGGTGACGCTGCGCGTCGCGGTCGGCTTCGGCGTGGTCGGCGCGGGTGCGCTGG
>JADCJE010000146.1 GCA_020247305.1 Phycisphaerales bacterium | reverse complement strand
CGGCTGAGCGCCGTGCGGTCCTTGGCCTCGACGACGAAGTGCAGGTGGTCGTTGAGGATGGCGAAGTGCAGCAGCCGGAAGCCGAACCGGTCCTTGCCGCGCGCGAAGTGGGTGAGCAACGCCGCGCGCTCCTTGCGGTTGCGCAACCGCGGCAGGTGCTGTCGCAGCTTCACGGTCACCAGCGCCGGGTGGTAGGCCGCATGCGCCGGCCGCGTCGTCCGAGCCATCAGCGGCGCAGCGCCGTTGGGCTTGCGGCCTGCACCAGCGCGCGCACCGCCGCGCTGGCGAAAGGGAAGGACTCCTTGCACGGCGCGGCGCTCGGCCGGCCGCTGCTGCCCATTCCTCCGATTGCCCGCTTTGCTCGGTGTGTGCTTCGCCCTCGCCGCCATCCCGCGCGTTCCTCCGGTATTTGAATTCGCACATATACACCTGACGAAGCCGCGACGCAAGCCCGCGTTCGGGAAGTGTTCGCGCTGATGGGGCGGCAGGGTGGCGGGCTGTTGCGCTGGCTGGCTGGCTGCCGGTCTGTCGGCCTGCCGGTCTGGTGCGTCGCAGACCCTTCGCGTGCCGGCGGTGTGTGCTGGTCATGCGCAGCGGCGCCGGTTCGGCCGGGCCGGCTGCGCAGCGGGAGCGCCGCGTTTGCGCTGGCCGGATCCTGGCTGTGTCCGCGCTCGCTTCCAGCGCGCCGGCGACGCAGCATGGATCCCGCGCCGTGTTGGCGGGTGGTTCGCCGCGTTTGCGCTCCCAACCCTTCCCAGGTCTTCAACGCCCGCGCCGTCGCGGTTGGTTGCCTGCGTGTGCCCGCCGCGTTTCTGGCGGGGGAGGCTGTGGGGCGTGCAGACGGGAGGTCAGGCGGCACGGGGCCGGGCCGGGCCGACACGGAACGTCCACCCGCCGACGGGCCGGGCCAAGACGGAGCGGCACGGGGCCGGGCCGGGCCAAGACGGAGCGGCACGGCGCGGGGCCGGGCCAAGACGGAGCGGCGCGGGGCTGACGCGCTCCGCCAACCGGAGCGGTTGACCTAACGCAACGGAAACCGCGCGCACAGCTCGCGCACGACCGCCTGCGACTTCGCCGGGTCCTCGCCGCGCACCAGCCCGACGATCACCGCCGCGATCTGCGCAACCTCCGCCTTGCCGAACCCGCGCGTGGTCACCGCCGCCGTGCCCAGACGCAGCCCCGACGTGACCATCGGCGGCCGCGGGTCCCCCGGCACCGCGTTCTTGTTGACCGAAAGGCCGGCCGCGAGCGCGCGCGCCTCGGCGTCGGCGCCGGTGACGTCGGTCTTGCGCAGGTCGACCATCACGATGTGGTTGTCGGTGCCGCCGGTGACGATGTCCAAGCCGGCTTCCAGCAGGCAGCCGGCCAGGTGCGCGGCGTTCTCCTTCACGCGCTGCTGGTACTGGCGGAACGCCGGCTGCAGCGCCTCGCCGAAGGCGACCGCCTTGGCGGCGATCTGCTGCACCAGCGGGCCGCCCTGCGAGCCCGGGAACACCGCGCTGTTGAGCTGCTTGGCGACGTCCTTCCTGGCCAGGATCATGCCGCCGCGCGGGCCGCGCAGGGTCTTGTGCGTGGTCATCGTGACGACGTCGGCGTGGCCGATCGGGCTCGGCACGACGCCGCCCGCGACGAGGCCGGCCGGGTGGGCGATGTCGGCGAGCAGCAGCGCGCCGACCTCCTTGGCGATCGCCGCGAACGCCGCGTAGTCGATGTTGCGCGCGTAGCTGCTGCCGCCGGCGATCAGCACCTTGGGCTGGTGCTCCTTGCAGACGCGGCGGACCTCGTCGAGGTCGATCAGGCCCTTGCCATCGACGCCGTACTGCTTGGGCTGGAAGACGACGCCGGTGTGGCTCTTGTCGTGGCCGTGGCTGAGGTGGCCGCCGGCCTTCAGCGCCATGCCGACGATGCGGCCGTTGGGGCCGGCGAGCGCCAGCAGCGCGGCGAGGTTGGCGGTCGTGCCCGAGTGCGGCTGCACGTTGGCCTCCTCGGCGCCGGCGAACAACTGCAGCGCGCGCCTGCGGGCGAGGTCCTCGACGGCGTCGGCGACCTCGCAGCCGCCGTAGTAGCGCTTGCCGGGGTAGCCCTCGGCGTACTTGTCGGTGATGCGGCTCGCGCTCGCCTCGCGCACCGCCGGCGAGCAGTGGTTCTCCGACGCGATCAGAGTCAGCGTCGTGCTCTGGCGCTCGTCTTCACGCTGCAGCAGGGTGGCGACTTCGGCGTCTTGGCGGCGGAGGATGCTCATCGGGAGGTCGGCGGTGGTCACGGCGCGCGCACGGTACGCGGCGCGCGCGCAGCGGACCAGGGGCGCGCGCATCGCGGCGCGGCGGCGGCGCGCCCCAAAAAAGTCGCACGGACCCCCTCTCACTCGGCGCGAGGTTGGTGTTGAATCCCGCGCACGCGCCCACGGCGCGCAGGCGGTCCACGCGGTGTGGTCGCCGCGCGTCGCCGCGACCTGGAGTCTCCCGCCTTGAGCAGTCAGCCTAAGGATCTCCGCGCCTGGACGATCCGCGACAGTGTCGAGCTCTACCAACTCGCGGCCTGGGGTGGCGATTCGTACGCCATCGCCGACAACGGCGACCTCGTCGCGCAGCCGCGCGGCAAGAACGGCCCGAAGTTCTCGCTGCCCGACCTCGTCGAGGACCTGCGCAACCGCGGCATCGAGCTGCCGGTGCTGCTGCGCATCTCCGACATCCTGCAGATGCGCGTGCAGGCGCTCGGCGGCGCGTTCAACAAGGCGATCGAGGACTGCGGCTACAAGTCGCGCTATCGCCCGGTGTTCCCGATCAAGGTGAACCAGCAGCGCGACGTCGTCGAGGAGCTCGTCGAGTTCGGCAAGGACTACGCGCTCGGCCTCGAGGCCGGCAGCAAGCCCGAGCTGCTCGTCGTGCTCGCGCACATGACCAACAGCGACGGCCTGGTCATCTGCAACGGCTACAAGGACGTCAGCTTCATCGAGACGGCGATGCTGGCCCAGAAGATGGGCCTCTACACGATCATCGTCGTCGACCGCTTCGAGGAGCTCGAGACGGTGCTCGAGGTCAGCAAGCGCTTCGACCTGCGGCCGCACATCGGCGTGCGCGCCAAGCTCGCCAGCAAGGGCGCGGGCAAGTGGCAGGAGTCGGGCGGCGAGAAGTCGAAGTTCGGCCTCACCGCCGGCGAGATCGTGCAGGTCGTCGAACGGCTGAAGGAAGTCAACATGCTCGACTGCCTCGAGCTGCTGCACTTCCACATCGGCAGCCAGATCACCGCGATCCGCGCCATCAAGGACGCGCTCAAGGAGGCCACGCGCTTCTACACCGAGCTGCACGACCTCGGCGCCGGCCTGAAGTTCCTCGACGTCGGCGGCGGCCTCGCGGTCGACTACGACGGTTCGCAGACCAACTTCCACAGCTCGGCCAACTACTCGCTGCAGGAGTACGCCAACGACGTCGTGTTCGCCGTGCAGCAGGCATGCGACGAGAAGGGCATCGCCCACCCCGACCTGATCAGCGAGTCGGGCCGCGCGCTGACCGCGCACCACGCGATCCTGGTCTACGACGTGCTCGGCGTCAGCAAGCAGAACGTCGACGTGCCGCCCGGCGCCGAGAAGCACGAGGACAGCACCATCGCCAATATGGTGCAGATCCTGAAGGAAGTGAGCCTCAAGAACTTCCAGGAGAGCTACCACGACGCGCTGCAGCTGAAGGAGGAGGCGATCAGCCTCTTCAACCTCGGCTACCTCGACCTCAAGGGTCGCGCGATCGCCGAGAACCTGTTCTGGTGCATCTGCGACAAGATCCGGCTGATCGTCAACACGCTCGACTACGTGCCCGACGAGCTGCAGGGCCTCGAGCGCGCGCTGGCCGACACGTACTACTGCAACTTCTCGGTGTTCCAGAGCGCGCCCGACCACTGGGCGGTCAAGCAGCTGTTCCCGACGATGCCGATCCACCGGCTCAACGAGCGGCCGACGCGCCGCGCGGTGCTGGCGGACCTGACGTGCGACAGCGACGGCAAGGTCGACAAGTTCATCGACCTGCGCGACGTCAAGAACGTGCTGGAGGTGCACCCGGTGAAGCCGGGCGAGCCGTACTACATCGCGATGTTCCTCGTCGGCGCGTACCAGGAGATCCTGGGCGACCTGCACAACCTGTTCGGCGACACCAACGCGATCCACATCTCGATGGACGAGCAGCATGGCTACCGCATCGAGCGCGTGATCGAGGGCGACTCGATCACGGAGGTGCTCAGCTACGTGCAGTACGACAAGCAGGAGCTGATCCGCCGCATGCGCAGCCGCCTGGAGCAGGCGGTGCGCGCCGGCCGCGTCAACCTCAAGGAGTCGGCCCTGCTGATGCGCCGCTACGAGGAAGGCCTCGCGGCGTACACCTACCTCGCGGACGACGACGCTGTGCTGGGCAACGGCGACACCTACGGCGCGGCGGCGGCCAATCCGTTCACGCTGCCGCTGCCTGCCGTCGTCGAGCCCGCGCCCGCGCCGGCGGGGCAGAACTGACCCCGAGAAGATGGCACTGGCTCTCGGGTCGCCCCAAGTTGCCGCTGGCGCGGCCACTCGGGGCCTGAGAGACCGATCGATTGCCGGGCGCTGACCGCGCCCACGGCCGCTGGCGACCGGCCGGCGCTCGCTTCGAACCGTGGCGACCTGCGTCGCCCGCCCCGACCGGACTATTCAGGACTTCGCGACCGCAATGCACGCCGCCGTCTTCGTCGACTTCGAGAACCTGTTCCTCAGCCTCAAGAACCGCGAGGAGCTGAGCGGCCAGCGCATCCGCGACCTCTGTCTAGGCATCCTGGAACACCTCAAGGCGCGGCTGCAGGCGGACAAGGCGCCGATGGTGCTCGGCCGTTCGTACGCGGCGTTCGACACCTATCCGGGCATGGAGGTCGCGCACGACCTCGCGTTGATGGGCTTCGATCCGCAGTACGTGCTCACCGGCCACGGCGGCAAGAACTCCGCCGACGTGCAGCTGGCCTGCGACGTCTGCCGCGTGCTCTACCGCCGGCCCGACATCGACGCGGTGGTGATCGTGAGCGGCGACCGCGACTTCATCCCGATCGCGCGGCAGGTGCTGGAGGAGAACCGCGAACTGCGCGTCGTCGCGATCCCCGACAACACCAGCGGTGACCTGCGCATGCGCGTCGGCGGCGAGCGCTTCTGGAACGCGCTGGAGTTGATCGGTCACGAGCCACGCGACAAGGCCAAGGCCGCGCCCGCCGAGCCAGCGGCCGCGCCGGTTGAACCGCCGATCGGTCCGCCAGCCCCGCCGGCCCTCGCCGGTCACGCTCCTGGCGGTGCCCCAGACGGTGGCGGTGGCGCTGGCGCTGGCGGTGCCCCAGGCGGTGGCGCTGGCGCAGGCAGTGGCGGTGGCGCAGGCGCTGGCGCAGGCAGTGGCGCCGGCAATGGGAACGTCCACGGCGCCGCCAACCCGCCGCGCCCGCGCGCCGCGATCGTCGGCCACATCCCGGTGACGTGGCGCACCGTCGACGAACTGCCGCAGGACGGCGAACTGGTCGAGCGCCTGACGCAGTGCGTCGAGCTGATCCTGCGTGCGCAGTCGCGGCACGGCAGCGAGGAGGTCTGGTTGTCGCCCTTCCTCAAGGGCGCGATGAGCCAGCACTTCAGCGGCCTCGTGCACCCCGAGCGCCGCGCGCTCGTCAACGAACTGCGCCACCGCGGCGTCATCCGCATCGAGGAGCGCGCCAACCAGTACGCCGACCACCCGTACTCGGTCATCGTGCTCGACGCGGCGCACCCGCTGGCGGTCGCTGCGCGCGAGCGCTTGCGCCGCCGCGAGGAAGCCAAGTAGGACATCACCCGGAGCCCCCGACGATGCACGCCGCCCTGTCCCGATGCCTGTCCGCCGGCCTGCTCGGCGTTCCCCTGGTCGCACAGACCTACAACAGCCTGACCGAGGCGCGCGCCAACCCGACCGCGTACCGCAGCGTCTTCCAGGTCGAGGCCGGCGCGATCGGCGCGCAGGCCGACACGAGCGACCCGGACCTCGGCCTCGACGACGACATCAGCTGGGACGGCCGCGTCTACTGGCGCAACGGCAACGTCGGCAGCCGCCGTTCCGTGATCGAGGCCTACGGCGGCCGCGACGGCTTCGTCGCCAACTGGCAGGACGCCAAGCTGATCGGCGACGAGACGATCACGCGCGTCGAGCTGCGCGCGCGGCCGTGGATGTTCTACCGCGACGGCTTCTACGACGGCCGCGACCGCCTGCGCGCCAACGGCTTCTACGAAGGCAGCGACTACGAAGCCTACGTCGGCTTCGGCAAGGACCTGCGCGAGGGGCTGTTCGTGGAGTTCGGCCCGTACTACCGCGGCCTCGACTTCGCCGACACCACGTACACGCCGGCGACGGTCGACACGTTCCGCCTGCCCGACGACCACTCGGCCTACGGCGGCCGCCTCTACGTCGAGAGCGCCGACCTGCAGTTCGACCGGCGTCGCATCGCGCCGCGCACCGGCTACGTGCTCAGCTTCGTCGGCGAGCGCGAGTGGAACGACAGCGACGCCGAGATCGGCACCGATCTCTACGAGACGCGCCTCGCCGCCGCGTACTGGCGCGTGCGCGGTCGCCTGGAGTGGTACATCCCGGCGTCGGACACCGTCTGCTGGGAGGTCTTCGCCCACGGCGGCTGGCAGGACGAGAAGGACCGCCTGCAGAACAGCGAGGGCCAGCGCCCGCTCGGCAACCAGTGGGGCGACGGACGGGTGCGCATGCGCTGGCACCTCAGCAACTCGCTGTGGGTCGCGCCGTACGGCCAACTGCAGTACTCGCGCACGCTGACCGAGGACGGCTTCGGGTCGAGCAAGAACTTCTTCCTCGGCGGCGGCGTCGAGTCGACGCTCAACCTCGGCGAGGCCGTGGCGCTGCGCGCCTACTGGTCCTACCTCGACAACGACAACATGCCGTCGATCCGCATCGACCGCGACGTGCACGGCGAGCAGATGTTCTACGTCGGCATGATGGTGCGCATCGGCGCCGTCCGCCGCTGAGAGTTCGGGAAGCCGACGCTCCGCGGGCGTCTCCGGGTGCCGCCGGCGGCCTCGGTCGCGGCCGCGCTGCGCCTGTGAACGACTGGTTCTCAGGCTCCGAGAGGCCGCGGCGCCACCGCGTCCGGCCAGCGTCCGGCCGCGCGGCCGCGCGCCGTCACTTCGCCGGGTCGGCGAACACCGGCGTCCACGCTGTCCACGCCGTCGCCGCGCGCTGCACGCCGTCGTCGCGCGTCGTCAGCCGGTGGAACGGCGCGCGCAGGACGCCGACCGGGCGGTAGTCCTGCCAAGCCTCGTGCAGGTGGACGACGCTGCCGTCCGGCATCGTCTCCCACGACTCGACCGCGCGGACGAGGCCCGACTCGACGTCGATGTGCATGCGCAACCGCTCGAAGCCGCCGTCGTTGGTCTCCAGCACGGCGAGCCTGCGGTCGGCGGCTTCGCCCGTCGTGACCGTGCGGAACGCAAGCTCGCCGCGGACGTGCGCGGCCAGCAGGGCGAGCGGGTGCCGGCGCAGTTCGCGCCGCGCCGTCGCGATGGCGGCGGCGTCCAGTTGCCGCGCGACCGCGCCCAACCGTTCCGTGCCGCCGTCGCCGGCGAGCTTGGTCTGCAGCGACTCGCCGAGCACGGTGCGGGTCCGCGTCAGCGCGCCGTCGCGGCGCCATTCCTGCTCGTCGAGCAGCGCCGGCGCGGCCTCGGCGCGCGTCTCGGCGCGGCTGCGCCAACCGTCGAGACGGCGCAGCGCGGCCGCGCCGCCGGCGGCAGCCGCCGCCTGCTCCAGCCACGGCTGCGGCCGGGCGGCGGCGCTGGCCGTGGCCGGCGCTGCGGGGGCAGCGGCCGTGGCAGCCGGCGTTGGCGACGGCGATGGCGTTGCCGCTGCTGGTGGGGCGCTCGGGGCGGTCGGCGTCGGCTGGAAGGCGTGCACGTCGGGCACGTCGCTGGCGATCGCGCCGCCGACGGCGATGCACGCGAACGGCCGCGCCAGCAGGCGGTCGACGCCTTCGCGCAGCGCCTCGGGACCTGCTGTGGCGAGTTCGGCGAGGCGGCGGTCGATGGCGTCCATGCTCGGGTCGTCGCTGCGCAGGCGCCGCGCGCGCACGCCGTCGTCCAGCAGTTGCAGCCGCGCCAGCAGCGGCGCGCGCACTCGCGCCAGATCGATCTCCGAGCGGCTGGGTTGGACGCTCTGCAGCGAGGCGCGCGCCGCCGCCAGCGCGCGCCAGATCGTCGCGACCTGCTCGCCGGGCGCCTCGGTGCGCAGCACCAGCGCCGTGGCGTCGGCAGTGGCCACCGTTGTCGCCTGCCAGCGCACCTGACCGAGGCCGCGATCGGCGAAGACGCGTTCGAGGCGGCCGCCGACGCCTTCCAGCGTCAGGCAGCCGAGCGCCAGGATCTCGTCGGCGGCACGCGGCTCCGCGGGATCCGGCAGCGGCATCACCACGGCGAGTTGGCACGGCGCGGCGGCGGCGGCGGGCGCGGTCGCCGGCGACCACCACAGGCCACTGTCGAAGCGGCGATCGATCAGCGCCATCGGTGTCGGCGGCGTCGCCGCCCGCCACGCGCCGATGCTGGCGCCGGCTTCGGCATCGAGTTCCGCCAGCGCGGCCGCCGGCTCGGCGGCCGCGGCGAGCACGACGGTGGTCAGTTCCGGTCGCCAGCCGCGCGCGAGGAAGGTCGTCACCTCGCTGGCGTCGCGATCGGCGAGCGCGCGCACGTAGCGGTCGCCGCCGCTCTCGCCGAGCAGCAGCAGGCGCGCCATGCCGCCGGCCGGATCGTCGGTCAGCGCCGCAGTGCGCGCGGCGACCACGTCGCGGCGCACGCGCTCGAACTCGGCCCGCGTCGGCGGCGCCGCCGCCAGCGCCTCGCCGACCGCCTTTGCCGCCGCCGGCCACGCGTCCGCCGCGACGCGGATGTCGAGCCAGCAGGTCAGCGGGCCAACGTGCACCTGCAGCAGGCCGCCGAGTTGTTCGATGCGCCGCCGCAGCGAAGGCCGGCTGTTCGCGGCGTCGCCCGCTTCGGCGACGACGTGCACCGCCAGTTCGGCCGCGCCCGGAGCGAACAGCACGGCACCGGCGGCGACGCCGACCTGCAGCACCGCCTGCGGCCGGCCCGGCACGCGTTGCACGACGAGCGTCGCGCCGTTGCGCAGGCGCGTGGTCGTGCGGCCGACGGCGGCCGTGGCGGCGTCGGCGTTGCCGGCGCCGGTTGCGGGTGAGTTCGTCGGCGCGCCGGCACAGGCTGCCAGCAGGCCGATGGCGGCGAGGTGCGACCGGCGCGTCATGGCGTGCCTTCCACGATGGCAGCTTGGCGGGTCAGCACCGTGCGCAGAAGGTCGTGCACCGCCGCCGGCGTCGGCGTGTCCGGCGCCGCGAGGCTCGCCGGCTGCTTCGGCCAGGCCACCGCCTGCGCGGCGACGGCGGCCGCCTGGGCGCGCGGGTCGCGGTTGCCGGCGAGCCAGCGGCGCAGGCGGGCGCGGTGGGACGCGTCGAGTTCGGCCGCCGGCGGAGGGCTGGCCGCGAGGTCGCGGCAGGCGGCCAGCACGTCGTCGGCGAGACCGGCGAGGCCCTTCGGGTCGGCGGCCTCGACGACCAGCAGCGTGGTCTCGCCGGCGAGTTCGGGCCAGGGTGCGCTGACGGTGACGCGGCAGTCGTTGCCGCGCGCCTGCCGCAGGCGCCGCACCAGCGCGCCGTCGTCGCCATCGGCGAGCCAGCCGCACGCCGCGGCCAGCGTGTCGCCGTTCGCGAGCAGCGGCAGCAGCCAGCCGACCGCGACCGCGGGCGTGGCGACGCCGCGCACGCTGGAGCGCCGCACGCCGGCGAGCGGTTGCGGGGCGATGCCCGGCGTCTGCGGCGGCAGCGGCAGCAGCGTCGCCGCGAACGCGCGCGCCAGCGTCGTCCGCGTCGCCGCGAGGTCGAAGTCGCCGAGCAGCACGTGCACGGTCGCGCTCGGGTGCTGCGTCAGCGCCCACGTCGCGGCGGCGACGTCGCGCGGCGGCAGCGCCGGATCCGGCAGGCGCGCGGCCCGCTCCGCCGGCGTGCCGGCGAGCGTCAGCGCGACCAGTTCGGCGCGCATGGCGCGGTGCGGGTCGCCGGCGTGGACACGGTTGCGTTCCTCCAGCGTCCGCAGCCACGTGCGCGGCAGGTCGCGCATGGCCTGGTCCTCGCGCCGTTCGACCAGCATGGCGGCGACCGCGGCGATGCCCGCGCGCGTGGTAGACAGCGTCAGCACCGTGGTCGGCCCGATCGACTGCACCTCCGGCCGCCAGGCCGGCGCGGCGGCCATGCGGCGCAGGAAGGCGCGCGGGTCGGCCAGTTCGCGCGTCTGTTCGTCCCAGCGCTTGACGTCGTCGGCGGCGGTGGCGTCGCGCGGATCGCGCAGCATGCGCTGCCACGCCTCGTCGAGCCACATGAGCGCCTCGTGCTCGCGTTCGTGGTCGCGCGAACCCGTGTGCCACGTGCCGAGCAGCGAGGTGTGCACCAGCGTCAGCGACAGGCCTTCGTGGCCGGGCGGGTCGTGCGCCGCGTCGCCGGGGCTCGCCACGGCCCAGTGCACCGCGACGGCGCTCGGGTCCGGGGCCAGCAGGAAGCGCGTGCCGTCGGGCGCCGTGAACGGGGCGGGGGCCTGCGCCGGCAGCATCGCGGCCAGCAGCGCGGCCAGCGCCGCGGCTTCACGCCGACGTCGACGCATCGTCGTGCACCTCGCCAGGGGCCTCGGCGCCGTCGCTGCGTCCGTGCCGGGTGGTGCGCGGGCTGCAGACGCCGCGCTTGCTGGCGGCGACGAAGTCGACGATCTCGCGGCAGAGCGGGTCGTGGAACAGCTGCCCCTGGCGAACGTGGTCGAGCCGCTGCTGCAGCGTCCCGGTGCGCCAGAACAGCAGCCGGAACGTGCGCTTGATCAGCGACCGTTGCTCGGCGCTGAAGCCGTTGCGGTGCAGGCCGACGAGGTTGACCGCGACCATCTTGGCGCGGTCGCCCTGCACCATCGCGAACGGCGGCGCGTCGTGCGAGACCATCGCGCCCGCGCCCACCATCGCCATGCGGCCGACGCGGGCGAACTGGTGGATGCCGACCATCGCGCCGAGGATGGCGCGGTCGCCGATCACGGTGTGGCCGGCCGCCATGGCGCCGTTGGTGAAGACGACGTGGTCGCCGACCGTCGCGTCGTGGCCGATGTGCGCGCCGACCAGGATCATGTTGTGGTCGCCGACGGTCGTCGCGCCGCCGCCGAACGGCGTGCCGCCGTGGATCGTCACGTTCTCGCGGATGCGGTTGTGCGCGCCGATGCGCAGCTTGCCGGCGGCGTCGCCGACCTTCAGCTTCTTGTCCTGCGGCGTGACGCCGAGCACCGCGAACGGGAAGACCTCGCAGTCCTCGCCGAGCCACGTGTCGCCGTCGATCACGCAGTGGCTGATCAGCCGGGTGCGGGCGCCGAGGCGGACCTGCGGGCCGACGGTGCAGTACGGACCGATCTCGACGTCGTCGCCGAGCTGCGCCCCGGGGGCGACGATGGCGGTTGGGTGGATGCCCATCTAACGGTGCAGCGGTGGCCGGGACGCTCGTCGCGGCGTGACGTATGTCTACCCGAGCCGCCGACAGCGCGCTACCCTTGCCGCGCCGCCGCGTCGCGCGCACGACCGGTCTGTTCCGGCAACCGCCGGTGCCGTCGGTCGCTCCGCGCGCGCCGCGCCCGCGCGCCATTCCCGATGAAGCCGCTTCCGCTCCGCGAAGTCCCGTCCGCCGTCACCGCGCCGCCGCGCCGTCGCTGCGAGGCGCGCCGATGAGCCGGCTGCGCGGTGAGTGCATTTCGCCCGGCATCGCGGTGGGGCCCGTCGCGCTGCGCGGCTTCGACGCCCAGCAGACGAGCCGCCGCATCGCCGCCGACGAGGTCGAAGGCGAGCTCAACCGACTGCGCGAGGCGCTCGACAAGAGCCGCGCGCAGATCGAGGAGATCAAGCAGAAGCAGGGCGGCACGCTCGGCGAGGCCGAGTTGCGCATCTTCGACGCGCACCTCGCCTACCTCGCCGACGCCGTCTTCGTCACCGAGATCGAGGCGCAGGTGATGAACGAGCGGCTGCCGGTGCGCGAAGCCGTGCAGGCCGTGTTCGCCAAGTACGACCGCATCTTCCAGCTGGTCGAGAGCGACCTGCTGCGCCGCCGCGCCGGCGACCTGCGCGACGTCGCCACCCGCCTGCTGCGCAACCTCGAGGCCTCGGCCGTGCGCGGCGCCGCCGCCGTCGCCGGGCCGTACATCCTGGTCGTCCGTCGCCTGACGACGGCCGACATGTTCAACGTCGCCAACGAGAAGGTCGAGGGCATCGTCGCCGAGGAGGTCGCGACCAACTCGCACGCCGCGATCCTGGCGCGCAGCATGGGCATCCCGACGCTCGCCGGCGTGCCCGACGTGGCGCGGGCCCTGCGCGACGGCGACCCGGTCGTCCTCGACGCGACCGCCGGCGAACTCGTGGCGCGGCCGGCCGACACCGAGCTGGCCGAGGGCGCGATCGCGGCGCAGCGCTGGCAGGCCAGCCGCACGCAGGCGGCGGCGCCGGCGGAGGCCGCCGAGCACGCGACGCGCGACGGCGTGCCGGTGCGGCTGCTCGGCTCGTGCGGCAGCCTGGGCGAGGCGGAGCTGGTCCGCACGTTCGGCATGGCCGGCGTCGGCGTGTTCCGCACCGAGCTGCAATTCCTGACCGAGAAGATGCGGCCGACGGAGGATGCGCTGGTCGCCAGCTACCGCAAGGTGGTCGAGGCCGAGCAGGGCCGCGACATCGCCTTCCGGCTGCTCGACGTCATGGCCGCGGTGCGCGAGGGCGACGGCGCGCCGCAGGAGCGCAACCCGGCGATGGGGCTGCGCGGCGTGCGCGGCCTGCTGCGCTCGCCCGACCTGCTGCGCATGCAGTTGCGCGCCATCCTGCGCGCCGGCGCGGGCGCTGCCGGCGTCGGCGTCCTGGTGCCGTTCGTGACCGGCCTGCCCGACCTGCAGCGCGTCAAGGCGGCGCTGCTGGAGGAGCGCGTCGCGCTGAAGAAGGCGCGCGTCGCCGTGGCCGAGGACGTGGCGATCGCGCCCGTCATCGAGGTGCCCGCCGCCGCGATGCAGCTCGGCGCGCTGCTCAACGAAGCCGACTTCGCGGTCGTCGCCGTCGACGACCTGCAGGCGCACCTGCTCGCCGCCGATCGCGACAACGCGGGCGTGCGCGAGTACCACGAGATGGCGCATCCGGCGGTGTTCGAGATGCTCGCGCGCATGGCGAAGGACGCCGAGCGCCGCGACAAGCCGCTGGTGCTGTTCGGCGAGAGCGCCGCGGATCCGCTGCGCGTGCCCTTCTACCTCGGCGTCGGCTTCCGCAGCTTCTCGATCGCGCCGGTGCGCCTGCGCGGCATGCTGAAGGTGCTGCGCCGCTACTCGCTCGACGAGTGCCGCCGCATCGCCGCGCGCATCCTCGAGGCGCCGCGCACGCTCGACGTGCAGAAGGTGCTGGTCAACATCGAGACCAGCTGAGCGCCGGCGAGGAAGCGGCGGCACGGGCGCTCGGATGACGCGCCAGCGCGGCCAAGCAGCGCCGGGCGCCGGCCGGTCACACGCCGCCGCCGGGACCCGCGCCGCCGCCGCCGGCCGGCGGTTCCGCCGGTTCACCGCCCGCTTCACCGCTCGCTTCACCGCCCATCGCCTTCTCCAGCTCTTCGAGCGGGTCGGCGACGCTCGTCTTCAGCGTGTCGACGTAGGCGTGGAACTCGACCTCCAGCGCCGCGAGGTCAACGGCCTTGAACACCTTCTTCTGCACCGACTCCCAGTTGGTGTCACGGCACAGTTCGGTGACGTACTGCGGAATCAGCTTGGCGTACTTGCCCCCGGCGCCGTGCAGCAGGAACTGGCAGAAGGCCCAGCCCTGCGCGTAGCAGATGCTCGGGTTGCTGTAGTAGTCGCGCTGCAGCATCGCCAGGAACTCGGCGAGCGGCACCATGCGGGACTGCGCCTTGGCGGCCTTCAGGATGCGGAGGCGGCCGTCGAACATGCGGCCGAGGTCGGCCTTCTTGCCCTTCCCGTCGCGTGGCGCAGCCGTGTAGAAGTAGTCGCCCATGCCCTCGTTGATCCACGACGGCAGGTCGACGCGGCTGACGACCATCCAGTGGTAGTACTGGTGCCAGCCCTCGTGCGCGGCGCAGCCGAGGATGTCCATCTTCATCATGTCCTCGAAGTCGCCCATGCGGCGCGCCAGCCGGTCGCGCGCGGTCTCCGGCCCGGTCGCCGGCGCCGCCTTCGGGTCCTCGTCGCTCCACTTGCCCGTGTCGTAGCAGACCATCTCGCGGTCGCCCGGGCTGTAGTAGGCGCCCGCGCCGGGCGGCGCGCCGTAGGCGTGGAAGGCCTTCTCGTCGACGAACACCTTGATCGTCTGCAACTTCACGCCGCCGGTCTTGTCCGGCTTGAACATGCGCCGGTAGACGACGTTCATCACTTCCATGTGCTCGCCGAGGCGCTTGGCCTTGTCGAGGCCGCACTGCGACTGGATGTGGTAGTTCTTCGTGTTGTGCACGACCCAGCCCTCCGGGACCTTGCCGGCGCTGGTCCAGGGGCCTGGCCGGATCTGGTTTTGGGCGGCGAGCGGCGCCAACAGCGCGGCGAAGGTCGCGAGCGCGGCGGCGCGCAGGAGCGGGATCGTCATGTTGGATCGGGGGCTCGTGACGCGGCTTCCGGCGCGCGGCGGGCGGCCGGGATATCCTCCCGGCCGGTGCACGGCAACGCAAGTGGCCCGAGGTCGGTTCGCGCGGCGGTGACGGCGTCGGATGCAACTGCGGCGGCGGATGCGGCGGCGGGGCCGGCGCGCTCGCGTGCTACAACGCGCGGATGACCACGACCCCGTGCTTCACCGTCGACGCCTTCGCCGACGCGCCGTTCCGCGGCAATCCCGCTGCCGTCTGCCTGCTCGCCGCGCCGAAGCCGGCGAAGTGGCTGCAGGCAGTCGCCGCCGAGCTCAACCTGTCGGAGACGGCGTTCGTCACGCCGAAGAAGGGCGGCTTCGGCCTGCGCTGGTTCACGCCGGTCTGCGAGGTCGACCTGTGCGGCCACGCCACGCTCGCCGCCGCGCACGTGCTGTGGAGCGAAGGCCTCGTGCGCGCCGGCGAGTCGATCCGGTTCGCCACGAGCAGCGGCGCGCTCATGGCGGCGCGCGATGCCGACGGCCGCATCGCGATCGACCTGCCGGCCGGCGCGCTGCGCCCGGTGAAGGTCCCCGCCGGCCTCGCCAAGGCGCTCGGCTGCAAGCCGGTCGACGTCTGCCGCGGTGGCGACGACCTGCTGGTGGCGCTGCGCGACGAGCGCGCCGTCGCCGGCCTCGACCCCGACCTCGCCGCGCTCGCCCGCCTGCCGTTCCGCGGCGTGATCGTCACGGCGCGCGCGGCGAAGGGCCGCCGCGGCGTCGACTTCGTGTCGCGCTGCTTCTACCCGGCGGTCGGCGTGCCCGAGGATCCGGTCACCGGCTCGGCGCACTGCGCGCTCGGCGTCTATTGGGCGGTCGAACTGGCGAAGACGACGCTGCGCGGCTTCCAGGCCTCGGCGCGCGGCGGCCACGTCGACGTGACGCTGCGCGGCGACCGCGCGGTGCTGCGCGGCGGCGCCGTGACGGTGGTGCGCAGCGAACTGCTCGCCTGACGACGGCCGCGACGCGACACGGAGCGAACGGGCGCGACATGATGCGCCGGCGACCGGCCACAGGGCGCCGCCGCAGCGTCGGCGCCTCACCATGCCCCAGATCCTCGATGCGTCCCTGCGGATGCTGCAGCGCCTGCGTAGCGTCACGCTGCTGCAGCTGTTCACGATCGGCGTCCGCTACCTGATCGGCCTCGCCTTCGTCTTCGCGGCGTTCGCCATGGGCAAGCTCTCGACGCCGCCCGCGGATCAGCAGTCGTTGATCTACAACACCGAGCCGATCCAGGACCTGTCGCCGATCGGGCAGTTCTTTCGGGTCATGACCCACTCGCGGCTCTACTGGGGGTTCCTCGGCGCCGCCCAGGTGCTCGCCGGCGTGCTGCTGGTGACGCAGCGCTTCGCCGCGCTCGGCGCGGTCGCCTTCTTCGGCATCATCCTCAACATCTTCGTCCTGACCGTCGGCTTCGAGTTCCGGGGCACGCCGGTCGTCACCGGGTTGATGCTGCTGGCGACCACGCATCTGCTGGTGTGGGACCTCGACGCGTTCCAGCCGCTGTTCCGCCGGCCGGAGCGTTGCCTCGCCATCGCCCCGCCGACCGGTTGGATCGCGAGCCCGTTCTGGGGCTGGTTGGGCGCGGCGATGTGCGCCGTCGTCGTCGGCGGGTTCGCCCTGCCCAAGCTCGCGCTGCACGGGCTGCTGGCCGCGTTCGGCCTCGGGCTCGTCGGCATGGCCGGGTTCGCTGTCGTGCGCCTGCGGCGCTGACGTCGCCGGCGCGGGCGCCCGCGCCGCGCCGTTCACGCGCCGTCGCCGTGCCAGTCCGCCGTCAGGTCCATCCACAGCGCGAGCCCCTGCCACGGCGCGAACGGCGCGTAGCGGCGCGCGATCGCAGCGTCGCTCGGAGGCGTCCGCCGGCCGTCGCGTTCCTTCAGCTTTGCCCGGCACCAGCTGTCGAGCGCGAGGCGGTCGAAGTGGCCGAGTAGGCGCAGCGCCTGCCCGGCGGCGTACGGGCCGAAGCCGCGCAGCGCGGTGAGGCGTCGCCAGAGTTCGTCCGACGACTGCGGCGCGTGGAACTGCGCGTCGGTGAGCGCGCCGGTGGCGAAGTCGTCGGCCAGCGCCATCGCCGACGCGGCGCGGTACCCCGCGCGCACGACGTCGCGGTAGAAGGCGGCGTCGCGTCGGCACTGCTGCGGCGACGGGAAGGCGCGCGCGCCGCTCGGCGCGACCGGCCCGGCGGCGGCGACGAGGTTCTGCGTCATCGCCTCGGTCCCCGACCACGTCGTGTTGGTCGTGAACAGCAGCTTCATCAGGTCCTCGAACACGCTCGCCGAGCGGAGCAGCCGGCCGGCGCCTCGTTGCGCGACCCAGCGCAGCCGCGGCTCCTGTGCGCAGCGCGCGTGGAACGCCGACAGGTCGTCGTCGAGCCGCAGCATGTGGCGGACCTGCGAGCGCAGCGCGGCGGCCGCCGCCTCGGCGAGCGGGCGGTGGCTGACGAGCCGCAGCCGCAGGCGCGACGGCGCGGTCTGCGTCAGCTCGGCGTCGATTGCGCGTTGGCCATGGCGCAGGACCGTGCGCAGCGCGCCGGTCGCCTCGTCGTACGCGTGCGGCGCGAGGTGCACCCAGCCGTGGCCGTGCAGCGCGAGCTGCAGGTCGAAGGGCGGCGCGACCGGAATCGACAGCGTGCGCGTCGGCATCGGCGGGGGCGCAGTCTAGGAGTCTGCGTCACGGAACGCGCGCCGCTCCCCGGTTGTCGCCGTCACCCTGTCGCCGTCACCCTGTCGCCGTCACCCGTGCGAAGTCGCCGCGCCGGCGTGCGCCTTGTCCCAGGCCTCCAGCTGCTGCTCCGCTGCGGCGGCCTCAGCCGTCTTCGCCGCGAAGCCCTGGATGTCGCCGCCGCGCTGCAGGTCGCGGGCTTCTTCGAGCAGGCGCAACCACGCTTGTTCCAGGCGGCGGCGTTCCTGCTGCAGACGGCGACGGCGGAGCCAAGCGAACATGCTCGTGCGGTTCGCCGCTCCGTGCCCCGCGGATGCACTCCGCTGCATCCGCCCCGCGCCTGCGGCGAACGGCCCGCCATGTCCGACGAACGCGGCCCCGCCTGGGCCAAGCCCGTGCTGCTCGCCGCCGCCGCCTACAACCTGCTGTTCGGCGCGTTCGCCGTGCTGTTCCCGCTGGCGTGGTTCGAATGGGGCGGCATGCCGGCGCCCAACATGCCCTCGCTGTGGCAGTGCATCGGCATGATCGTCGGCGTCTACGGCATTGGCTACGGCATCGCCGCCTTCGCGCCGCTCCGCCACTGGCCGATCGTGCTCGTCGGCCTGCTGGGCAAGGTCTTCGGCCCGATCGGCTTCCTCGACGCCGCGCTGCGCGGCGAGATGCCGTGGCGTTGCGGCTGGCTGATCGTCACCAACGACCTGATCTGGTGGCTGCCGTTCACGGCGCTGCTGCTGGCGGCGCGGCGCGCGCACCGGAGCCGGGCGGCGTGAGCGGGTGGCTGCAGGCGCTGCCCTGGTCGGCGCTCGCCATCGCGCACGCCGTCGTCACGCTCTACCTGTGCGGCCTGATCTGGACGATCCAGGTCGTGCACTATCCGCTCTTCCTCGCCGTGGGCGAAGCGCAGTTCGCCGCCTACGAACGCGCGCACTGCCGCCGCATCGGCGCGATCGT
>JADCJE010000145.1 GCA_020247305.1 Phycisphaerales bacterium | reverse complement strand
GGCCGCACGTGGATGCCGTCGGCGGTCGGCTTCGCGTACTTCGTGCATGCGGTCTACTACTTCCAGGCCTTCGACCTCAGCGGCGGCCGCTTCGAGCGCGTCCGCACGGTGCGCTACGAGTGCCGGTCGCACCTGGGCCAGCCGATGCCGCCCAAGGAGGCGAAGTGACCGCGCCGGCTCTGTCGGTCGTCGTGCTCAGTTGGAACACGCGCGAGCTGACGCTGGCCTGCCTGCGGACGCTGTTCGCCGAGTCGCCGCGGCACGCGCGCGAGGTGATCGTGGTCGACAACGGCAGCGCGGACGGCAGCGCCGACGCGATCGCCGCCGCGTATCCGCAGGTCCGGTTGCTGCGCAACGCCGACAACCGGCTGTACGCCGCCGGCAATAACCAGGGCGCGGCGGTCGCGACTGGCGCGTACGTGTGCACGCTCAACAGCGACACCGAGGTCCGGCCCGGCGCGCTCGACCTGCTCGTCGACTGGCTGCGCGACCACCCCGACTACGGCGCCGCCGCGCCGCGCCTCGTGCACCCCGACGGCCGCGTGCAGCGCGCCTGCATGCGCTTCCCGACCTTCGGCTCGGCGCTGTGCTTCGATTCGTGGTGGGGGACGTGGTGGCCCGGCTCGCGCGTCCAGCGGCGCTACACGATGGCGGACTTCGACCACCTCGCGTCGCGCGACGTCGACCAGCCGCCGGGCGCCTGCTGCGTGCTGCGCGCCGACGAATGGCGCGCGCTCGGCGGCTTCGACGAGCGGCTGTCGCTGTTCTTCAACGACGTCGACCTCTGCCGCCGGCTGTGGCGCGCGGGCCGGCGCATCCGCTACGTCGCCGAGGCCGAGGTCATGCACCACCTCGGCGCCTCGACGCGGAACTTCGCGCGCATGCTGGTGATCTGGCACAAGAACCGCCGCGCCTACTACCGCAAGCATCACGGCGCGCTCGGCGGCCTGTGGATCGACGTGTGCGTGCAGCTGCGCGTGTGGGAGGAGTGGCTCAAGATCGGCCACCGCAACCGCCGCGATCCCGCGCGCAAGGCCGCCGAGCGCGCGCACCTCGCTGCGGCGCGCAGGGAGCTGCGCGCGTCGTGAAGGCCTGCTTCCTCGTCGCGAACCACCCGCCCGAGGCCTGGGGCGGCACCGAACAGGTCGTCGTCGCCCTGGCGCGCGAACTGCGCGGGCTCGGCGTCGAGGTCGTTGTCGTCAGCGGCAGCGACGCGCCGCACGACGGCGTCGACGTGCTGCGCGAGGAGTTCGCCGGCGTCGTCGTGCACCGCGTGCCGAAGCTGCCTGACGAATGGGACCGGCAGGGCTTCGTGCGGCCGCGCCTCCACGCGCTCGTGCGCGCGCTGCTGGCGCAGGAGCGCCCCGACGTGCTGCACGTGCACTCGTCGGCGTCGCTCGGCCTCGGCCTCACGCCGCTGGCGCGCGGCCTCGGCATCCCGGTCGTGACGACCTTCCACGACCTGTGGACGACCTGCGCGCGCTACTTCCGGCTGCCCGTCCCCGGCGTCGTCTGTCCGGAGGGCGTCGAACGCGAGCCGTGCGTGCGCTGCGTCGCAACCGACGTCGGCCTGCCCGCCGACGAAGTGCGCGCCGCGCTCGCCGAGCGCGACCGGCTGGTGCGCGCCGAGGTCGCCGCCGCCGGCGCGCTGACGGCGCCGAGCGCCACCGCGGCGCGCTTCGTGCGCGAGTGCCTGCCGTGCGCGCAGCCGATCGAGGTCGTGCCGCACGGCCTGCTGCGCCCGGTCGCCGCGGGCGACCGCGCCGCGCCGCCGCAGCCCGGCGAACGCCTGCGCGTCGGCACGTTCGGCGGCCTCGTCGCCGAGAAGGGCGTGGTCGAGTTGCTCGACGCCGTAGCCGGCTTGCCCGTCGAACTGCACCTCAGCGGCCGCGTCTACCATGCCGAACTCGCTGCGCGCATCGCCAGCGCCCAGCGCGCCGGCGTCGACGTGCGCGTGCACGGTCCGTACACGCCGGCCGACCGTCACCCGGCGCGCGACCTGCACCTCGCCGTGTTCCCGTCGAAGTGCCAGGAGACGTACGGCCTCGTCGTCGACGAAGCGCTGGCGCACGGCGTGCCGGTCGTCTGTTCCGACGCCGGCGCGCTGGCCGAGCGGCGCGGGCGCGGCGGCGTCGTCGTGACGCCGCTCGCCGGCCTGTCCGCCGCGCTGGCCGAACTGGTAGTCTCGCCGGCGCGCCTCGCGGCCTTGCGCGCGGCGATCCCGGCGGCCCTGCCGACGATCGCCGCGTCCGCCGCGCGCCACCTCGCCATCTACCGGAGCCTGTCGTGAAGCACCTGTTCTCGCCGTTGCTGTCGCGCGACCCGCTGCAGGGGCCCGTGCTCGCCCTGGCGGCGCACCCCGACGACGAGGTCATCGGCGCCGGCGCGATGCTGGCGTGGCACGCGCAGCGCGGCCATGAGGTCGTCGTCGTGCACGCGACCGATGGCGCCAGGGGTGATCCCGGCGCCCGCGAGGACGACATCCGCGCCGTGCGCCGCCGCGAAGGCAAAGAAGCGCTCGCGCGCCTGGGCGTCGGCGCGCCGCGGCTGTGGGACCTGCCCGACGGCGACCTGCCCGAGCACGTGGTCGAACTGACGGCGCGCGTCGCGGCCGTGATGCAGGAGGTGCAGCCGCGCACGCTCTACTCGTTTCACGCCGGCGAGGCGCACCGCGACCACCGCGCGATCGCGGCGGCGACGGCGGCCGCGGCGCACGCGCTGCCGGCCGACTGCCGTTGCCTGCTGTACGGCGTCAACTTCCCGCCGCCCGGCGGCACGCTGTTCAACGTCACCGACACCTACCCGCAGTGTTACCGGGCGCTGCAGGCCTACGGCAGCCAGAACGCCTACATCGACCTGCCGGGCATGAGCGAGCACCGCGGCCGCGCCGCGGTGGTCAACGTCGACGTGCCCGGCGTGTTGTACGGCGAGCTGTTCCTCGACCTGCGGCCGCACGAACTGGCGACGGCGCACCGGCTGCAGGACGCGTTCTTCCGCTTCGTGCAGAGGGAGGACGCATGAGCGCGCCGCGGCCGACGGTCAGCCTCGTCATCTCGGTGTGGAACCGCAAGGACGACCTGCGCGACAACCTGCGCGCGATCGCCGCGCAGACGGTGAAGGCCGACCAGGTCGTCGTCGTCGACAACTGCAGCAAGGACGGCACGCCCGAGATGGTGCTCGCCGAGTTCCCGTGGGTGCAGCTGATCCGCATGCCGCACAGCCGCTACGGCGCGTGCGAGACCTTCAACCTCGGCTTCGCCAGCGCGTGGGGCGAGTTCGTCGGCATCCTCGACGACGACGTCGTGCTGCCGCCGACCTTCGTCGAGCACATGCTGGCCAAGTTCGCGCAGGAACCGCCGACGACCGCCATCCTGTCGCCGAAGGTGATCGAGCCGGAGATGCCGGACTGGTACCTGAACTCGCCGACGATCCACGCCGAGCGCTACCTGCCGACGTTCCGCGGCTGCGGCTCGATGGCGCGCGGCGCCGCGCTGCGGCAGGCCGAGTGGTACGACATCCGCTTCTTCATCTTCGGCAACGAGCGCGACCTGACGACGCGGCTGCTCAACCTCGGCTACCGCGTGAAGATGGTCCCGACCGTGGAGGTCTTCCACAAGGCGCCGTTCGGCATGCGCCACGGCAAGCGCAGCCTCTACTACCACGTCCGCAACTTCTGGCTGTACGCGTTCAAGTACCTGCCGTGGAGCCAGGTGCTGGGTTTCCCGCTGGTGTTCCTCGGCCGCCGGCTCGGCGGCAAGAAGCAGCAGGACGGCGGCGCCGTCGCCGACGCCGTCGGCACCATCGGGCTGTTCGAGAACATCAAGTCGGTGAAGTGGGGCTGGTGGGTGTGCGTGCAGGCGACGCTGGCGGCGCTGCTGTCGCTGCCGTACTGCCTCAAGCGCCGTCAGGTCTGCCGCCACCCGGACTTCGAGCCGCCGCTGCGCTGACGCCGGCGGCGCGCGCGCCAGCCGCCGCCGGTCCGCGGGAACGCGCGCTGCGCCGGGGCGCGGCGGCGGTAGCATCCGCGCCCTCCTCGTGGTCAGCGCGATCGTCGTCAACTGGAACGGCAGGGACTACCTGCCGGCGTGCCTGGATGCGCTCCTCGCCCAGGACCCAGCACCGTCGGAGGTGCTCGTCGTCGACAACCACAGCGACGACGGCTCGCGCGAGCTGGTGGCGCAGCGGTATCCGGGCGTGCGCGTCGTCGACACCGGCCGCAACGGCGGCCCGTGCCATGCGCGCAACGTCGGCGCCGCGCTGGCCAAGGACGACGAACTGCTGTTCGTCGACAACGACGTCGTGCTGCGCCCGGGCTGCCTGCGCGCGCTGTTGGCGCGGCTGCGCGGCGATCCGACGGCGGCGATGGTGCAGGCGCGCTCGCTGTGCGGCGACGACGCCGGCGTCGTGCACTACGACGGCGGCGACCTGCACTTCCTCGGCACCATCGTGCTGCGCAACTGGTACCGGCCGCTGGCGGCGGCGGCGCCGGCCGACGGTCCGGTGGGCGCGGCGATCGCGCTGTGCTTCCTGACCCGGCGCGACCGCTACCGCGAGGTCGGCGGCTTCGACGAGAACCTGTTCATCCTCTACGAGGACAACGAGTTCTGCTGGAAGCTGCGCCTGCGCGGCCACACCGTGCACGTCGCCGCCGACGCGCTCTGCACGCACCTCGCCGGCACCGCCGGCCTGTCGGTGCGCGGCGAGGGCCGCTACCCGGGCCGCCGCACCTACCTGCACAGCCGCAACCGCTGGTACGTGCTGATCGCCTGCATGCGCTGGCGCACGTTCGTGCTGACCATGCCGGCGCAACTGCTCTACGGCGTCGTCTACGCCGGCTTCGGCGTGCGCCGCGGCCACTTCGGCGACTGGCTGCGCGGCAAGTGGGAGCTGTTGAAGATGCTGCCGGCGGCGGTGCGCGCGCGGCGGTTGGCGCAACGCGGTCGCGTCGTCGCCGACCGCGACCTGCTGGTCGCTGCGCCCATGACGCTCAACCCGGGCCTCGCCGACCGCGGCTTCAACGCGTCGCTGCGGCGCGGGCTCGACCGCTTCTTCGCCGGCTACTGGCGGCTCGTGCGGAGGCTCTGTGGCTGAGCCGACGCCGCGCGTCGCCGCGCTGCTGCTCAACTGGCGGCGCGCCGACCTGACGCTGCGCTGCCTGCACGACCTGCTGGCGGTGCGCGACGAGCCGATGCACGTGTTCGTGCTCGACAACGGCTCGGGCGCCGACGAGGTCGCGCGCCTGCGCGCCGGCGTCGACGCCGCGGCAGCGGCCGGCGGGCCGCACCGCGTCGAACTCGCGGCCTGGGACGAGAACCGCGGCTTCACCGGCGGCATGAACGAAGGCCTGCGCCGCGCCGCCGCGCTCGGAGTTCCGTTCGTGCTCGTGCTCAACAACGACCTGCGGCTGCCGCCGGACTTCCTGCGGCCGCTGGCCCAGGCGCTCGCCAACGACCCGCGGCTCGCCGCGGTCGGTCCGACGCTGCTGCGCGCCGACGGCATGGTGTGGGCGCAGGGCGGCGACCGGCGCCTTCGTCCCAACGGCCTCGCCCTGCGCGGCCACGGCCGCGCCCCGGCGCCGACGACCGCCGGCCCCGAGGACGTCGGCTTCCTGCCGTGCGCCTGCGTGCTGTTCCGCGCCGAGTCCGTCGCCGCGGTCGGCGGCTTCGACGACGCGTACTTCATGTACTGGGAGGACGTCGACCTCTGCGAACGCCTGCGCGCGCGCGGCGGCCGCATCGTCTGGTTGCCGTGGATCCGCGTCGTGCACGACTCCGGCCAGTCGGCCGGCGGCAACCGCTCGCCGGCGCGCAAGTTCCTGATGGCGTGCAACGCCGTCCGTCACTTGCGGGCGCACGGCGCGCCGCTGGCGTGGCTGGCGTGGCTCGTCTGCGACGTGGTGGCGTGGCCGCTGAGCCTCGTCGCCGGCCCGCGCGGAGCCTGGGCCAAGCTGTGCGGCACGCTCGCCGGCTTGCGCGGCCACCGCGCCGGCGCGGCCGACGTGCAGCGCTGGTTGGCGTCGCGCTGACGGCGGCTTCGCGACGCTACGCCGCGCCGTCAACGCGCGGCGCCAGCGTCAGGGCCTCGGTCCCGGCAGCGCCGCGCAGCGCTGCGACGTGGTGGGCGCGGAGCGCGAGGTCGTCGCGCACCGCGGCTTCGACCGCGCTGCCGCCGCTGTCGTCGACGCGCGCGATGACGGTCAGCGAGCCGCCCTCCGCGCACGCGCGGGCGGCGGCGAACAGCCGCTTGCCCGGTTGTGCGGCCTGCACGTCGAGGCCGGGGCAGATCCAGCGTCCCGAACTCGGCAGCGCCCGCTGTGCCGCGAGCGCCAGCGTGGTGAGCCCGTCGACCAGCAGCACCACGTCGGCGCCGGCTTCGACTTCGCGCTGGCAGCGCGCGAGCGCGAGTTCGGCCAGCGCGACGTGGCGCTCGGGCGGCGCGTCGAAGGCCGTGCCGACCAGTTCGGCGGCCCTGCCGACGGCGGCCTTGGCGGCGGCGAGGTCCTCGGGGCGCTGGTCGAGCAGGCAGGCGCGCACGCGCAGCGGCGGCGCGGCGGCGGCGAGTCCGCTGGCGGCCGCGGCGAACCAGCGGTGGGTGGGCGCGCCCGGGGGCGCCAGCAGCAGCACGCGCTGGCCGCGCCGCCAGTCGGCGCCGTGCGGGCCGCCGAGCGGCGCCTGCGCGGCCGCGGGCGAACGCGACGCGAAGGCGAGGCGTTCGCCGAGTTGCGCCGGCGGCGCGTCGTTGGCGGCGTCGACGCGCACGAGGCCGAAGAAGCGTTCGGCGCCGCGTGGCGCGCGCAGCGGCCCGGCGAGCCATTGCCCCGGCTTGAGGTTGAGCGCCTGCACCTGTGATGGCGCGACGAAGGCATCGTGCGGGCTGGCGGCGAAGTCGAAGGCCGGCGAGCGTACGAAGCCGAAGCCCTCCGGCATCAGATCGAGGGCGCCGGCGACGGCGACGGGCTCGCCGCGCGCGAGCCGGAGCGCCAACACTGCCTGCAGCAGTTCGCCGCGGCTCAGGTTGGGCGGCGTCGGCGCGCCGGCGGCGGCGAGCTCGCGCACCAGGGCGGCGGCGTCGCCGGCGAGGACGTCGGCGGGTGGCAAGGGCTGGTTCACGGCCGCTCCTGCCGCAGTTGGTCGAGCACCGCTGCGACGCTGCGGTGCATCGCCGGCAGGTCGCCGTCGGTGGCGACGACGAAGCGGGCGCGGGCGCGCTTGTGCGCCAGCGGCGCCTGGGCGGCTTCGCGCCGTTCGAGTTCGCCGTCGGGCCAGCCGCGGGCGGCGGCGCGCGCCCGCCGCGTCGCCAGCGAGGCATCGAGGAAGATGGTCGCGTCGCAGGCGTCGATCAGGCCGTTCTCCAGCAGCAGCGGGACGTCGAGCAGCACCGAGTCGCCGCGCCCGACGGCGGCGGCGACCGCGGCGAGGACCTGGGCGCGGATGCGTGGGTGCAGGATGCCTTCGAGTGTGCGGCGCGCCGTCTCGTCGCGGAACACGCGGGCGCCGAGCGCCTGTCGGTCGAGTTGGCCGTCGCGGACGGTGGCCGGACCGAAGGCGCTCGCCACCGCGGCGAGGACCTCCGGCTCGGCGCTGACCGCGCGGGCGATCTGGTCGGCGTCCACGTGGCAGAGGCCGTGGGTGGCGAAGCGCGCCGCGACCGCCGACTTGCCGGCGGCGATGCCGCCGAGCACCCCCAGCACGACCGGCGGTGCCGGCCGGAAGGGGGCAGGCGCGGCGGCGGAATCGGCGGCGGCCGGGGGCATGGCCGCATGGTGCATGCCCTCGCCGCCGTCGGCAAGTCGCGTGCCTTCGTCGCTTGACCTCGCGCGACCGGCCTACCTAAGATCCCGCACCCCTCGCGTCCCCAGTCGGTAGGCGATTGGCCCGCCGGCTGTTCCGCTCGCGCGATCGAGCGGCGGGGGACTCCCAACGACCCGTCATTCCGCTCGTCCGACCCCCCGGATCGCGCAACTCTCCCTGCCGCCGCAGCCACCCGGCCTCGCGTCGGCAACCCGACAGACCCCTTGGAGCTGGTTCCAATGCACAACCGCCAGACCGGTGCTGCCCACGTCCCGATGATGTTCTTCCTGCTCATCCTCGTGCTGTTCCTGGGGGCGACGGGCTTCGCCTTCATGACCAACACGCGCAACAGCGAACTCATCGTGGAGCGCAACGCCGCGCGGGCCGACGCAGAGACCGCGCGCAAGCGCGAACTCCTGATCGAGCACTACGTCACGGACGTCGGCAACGTCCTCCAGAAGCCGGGCGCGTACACCGGTCGCGACGGCCAGGAGGGCATCTACGGCGGCGCGGCGATCACCTACCCGGGCATCGTCAAGCCGTCCGACGTGCGCGCGGCCATGGACGCCGCGCTCGGCGCCGCCGGCCTGTCGGCCGCCAGCGGCCTCGAGAACGTGCTCGGCAGCATGGTCACGAAGATCGGCCAGCTGAACCAGCGCGTCAAGGACATCGAGGCCGAGCGCGACAAGGCGCTCGCCGAGAAGGGCGAGGTCGACCGCAAGTTCCAGGCGGCGACCACCGACGCGTCGTCCAAGGCGCGCGAGTTCGGCCAGAACCTCGACCAGGCCCGCAGCGACTACGAGTCGTCGAAGCAGGACAAGGACAACCGCATCGCCCAGGGCAACGAGAGCCTGCGCGCCAAGCAGGACGAGCTCGCCACCGAGAAGGAGCGCGCGGCGACGAAGGAGAAGGAGCTCAACCAGGAGATCGCCAAGCACCAGATGCAGAACTCGGCGCTGATCGCGCGCGAGACGCTGCGCAAGACGGTGGACGTGTCCGACGGCGTCATCGTCGCGGCGCGCGCCGGCGTGCCGACGGCCTTCATCAGCCTGGGCCGCAAGGACCTGCTGCAGCCGGGCACCGTCTTCCGCGTGAAGAGCCCGTCGAGCAGCAAGGTGAAGGGCTACGCCCAGGTCACGCGCGTCGAGGACGTGCGGGCCGAAGTCGCGCTGATGGACTTCGCCGACCCGATCGGTGACTTCGCTCGCGACGGCGACCAGATCTTCAACGACTTCTACTCGCCGCGCGTCACGCGCACGATCTACCTGATGGGTCGGTTCTCGGCGCCGTACAACAAGCCAGAGCTGACCAACCTGCTCAAGCGCCTGGGCAACAACGTCGTCGACAAGATGGCGCCCGGCGTCGACACCGTCATCCTCGGCGGCGACCCGGTCAACGAGGCCGGCGACGGCTTCAACTCGGTCATGGAGTCGGCCGAGTTCAAGCTCGCCAGCGAGCTCCGCGTCGAGTTCGCCTACCTCAGCTCGATCCGCGACCTGATCAAGCTGTAGTACCCGCGGCGCCTGCCGAGCGCGATACCCGCGGCGCCTGCCGAACCAGACGCTGCGAAGGTCAGCCAACGGGCGGCGACGGCGCCGCGGCAGGCCTGAGGCGGCCCGGGCGAGGCAGCCGGGCCGCACGGCCACGACGGGCGCGGGAGCGGGAAGGGAGGTTCTCGCGGCGCCTGCCGAACGCGATACCCGCGGCGCCTGCCGAGCGAGTTTCCCGCGGCGCCTGCCGAACCAGACGCTGCGAAGGTCGGCCAACTGGCGGCGACGGCGCCGCGGTAGGCCTGAGGCGGCCCGGGCGAGGCAGCCGGGCTGCGCGGCCACGACGGGCGCGGGAGCGGGAAGGGAGGTTCTCGCGGCGCCTGCCGAGCGAGTTTCCCGCGGCGCCTGCCGAACCAGACGCTGCGAAGGTCAGCCAACTGGCGGCGACGGCGCCGCGGTAGGCCGGAGGCGGCCCGGGCGAGGCAGCCGGGCTGTGCGGCCACGACGGGCGCGGGAGCGGGCGTAAGTCTGGCCGCGTGTTCGCCGTTTCGCCTTCGGATGCGGGGCGCGGCGATGGGTGGCCTCCGGGCGGTGAGGGGCTGCGGCAGGTGGCCGGCGGCCCGGGTTGGGTGGCTGGTGGGGGCGGCCGCGAGGGGCACGGGCTCGGGTTTGGGCGTTGGCGTGCCGTTCGTGCGGCACTGCCGGCTCGCCCGGTGTCGGCGCGGCGTGGATTTGCCGTTGCTCGCGGCGGTTGCGGGCGCGATAGCTTGCTGTTCGCGCGCATGCCACTCGACGATCCGACGATCCGCGAAGCCATCGACGGCGGGGAACTGCCCCGGATGTCGTTTGGCGACCATCTGGACGAGCTGCGGTCGCGGTTGGTGAAGGCGTTGCTCGCCGTGGTCGTCGCCGTGGTCGTGATCCTGCCGTTCAAGGGGCCGGTGCAGGAGGTCATCCTGGCGCCGTACCGCACGCTGTGGCGCGACGGGTTCCTCCAGCACGTGCAGGCGCTGGAGGCGCAGGAAGCGGCGGCGAAGGCGGCCGGCGTGCCGCTCGACCGCTTCCACGAGCGGTTCCTGACGACGTGCCGGCGCGACTTCGACGTCATCCTCGCCGGCGAGCATCCGTTCCCGCAGGTGATCCCTGGCGACACGGGCTACCCGCTGCCGTACACGCTGTACGCGACCAACGGGCTCGAGGACATGATGTCCTTCATGTGGGCGTCGCTGGTGTTCGCCCTGGTGCTGGCGAGCCCGGTGGTGATCTGGCAGGCGTGGGCGTTCGTCGCCGCGGGGCTGTATCCGCACGAACGCGCGGTGTTCTACCGCTACTTCCCGTTCATGGTCGGCCTGATGGCGGCCGGCGTGTCGTTCGGCTACCTCGTCGCGCTGCCGTACAGCCTCGGCTTCCTGGTCCGCATGATGGACCCGAGCCAGGTGCTGGCGATCTTCAGCGTCGGCCAGTTCCTGACGCTGGAGTTCGCGCTGACCGCGGCGATGGGGCTCGTCTTCCAGTTGCCGCTGGTGATGCTGGCGCTGCAGAAGATCGGGCTCGTGGCGCACCGCACCTACGTGCGCAACTGGCGCATGATCATCCTGGTGATCTTCGTGGTCGCCGCGGTCGTCACGCCGCCCGACCCGGCCTCGATGGTGCTGATGGCGATCCCGATGGTGCTGCTCTACGGCCTCGGCCTCGTGCTGACGTGGTTGGGCCGCCGCAACGACGCCGCCGAGGCCGTGGCGTGACGGTGGTCGGCGAGATCCTGGCGACCGGCGACGAACTCGTCCACGGCGCCATGCTGGACACCAACAGCAAGCTGCTCGCAGCCGAACTCGAACACCTCGGCGTCGCGGTGCAGCGCTTCACCGTCACCGGCGACGCGCCCGGCCCGATGCGCGCGGCGATCGCCGAGGCCTGCCAGCGCGCCGACGTCGTCGTCGCCACCGGCGGGCTCGGGCCGACGCTCGACGACCGCATGCGCGACGTCGTCGCCGAGATCCAGGGCGGCCCGCTGTGGTTCGACGAAGCGAGCTGGCAGCAGGTGCAGGGCTGGCTGCGGCAGCGCGGCCGGCCGGTGCCGGACAGCAACCGCCGGCAGGCGCAGTTCCCGCCGGGCGCCGAGCCGATCGCCAATCCTGTCGGCACCGCGCCGGGCTTCGCCGCGCGCATCGGCCGGGCGCGTTTCTTCGCCCTGCCCGGGCCGCCGCGCGAAGTGCAGGCGATGCTCGCGGCGTCGGTGCTGCCGGCGGTGCGGGCGCTGCCCGGACTGCAGCCGGTGGCGCAGTCGTGGTTGCGCGTGCTCGGGCCGTCGGAGGCAGCGCTCGGCGAGCGCATCGCGCCCTTCATGGACCCCGGGCGCAATCCGGCGGTCGGCATCACCGCGAGCGGCGGCTTGCTGACCGTGCGCGTGGTGGCCGCGGCCGCGACCCATGCCGCGGCCGCGGCCGCGTGCGAAGCGACCGCCGCCGAACTGCGGCCGCTGCTGGGCGACTGGCTGTTCGCCGAAGGCGCCGTCGACCTGCCGGCGCTGGTGCTGCAGCGGCTGCGCGACCGCCGCCAGACGCTGGCCGTCGCCGAGTCGTGCACCGGCGGCCTCGTCGCCAAGTCACTGACCGACGTCGCCGGTTCCTCCGACGTCTTCCTGGGCGGCGTCGTCGCTTACAGCAACGCCAGCAAGACGGCGCTGCTCGGCGTGCCGGCAGCGCTCGTCGCCGAACACGGCGCGGTCAGCGAGCCGGTGGCCGCGGCGATGGCGCTCGGCGGGCGCGAGCGCTTCGGCGCCGACGTCGCGGTCGCCACGACCGGCGTCGCTGGCCCGGGCGGCGGCACGGCGCACAAGCCCGTCGGCCTCGTCTGCTTCGCTCGCGCCGATGGCACCGGCGCGCGCGCGTGGACCGTGCGCATCCCGGACCTCGGTCGGACCTTCGTCCGCGACCGCGCGCTGTTCGAGGTCTGGCGCGCCCTGCTCGGTCGCTGACCGGGCGGCCGGCGCGTCGGGCGACTATCATCCCGCCCGGCGCCGCGCGGCGTTCCGAAGTCCAACGCTTGAAGATCTGCCTCTCGTGCGAAGGCGTGAGCGACACGCCGGCCCACCGCTGCGGCTTCTGCGGCGCCCGCCTGCACGGCTTCGACGCCGTGCACTACCCGGCGCGCCGGGGCGAGATCGACGCCACCAATCCGCTGCTCGGCAGCGTCGTCGACGGCAAGTACCGCCTGCTCGGCGTGCTGGGCCGCGGCGGGCTCGGCACGGTGTTCCGCGCGCAGCACGTCGGTTCGCTGATGACGGTCGCGCTCAAGCTGCTGCACCCGCGCTTCGCCGACCGCCCCGAGTACCGGCGCGCCCTGGTGCCGGAAGCACGGCGTGCGGCGACCGTGGCCGACGAACGCTGCGCCCGCCTGCTCGACGTCGGCGAGGCCGAGGACGGCGCTGCCTACCTCGCCATGGAATTCGTCGAGGGCCGCACGCTCGACGAACTGGTCCGCGACGGGCCGCTGGCGCCGGCGCACGCCGTCGCGGTGCTGGAGCAGGTCGCCGGCGCGCTGGCGGCGATCCACGCCGCCGGGCTGGTGCACTGCGATCTGTCGCCGCGCAACGTCATGGTCGCCGTGCGCGGCGGCGCGCTGCACGTGAAGGTGCTCGACTTCGGCATCGCGCGCACCGTGACGCTCGCCGGGCCGAGCCGAGCGCCGGGCGAACTGCACGGCTTCGTCAATCCGGCCTACGCCGCCCCCGAACTGCTCGACGGCCGCGACGTCGATGCCCGCGCCGACCTGTACTCGTTCGGCGTGCTGGCGTGGCAGCTGTTGACCGGCGGCCTGCCGGTCGACGACGCCGACGTCCGGCGCATGGTCGCCGCCGTCCTCGCCGGCGAACTCAGGCCGTGGCCGCCGACGCGGGGCGTCGGCCGCCGGCTGCGCCGCTTGATCGCGCAGTGCCTGATGCGCGATCCGGGCGCGCGCCCGCAGGCGAGCGCCGCCGTGGCGCGCCAACTCGCCATCCTGCGCGGCGCGCGGCGTCCGGCGTTGGTGCGCGCCGGCGTCGCCGCGGTCGCGCTCGGCGCATTCGCCGTCACGGCGACCGCCCCCGCGGCCGAGCCGTTCCTGCAGGCCGCGTCGGGTTCGGTGTTCGCCCTCGCGCCGGTGCCGCTCGACACCGCTGCGCCGGCCATCGACACGACGTCGGCGCGGCTCGCGACGCTGCGTTTCGACTGCGGCGGCTTCGCGCCGGAACGCTTGCGCGCGCAGTTGGTCCACGATGGCGACGTCGTGCTGCGCGTCGACCAGCGGCCCGAGGTCGACGCCGAAGGCGGCGTCCTGGCGCTGGCCATGGCCCAGGCGCCGTGGCGCGAGACCGTCGAGGCGCTGGCGCGGACCGGCCAACAGCACGCCAGCGACCTCGTCTTCCTGACGCCGGGCAGCGCCCCGTTCGGCGGCGTGCGCCTGCGCGTCGACGACGTGCCGCCGCAGCTCGCCGTCGATCCGGTCGCGCCGCTGCCGGTGTTGCGGCAGGACACGCGCGTGCGCTGGCGCGTCGAGGAAGCGGTCGGCCTGCAGCAGCTGCAGGCCGAGGTCCGGTGCGGTGGCGAACTCGTCGCCGTGGCGGCGCTGCCGCCCGCCGCGGCAGAGTTCGCCCTCGGCGAGGACCTGGCGGCGCGCGGTCTCGCTGCCGATGGCGGCGCCGGCGTCGTCGCGATCGTCGCCGTCGACCGCGCCGGCAACGTCGCGCAGGCCGAAGCGCTCGCCTTCGCCGCGCTCGACGTCGTGGCGCCCACCGTGCTCGCCGTCACTGGACCCGGTGGCGAGGCCTTCGTTCCGGTCGCCGGCGGCCTCGCGCGCGCACGGGTGCGGCTCGGCGCCGCCGAGGTCGGCGGCAGCATCGTGGTCGAGGCCGCCGGCGAGATCGTCGATGCGATGCCATGGCCCGACGGCGTCGACAGCATGCTGCTCGACGTCCCAGTCGGCGCCGCCGCGGGCAGTTCGCGTTGGCGCCTCAGCGTGCGCGACGCCGCCGGCAACCAGCGCACGCACGACGTGAGCGTCGCGCTGCGCAACGTCGAACTCGCCGTCGCCTTCGCGCGCTGCGGCGGGCCGGCGCGCACGCGCGGCGACGAACTCGTCGTCGCCGCCGGCGGCTCCGCCGACGTGGTGCTCGCCGACGACTGGCGCGTCGAGTCCGCCGCCTTGCGCCGCGCCGGCGCCGAGGTCGCCGGTGGCGCGTGGTCGTGGCAACCGGCCGGCGACGCGGCGATCCGCTTCACGTGCGGCGACCTGCCGCCGGGCGCCTACGCGCTGCAGTTGCGCGTGCGTGGCCACGGTGAGTCGGCCGACCTCGCGGCGACCGCGACGGCAGCGCTGCGCGTGCTGCCCGCCCGTCTCGCCGTGCGCGTGCCAACGGCGCCGCGGCCCTTCCTGCCGGCGCTGCTGGCGGCAGGCGTGTTGGCGCCGCAGCCCGCGAGCGAAGGCGCGCCGGTGGCGTACGGCGCTGGCCCGGCGTGGAGCGTCGACGCCGAACTGCGGCCGTACCTGGGCGGCCGGGCCGTCGTGGACCTCGGCGATCCGGCGTCGCCGGTCGTGGCCGCGCCGATCGACTTCGAAGCGGCGGGCGAGATGACGCCGCTGCTGCCGGACCTTCGGCCGCTGCCCGGACGCAACGTCGTCCGCGTCGCCTACGAGGACGTGCTCGGGCGGCCGGTCGCCCTGCTCGTCGGCGGCGTCGAGGCGGCGTCCGGCGTGCTGGCCACGGTGGTCGACTTCTGGTGGAGCGACGTGGCGCCGCAGTTGGTCGGCGAGGAGGTCCTCGTCGAACACGGCCAGCCGGTGCGCGTGCGACTGCGCGCGCCGCTGCCCTTCGCCGCGCGCGACCGCGACGACCTGCGTTTGGCCGCGGCGGCGACCGAACTGCCCGCGGCGGACGTGCGGCCGCTCGACGGCGAGCGGGCCGAGTTCGACTTCGTGGTGCCGTTCGCCGTCTGGCGCGCGGCGGCACGGCTCGACGACGTGCCGCGCGCCGCCTACGCCGACGGCATCGAACGCCGCCTCGACGTCGGCCTGGCGACGCCGGCCGGCCGCCACGCGCTCGCGCTGCGCTTGCGCACGGTGCGCAGCACGCTGCAGCCCTTGGCGCTCGGCGACGTCCGCCCGCTGCCGCCGGCGCTCGCCGCGCTGCGCTTCGTGCCGGTGCTCGCGCCGTCGACGCCGTTCGTCGAACCGCTGCCGGCGGCGGGGCCGCCGCGGGCTGCGTACCGCCCGCAGCCGGTCGTGCAGGTGCGCAACCTCGCGGACATCCTGCTGCAGTCCGACGAGTTCCGCTGCGGCGCGGCGCGCGCGCTCGCGGCGCAGGTCGGCGCCATCGCGCCGTTGCTCGCCGCCCGCTGCGTGCGCGCCGACGACCCGCTCGGCGCCGGCCGCATGACCGCTGCGGCGCTGTTGCCCGCCACGGCCGCGGACCTGCCGGACGACGCGCCGCTGGCCGGCGTCGACTTCCATCAGGCCAGCGCGCTGGCGCGCCTGCTCGGCCTCGTCGTCGTCGGCGATCCCGACGCCGCCCGGTTGCCGCTCGGCTGCGAACTGGAACTGGCCGCGTTCACCGGCGCCATGGTCGCGGCGGGCCACGGCGCGGCGGCGCACGGCAGCGCCGTCGCGGCGTGGCCCTTCCGGCGCGATGCCGGACGGGCCGACGGCGCCAGCTACGGCGATCGCGTGCCGACCGACTACGGCGTCGACTTCGTCGGTCTCGACTTCGGGCTGCGCGAGTGGGTGCTCGACTTGCCGGCCACCGACGCCGCCGCCGGCTTGCTGGGCGAATGGATGTCCGATCACGCGGTGCACCTGCGCCGCGCCGACGATCTCGCCGTCGGCCGGGACCCGCTCGTGCTCGCGGCGGTGGGGCCGGCGCGGCGCCTGGCCGTGGCGCGCGGCGTCGCCTGCCGCGAAGGCAGCGTCCTGCTGGGTCGCGGCGGCGCTCCGATCGATCCCGGCGCCGTCGACTCCCTGCCGCCGGAAGCGCCCGGCGTGCTGCGCACCGAGCAGCTGCGCCGCGATGGCGGCGACCTGCTGTCGACCGGCGCCGACCCGCGGCTGCGGCACGTCGGTTTCCGCGTCGTCCTCGACCCCGCCGGCCTGCGTTCGCTGGAGGCGGAGCGATGAGCCGTCCGCGCCGCCGTGTGCCGTCGCCGCTCGCATCGGCGTTCGCGCTGCTCGCCGCGTGCGCGACGCCGTCGGAGGACGCGCGCGACTTCGCTGCCCAGCCGCCGCTCGATTGCGCGGTGCTGGTCGTCGGCGGCGCCTTCCTCAGCGCCGACGAGGCCGGCGCCGGCACGTTCGGCGCGGCGCCCGATGCGCCTGCCGGCGCCGAGGTCATGCCGATCGAGGCGATCGTCGCGGCGCTGGCGAAGGGCTCCGTGTTCCAGCGGGTCGAACTCGACGCCGACGCCGCGCGCCGCGAGGCGATGGGCCGCCGCCTGCGCACGGGCGAGATCGACGACGGCGTGCTCGCCTACCTGCAGCAGGCGCGCCGCGACGGCCACGACTACGTGCTGGTCGTCGAACGCCTGCAGGACGGACCGATCGAGGCCCAGGGCACCAACGGTCGCTGGCCGGTGACGTTCGTGACGTGGATCCTGCTCGGCATCGGCATGTTCATCCCGGACCAGACCTTCGAGTCGCGGGCGACGCTGCGCGTCACGCTGCGCGAGCTGGCCGCCGGACGGACGCTGCACGACCCGCTGCTGTTCGCCGGTCCG
This sequence comes from Phycisphaerales bacterium, assembly GCA_020247305.1. Classification (GTDB taxonomy): domain Bacteria; phylum Planctomycetota; class UBA1135; order UBA1135; family UBA2386; genus UBA2386. The sequence continues at coordinate 32,506 of JADCJE010000145.1, read as the reverse complement.
ATCGACCTGTCGCTGGTGGAGCGGACCGACGTGTGGGGCGTGCTGGAGTCGATCGTCGTGCCGCCGTTCTTCGTTGGCGACGACGCGGAGAACGTGCGCGCCGCCGTGCGCGCGACCACCGAGCGCCGGCTGTTGTCGTCGCTGGTGCGTGAACTGAAGAGCGGCGCCATGCGGCAGCGCTTGCGCGAGCGCGCCGCCGCCGAGATCGTGCTCGCGGTCGACGATGGCGGCCGGCGGATCGTCGTGCGCGCCGCCGACGCGCTCGGCGCCGTGCGCCTGCGCGGCGATGGCCTGCCGCCGGACGCCGCTGCCGCGTGGGAGCGCGCGCTGCTCGCCGCCGTGCGGCCCGACGGTCGCGGCTTCCGCTACGAAGCGACGCTGCCGCCGACGTTCGCGGGCAGCCGCCTGCAGGTGCTCACCGCGACGCTGCGCGGCGAGGTCGCCTCGGCGACCTTCGCGCTGGAGCGCCGGCCATGAAGACGCCCGGACGATTCCGCGTCGGCGTCTGCACCCACGCCGGCGTCGTGCGCAGCGCCAACGAGGACGACTACCTGCTCGCCAGTGCCGCCGCGCCGGACTTCCTCTTCGCGGGCATCGCCGACGGCATGGGCGGGCTCGCCGGCGGCGCCGAGGCCAGCCGCACGGCGCTGCGCGCCATCGCCGCGGTGGTGCTCGAAGCGGCAGGCGGCGGGGACGTCGCGGCGGCGGTCCGCGACGGGTTCGACGCCGCTGCCCGGCGCGTCGCCGAGACCAGCGCGACGGTGCCGGCGCTGCGCGACATGGGCACGACGGCGACCGTGCTGTGCCTCGCCGATGGCCAAGCGCACGTCGGCCACGTCGGCGACACGCGGCTCTACCGGCTGCGCGCCGGCGCGCTCGAGCGCCTGACGGTCGATCACGCCGTGCGCGAACCGGACAACCGGCTCACGCGCTGCATCGGCGCCGGCGGGCGCACCGTCGCCGTCGACCAGCGGGCGGTGGCGACCGCGCCGGGCGATCGCTTCGTGCTGCTCAGCGACGGCGTCTGGAGCGTCCTCGGCGAGGGCGCGTTGTTGCGCCTCGCCGGCCGCGGCGAGCCCGCCGCGGTCGCCGAGGCGTTGGTGGGGCAGGCGCTGGCGCTCGGTTCGGCCGACAACGCCACCGCGGTGGTCGTCGACGTCGCCGCCGCCGCGGGCGACGGCTTCGCGGCGGTGGAACTGCCGCGCGACGAGCGCCCCGACGACCGCAGCCGCTGGCCGCGCGCCGGCAACGCGCCGGGCGCCGCGTGGGCTTTGGCCTTGCTCGCCGTCGGCGTGTTGTTGCTGCTGCACGCGGCGCTGGTCGCGGGCGGCGTCGCCGGCGGCCTGCTCGCCATGCTCGCCGGCTGACGTGGCGCAGTTCCTCGGCGGGGCGGTTGCCCGTCGTCGCGCGATGCGCGACGATCCGCCGACCCTTCGATTCCGATGCCCAAGAAGCTGCAGCGCAAGATCCCTGCCCCCACGGCCGTGGCCGCGGCGCCGACGGCTGCCGCCGGCGCTGGCGCCAAGGGCGGCGTCACCCTCTTCGCCAGCAAGCGGGTCACGCCGCGCGTGCTCGCCGAGTTCACCAGCCAGCTCGCGGTGCTGCTCAACGCCGGCATCCCGATCACCAAGAGCCTGCGCATCCTGGAGGGCCAGCTGCCGCCCGGTCCGATGAAGCGCGTCGCCGCCAGCCTGGTCGAGGACGTCGAGGGCGGCACGGCGCTCTCGGAGGCGATGACCAAGCACGACGCCGTCTTCGACCCGCTCTACACCAACATGGTGCGCGCGGGCGAGGCGGGCGGCGTGCAGGAGGAGATCCTCAACCGGCTGGCGGGTTTCCTGACCGCGAGCGAGGCGATCAAGTCGCGCGTCAAGGGCGCGCTGGCCTATCCGGTGGCCATCCTCGTCGTCGCCGTGCTCGTGCTGCTGCTCGTCTTCGCCTTCGTCATCCCGCGCTTCAAGCAGGTGTTCGAGGCGACCGGCAAGGGCGCGATGCACTGGACGACGCAGCTCGTCATCGACATCGGCGAGCACCTGAAGTTCTGGTGGTGGGTCTACCTCGTGGGCGTCGCGCTGCTGATCGTGCTGCACCGCGTGCTGATGGGCCGCGTCGACGGCTACCGGTCGTTCATGCACCGCCGCGCGCTGGGCATGCCGCTGTTCGGCAAGCTGGTGCACAAGAGCCTCGTCGCCCGCTTCGCGCGCACGTTCGGCACGCTGATCCAGAGCGGCGTGCCGCACCTCGACGCGCTCGACATCCTGGCGGCGTCGACGGCCAACGTGCACATGAAGGCCGCCGTCGGCGGCGTGCAGGCATCGATCCGCGAGGGCGCGGGCTTCGCCGTGCCGATGGGCGAGAGCGGCATGTTCGACGACATCGTCGTCAACATGGTCGACGTCGGCGAGCAGACCGGCGAACTCGACCGCATGCTGACCAAGATCGCCGACCGCTACGAGACCGAGGTCGACCGCACGATCGAGACCACGTTCAAGCTGATCGAGCCGATCCTGCTGGTCTTCCTGGCCGTCGCCGTCGGCTTCATCGTGTTCGCCCTGTTCATGCCGCTGCTGCAGATGATGCAGGGCCTCGGCAAGAGATGACGCCGTGTCGCTGGCGTGGCGCATCCTGCTGCTCGCGCTGTCGCTGAACGTCGTCACCGTCGGCAGTGTGCAGATCGCCGTGTACTTCGCGCAGCGATCGTGGCTGCGCGACCGCGACGCGTCGGTGCGCGATCTGGTGCAGGGCTCGTTCGCCGAACTGGGCCGTGTCTACACGCCCGGCGCGCTGCGCAGCGCCTCGGCGGACGCCGCGGTCGTGCGCCGGCTGCTGACGGCGACGACGACGCGCGACCTGTACGACGACGTCGTCGTCACCACGGGGCGGCCGCCGTACGAGGGCGTCTACCTCAATCCGCTCGGCGCGGTGCACCGCGACCCCGACCGGTTCCCGAGCGCGGTGATCACCGCGGGCATCGTGCAGGCGCGGCAGACGGATGGCATGCTGCCGATCGCCGGCGGCTACGGCTACGCGCTGCGCCAGGACGACGACGTCGTCGGCTACCTGTGGTTCCGGCCGCGCCTGCCGACCGCGCTGCCCGCGGCGCTGCCGCTGTGGACCTCCGTCGCCGGCATCCTGGCGGCGACCCTGCTGTTCGGCGTCTGCCTCTACGCCATCACGCGGCGCACCGTCGAACGCCCGCTGCGCGCGATCGGCGCGGCGGCGCAGGCGATCGGCAGCGGCCGCTTCGACGTGCGGCTGCCCGAGCGCCAGGGCGTGCCCGAACTCGACCCGCTGATCGCCGCGTTCCGCGCCATGGCGGCGCAGGTGCGCGACCACACGGGCGCGCTGGAGAGCGCAGTGCGCGCCGCGGTCGACGAGACCAAGCAGAAGGAACGCGCGCTGGTGCTCAGTTCGCGGCTGGCGAGCATCGGCACGCTCGCGGCCGGCGTCGCGCACGAGATCAACAACCCGATCGGCGGCATGCAGAACGCCGTGCTCCGGTTGCTGCAGTCGCCCGCGCTCGACGACCGCCAGCGCAAGTACCTGCAGCTCGTGCAGGACGGCCTGCAGCGCATCGCCCGCACGGCGCGCCGCCTGCTCGACTTCTCGCCGCGCAGCGCGAAGCCGGGCAACTTCGGCGTCGCCAGCGCGGTCGACGGCGCGCGGGCGCTGGTCGAGCACCGCGCCCAGATGGCGAACGTCCGCTTCGATGTGGCGCTGGCCGCCGACCTGCCGGCCGTGCACGGCGACCAGCACGAGATCCAGCAGGTCATGCTCAACCTGTTCCTGAACTCGCTCGACGCGCTGGAGGGCCGGCCGGCGGGCGTGATCCGCGTCGCCGCGGCGCGCGCCGGCGACCGCGTCCGCATCGACGTCGACGACGACGGGCCGGGCATGGACCCGGCGCTGCTCGGCCGCGTGTTCGACCCGTTCTTCAGCAGCAAGGGCCGGCCCGACGCCAGCGGCCTCGGCATGTTCATCTGCTACTCGATCGTGCACAACCACGGCGGCGAGATCGCCGTCGACTCGCGCCCCGGCGCGGGCTTCCACGTGCGCATCGAACTGCCGGCGGCGTGACGCGCGCCGCGGGCCACGGCCGGAGCCGCGGCGTCAGGCCGGCCGCTCGACCGGCGCGTGCAGCCAGACCTGGTTCTTGCCGCGGCGTTTGGCTTCCTGCAGCGCGAGGTTGGCGTTTCGCCGCAGGGCCTCGACGCTCGCCGCGCTGCGGCCGTCGTAGCTGTCGACGCCGATCGAGACGGTGATCTCGCGGCGGAAGCTGCCCTTGCTGACCACGGTGCCGGCGATGCGCTGGCGGATGCGCAGCGCGGTCTGCACCGCCTCGGCCGGCGTCGTCTGCGGCAGCAGCACGCAGAACTCGTCGCCGCCGAAGCGGGCGGCGAAGTCGGTCTCGCGCACGGTGCCCTTCAGGCCGTCCGCGACGCGACGCAGCACTTCGTCGCCGAAGGCGTAGTCGGTCGCGTCGTTGACGCCCTTGAAGTCGTCGATGTCGATCAGCAGCAGCGACAGCGGATTCTCGTGGCGCTGCGCGCGCTTCCACTCGCGCTCGATCAGCGTGCGCATGTGGCGCTCGCTCGTCAGGCCGGTCTTGAAGTCGATGCTGACCTGTCGCTCGAGCATGCTGGCGCGGCCGTGCAGGTCGCGGACGTTCGCCCGGGTCTCCAGGGCGAGGCCGATGCGGCTTGCGCACTCGTCCGCGCGCGCGGGCATGAGCACGAAGTCGAGGATGGGGAGGGCGAGGCGGCGGACCGCGGCGAGCGCGGCGAGGTCGGGCACCAGCACGATCACCGGGATCGGGTCGTCGGGCGTCTGCAGGCTCTCGGCGAACTCCAGCTCGACGCTGCCCTCGCACAGCACGAGCGGGTGCAGCAGCACGACGTCGGGCCGGGAAGCCGCGGCGAGGCGATGGCTCTGGGCCAGCGTCTCGCCGACCTGAACGGCGTAGCCGGCTGCCGTCAGCAAGGCGACGAGCTCACCCAGCGGCGCCCGGCCGTGGTTCATCACCAGCACAAGGCGCTGGTCGCCGGGCCGCGCCGCCGGGGGGGCGGTGTCGGTCTCGGTCGCGGGCGGGCGGAATGGCTGGGTCTCCACGGGCGGCGTGGCAGCGGGGCGAGGTGCGGGTCCTGGGTGCGGGGGTGGGGCGTCGTTCGCGCCACCAACGGTTCAGTCTACCCCGCGCTGGCGCGGCGGGCGGCAGGTCGTTTGGCGGTGGGGCGGCAACCCCCGGCCGCACCGGTTGGATTCTCGCCTTGACGCGCCGCCGGTCGTCCCTAAGATCCTCGCCCCGCATTCCCCGCTGTCCACGGCGCAGGCCATGGACGCGGCCCAACTTCCCTTCGCGCAGAACGCCTTCCAGGCATACCCCAGCAGGCAAGGAGCCGTTTCCAACGTGCCGCTCGTAACCGCCCAAGAGTTGATCGACGCCGGCGTCCACTATGGCCATCAGGCCAGCCGGTGGAACCCGAAGATGAAGCCGTTCATCCACGGCAAACGGCACAAGATCCACGTGATCAACCTGGAGGAGACGATCCGCGGCCTGTACCGCGCGACGCACTTCCTGCGCCACCTCGCCGCGACCGGCGCGCAGATCATGTTCCTCGGCACGAAGAAGCAGATCCGCCCCGTGGTGGACGCCGAGGCCAAGAAGTGCACCATGCCGTCGGTGACCGAGCGCTGGATCGGCGGCACGCTGACCAACTTCGCGACCGTGCGCGACCGCCTCGGCCGCCTGATCGACCTCGAGCAGCTGGAGACCACCGGCGGCATCGAGAAGTACAAGAAGAAGGACCAGTCGACGATGCGCCGCGAGATGAAGCGCATCCGCCGCAACCTGGAAGGCGTGCGCGAGCTGCACGGCCTGCCGGGCGCCCTGGTCGTCGTCGATCCTCGCCGCGAGGACAACGCCATGCGCGAAGCCAAGCGCATGAACGTGCCGGTCGTCTGCGTGCTCGACACCGACTGCGATCCGTCGCTCGCTGACATCGTGATCCCGGCCAACGACGACGCCATGAGCTCCGTCCAGCTGATCCTCGGCAAGCTGTCCGAGGCGGTGATGGAAGGCCGCAAGCAGTGCGATGAGATGACGCTGCGCGATGCCCAGCGCACCGCGTCGGACGACGTCCGCAACCGGCAGGCGCCGGGTCGCCGAGCCGACGGCCGCGACGGCGGTGGTCGCGGTGGCCGCGACGGCGGTCGCCGCGGCGGTCCGGGTGGTCCGGGCGGTCGCCGCGGTGGTCCGGGCGGCGGTGGCCCGGGCGGCGGTGGCCCGGGCGGCGGTGGTCGCTTCCAGGCCGGCGGTCACGCCGACTCGGTGTCGATCGGCTCCGAGCGCCCCGAGGCGGGTGCTGCGCCGGCGGCTCCGGCCGCGCCGCAGGGCTGATCCCTGCTGGTGGCCGCTCGGATGTGCCGGGCGGCAGGTTGAGCCGGGCGGCTCTTCGAAGTCGCCCGCGCGCGATCGCAACGGGGCCGGATCGTCCGGCCCCGCGTCGTTCCAGCGATTTGCGTCTTCCGAACTTCCGCGTGCTTCGTCACGCCTTCCATTGCGAGTGAATCCATGACCGAGATCGATGCCAAGACCGTGATGCGCCTGCGCGAGATGACGGGCGCCCCGATGATGGACTGCAAGGCCGCGCTCAAGGAGTCCGGCGGCGACATGGAGAAGGCCAAGGACGTGCTGCGCAAGAAGGGCAAGCAGCTCGCCGACAAGGCCTCCGGCCGCGAGGTCAAGGAAGGCCTCTGCTACGCCTACCAGCACCACAACGGCAAGCTCGCCGTGCTCGTCGAGGTCGCCTGCGAGACCGACTTCGTCGCCAAGAACGAGGACTTCAAGGCCTTCTGCCGCGGTGTCGCCCTGACGGTCGCCGCGTACAGCCCCGCCTTCCTCAGCCGCGAGTCGGTGCCGGCCGACGCGATCGCCAAGGAGAAGCAGATCGTCAGCGAGATGGCGGCCGAGTCGATGAAGGGCAAGCCGCAGGCCGTGATCGACAAGGCGGTGGAAGGGCGCCTCGACAAGTTCTACGCCGAGAAGTGCCTGATGGAGAAGCAGTACGTGCCCGACGACACCAAGACCGTCGAGCAGACGCGCACCGAGCTCGTCGGCAAGATCGGCGAGAACATCGTCGTGCGCCGCTTCGTCCGCCTCGAACTGGGCGGCTGAGCAGGACGGTTCGCGCGGCCGGGCTGGGCACGGACTGGCGCTGCGCGACGCGACGGACCCGGTGTTCGTCCTTCCACGTGTCTGGCGCCCAGCGCCCTGCAGCCGCCGGAAACGTCCTTGGTTGCCGCTGCGACGGCTGCGCGCACGCGCTGCGGGCAACGTAGTGCCGTCGTTAGCTTCCGCCCTCGCGGCGCGGCGCGGCTTGCCCTAGGCTTGCGCCGAGCCCCCTCGCCATGACCGACACGAAGCACCGCGCCGTCAGCGAACCCCCGCGCCAGATCAAGCGCATCCTCCTCAAGATCAGCGGCGAGAGCCTCGGCGACGACGGCGTCGGCGTGTCGCCCCAGGTGGTCGCGGCGGTCGCGCGACAGATCGCGCGCGTGCAGCGGCTCGGCGTCGAGGTGGCGGTGGTGGTGGGCGGCGGCAACCTGCTGCGCGGCGCCGAGTTCGCCAAGATGGGCACCAACCGGGCCACCGCCGACCACATGGGCATGCTGGGCACGGCGATCAACGCGTTGGCGCTGCAGGACGGCCTCGAACGCGCCGGCGTCGAGACGCGCGCCGCGTGCGCCGTCGAGATCAAGACGATGATGGAGCCGTACATCCGCCGGCGCATCATCCGCCACTTGGAGAAGGGTCGCGTGGTCGTGCTCGCCGGCGGCACCGGCAACCCGTACTTCACGACCGACACGGCCGCCGCGCTGCGCGCGACCGAGCTCGGCGTCGACGCGATCTTCAAGGCGACCAAGGTCGACGGCGTCTACACCGCCGACCCCAACCGCGACCCGACGGCGCGCAAGTTCGACCGGCTGTCGTTCGCCGAGGCGCTCGATCGCGACCTGCGCGTCATGGATCGCACGGCCTTCACGCTGTGCATGGAGAACCGCATGCCGATCATGGTCTTCGACACGTTCGTCGAGGGGAACATGGAGCGCGCCGTCCGCGGCGAGGACATCGGCACCTGGGTCTGCTGACGACCGCGCGCACGCCAAGGACAAGGAACCCCCATGGAACCCTACGCTTCGCTGATCAACGACCTGAAGCAGAAGACCGAGAAGACGCTCAAGCACCTCAAGGAGCAGCTCGGCAGCATCCGCACCGGCCGCGCCTCGCCGACGCTGGTGGACACCATCCGCGTCGACTACTACGGCACGCCGACGCCGCTGCACCAGATCGCGCACATCTCGGTGCCCGAGCCGCGCCAACTGCTGATCAAGCCGTTCGACGGCTCGCCGCAGGTCACCAAGGACATCGAGAAGGCGATCCAGAAGTCGGACCTCGGGCTCAATCCGCAGTCCGACGGCAAGATGCTGCGCCTCAGCATGCCGCCGCTGTCGGGCGAGCAGCGCCACAAGCTCGTCGCCAAGGTCAAGGACCTCATCGAGCAGAACCGCGTCGCGCTGCGCAACGAGCGCCGCGACGCCAACAAGCTGGCCGACCAGATGAAGAAGGACGGCAAGCTGACCGAGGACCTGTGCAAGAAGGCGCACGACGCCATCGACAAGGAACTCAAGGTCGTCGAGGCGAAGTTGGAGGAGTCGTTCCGCACGAAGTCGAAGGAGATCCTCGAGGAATGACCGTCCGGGCCGCGGCAGGGCGGCTGCGGCCCTTGCTTCGGCCGCCGGTGCGGGGTTTCATCCTTCCCCCCGCACGGGGGCGTAGCTCAGCCGGTAGAGCAGCGGCCTTTTAAGCCGTAGGTCGCAGGTTCGAGCCCTGCCGCCCTCACCAGCCACCGCACGGCGCCGGACACCCACGATGATCGACAAGCAGTTCCTCGGCATGCTCGTCTGCCCGTCGACCCGCAAACCGCTGCGGGAAGCGACCGCGGCCGAACTGGCCGCCGTCAACGCCGCCATCCAGCGGGGCGCCGCCCGCAACCGCGGCGGCGCTGCGGTCGCGGTGGCATGGGCGGCTGCGCTCGCGACCGAGGACGGGGCGTGGCTCTATCCGATCCAGGACGGCATTCCGATCCTGCTCACCGCCGAAGCCGTCCCCGCCGGCGGCTGATTCCGTCCTCCATTTCGCCTCCCGCCGGTCGCATCGGCGTGCGGTACTCCGGTATCCTGTCCGACCCGCCATGGCGACGAATCCCGTCCAGACGCCCTCCGTTTCCACGTCCCAGCCCGAAGCCCAGTACGACGAGCACAGCGGCGTCTACGGGTTCTTCCGCCGCAACCAGAAGCGCGTCCTCTACACGGCGGGCCTCTTCACGCTGCTGACGTTCTCGATCACCGGCCCGATGACCGCGCTGGTGACGGACGCCTTCCGCGGCGACGGCTCCAAGTCGACGATCCTCGTCAATGGCAAGCGCGAGGCGCTGACCGCCGAGGACTTCGAGTACGGCCGCCAGCTCGCCAGCATGGCCGGCATGCGCCTGCCCTACGGTGTGCTGCCGACGCTCGACGCCGGCAAGGAGAACCAGGGCGAACTTGGCACGGTCTACGCGATCCTGCGGCGGGCCGCGATCGCCGAGGGCATGGGCGTGTCCTTCGCCGATGTCGACCGCGCCATCGAGGCGATGCGCGAGCAGATGAAGGCGCCGTCGGTCGGCAAGATGGTGTCCGATCTGCGCTTTGCGTCGATCGCCCAGTACCGCGACTACTTCGCCGAGGCGATGCGCGTCGGCGCCTACGTCCGCCTGCAGACACTCGCACTCGACAGCACCGAGGCGCGCGTGCTGGCGCAGACGCTCAGCGACCGCGAGAAGGTGACGCTGCGCGTCGCCTCGTTCGAGGAGAAGAAGGTCGAGGAGGATCTGAAGAAGGCCTCGCCGCTGTCGGAGGACGACCTCAAGAAGTGGCTCGACGGCAAGGACGAGCGCGAGAAGCGCATGATGCAGGCGTACGACGCGCCGCGCGCCGAGCTGCGCTTCGGCGGCTTCCTGACGGCAGAGGGCCAGTTCGACCCCGAGCAGTGGAAGGACGCCGAGCTCAAGGACTTCACCGTCAGCGACGACCAGCTGAAGAGCGCCTACGAGCAGGAGAAGGAAGCGCGCTTCAAGCTCGAGGGCGACGGCCAGTTCAAGCCGGCTGACGATCCGGCGGTCAAGGCGGAGCTCACCCGCGTGCTGCAGGCCGAGCAGGTGCTCAGCAAGCTGCTGACCACGCTGCGCCAGAAGCAGGACGACGCCGCCAAGGCCCAGAACGACGCGGTCGCCGCGGCCCAGGCCGAGGTCAACACCGCGACCTACCAGTTCGAGGAGGCGACGCTGCGGCTGGATCCGGCCAAGCGCGACCTCGAGGCGAAGATGGCGGAGCTCAAGCAGAAGCCCGACGACGCGGCCATCAAGGAGGCCGTCGCCAAGCTGCAGGCCGACGTCGACGCGCTGCAGGCGACCGTCACCGGCCACGACGCCAAGGTCGTCACGCTGAAGGCGGCCGTCACCGCCGCCGAGAAGGCGGTCGAGGCCGCGCGCGCGACGTTCGACTTCCCGGCGGCGTTCGCCGAACTGACCAAGGACAAGAAGGGCGCCGTCGCCAAGGCGATGCAGGGCCGCAAGTCCGGCGACGACATGAAGGACCTCGACGCCCTCGGTCTCGACCTCGGCAAGTGGGCGCTGTCGAGCCAGGGCGCGGGCCTGCGCACGAAGGGCGACCTCGCGTTCGCCCCGGGCCGCACGAGCAAGGCGGTCGTGCTGTACCAGGCGGCCGACGTCGAGCCGATGCCGCTCAAGGCGTGGGACGCGCTGAAGCCGCTGGCCGAGGGCGCGTACTGGACCGAGCAGGCCAAGCAGAAGGGCGAGGCCAGCCGCAAGAAGTTCGAGGAGGCCTTGCTGCGCCTCGCGAAGGAGAAGATTCCGGCGCGCGTCGCCGAGATCGAAGGCCAGCGCCAGAAGCGCGTCGACGACAAGGTCGCCGAGTGGGAGAAGAAGACCACCGAGGCGATCGCGCAGGCTGAGAAGGAGGTCGCGCGCCTGCAGCCGGGCACGCGCATGCACGCCGGCTGGCAGCAGGAACTCGACGGCAAGCGCGCCGAACTGGCGCAGCGGGAGGCGCGCAAGACCGGCTTCGGCAACGAGGTCGACACCGCCATCAAGGCCGAGATCGCCGCCGAGGCGCAGAAGCACTACAAGGACGTGCTCGACGCCGCCGCCGCCGAGGCCGGCTTCGCCGTCGCCGACCTTGGGCCGTTGCCGCGCGACCTGCCCGAGCGCGACCCGCGTTTCGAGAAGGGCAACCCGCCCGCGGTCGTCTACCTGTGGCGCAACCAGGGCAAGCTCAAGGAAGGCGAGGCCACCGGCCTGCTGCAGGACTTCGCCGGCCGCGCGTGCTACGTCGCCGTGTGCACCAAGGTGGAACCGCTGACCGCCGCCGACGTCACGCGCCGCGACTTCGAGTCGCTGCGCACCGGCGACGGCATGTTCGACTACGCCGCCACGCAGGCCGGCCTCGCGTACCGCCAGGCGTTCACGATCGAGGCGCTGGAAGCTCGCTACGACCTGCAGCGCGACCTGGGCGAGATGGAGCAGCAGACGCCGGCGCCGAAGTGAGCGCCGCGCGGACCGCCGCGCGCGCCGCGGCCCGCGCCGTCAGCGCGGCCGCGCCACGACGATCATCTCGTCGCGCGGGTTGGCGTAGAGGCTGAGCCCGCGCAGCAGCGCCAGCGGGCTCGCCAACAGGCCGGCGACGCGGCCGAGTCGTTCGGCGCGCTCGGCCAGGAAGCCGAACGACACGTACTTGCCGGCGTAGGCCGCGCCGAGTTCGAGCGTCTCGAAGCCGCAGTCGGCGAGCAGCCGACGGATCGTCGCCGGCTTGAAGTGGTAGAGGTGCTCGTCGTGCTTGAAGTGGTGCCAGCGCCGGCCGAGCAGGCGGGCCCAGCGCGAGTCGACGTTCTGCGTCTCCAGCAGCAGCGTGCCGCCCGGCTTGATCAGGCCGCGGATCGTGCGCAGCAGCGACTGCGGGTCGGGGACGTGCTCGATCACGTCCCACAGCGTCACGAGGTCGAACGACGCCGGCGCGTGGCCCTTGACGGCGATCGCCTCGTCCAGCGTGCCGACGTGCACGCGCTCGCCGCCCAGCGCCTTCTGCGCCTCGCCGGCGATCGCCGCCGACATCTCGACGCCGTGCACGTCGTGGCCTTCGCGTTGCGCGACGCGCAGGAAGTAGCCGGCGGCGCAGCCGACGTCGAGGATGCGCGCCTTTGGCGGCAGGTGGCGACGGACGAGCGCCATGCGCTTGCCGAACGTCTTCAGGTACAGCGCCGATTCGCTGGCGTAGTCGGCGTACCCGCGGTGCTTGGGGTTGGAGCTCTTCCAGTAGCCCTCGTCGTAGACCGCCCGCAGCGCCTCGCCCTGCAGGCGCGGCGTCACGTAGACGAGTCCGCAGACGGCGCACTCGACGACGCGGCAGGGCCCGTCCTGGAAGCGGACGCGGCGGTCCGCGCCGCCGCAGAGCTGGCAGCGATCGACCTCGACGACGTCGGCGCCGGAACCGGCGGTCACGGTCTCAGCCCTCGCTCCGCGCCGGCATCGGCGCGCCGCGCTCCAGGAAACGCTTGCGGCAGATGGTGCGGAACATCTTCCACGCGGTCTTGGCCTGCCGCGCGAAGGTGTCGGAGTGCTTGCTCTCGCCGCCCATGCGCTGCGAGTAGGTCACCGGCACCTCGATGATGCGGCAGCGCTCCTGCAGCGCGGCGCACATCATCTCCGGCGAGAACGCCGGGCCGGTCATCCGCAGGCGATGGCGGATCTTCTCGAACGTCGTCGTGCTGAGGGCGCGGAAGGTGCAGCCGACGTCGGTGAAGCGCGGCTCGCTGGGTCGCATCCAGCACAGCTGCAGGAACTTGGCCATGAACACGTTGCCCCAGCGCAGCATGAAGCGCATGTTGGCCCCCTGCTCGACCATCTGCTTGGTCGTGCGCGTGCCCATCACCATGCCGGCGTCGTCGAGGTAGACGAGCAGTTTGACGACGTCGCGGGCGCGGAAGCTGCCGTCCGCCTCGACCAGGACGAGGATGTCGCCCTTGGCGGCCGACATGCCCGCCATCAGCGCCGCGCCGTAGCCGGGCTTCGACTCCTGCACCACGCGGGCGCCCGCCGCGGCCGCCAGCTCCGCCGTCCGGTCCTTGCAGTTGTTGTCGACGACGATGATCTCGTCGAGGTGCGGTTCGGTGCGGAACTCCTCGACCACCTGGCGGATCGTCTCCTCCTCGTTGTACGCGGGGATGACGAGCGAGACGGTCCGGTCGCGGAACATGGCGGAGCAGGATAGCGCGGCCGGTGGCACGGAGGACCGTAGGCGCGCAGGGTTGCCCTGCTTGAGACGGGGCCCTGATCCGCCCGCTTCTGCCCGCCTCGGCAGATCCGATGGCATCGGCGGCAGTGCGTCGACCCTGAACCCGGCCGCCGCGGGGCCGTTTGTCGCCCTGTCCCCGGATCCTCCGTATCCTGCGCGTCTTCCCCGCATGTTCCGCCCACGCCTTGGCGCCGTCTTCACCTCCATCCTTGCCCTGTCGACGTTCGCGCCCGCGTCGGCGCCGCAGGGCGCGCAGCCGCCGGCGCGCAAGCCGGGCGTCGTGTTCAAGGAGGAGGTCGACGCGCTGGTGGGGATGTTGACCGAGGACGCCAAGGAGAACGGCTGGCCGCTCGGCGGCGTGAGCACGGCGGCCCGCGCCCGGATCCTGGTTGCGATGTCCCGCTGCCATCGTCGCTACTACTACCCGGGCGACGTGCCGGCGGTGACCCATGCCGTGCAGGCGCTGATCGCGCAGCGCCGCAGCGATGGCAGCTTCGGCGACGGCGCCGCGACGGCGTGGACGGTGGAGGCCCTCGCCGGTTTGCCGCTGGAGCCGCGCTTTGGCGAGGAACTCGCGGCGGCGCGGGCTTGGCTGGAGCGTGAGAAGGTCGCCGCCGGCGGCTTCGACGCCGCGGTCACCGCCGTGCTCGACGGCGTCCGCGCCGACGTCTTCCCGCAGCACCTCGGCGCCGAGGCTGCCGCCAAGGCGAAGGCGTGGCGGCAGTCGCGCGCCGGACTGGTCCACGCCGAAGCCGCGGACGCGCTGCTGCGACTCGTCGCCTGCCAGGTCGCCAACAAGCAGCTCGACGCCGCAGCGGCGCCGCCGGCGGTCGCGGCGTGGTCGCCGGCGCAGGAGAAGGCGACGCAGTGGCTGATGGCCCGGCAGAAGGACGGCGTGTTCGAGGCCAGCTACGCCGGCAAGACGTTCCCCGACGCGGCGATGACCGGCTTCGGCCTGTACGCGCTGCAGTCGAAGCCCAAGGCGCGCCGCTCGGCTGCCGAACAGGCGGCGATCGACCAGGGCATGCAGTGGCTGCTCGCCGGCCAGAACGCCGACGGCACCTTCGGCCAGAACGTGCCGAACTACACGACCTGCCTCGTCGTCGGCGCGCTGCACCGCTGGGGCGGACCGGGCGCAGCGCCGGCGCTGGCCAAGGCGCAGAAGGCGATCCTCGGCTTCCAGAACGCCGAAGCCAACGGCTACGCCCGCAGCGACCGCGACTACGGTTCGATCGGCTACGGCAGCAGCCAGCGCGGCGACCTCAGCAACCTGCACTTCTCGCTACAGGCGCTGCGCGAGACCGGGCTGCCGGGCGACCACGAGGCCTTCCAGAAGGCGCTGACCTTCCTCCAGCGGACGCAGAACCTGAAGTCGACGAACGACTTCCAGGGCAAGGTCCCCGATCCGGATCGGGAGGGCGTGGTGCTCGACTCGACCAGCGGCGACGACGGCGGCGCTGGCTACTACCCGGGCAACAGCAATGCTGGCTACATCGTTCACCCCGACGGCAAGACGTCGCCGCGCAGCTACGGTTCGATGACGTACGCGCTGCTGAAGAGCTACACGCTCGCTGGCGTGCCGGGCGACGACGCGCGCGTGCAGGCGGCGGTGAAGTGGATCCAGGACAACTGGACGCTGGCGGTGAACCCGGGCGCCGACCCGGCGATGGGCGAGAAGGTGCAGTACCAGGGCTTGTTCTACTACTACATGGTGCTCGCCCAGGCGCTCGACGCCGCGAAGGTCGCGTCCGTGCGCGTGACCCAGCCCGCCGCCGATGGCAAGTCCCCGGCGCTCGTGGCGCAGATCGAATGGCGCAAGGCGCTGCGTGCGCACCTCGAAGGCATCCAGTCGGCCGATGGCACGTGGCGCAACGGCAACAACGACCGTTGGATGGAAGGTCAGGAGATGCTGTGCACGTGCTACGCCCTGACGGCCCTGGAGCTCTGCCGATGAGCGCGCAGCCGCTGGCCTCGCCCGCCGTGCCGGCGTGGTGCCGTTACGTGGGCGCGGACGGCGGCCCGCGCGTCGGCGCCATCGACCCGGCCGCCGGTCGCTTCGTCGACCTCGGGCCGCTCGACGTCGTCGCGCTGCTCGCCGCGGGCTGCCTGCGCGCCGCCGACCTCGCGGCCCGCATCGCCAAGGCGCCGACCGTCCCGGCGCCGACGCGGTTCCTGCCGCCGGTTCCGCGCGGCGGCAAGATCCTCTGCCTCGCCAAGAACTACGTCGCGCACGCCAAGGAGTTCGGCGCCGAAGCGCCCCCCGAACCGATCTTCTTCGCCAAGCTGCCCGACACGCTCGCGGCGCACGGCGACGATGTCATCGTGCCGCATTGGCTCGACTCCCGCGTCGACCACGAGGCCGAACTCGGCCTCGTCCTCGGCTTCCACGATCCGGCCGGCGTCGGCGCCAAGCGCTTCGACGCGGCCTCGGCGCCGTCGCTCGTCGCCGGCTACACCCTGCTCAACGACGTCACCGCGCGCAAGCTGCAGGGCCAGGATCGCGACCAGAAGTACCCCTGGCTGCGCAGCAAGTCGTTCGACACGTCGTGCCCGGTGGGGCCGTTCGTCGTGCCGGCCGACGCGATCGACGCCAGCGACCTGCGGATCACGATGCGCGTCAACGGCGCCGTGCGCCAGGACGCGCGCACCAGCGCCATGGTGTTCGGCGTCGCGCCGGCGCTGCTGGCGATGGCGCGCGTCACGACGTTGCGTCCGGGCGACCTCGTCGCGATGGGCACGCCCGAGGGCGTCTCTCCGGTCGTGGCTGGCGACGTGATGGAGGTGGAGATCGAGCGGGTCGGCGTGTTGCGCAATCGCGTCGTCAAGGAACCTGCGCCCTGAGCGCTCGGAAAGCACAGCCTCTGCGGGCATCCCAGGATGCCGCTGATGGCCGCCAGCGCGGCCGCGCCGTCCGCCGGATCAGAAGCGGATCGTCTCGACGCTCGTCACGGCGCCGCCGCCCGATTGACCGCCGAACAGCACGAGCGTGCCGTCCGGCATGATCTCGGCGCAGTGCCCGGCGCGCGGTGACGTGAGGTTGGGAGTCGTCGTCCAGACGTTCGTCGCCGGATTGAAGACGTCGACGTCGTCGATCGGCAGCGTGGCCACCAGCGTGCCCTGCGAGCCGCCGGCGACGACGATGCGACCGTCGCCAAGGCGCGTCGTCGTGTGCAGCACGCGCGCCGTCGGCATCGGCGTCGTCGTCCACGTGTTGGTTCCCGGCGAGTAAAGCTCGGCGCCGTTGCCTGGCGTGGCCGTGGTCGCAGTCGCGATGCTGGCGATGTTGAAGCTGCCGGTGAACAGCACCCGGCCGTCGGCGAGCAGCGCCTGGCTGGTGTGGTGGCCGCAGCGCGGCTGGTTCATGTTCGGGCCGTTGGCCCACACGCCGGTGCTCGGATTCCAGCGCTGGACCGTGTTGATCGTCGCGGCATTGGGCACGCCGAACACGGGCGCGAACTGGATGCCGCCCGAGGCCATGATCTGGCCGTCGGGGAGCCGGGTCAGGGCCAGGGCCAGGCGTCGACCACCGAGCGGATTGACCGTCGTCCAGGCGCCGGTCGCGGGGTTCCAGATCTCGACGCTCGCCAGGGCCCCGGCCAGGGCGCCCGGGACGTCCGGCAACAGCGTGTTGGTGCCGCCGGCGACCATGACGCGACCGTCGACGAGGCGGCAGGCGGCGTGCAGCACGCGCGGCGACGCCATCGTCCCGGTCGCGGTGAACGCATTGGCGACCGGATCGTAGAGCTCGCACGCGGCGATCGCCGTGCCGGCGGCATTGGCGCCGCCGATCAGCAGGGTGCGTCCGTCCGCGAGCTGCACGGCGGCGTGCAGCGACCGCGCCGCCGTCATCGCCGGTCCGGGCGTCATGCGCATGCGCCGGTAGTCCCAGAGTTCCGTCGAGGCGAGTCCGGTCGCCGAGGTCAGCGAACCCGTGCCGCCGCCGGCGAACAGCACGTCGTTCGCCGCGGCGTTGTTGTTGCGATCGACGATCGTCACGCCCATCGAGCGCGCCTGGGCCATCGTCGTCGGCGCCAGCACGCCCTGGTCCGGCGACCCGGTCAGGGTCACCACGGAGTTGGTCATCGCGCCGAAGAACGGCGTGCCGAAGTTCACCGTCACGGCCTGCCAATGGAAGGCGAAGCCGTGCAGCGCCGGGTTGTTCGGAACGAAGCACGAGTACAGCGCGCCGCCGCTCGCCGAGGTGATCATGACCACGGCCTGGGCGGCGAGTTCGCTGCCGACCTGCAGGGACCGAGGGTCCGTCGGATCGATCGCGGCGAGCGGCGTCGGGCCGGCGTTCTGCGACGCGAGCAGCAACAGCAGATTGCTGGCCGGCGCGAGGCTGATCTGCATCGCGATCGTGCCGCCGAGCCGCCCGGCGGTCAGCTTGTCGAGCTGGCTCTGGGCAGGGGCCAAGGCGGCGAGCGCGAGCATGGGTGCGAGAAGGCGGTGCTGCATGGGTGTCTACCTCGTGGGTGCGGGGCTACGCGGGCGGCATCGGCGTTTCCCGGCCACGTCCGCAGTGCGGCGGCAACCGCCGAAGCCATCGGCGCGATGGCGCCGCTCAAGCCGCGTCCGGAATCGCCGATCATGTCGATTGGCGCCGCCATGCCTGAACCCGTGCGCAACGCAGGTCCCGTCGACGCAGCGGGCGGCTTCGCCGGCCGCTCCGGCGGCTTCCTGGGCGGCCGCAAGCTGCCGCCGCCCGCGGCCGTCGCCGGCGCGACCGCCGCGGACGTCGTCGTGGTCGCGGCGATCGCGGTGCGCGCGCGCCGGTTGCTCCGCGAACGCGTGCTGACGCACACCCGCGCGCAGTTGCAGCTCGTCGACGGCGAGGCGCCGCCGAGCTTCGCCGAGGCCGTCGACGACGAGTCGCTCGGCGACTTCCTCGGCCGGCTGCTCTCGGCGCAGAACCAGCTGGTGAGCATGCGCGTCGCCACGCTCGGTGCGGCGGGTGCGCGGGCCCTTCTCGACGCCGCGCTGCGCGACGGCGCCACGGAGGCCGCCGAACTGCTGGCGCAGGACGTCGCCTCCGGCGGCGCGGGCGTCGCGGTCGTCGCGGCCGTGCTGGAGGAGTACGCGCGCCGACTGGCCGCGCTCGTCGCAGACTCCTAGCCGCCGTCCATCTCGGCCGGATCCTCGACCTGTACGTCCTCTTCGCGCGCCGTCAGGAAGCCCTCGGGCAGCGACACCGTCTGGGTGCTGGCGTCCTTGCACCGGCGCGCCCGCAGCGCGACCTCGGGGAAGGCGACGTCGCGCGGCAGTTCGGCGAGCAGGGCCTCGAACTCGGCGAGGGTCTTCACCATGTGCAGGGCCGGCAGCAGGCGTTTGGTGCTCGGGAAGCCCTTGAGGTACCACCCGGTGAACTTGCGCACCTGCTGCATGCCGTTCTTCTCGCCGAAGAACGTCGCCAGCAGCCGGCCGTGTTCGCGCATCGCGTCGACGACGCCGCCGAGGTCCGGCGGCGGCGGCGGCTCCTGGCCGGTCAGCGCCGCGCACAGTTCGCCGAACAGCCATGGCCTGCCAAGGCACCCGCGGCCGACTACGACGCCGTCGCAGCCGGTCTGCCGCAGCATGCGCAGGGCGTCCCAGGCCTCGAACACGTCGCCGTTGCCCAGCACCGGGATGCTGCGCACGTGCTGCTTCAGCGTCGCGATCGCGGTCCAGTCGGCCTCGCCGGAGTACAGCTGTGCCGCCGTGCGCGCGTGCAGCGCAACGGCCCGCGCGCCCTCGCCCTCGCCGATGCGCCCGGCGTCGAGGTAGGTCAGCAGCGACTCGTCGATGCCCTTGCGGAACTTGATCGTCACGGGCACGGCGCCGGCGCTCGCGACGACGCTGCGCACGATGCGCTGCAGCAGCTTTGGCCGCACCGGGATCGCGGCGCCGCCGCCGGCGGCGGTCACCTTGCGCACCGGGCAGCCGAAGTTCATGTCGATGTGGTGGACGCCCCACTCCTCGACCAGGATGCGCGTCGCCTGGGCCAGCGTTTCGGGATTGGTGCCGTAGAGCTGGATGCTCTTGCGCGTCGTCTCGTCCGGCCCGAACGACGCCAGCTGCAGCGTGCGCGCGTGCCCTTCGACGAAGGCGCGGGCGGTGATCATCTCGCTGACGTAGAGGCAGCGATCCTGCGAGTAACGCCGGCACAGCGTGCGGAACGGCGCGTTGGTGATGCCGGCCATCGGTGCCAGCACGACCGGCGGATCGACCACGAGCGGGCCGATGCGCAGCGGGGCGAACTCGCCGGGATGGGCGACGGGGACGTCGCGGTTGAGGGCGCTGCGCAGCGTCACGTTGCCGCCTCGTTGTCGGTGCCGGGTTGCGTCACGCGGTCACTCTCGTCGCCCGCTGCGTTCGCGCAAGCGGTGCGATTGCCGTGGCGGCGGTGGCGAGCGGCGGCCCCCTTCGGTGCAGGCGATCCGAACCGGGCTGAGGGCTCGCGCGGCTTCGCGGCCGCCTGACCGAGGCGGAACTGACCAGAGCCGACCGGGCCGGGGCCAATGCCTCCGCGACCAGCGTCACCCGCCCCGGACCGCTGAGGAACCGGACCGCTGAGGAACCGGACCGCTGAGGAACCGGACCGCTGAGGAACCGGACCGCTGAGGAACCGGACCGGTTCGGAATCGGACCGCTCAGGAACCGGACGGCGCAGGAAGCTGCGCCGGAAAATGGTGCCCAGGAGAGGACTTGAACCTCCATGGGATGTTACTCCCGCTAGGACCTGAACCTAGTGCGTCTGCCAATTCCGCCACCTGGGCAACAAGTGGGGGCTGCGGAAGGTAGCGACCGCCGCGACCGATGCAAGCGGCTGCCGGCGGTTTCCGCCCGGCACGGCGGCTGCGACGCGCTTGCGCCCGCTGCGGCGATGCCGTAGCCAACTCCGACCGATGCAGAAAGCGGCCGACAAGAAGCAGGGCGACAAGAAGCCCGCCGCCGCGGAGACGCTGGTCGGCGAGAACAAGAAGGCGCGCTTCCACTACGAGATCCTCGAGCGCCACGAGGCCGGCCTCGTGCTGCAGGGCACCGAGGTCAAGTCGCTGCGGCGCGGCCAGATCAGCCTCGACGAGTCGTTCGCCCGTTTCGACGGCGACGAACTGTGGTTGCTCGGCGCGACGATCCCCGAGTACTCGCACGGCAACATCCAGAACCACGAGCCCAAGCGCAAGCGCAAGTGCCTGCTGCACGCGCGCGAGCTGCGCAAGCTGAAGGCGAAGTCGCAGGTGAAGGGGCTCACCATCGTGCCGCTGCGCGTCTACTTCGGCGGCCGCGGCTTCGCGAAGGTGACGCTCGGCGTCGGCAAGGGCCGCAAGCTGCACGACAAGCGCGAGCACCTCAAGTCGAAGGAAGTCCGCAAGGAGATGCGACAGCCGTGAAGGCCGGGGCTTGCGTCGCGTCGGCGCTGCCGCGGCCGACGAGCGAGCGGATCTGGTGCGCGTACTTCGCCTGCGTCCTCGCGGTGGCCGTCTTCGCGCCCGGCGGCGGCTCCGACGGCTACGCGCCGTGGCTGTGCGCCGCCGTGCACGCCGTCGTGCTGGCCGCGGTGGTCGCCTGCGGCTGGCTCGCGACGCGCAGGTCGCCGGCGGCCGCGCGCGTGCCGCGCGCGGGGCTGGCCATCGTCGGCTTGCCGACGGTGTTCACGGCGCTGTGCTGGCTGCTGCCGGCGGTGCATCCCGAACCGTACGAATGGTGGTTCCTCGCCGTCGACCGCGCGCTCGTGGGCGCCGATCCGGGCGCGTTCGTGCGCTGCCTGCCGGCGTGGCTGGTCGAGGCGATGCAGGTCTCCTACGGCGCCTTCTACGGCATCTGCGCGCTGTCGGCGATCGCGGCCGGACTGGCGTCGGGACCGGCCGCGTTCGATCGCGCGGTGCTGCTGCTCGTCGGGGGATTCCTCGCCAGCTACCTCGGCTACCTGCTGGTGCCGACGCTCGGGCCCAATCGCGTGCTCGCCTTCGACCACGACGTGCTCGGCGTCTGGATCGCCGCGCCGTTGCGCGCCACGATCGACGCCGGCGAAGCCAACCCGTGGGACTGCTTCCCCAGCGGCCACACGATGATGACGTTGACCAGCCTGCTGATCCTCTGGCGTTGGAATCGCCGGT
The DNA here is from genome assembly GCA_020247305.1 of Phycisphaerales bacterium. Lineage (GTDB taxonomy): Bacteria > Planctomycetota > UBA1135 > UBA1135 > UBA2386 > UBA2386. The sequence continues at coordinate 11,003 of JADCJE010000145.1, read as the reverse complement.
GGCTGCCATGGCTGCTGACGCCGTGCCTGCTGCTGCTCGTCAGCACGGTCCTGCTGCGCTACCACTGGCTCGTCGACGTCGCCGCGGGTGCGCTGCTGGCGTGGCCGGTGGCGCGCGGTTGCGACAAGCTCGCCGACCGCGACGGCTGGGCGCCCGCGCCGCCGCTGGGCGGGCTCAGTCGATCGTGAAGCGGACGTCGTCGTCCGTTCGCACCATCGGATCGTTGCGCAGCATGCCTTCGACCGTCGGGGCGAACGGAGCCAGTTCGGGCCGCTGCAGCAGGATCTCCTCGGCGGTCAGCGTCGCGCCGGCGCTGCGCAGGGCCGCGCGCAGCGAGCGGCGCACGAACCCGTTCAGATCGAGCTCGATGCGTCCGACGATGCCGCCGGGCAGCACGTCGAACGGGCCGTTGCGGCGCAGCACGTCCTCCAGCAGCGGCAGCGTCAACCACGGGCCGCCGAGGTCGGTGAGGTCGAGCGCCGCCTTGATCGCCGACGTGTGCGAGTAGCCGGCCCGGCGCTGCAGTTGCTCCTCGACCAGCGCCAGCAGGCGCTGCATGCGTTCGGCGTTGAACGGCCAGTTGGAGAGCACGTCGACCCGATCCGGCGACACGTGCACGAACAGGCGGTTGCGTCGCAGCAGCCGCGCGGTCAGGCGGCGGTGTTCCTCCGGCTGGTTTTCGAGGAAGCGGCCCAGCAGCACGTCGCCGCCGGCCCGCCGGAAGGACTCCAGCAGCCGGGTCATCACGAGCGACTGGCGGTGGCCGGCCGGGCAGGCGTCGCCACGGCCGAGCAGGCGCACGCGCGGGTCGTCGGCGAGTTCGTCGAGCACGTAGTGCAACGTGGGTTCGCTGCGGGCGTCGTCCTCGTCCAGCAGGTCAGGCACCCGCTGCCGGCCGCCCATGGCGCACAGGCGGCGGGCGATCTTGTCGACGAGCGGCGCGACGGCGTCGAGCGCGGCTTCGTGGTCGCGGCGCAACGCCCAGAGGTCTTCCCCGATGCGCAGGAACAGCCCGCGTTCCATCAGCAGGCGACGCACGAGGCGGACCGAGCCCGTGCGGTAGCGCTCCCGGTAGGCGCACGCGAGGTCGGTCGCCGACATGGGCCTGCGGGCCTCTTCGAGCAGTTCCGCCAGGCGCGCCGTCGGCGTGCGCGGATCGGCGACGGCGACTTCGCCGACCTCGGGGTCGAGTTCGATCGCCACGCGCAGGTTGGCCCGCAGCACGTGGACGAGGATGCCGCGGGTCGTCGGCAGGTCGAGCGCGCGCAGTTCCTCCAGCAGTTCGTCCACGGGCTTCGGCAGGCGTCGCGGCGCGACGAGGTTCGGCAGCAGTCGCAGCAGGCGACGGTGCCGGCGCGGGGTCATCGCGAACAGGGCCCCGCGCGCCTGGCAACACTCCTGCGGGAACAGGAAGGCGACGAGGCGCACGCCGAAGCCCGGCTCGGGCGCGCTGCGGGCCAGGCGGTGCACGATGCTGTCGACGGCGGCGTGGACCACCTGCATCACGCCGTCGTTGGCGCGCAGATCGGTCGCAGCTTCGTGGTGCAGTCGTTCGACGAGGTCCGGCGCGAGGGCCCCGAACGCCGCGCGCAGCCGGTCGGCGCGTTCGTTCAACGTCGCGACGGTGATGCCCAGGCTCCGCGCCAACGTCGAGGCCGTCGGTGGTTCGCCGACCACGCCGACGATCTCCTCGAACCAGCGTCGCTCCAGTTCGCCGAGCGGCGCCAGCAGCTGGTTGCGGAGCGTCGGCCAGTCCGAGGCCGTCAGCTGGCGCGGCGCGAGGCCTTCGGCCAGGGCGCGCTGCAGCGCGTGGGCGACGTCCTGGGCGCGGCCGTGCGCCAGCGGCCCGCCGGCTACCAACGCCTCCGCCGGCGCCCGCAGCACGTCCGCGACCGTGTGCATGCCCGCTCCGGCCAGCGCGACGACGGTCGCGAGGGGCAATTCGAGCGCGCCGAGCGAGAGCGACAACAGCGCGTCCGGCAAGACCGCCGACCACGTCGCCGGCGCCGGCTGCGTCGACGTCTGCGTCTGGTTCTGCGTCGTCGTCATCGCGCCTCCAAGGAGGGGCGGACCAGCCTGCGCGCGGCGACGCGCTTCTGCGCCGAGTCGACGACGGCGCGCGGCGCCCGCTGCAGCTGGGCCGCGGGCACGCCGCGGGCCAGGAGTTCCTCGCACAGGCGCAGCTGCACGCGCGGCGCCGTTGTGCGCGCGAGCAACCCGAAGCACGCGGCGACCGCCTCGTCGCTGCCGAGTCCCGAGGCGAGCTCGGCGGCGCGCAGGCCGCGGCGTTCGTCGGTCGCGCCGGCGATCGCGAGGTCCATCGTGCCGGCGACCGGCGCCCGCAGCAGGCCGTTGGCCAGCAGCGCCGCTTCGTCGTCACGCGGACTCGCCAGGTAGCGTTCGAGCAGCGCGTCGCGCAGACCGGCGTCGGCCGAGCGCGCGGCGACCTCGAGCAGCGGGGCGGCCCGGCCCGAACGGCGATCGAGTTCGCGCTGCAGCGCGCTGCCGATCGCCGCCCGCGCGGCCGGGTCGAGGGCCAGGGCGGGCTGGGCCGCGAGGGCCAGCGCGGCGTCGTCGGCGATGCGCGGCCCGGGCGCGTCGAGCGCCGCGACGAGCAGCGCCGTGCGCGCCGGACCGGACCGGTGCACAGCGAGTTCGCGCACGTGCGCGACGACCTCGGCCGTCGCCGGCAGCAGGCCGCGCGGCCCGCCGGCGACGTGCCACGCCGGGCCTCGCCGGCGCAGGAACGCCAACCGGACGTCGCCCTGCTGCAGCGCGAACAGGCTGCGCCCGCAGCACGCCCCGGCCGGTTCGGTCAGCGTGAACGCCGCCGGCGGCGCGCCCGTCAGCGACGTGGCGACGACGAAGCGCACCCGCAGCATGTCCTGCGGCGCGCTCTCGTGTTCCGTGACCGTCGCGACGACGACGGCATCGGCGGCCTCGAGGTTGGCGGCGAGCGTCGACGCGCCGTCCTGGCTGCGTCCTGCGCCGGCAAGCGCGAGGGCGAGCAGCGCCGTGCGCGCCCGGTGTCGCCACGCCGGGGTCATCGCATCACCACCCTTTGCCGCAGGTAGGCCATGTCGATGTCGCGGAAGGCGTACGGCATCGACACCATCGTCTCGTAGCTGATGTTCGCGGCCATGACCTCGGTGGCGCCGGCGAACGAGTTGTGCAGCGAGGCGTCGCCATGGAGACCGCTGGGGGCCGCGCCGGGCGCGACCAGGCCGACGGAGTGGCCGATCTCGTGTGCGAGCACGATGGCGATGACCTTGGACCAGGCCCCGACGGCGGCGAGCACCGTCTGGCGGCGGGCTCGCTGCGAACTGGTCGCCGCCGCGTCGTCGAAGTCCGCGCGCAGTGTCGCAGCGTCGTGCAGGTGCGCGCCGACCGGCGTGCCGCCCATCTGCGGGCACAGCGGCATGAAGCGCTGCGCGAAGGTCGTCTGGTAGGACGGATGGACCTGCTGATGCAGCCGCGCCTGGTAGAGGAACATCTCGCCGGGGAAGACGCCCAGTGCCTGGCCGCCGCCGGTGTTGCGTTCGCTGGCGTTGCCGTTGCGCAGGTCGAAGACCGCGCGTCCCAGGACGCCGGTGCTCTCGCTGCCGTAGCTGCGGCCCGGCGGCCCGCTCGGGTCGAAGCCGCCGACGCCCATCTGCATGTGCGACGCCTGCCCGGGCGAACGCGTCGCGAAACGGATGGCCACGGATTCCGGCCCGGTCGGCTCCCCGCGCGGTCCGCGTCCGTAGAGGCGGCTCGTCTCCGCCAGCACGCCGTCCAGCAGTGCCTGCCGCACGAAGGCCTGGCTCGCGGCATGGCCGCCGTCGACCGTGAAGCCCAGGCGCAGGAGGTCGTCGTCGAAGTCCGCGCGGCCGTTGCGGTCGAGATCGAGGTCGGTCCGGATCCACACGACCTGCGTCCGTTCGAACGGCAGCATGGTCGTCGTCGGCTGGACGACCTCGAACGCCATCGGCGCCGTGACGGCGTAGTTGCCGCAGAGGTCGGGCACGCGGACGCGGCAGGTCCAGCTCCCGGTCGCCAAGGCTGCATTCATCGGCACGCGCATGCGCGCGAAGCCGTTGCCGAGCGTTGCGGCGGCCAGCAGGGTGGCCGTCGACGGTCCGGCCGCCGGACCGTCGAGCAGCAGTTCGCAGCGGGTCATGTCGACGAAGCCGCCGGCGTCGCTGGCGTCGAAGTCGATGGTGAAGCCGTCGGGCGGCAAGGCGAGGCCCTGTTGCCGCGAGCCGGCGATGCCGTTCACCGTGCACGTGGCCGTCGGGGCGACGAAGTCGAGTCCGGCGCCCGTACGGAAGCGCGCCGACAGCGGTGCCGGCAACCAGTTGCCGGAGGCGCGTCGGACGCCGGTCGGGCCACTGCGGACGCGCACGCGGTAGAAGGTGTTCGCCGCGAGCGTCTGCTTCGGCTGCAGCGTCACGCCGCGGCCGCCGTCGGCCACGCTGACGTCGCACGCGATCGCGACGCTGGCGTCGGTGGTCAATTCGACGCCGTCGCCGAGCAGCGTCGCGGTGTCCATGACGTCGTCGAAGGTCGCGCACACGGCGGTGTTGCGGGCGACGTCGACGGCGCCTTCGGGCGGCAACAGCAGCGCCATCGGGGTGCCGGCGTCGTGCGAGGTCGTGAACGCGACGACGAGGTCGGCGGCGAGCGGGTTGCCGTTGGCGTCGCGCACGCCCTCCGGGCCGCCGACGAGGCGCACCGTGCACGCGGCGCCGGTCGGCAGCGGCGTCAACGGCGTCGCCCGCACGCCCGTGGCGCCGAGCGGCTCGACCAGCGCGTCCCACTCCACCCCGTTCGCGGCGATCGTCACCGTGGCCGGGACGATCCAGGCCGGATCGAGTGCCTCGTTGCACTGCAACTCGACGACGACGTCGCCGGGCACGCGGTCGGCGCCGTCGTGCGGGACGCTGGCGACCAGCTGTGGCGGCGCGGCGTCGGTGCCCGTGCGGAACGAACAGGTCAGGCTGGTGGCCAGCGGATTGCCGCTGACGTCGCGCACGACGGCGCCGCCGGTGACGAAGGTCAGCGAGTAGTTGCGATTCGGCGCGAGCGGCAGCGCTGGAATCACCCGCAGCGTGCGCTGATCCGGGCTCGCTGCGACCGTGTACGCCACCGGGCTGTTCCACTCGTCGCGGAAGCGGACCGAACTGGGGCCGACGCTGGCAGGGTCCATCGACTCGCTGAAGACGATGCGCGGCGTCGCCAGCGGCGAGACGCCCGTCCGGCCGTTCGTCGGCCACGCGCCCTGCACCGTCGGTTGCACGGCGTCGACCGCGGTGCGGAAGGTGCGCTGGATCGCGGCGGCGAGGGTGTTGCCGGCGACGTCGCGCAGCGACGTCGCGACCGTCAGCGTGAACTGCCGGTCGCCCGGCAGGTCGGCGTGGGGCGCGACGACGATGGCCGCGCCCGCCGCCGTCGCTGTCGTCGCCAGTCGCTGGCCGGCGCTGTTGCGCAGCTGCACGGCGTCCGCCGTGAGCGAGGCCGGATCGATGCGTTCGTCGAACGTCAGACGGACGGGGCGATCGCGGATGACGCCGGTCGCGTTGTCGGCGATGTCGGCCGCGACGAGTCGCGGCGGCGTCTGGTCGAGGGTGCGGAAGCGGAACGACCGTTCGACGTCGAGGATGCGCCCGTCCTCGTCACACGTGAGGGGCGACAGGCGGAAGACGTAGTCGGTCTCGAGGGCCAGGGGCGTGGTGGGCTTGAAGTGCGCCCGCTGCGGCGTGACCAGGCGGAACGTGCCGGGAACCAGCGCGCCGGTGGCTTCGACGCGGAGTTCCGTGTCGTCGTCGCCGAAGCTCTCGGTCGCCATCGCGGCGTCGAACTGCAACACGATCTCGCTGGCGACGGCGACCTGGATGGCGCCGTCGGCAGGGTCGTGGCTGAGCAACTGGACGCTGCCGAGCGCCGTCAGCGACGCCGATGCCGGCGCGCCGGCGTCGGCGCCGCCGCCGCATGCGGCCAGCAGTCCCAGGACGCCAAGCCACGTCGGCCGCGTCGTTGTTCGAGCTGCGTCGAGCAAGTCCGGTGCTTCCCCGCCGACTCATCGGCGCAGGAGGGATCCGGAGTGCAGTCCGCGACGGACCGCCGTGCGGTCGCGGGACCGTCGTTCCACGACGCGCGGGAAGGTCCGGTGGCACCGGCGACTGCCGGTGGCCTTCAGGCCTCCGGCGCGGCGGCGAGGATGCGCAGGTCGCGCACATTCGTGCCCGTGGGGCCGGTCGTGACCGCGTCGCCGAGCGCCGCGAGCAGGGGATGCGCGTCGCATCGGCGCATCGACTCGGCGACGTCCAGGCCGGCGGCGCTGGCGCGGGCGCACGTCGTGCCGTCGACCACGGCGCCTGCGGCCGGCGCAGCGCCGTCGATGCCGTCGGTGCCGGCGCTGAGCACGGCGACCGGTTGGCCGGCGATGCGGCAGGCGCAGGCGAGCGCGAACTGCTGGTTGCGGCCGCCGATGCCCGGCGACGGCGGCAGCGCGACCGACAGTTCGCCGGTGGTGACCACGGCCACCTTGCGGCCGGGGTGCGCGGCGCGCAGCGCCGTCAGCCGCTGCAGCAGCGCATCGGCGGCGGCGTCAACCGGCAGGTCGTCGGCGTCCGCCTCGGCGTCGACGACGTAGCCGGCCGCCGTCATCGCGCGGGCCGCGAAGGCGCGCGCGTGCTCCTCGCTCAGCAGCGTCAGCCACGCGCACTTCGAATGCAGCCGGTCGGGGACGTGCGGGCGCGGCGGCAGCGCGCCGGCGGCGAGGTCGTCGGCGAGCTGGGGCGGCAGCGCCGCGCGCAGGCCGAGCACGTCGAGTTCGCGCGCCAGCGCGGCGTCGTCGAGCCAAGGCGAGGCGTCGTCGGGATCGGCGTCGTCGCTGGCGTCGCCCTCGTCGGCGAGCCACGTCGGCCCCGAGGCGATGTCGCCCCAATTGCCCGGCACGTCGCGCACGAGCACGGTGGTCTGGCCGGCGGCCGCCGCGGCGGCCAGCGCGAGGCGGCCGCCCTTGACCGCCGAGACGCGGCGGCGGATCGCGTTGACGCGCTCGATGCCTGCGCCGCAGCCGACGAGCGCCCGGTAGAACGCGCGCCACGACGCGACGTCGATGCGGTCGTCGTACGGCAGTTCGAGCAGCGCCGAACCGCCGCCGGAGACGAGGAACACGACGTGCTCGGTCGGCCGGACGCTGTGGCACAGCGCGAGCGCCGCGCGCGCCGCGGCGAAGCTGCCGCCGTCGGGCAGCGGATGGCCGGCGGCGATGGTCTGCAGCGGCGGCAGCGGCGCGTCGTCGGGTGCTGGCGTCACCAGCAGGCCGCGGACGCGGTGGGCGGGCAGCACGGCGAGGGCCGACGTCGCCATGCTGCGCGCCGCCTTGCCGAACGCGATCAGGACGACCGGCCCACCGCGGGCCACGTGGTTGCGTGCCATGCCGAGGCAGCGCGGCGTCCACTCATCCTGCCGCGCGCGCAGGTCGGCGAGCGTCGTCGCGAACGCCGCGCGCAAGGCGTCCTTCACCCCTGCCCCCGCAGCCCGCGATCCTGTGGCCCAGGGGCCTGCGGCTCGTGCCCCTGCGGGCCGTGTGCGCGTGGCCTGAGCACTTCGGCGTTGACCGGGTGCTTGGGTTGCTCGCCGGTCAGCAGCGCGACGCAGTCGTTGGCGGCGAGCGCGCACATGAGGCTGCGGACGCTGGTCACCGCACTGCCGACGTGCGGCAGCAGCACGACGTTGGGCAACTGCAGCAGGCCAGGACTCACCGTTGGTTCGGCTTCGAACACGTCGAGGCCGGCGCCGGCGATCAGGTTCTCCTCCAACGCCGCGACCAGCGCCCGCTCGTCGACGACCGGGCCGCGGGCCGTGTTGATCAGGAACGCCGTGCGCTTCATCTGGCACAGCTGCTCGACGCCGATGAGGTGGCGCGTCTCGTCGCGCAGCGGCACGTGCAGGGACACGAAGTCGCTCTGCTTGAGCAGCAGGTCGAGCGGCACGCGCTGGGCTCGCAGTTCCTGCTCGACCGCCGCCGGCGCCTCGCTGCGGCTCGCGTAGAGAACGCGCATGCCGAAGCCGATCGCGCGGCGCGCGACGGCCTGACCGATGCGACCGAAGCCGACCAGACCGAGCGTGCGGCCGCTGACGTCGGCGCCGCACAGCAGGTCGACGTCCCAGCGCTGCCACTTGCCGTCGCGCAGGAAGCGCTCGGCCTCGGGCACGCGGCGCGCGGCGGCGAGCAGCAGCGCCCAGGTCAGGTCGGCGGTGGCCTCGGTCAGCACGCCGGGCGTGTTGGTCACCAGGATGCCGCGCGCGGTCGCCGCAGCGACGTCGATGTTGTCGTGGCCGACGGCGATCTGGTGGATGCCGCGCAGCTTCGGCGCGGCCTGGATCACGGCGGCCGTCAGCGGATCGGTCAGCTGGCAGACGACCGCGTCGGCGTGTTGCAGGCGGCGGCTCAGCCGCGCCTCGTCGAGCACGTCGTGGCTGTCCTGGTAGTCGACGACGCAGTGTTCCTGCAGGATCGCGATGGCCGCCGGATAGACGCGGCGGGTCACGAACACGCGCGGCTTCATGGCGCGCAACGTAGCGGGTGGCAGTTGCCGGTTCGACCGGTCGCCGGTCGGCGGCGCACGCGCTGGACACCGGCGGGGACCGGCGCAACGCTGGCGCCATGACGTTCCGCTACCAGCCGATCTTCGAGCTCGGCGACGATCCGACGCCGTACCGCCTGCTGACCAAGGACCACGTGCGGGCCGTGCCGGCCGGCGGCAGGACGATCCTGCAGGTCGAGCCGGCGGCGCTGGAGCAACTGGCCTTCGCGGCGATCCGCGACATCAGCCACCTGTTCCGGCCGGGGCACCTGCAGCAACTGCGCGCCATCCTCGACGACCCGGAGGCCTCCGCCAACGATCGCTTCGTCGCGCTGCAACTGCTGCGCAACGCCAACGTCTCGGCCGGCATGGTGCTGCCCAGCTGCCAGGACACCGGCACGGCGATCGTGATCGGCAAGAAGGGCCAGGAAGTGTGGACGTTCGGCGACGACGCCGAGGCGCTGAGCAAGGGCATCCACCGCACCTACGCGGAAACCAACCTGCGGTACTCGCAGATGAGCGCGCTCTCGATGTACGAGGAGCGCAACACCGGCGACAACCTGCCGGCGCAGGTGGAGCTCTACGCGGACGAGGGCGACGAGTACCACTTCCTGTTCATGACCAAGGGCGGCGGCTCGGCCAACAAGACGTTCCTGTACCAGGAGACGAAGGCGCTGCTGAACCCGAAGACGCTGCTGTCCTGGATCGACAAGGAGACGCGCAAGCTCGGCACCGCGGCCTGCCCGCCGTACCACCTCGCCATCGTCATCGGCGGCATGTCGGCGGAGTTCACGCTCAAGACCGTCAAGCTGGCGAGCGCGCGCTACCTGGACTCGCTGCCCACGACCGGCAACGCGCAGGGACGCGCCTTCCGTGACCTTGAGCTGGAGCAACAGGTGCTGGCGCTGACGCGCAACAACGGCATCGGCGCGCAGTTCGGCGGCAAGTACTTCTGCCACGACGTCCGCGTGATCCGTCTGCCGCGGCACGGCGCCTCGTGCCCCGTCGGGATCGGCGTGTCGTGCAGCGCCGACCGCCAGGCGCTCGGCAAGATCACCGCCGACGGCGTGTTCCTGGAGCAGTTGGAGACCAACCCGGCGCGCTACCTGCCGGAGGTCGAGACCGGCCACCTCGGCGGCGACGTCGTGCGCATCGACCTGCGCCAGCCGATGGCCGAGATCCGCGCCACGCTCGCCAAGCATCCGATCAAGACGCGCTTCTCGTTGACGGGCCCGATGGTCGTCGCCCGCGACATTGCGCACGCGCGCATGATGGAACGCCTCGCGGCCGGCCAAGGCCTGCCGCAGTACATGAAGGACCACGTGGTCTACTACGCCGGCCCGGCGAAGACGCCGACCGGCATGGCGTCGGGCTCGTTCGGGCCGACGACCGCCGGTCGCATGGACAGCTACGTCGACGCCTTCCAGGCGGCCGGCGGCAGCCACGTCATGCTCGCCAAGGGCAACCGCAGCAAGGCGGTGACCGAAGCGTGCAAGAAGCACGGCGGCTTCTACCTCGGCTCGATCGGCGGTCCGGCGGCGATCCTGGCGCAGGAGTCGATCACCAAGGTCGACGTGCTCGACTACGCCGACCTCGGCATGGAGTCGGTGTGGCGCATCGAAGTGATGGACTTCCCCGCGTTCCTCGTCGTCGACGACAAGGGCAACGACTTCTTCGCGTGACGCCGCGTCCGGCCCGCTCCGCCTGGGCGGGCGAGTCGGCGAGGCGGTAGGAGGAGAGCTTCAGCGGGGGCCGCAGCGACGGGCGGGCCGAGTTGGATCGGCATGGACACGCGGCCAGGGACGTTGCGGGCGCATGAGCGAAGCCAACCGCAGCACGGGGCGCTCCGAAGGCCTGGGAGGGGATGAGGAGCGGGGTACGCGGCAGGTGGCGCGCCAAGTTGCAGAGCAAGTTGCAGAGGTTTGGCCACGCCCGCGCCCGGCGTGCTGCGCTCTTCCCAGGCCTTCGCAGCGGCGGCGCAGCGGTTGGCCGTGTTGGTTCGCCCGCAATGTCTCTGGCCGGCTCAGGTGCGCACCGCGCGCGTCAACCGACCTTCGGCTGTTCCTCCAGCCGGATCCTCCCCAACCTTCGCCAGCCGTCGTTCGCCAACCACGTGCGCGCGCGCGCGACCGGCAGCGGGATGCCGTCGATGCCGCGCACCTCGATCGCTGCGACGAAGCCATCGAACCACGGCGCCGACGTGAACATGTCCGGCCCGTCGAACGCCGGGATCATGCGGCCCTGCGCGGCGTGCTTGCGGCCGCTGCCCAGTACGTTGCCGAGCACGTAGACCAGCGCGTTGCGCACCTCGCGCGGGCTCTTGAGCGCGCGGTCGTGGTAGCGGTCGGCGAAGACCTTGCCCTTGCGGCCCCAGAGCTTGTTGAGCCCGCGCGCCAGCCGGATGAGCAGCCCCTGCAGCCCGCGGCT
>JADCJE010000144.1 GCA_020247305.1 Phycisphaerales bacterium | reverse complement strand
CGACCGAGAAGCTGTGCCGCGCGCTCGCCGCACTGCCGCAGCCGCCGAAGGTGCTGGTGTCGGCGTCGGCGACCGGCGTCTACGGCGACCGCGGCGACGAAGCGCTCGACGAAGCGAGCGCGCCCGGCCAGGGCTTCCTCGCCGACGTCGCGCGCGCGTGGGAGGCCGGCACCGCCCCGCTCGCCGCCGCCGGCGCGCGCGTGGTGCTGCTGCGCATCGGCGTGGTGCTCGCGCGCGACGGCGGGGCGCTGCCGCGCATGCTGCCGCCGTTCCGGCTCGGGCTCGGCGGGCCGCTCGGCAGCGGCCGGCAGTGGATGAGCTGGATCACGCTGCACGATCTCGTGCGCGCGATCCTGTTCGCGCTCGGCAACGAACGGCTGCGCGGCCCGGCGCTCGCGACGGCGCCGACACCGGTCACCAACCGCGAGTTTGGCCGCGCGCTCGGCCGGGTGCTGCACCGGCCGGCGGTGTTGCCCGCGCCGGCGTTTGCGCTGCGGCTGCTGCTCGGCGAGATGGCGCAGGCGCTGCTGCTGAGCAGCCAGCGCTGCACGCCGAAGGCGCTTGCCGCGGCGGGGTTTGTGTACGAGCACGGGGAGTTGGATCGTGCGCTGCGTGCGGCCTTGACGAAGGGCTGAGCCCGCGCGCCCTGCTCGCCCGGTCTGCCGTCGCGTGCCGTTGGCGACCGCGTGGACGTGGCCGCCGCGTCAGTTGCGCTGGCTGCCGTCGCTGCCGCTGTTGCTGTTGCTGCCGTCGCCGTCCGGCGGCCGGCGCTTCTGGAAGAACTCGGCCATCGTCAGGCCGCGGCCCGGGCGATCGGGCGGCTTTGGCAGGCCTGCGCGCGGCGACGCGCTCGCCGTCGACGTGCTGCCTGCTGCGGCAGTCGTCGGCCACGCGAGCCAGTTGGCGAAGCGCTGCGGCGGCCTGCCGCCGGCGCGCACGTGCCGCAGTTCGAGCGAACCGTCGGCGAGTTCGAGCACGACTTCGCGCGAGCCGCCGTTGCACAGCAGGATGCGCGCGTACTCGGCGTCGCCGAGGTCGGCGGCGATGCGCTCGGCGATCGCGTCGTCAGGCGCCGCGAAGCCTTCCAGCGGCGGGCACGCGCCGCGCGCGCGCGCCCATGCGAGCCACGGGCCGTGGTCGTAGAGGCCAAAGCGCGGCTTCGGTAGGCGGAATGGCGCGACGACGCCGTCGGCGGCGACGGCGCGCGCAATGAAGTCCTCCGGCAGGCGCACGCCGTGCTGTTCGACGTAGTGCGCGAGGCCGTCGGGCCAGACGTAGCGCCCGTCGGTCAGGTCGGCGTCACCGAGCGCGCCGACGCCGCAGTCGAAGCGGCAGAACGACGCGTCGGGGTAGCGCACGAGCGACTGGCCGGCGCGCAGGTACGCGAGCGTCGCCGCGCGTTCGCGTTCGTCCCACGTCCCCACCAACCGCTGCGGCAGCGGCAGTTCGCTCGGCGCATCGGGACGGAACCACCAGCCGAGGACGGTCAGGCGCTGGTCGGAAGGCGGCAGGGCGCGCGGCACGGGATCACGCTAGCAGATCGCCGAGCTGCTGCGCGAACGCACGCGCCGGCAGCACGTCGATGGCGCCGTCCTTGAGCGGCCGGTCGCCGAGATACACCGCGACGGCGCGACGGATCGCCTTGCGTTCGAGCAGTTCGCGCAGCGCGGCGCCGGCATCGGGCCGCCAGCGCTCGCTCGCCTTGACCTCGATGCCGACGGCATGGTGCGGCCCACGCCAGATGAAGTCGACCTCGGCGCCAGCGCCCGTGCGGTACCAGCTCACCTCGCCGCCGGTCAGCGCGAACTGCATGTGCGCACGGAGTTCGTGCAGCACCCAGGTCTCCAGCAGCGAACCGCGCTCCTGCTCGTGCACCGGCGCGCGGATACGGCCGGCGACTGCGCGCGCGACGCCCGGATCGAAGAAGTAGAAGCGCGGATGCGCGACCTCGCGCACCTTCAGCCGCGGCTGCCACGCCGGCACCGTGACGCCGATCAGCGTGTCGACGAGGATCTGGAAGTGGCGCTGCACCGTCGCGCGCGCGACGCCCGCCTCGTTGGCGACATTCGCGGCCGAAACGGACTGGCCATTGAGGATCGCGGCGACGCGCAGGAACCGCGCGAAGCCCGGCAGGTCCTTGGTCAGCGCTTCTTGCTGGATCTCCTGGTGGACGTAGTTGGCGGCGTACGCTTCGAGCGTGTCCTCGGCCGACGCTGGCGCGCTGACGACGCCGGGCAGCATGCCGATGCGCAGCGCGTCGTCGATGTCCGTACGGAAGTCGGTCTCCGCGAACGTCAGCGGGAAGAACGAGCGGTTGGCGACGCGGCCGGCGAGCAGGTTGGCGTCGAACCGGCGCAGCTTGCGCGCGCTCGAACCGCTGAGCGCGAAGCGGTAGCGCGCGCCGTGCCGCGCGATCAGCGCGTGCACTTCGTCGAGCAGCGCTGGCACCTTCTGCACCTCGTCGACGACGATCCAGCCGGGCGGCAGGGCCTCGACCTCGCGCCGGAACAGCGCTGGTTCGCGCAGGTAGCGCACGAACGCCTCGCTCGGCACGAGGTCGATCCAATGGGCGTCGGGCAGGACCTGACGCAGCCACGTCGTCTTGCCGGTCGCGCGCGGACCGAACAGGAAGAACGAGGACGCAGGCAGAGCGAGCAGGCGCCGATACATCGTGGGCATTTTGTCGTGCAAAATGCCCACGATGTAGCAGTTTTATCTGCGATCTTCGTAAGTGGTTTCCTCCCCAGATGTTCCGTGGCGGCAAATTGCAGCCTTCGAGGCGGCCTGGACGGCCTTCTTGCGGGCCTTGGCGGGCACGAGCCCCCTCACACCAGCGGCGCAACCGCGTCGGCGAAGCGGTCGACGCCCACCCCAAAGCGCTGCAGCATCGCCAGCCACAGGCGACACAGCGGCGTGTCCTTGGGCGAGCTGACCAGCCGCCCCTGCGGCACGCCCAGCGCGCCGCCGCCGGCGAGCAGCACCGGCAGGTCGTGCGGCGAGTGCGCGTTGCCGTCGCTCATCGGCGAGCAGAACACCGCCATCGTGCGGTCGAGCACGCTGGCGCCGTCGCCGTCGTCGAGGCGCTGCAGGCGTTCGAGCAGCGTCGTGAACTGCGCGACGTGCCAGCGCGTGATGCGGCGGTACGGCTCCTGCTTCGATTCCTTGCCTTCGTGGTGCGAGTACTCGTGGAAGCCGCCGCCGCAGCCCTCGACGAAGCCAAACGGCCTGCCCGAGACCTCGTTGGCCATCAGGAACGTCGCGATGCGCGTCGTGTCGGTCGCGAACGCGAGTGCGATCACGTCGAACATCAGCGCGACGTGCGTCGGGTAGTCGGCGGGCACGCCGTCGGGCGGGGCTTGCGCGGGATCGACGTCGGCGCGGCGGTTGGCGACGGCGGCGGCGATGCGGCGTTCGAGCGCGCGCACCGAATCCTGGTACTCGGCGAGCTTGTCCTGGTCGCGGCGCGACAGGCGGCGGCGCAGGCGGTCGGCGTCGGCCTTGACGACGTCGAGCACGCTGGGCCGCGCCGGATCGGCGGCGAGTTCGTGTGCGCGGAACAACCGGTCGAATGCGCGCTGCGGCACGATCTCCTTGGTGCACGGCCGATCGGCGGCGCTCCACGCGATCGTGCCGCCGTACACGGTCGAGTAGCCCATGTCCTCGACCGGGTAGATCGGGTCGCAGCCGAGCTCGAGCGACGGCAGCGGCGTGCGGTCGCCGCGCGCCTGCGCCGCGAGTTGGTCCATCGACACGCCGTTGTGCAGGTCGCGGCCGCCGGTGCGGCGCACCTTCATGCCGGTCAGCAGCGGCGCGACCTTGGCGTAGTGGCCGTCGCCGTCGAACGACTGGCGGTTGGCGAGGCCGGTCAGCACCGACACGCGCGGCTGCAGCGCGCCGAGCGGTTGCAGCGCGAACGACGGCACGTAGCCGCCCTGGCCGTCGGACGCGGGCTTCCACGCCGACGGCAGCGCCCCGTTGGGCATGACGACGACGACCATGCGCGCGGGGCGTTCGTCGCGGACGGCGGTCGGACGCGGCTTGGCCGACGCGCACGACTCCAACCACGGCAGCGCCATGGTGGCGCCGAGCCCGCGCAGGAAGACGCGGCGGTCGGGACGGGGACGGTGCGGCGCTTCGGTCATCGGCCCTCCGTGGGTGGCAGCGGCGCGCCGACGGCGTCGGGGTCGCGCAGCAGGAACAACGGCGAAGCGAGCACGGCGTCGAGCAACGCGGTGAAGCGGTGCCCGCCGCGCGCGGAGGCGGCACCGATGCGCAGCAGCTCGGCTTCGTCGGCGGGCAGCATCGGCCGGCCGACGGCGAACGCGAGAAGGCGCGCGGCAAACGTGCGCACGAACTCGTCCTGGCGCGCGAGCAGCGCGTCCTTGAGCCCGATCGGGCCGTCGACGCGCGCGCCGTCGGGCAGCACGCCGGCGGCGTCGATGCGCTGGCCGTGCAGCTCGTCGCGCCACTTGCCGAGCACGTCGAAGTTCTCCAGCGCGAAGCCGAGCGGATCCATCTGCGCGTGGCACGACGCGCACGAACGCGAGCTGCGATGGCGTTCGAGCTGCGCGCGCAGCGACTGGTCGCCCTTGGGCGTGTCCTCGGCCGGAAGCGAGCCCGTGCCGGGCGGCGGCGGCGGCGGCGTGAGGTCGAGCAGCGCGTCCAGGATCCAGCGGCCGCGCTGCACCGGGCTCGTGCGCAGCGGATAGCTGGCGACCATCAGCATCGCGCCCATGCCGAGCACGCCGCCGCGGCGGCGGTCGGACAGCGGCACGCGCACGAACGCGTCGCCTTGTACCGGCGGCAGGCCGTAGTGCTTGGCGAGCGCGCTGTTCGCGTAGGTGAAGTCGCTGTCGAGCAGCGTCAGCACACTGAGGTCGTCGCGCGCGATCGCCGCGAAGAACAGGGCCGCTTCTTCGTAGAACGCTGGGCGCAGCCGGCCGTTCCAGATCTCCGGGTAGCGGCGGAAGTCGGCGTTGGCGGCGAGCACGTCGCGGAAGCGCAGCCACTGCGCCGCGAAGTCGTCGGCGAGCGCGCGGCCGCCGTCGGCGGCGATCAGCCGGCGCGCGTGCTGCGCGAGGCCGTTGGTCGCGGACAGTGCCCCGCGGTCGGCGGCGGCGAGCAGTTCGTCGTCGGGTGTGCTGGCGGCGAGCAGGTAGCTGAGGCGGCCGGCGAGTTCGTGGTCGCTGAGGCGCGCGGGTCCGTCGTCGCGGCCGACCTCGGTGCGCAGCAGGAACGCCGGCGACGCGAAGACCGACTGCAGCACGGCGGCGAGCGCGCGGTCGTCGCTGCCGGACGCGGCGCGCACGTCGGCGAAGAGCGCTTGCCGGCCTTCGATCTCGTCGTCGTGCGCCGGCCGGCGGAAGGCGCGGCCCAGCAGGCGCGCGATCGCCTGCTCACGCGGCAGCGCCTTGGGGAACGCGCGCTCGCGCCGCTGCGGGTCGGCGAGCACGGCATCCGCGATGGCCGACGCCGCCCGCGTGTAGACCTCGAACAGCGCCGGCGTGACGCCCGACGCGTCCCCGATCGTGTCGAAGCCGTGCACGCGCGGGTCCTCGGGCAATTGGTCGCGCGCCGACCATTGGACGCCGACGAGGTCGCGCACCGAGCGTTCGTACTGCAGCCGCGTCAGCCTCCGCGCCGACGCGACGCGGGCGCCGGCTTCGGCCGGCGTGAGCGCAGCGAACGCGGCGACCAGCGCGCGGCGGGCCGCGGCGTCGGGCTGCGCGTCGGCGTCCGGCGGCGGCATCGTGTGCGAGCGCACGCGCAGCAGGGCCTGCTGCGCGCGCTCGCGGCGGGCGGCGGCGGCGGTGTCGGTGGCGTCGTTCGTCGGCGCGGCGAACAGCGCCGTGGCGTCGAACCCGCGGGTCGCGTCCGGGCCGGAATGGCACTCGGCGCAGTGCGTCGCGACCAGCGCCGCGGCGTCCTGTGCGCGTAGGGTCGCGCCCGTCGCCGCGACGGCGAGCGTGAAGGCGACAGCGGCGGCGACGCGGCGCGACATGGCGCGCGATGGTACGGACCGACGGCGATGCGCTCGGTGCCGTGGCGTAACGAGGACGTCGCGATTCCTAGGCGGCGGGGTTGCCGTTGCTGCGGGCGCCAGCTGGGAGCCTTGCGTGGCGGCGCGCGCAACGGCGCGGTCCTACTTGCTTGTCAGGCCGAGCAGCTTGGCGAAGAACACCGCGTCCTCGAAGCCCAACTGCAGCTTGCCGTAGTCGCCGGCCATCACGAGTCGCGGCATGTCGGCGTTGGCGAACCGCACGATCACGAGCTTGTTCTCCGGCTCGACGAACAGGCGCTGCTGGCCTGCGCCCGCCGCCATCACGAGCCTCGGCAGGCAGCCAGGGACGATGCCTTCGGCGCTCACCGCGTCGGACTGCCGCCGCCGTCCCGCGCCGGCGACGTCGGCCTGCTCGGCGGCGCCGGCGGCCGAGGCCTTGTTGAGCCAGAACGTGAGGCCGTACGCGGGATTGGCCTGCGAGCTGACGAAGCATTCGGCGAGCCGCTCGGCCGGCAGCAACTGTTCGCCCTGCCATGCGCCGCCGAGCCGGAGGAACTCGCCGAACTGCGCCCATTGCCGCGCGGTGAGCACGGCCCCGTCGCCCATCGCGCGTTGGCCCGAGCCGTCGCGCACCCATCGAATGTCCGTCAGCCCGATCGGCGTGAGGATCTTGCGGTCGAGGTACAGCCACGGTGTCTCGACCTTGCCGCCCGATTCCTTGGCGCGCGCAGCGAGCTTGCGCCGGAAGAACTCGCCGAAGGCGTAGAGATGCACTTCGCTGTAGGCGAACTTCGTCCCCGGCTCGGACACCGCCGGCAGAGCGAGCGCCAGCGGATAGAGATCCTTGTCCTTCTCGGCCCACAGTCGCCGCGGCGCCTCCAGACCGCTGGCGAACGACAGCAGGTCGCGCACGGTGATGCGCGACTTGCGCGGATCGTCGCGCCACTCGGGGATCGTCTCGGCGACCGCTTCGTCGA
Source organism: Phycisphaerales bacterium (assembly GCA_020247305.1). GTDB lineage: Bacteria > Planctomycetota > UBA1135 > UBA1135 > UBA2386 > UBA2386. The sequence goes on along the minus strand of JADCJE010000144.1, from coordinate 7,337 downwards.
GCGTGAACAGCCCCTCGGCGATGGCAGCAATGGCCGCCGGGCCCCAGAAGCTCTTGGTGCCCGATGCGATCTGGTAGGCCGTCGTCGGCCCCGAACCGGCGACGTGCTGCTCGAAGACGACTTCGCCGTCCTTCATGACGAGCAGGCAAAGGCCGGCGTGCTGCGCCGAGTAGGCCGACGCGGCGAGGAAACGGTCGATCTCCTCGGCCGTGCCCGCTGCGACCACCGGCGGGCTCAGTTCCGGCTTCGGCGCCGGCGCCGGCGCCTCGGGCGTGCCCTCCTTGCCGGCCATGGCCTTGATGGCGCGGAACTCGGCGGGCGCGAGGCTGCCGTCGCCGTCGCGGTCGAGGCGCTGCAGGAGATCGGGCACGCGGCGCGCCCCGGGAAACGCCCGCAGTTCCGTCGCCGACAGCCGGCCATCGCCGTCGCCGTCAAGCCGCCGAAACACGTCGTCGGGATCGCTGCGCGGCGTGCGGCCCGACTGCGCCGATGCCGCCTCGGCTGCCAGGGCAACAAGGATGCAGGACAGGAAGCGCGCGACAGGCATGCTGGTCATGGCAACAGCGGTTGAGGCGATGCGATCGACGCCTTGGGTGCGAGAAATGCACCGTGCCGTGCGCCGAGGTGGCCCCTGTTACGTCCAGCGCCGCGATGGCCCACGGCGACATCCGACGAATGGATCCGCGCGCACCCGGCGATGCTCACCCGACCCGCGAAGCCGAGCCGCCGATGTCGCCACGTCGGCTTGCGCCGCGCCTGCTGCGGCCGCGCGGTCGATATGTCGACGAGTAGACCCTTGCTGCTGGCAGGCAACGGCGACGGCGCGATCTGCGCAGCCGCGGCCAGCAACGCCGTAACGTGCGGCTCCGCGAGTTGGCGCGCACTGTCGCGTTGGAGGAACCGTGTCGGCGCGGCGGCAACGACTGCGGCGACGCACGCGCCAGCGAAGTGGACTAGTCGTCTTGGCCCCGTGCCCACGCCTGCAGTTCTCGGATCCACTGGGCGCTGAGTTGCGGCAATTGCCGCTCGCCGGCGGCCTGGACAAGCGCCTCCGCCGTCGCCGGCGCCACCGCGTCGCGCCATCCGGTCTCGTTGGCGGCAACGAGCAGCAGTGCGGCAGCCGGCTGCGCCAGAGACGGCTCGGGCCGATAGGTAAAGCTGCCGCTGGACCACTCCACAATTCCGTCACCGCCGTGCACGCCGGTGCGGGCGCGCCGGACCACTCCGCGCGAGATGTCGGCTTGGCGCTGGACGAGTTCCAGCCGAGCACGCGCGACGAGGTGCCACGCGCCATCGGCTGCGGCAGCCGCGAGGTCCGCCTCGCTGGCGAGAGCGCCGGCCCGCAGTTCCATGCCGACAAAGAGAGCGGCCCCTACCCGGCCGCGGCTCTCGTAGACCTCTTTCTCGATGCCGGGCTCGGTGCGCAGCAGGGCCGGGCCGCAGCGCGCGAGCGTGGTGATCGCTGCGTGCCAGGAATCCGGCGCGGTGGAGGCCAGCAGCCCGACGAATGCGTCGCCGCCGTCCGCGTGCTCGGCGATCGCGGGCGCGACGTCACCAAGGGCCGTGAGCCAGGTCGGCGATGCGTCGCGACTGCCGCGGACGAGGTCGAGCCAGACGGGGTACGCGCTGGCGTCGTTCGCCGCGACGAGCTGGATCGGCTCGCCGCACAGCACGGCGTCGGCGCTGCGCACGACGTCGGCCGCACGTTCGTCCAACGTTGCCACCGCCTCCCGCACGATCTCGGCGGCGGCGGGGGCGAAATCCGCACGCAGCGGGCCATGCCGCGCCGCGACGTTGCGCAGGCGCGGCAGCGCGATCAGCGCGGGCCCCCAGGACTTCACGATGGCGAGCGCGTTCTGCTGCACGGCGGCAACGGGGTCGTCGAGCAACGCCAGGATCTCCACCTGGTCCTGCCAGTTCGTGGTGCTGGCAATGGCAGCCATGCCTGCGATCCGCCATGCCGCATCCTGGTGACGCAAAAGGCCGAGCGCTGCGTCAGGCGACCGCTCGCCGTGCTGCCAGCAGGCGCGCGCCATCGCTGCCCAGGCGCCCTCGTCCGACCCGTTGCGCCGCCACCTGCGATAGCCGTGGGCACGCAGGGCGACCATGCGGGAACGGAAGTCGACGAGCGCCGTAGGCGAGTCGATCCAACCGGTGACGATGGCCTCGCTCAGGGCGGCGAACGCGGCGGCGCCACCGTCCTCCAGGAAACTCTGCACGACCTCTTCCCTGCCGTCCTCGCCGAGCGCGAGCAGCGAAAGGCTCCAGGCATAGTCGCCCTGGCCAACGTCCGCCGCGCCGAAGTCGTGGAGAAACTGCGCGCATTCGCGGCAGCGCTGCGCATCGCGCGTCGGCGCCACGATCCGCGCGATACACCACGCCGCCTGCCGCCGGACGTCGACGTCGGCATGGAAGCGGAAGAGCCGCTGCACCTCGGGCTGCGCCTCGACGGCCGCGACGCCGATGCAGCCCAACGCGTACGCCGCAAGCGCTGCAGAGCGCGCGGGCAGGTCGCCGACGTCGCCGGCGGACAAGTAGCCGCGCAGCGCCGGCACCGCGCGCCCGCCCAGCGCGACGAGGGCAGCGGCGGCAGCCGTTGCCGTACCCGGCGCCGAGAGTTGGTCGACCAACTGCTGCGGATCCGCGCGGCCGTCGACTTCGCGGCCACCATCGCAGGCCACCATGAGCAGAACGATCGCCGACAAGCAGCGCCTGTGCGTGCGCATCCGCATGCTGGGCCGCATGGCCGTGGACGCTGGCTCGACCGGCCGTGGCGCGACGGCTGCGATGGGCGCGCCCTCGCCGCGCGCCGGCAGTCCGGCCGCCACCGGCCAACACTCCAGCTGCTCTGGCACCGGGCGGCCTGCGTGTGCCGTTTGTGGCTTGCTTTGGCTCATGGCACGGCCGCCATGCTGGCCGCCCGCGGCAAGCAGCAGCGACCGAACCGTGCAGCGCGACCCGCCATCGTCCATGGATTGCAACGCAGCGCCCTTGTCATGGGTCAGATCCTCTCGGCTGCGACATACACGCCGCACACGCATGCCGCGTGCTGCCAAGCAGCGTAGTCGCCTTCCCCACTTCGACAACCCGCTACGGCCGCACCGCGAGCGCCGACCCCTCGGGCCGCCGCAGGCGCCCGGACCCCTTCCGTTCGACTGTGCGCGGCGGCGCCTTCACGGTGTTGCCGACGGCGTGTGTGGCGATGACCTGCATCGTGACCGGATCCCGCGCCCCACTTGGCAAGCGAGGGTCCATGGAGCGACCCGCCCAACTCGTCTTGGGCGGCGCGATATGCTCCTCGATGCATGGGAAGCAACACTCGCGGTCGCAAGCTCGCCACCATCGCGTGCGCAGCGATCATCCCACTCTCGCTACTGTGCTTCTGGCTGGTCAACGTGACGCGCTTTCCAAGCAACTTTGCAGAGAAGATGCTCGGTCCCGACCCGACGCCTCCTCAGGGATCCGCGCCGCCCTACCTCGAGTGGGACATCAGGACGATGCTCCTCATGCTCATCGCCTGCGGGGCAAGCGTGCTCTACCTTCTGGTTCAGCTCTCGACGCGACTGCGAAGGTCAACGGGCAGATAGGTACCAGGTGGGTCCGCCCAACGTCTTTGACCTTGAGCCGCGAGCGCCGCTCGGGGCAATCGCCGGCTCCTATGCCTTGTCGGGCGCCCATCAAACTAGTCCACGATCTCCTTCGCCAGCATGGGGCTGAGGAAGTAGAGGAGAAAACCCTCCGCCGCGACGACGGCCTGGGAGAGTAGAGAGAAGAGACCATACTCGGCAGCTACGCCGGTCAAGTCGCCGCCCATCTGCCTCATCGCGCCATGGATGGCTCTGCCCGCACCAACATAGGCGACCAAGGCCATCGTGAGCATGATCGTGCCTACGAGGATGGTGACGACTGCCACCAGCCTGAGAACGGTCCGGACAGTTGCTTCACTCATGCGGACTCTCCAACGTGGTGCATCCAACGTCTTTGCCCATCAGCCGCGAGCGCCGCTGCGGCGCTCGCCGGCTCCAAGGGCTTGTTGGGCGGCAGACTAATGCAAGAGCCGGCTCTAGTCAACGCATCGCCACGTCGCCGACCGACTACGCGCGCAGTACATGAAGAAAGTCGAGTCGAACCCCAAGATGAAGTCCTCGCCACTGGGGCTCGGCCGGTAGTCGAAAGGAACCGAACTGAACAGCCCCATACTTGTCGTAGGCACCGCAGGAAGTAAAGAAGGCGCCAGCGCCTGGAGATCCTGCGGGTATCGGCCACTGATCTGTCGACACTCCTCCAGTGCCAGACACAGGGCATCGCCAGCCGCCTTGCTGTCCGAGATCTTGCGGCTCAGCAACATCCCAGAGGCCAAGAATGAAGCAACAGCCGCGAGGACGAGAGCGAGCCCGATGCGGCGCAGCTTGGGGCGCCGACTCTTGATGCCGAAGCCAAGCAGTCCAAGCCCAACGCCAGGGGCAACCAACAGGTGCAAGAGTGCGACTGCGCCACCAAGGCCGAACCCGAACGCCTCCAGATCGAGGATCGTGAGACCAACTCCGACCGCGATTCCAACGAGGAAGCTCAAGAGAAGTCCGCCCAACGTCTTTGACCTTGAGCCGCGAGCGCCGCTGCGGCGCTCGCCGGCTCCAAGGTCTTGTTGGGCCGCCCGGTAAGATGCAACTTCAACCTGCAGTGCAAAACTACGCCACGTCCAAAGGTGGATCACGATCCTCATGGCCGACGCCTTGCATGGCCTTTTCGATTCTATCGATGATGCCCGCAAAGTCGGGATCCAACTCCGCCGACTGTGCGCGCTTCAACCGCGCAAGCGCATCATCGTACACGGCGTAGTCCCCGGTTCTGCGGTGCACTTCAATGCCGACGAGCGCATACTCCTTGAGTATCATCTTATGATCTGGGAACCGGGAGAGCAAACCAACGGCGATCGATGCCGCCTTATTGAGTATAACTACACGATCACCGTCTTCAATACCGGGGCTCTGCACAGCGCGCTTACGCGCCAAGGCTACCTTGTACCGAGCAGTTGGACCGTCCAGTCGGAAGTCGCTCTCAAAAACTCGAATCTCCGTCTCAGCGTGCTCATACTGACCCGCTTCGATGAGATTGCGAATCAGCCTGTGTCTTGGCACTCTTTCGCCGGGGACTCGCGATATCACTTGCCTCAGAAGCTCATTCTGCGTTGCTGTATTTGTGATGCTGGCGATCCCGGATTCGTAGTTGCAGAGCTCGCGAAGGGTCCTCACTTCAATCTCGTACGTCGGGTTAGTAGCGTCGATGATCCTCCGAAACAGCCCCGCACGCTCGCGCTGGTCAGGGAATTTGTACTCGGTCACGATGTCCGCAATCACGATGTGGCGCCCTCTCCACGCATATATGCCATCGCGCTCGTTGACAGAGTACTCGTGAATACTGTCACTCATACGCCTCAAGAACCCACCGACAGAGTCCGCGTCAATCCCCAGCAGTCGCATTACGAGCTGTCGGTGCACTACGACTTTGGCCGATTCCATTGCGGCGACGTGGCGGTACACGTCCTGATCCGGCAACGCAAGACTGGCGTAATCTCGCAAGATGATGTCGTCAAACTTTTCAGAAGCGAATATGTTTCGAAGGCACACAAACAGCTCTGCGGAGCACCGCTCTGCCAGCCTTCGCCTCTTCATGTCGCGAGAGAACCCTGCGAAGGCTTGCTCGACCAGCTTGACAATTGCGGCATTGCTTTCGATCAGTCGCAACAGGTCATCAATTTCGCTGGGCTCGAGGCGCGCAAGCCTGAACTCTGCACCTCGACGGTAGAGGGATGGTGGCTTGATTCGGGGGTACCACTGATGTCGGCTCGATGCCAGAACCAGCTGCAGAGGACACTTGCCCTCGCCACCCAGTCTCTCGACAAGGTCCGTGATTTGCGGGAGGTGCGTGTGCGCATCGTCGACGAACAGGAATACACGCTGCCCACTCTCGCCGGCTTGTTTGGCAAAGGCGTACCACGCTACCGAATCGAGAGTGTGGTTGCTGTCGTGCTCGAAGCACTTGTGCCCACGTTTGTGCAGAGCCAACAAGCACTGTCGCGCGGCCGTGGTCTTTCCGACGCCGCCGGCCCCAATCAGCATACCGGCGACCTTGGATGCGTCATCAAGGGACTCGATGAGCCGAGGGACTACAGCACGAGCGAATGTTGTGTCGGCATTGATGTCGGCGTACTGCGCTGGCCATCCATTGAACATGGCACTGAGATTCGCGGGCAACGCAACGGCGTGCTCAATATTGACAGTGCTGGCCTGCAGCGCTGCAGGCAGACCTCCCGCCGTGCCGTTGGCCTGAGCGACCAGTGCTGCACTTGCGTGGCGTTGGACAGCTGCGAAAAAGTCGTCGATGCCGGCGAAGCAGGTGCCAATCCCGCGCGCCTCAAGGAGCTGTGCGCGGGCTTCGTCGCGGGAGTACATCAGGAGCGTGATTTTGACTGCCCCGGGTGCGCGTTGAGCAATCTTGATGGCGCGGTCGACGATGACCCGCAAGTCAGGGTCGGCCAAGGAATGCCCAACTATGACAAGGTGCCCGCCTCCAATATCCGCCTTCAGCCGATCGTACAGAAGCTCTCGGTAACTTTCAGCGTGAGAATAATCGGCTTCAGTGATGACGATCCTTGCGTGATGCCCATATGCGATGTCGCACTCAAGATCGCCATGCAGCTTGTAGAGGTGAGCCGCCGCGGCCTGTCGCGGCGCGCTAAAGTCGAAGTCTGAAGCAATCGCGTGAAGAGAGCGACCGGCTTTGGCATACGCTTGCTCAATGAGTCGGTCGTAATTGGTTGTATACAGGCTGCGCCAGTTGTGCAGCGGCAAGTTGAGCAGCCCACGGGTCGGAGTGACGCGGGCAAGAGCTTCCCGGATGGCATCAATGAGGGCGCGTCGCGAATGCTGAATCTCAACAAGTCCGGCGACCTCGGACAGCGAGTAGCCTGGGGAGAGACTGAACTGACTACTCAGGGTAGCGGCAAGATCCGCCGCGAGCGGCGCTCCGGAAGGGACCGATGCTCCCGCACCAAACAAGAGCACGGTTTGGTTAGGCTGCAGGCTCTTGGCTAGAGATTCGAGTTGAGTCGGCATGTAGAAGCTCCCGCTCCTTGATGGGCGCCCCGTGCACCTGGGATGGCCAAGTGCGTAGCCGGCTTCGTGCCCGGCGCAGGATCAATGCCATTAACTTGACACACGAAGTTGGCGATCTGCCGTGATGCTCGCTCCGCCGCTGATGAAGCCTGTGTCTGCGCGTGAAGCCCCGCAGCGGCTGTGATAGAATGCGCCCTCGGCAGAAGCCGACATAAAATTCTT
>JADCJE010000143.1 GCA_020247305.1 Phycisphaerales bacterium | reverse complement strand
CGACGTTTGCCGCGACTTCCCTCGCCGCCGCCTCGATGGCGCGCAGCCGGTCCAGTTCTGCGAGCCTGCGCTCCAGTTCGATGCGGCATGCCATGTGCCGACGACCTGCGTCTCGGAAGACGATCAGGTACTCGTCCAGCAGGTGGAAGTCGGACATGGTGCTCGGGTCAGGCCTTGCCATTGTCGGTCTCCTTCGCCGCGAGCGCGGCACTTGCTGCGTGCCACCCGCAATCGCAGTAGTCCCACAGCAACTCGGTGCTCAATAGCGGGTTCCCTTCGCGGTGTCGAACAAAGGCACAAGTCGGGCAGTGTCCGCCCCATTCCATCCACGTTTTGGCCGCCGCCTCGATGGCGCGCAGCCGCTGCAACGAGTTGCGGGCCGCGAGAAGTTCGGCAGCGATTTTCCGGACCTCTGCCCACGACGGATCGCCCGTGGCAGCGCAGACGGCCAAGGGTATCGGTTTGCCGGCGGCAATCTCTCTCAGCCGTTCGTCGGTCAGGTCGGTCACTTCCCGCCCTCCTTCGCCGCGAGCGCGACGCGCAGGTCGCAGATTCTTGCGTTGTTCCGCAGATCGTGCAGAAAGCCGGTCTCGTGCTCCAACCACAGTGTGCGGTCGATTTGCCGCATGGCGTCCATCGCCGCCGCCTCGATGGCGCGGAGGCGGTCCAGTTCCCGGTCCTCTGCGCGCTCTAGGTGCGATGGCAGCGACCCGGCATTGACGATGCGCTCGGTTTCCTCGCGCTTCTCAGTGCGGCGAAGCAGTTCTTCGTACTCCTTGCGCGCCTCGTCGCGTTCATTCCGCAACCTCCGCACTTCGGCGAGCAGCGCGGGGGCGGCGTTGAGCAACTCGACGGTGTACGCATCGTCGGCGTCGTTCGCAGGGAACTCGGCACGAAGCCGCTCACCTTCGTGCTCGACGTAGTAGCCTATGAACCCGAACGAGTGTCCCGGCGGCGGCGTAACATGCACAAACGGCCCCTGAGTCGCAGCGGCGCGCAGTTGTTCCAGCTTGTCGATGTCGATCACTTGACGGCCTCCTGTTCGGTGTTGGCGTTCAGTTTCGATCCCACCCGTTGAATGATCTCGGCAGCCGTCTCCCCAGCGTCCTCAGGATGCAGCGCGCATCTGCGCTCCAGCTCGAACGCGAGCGTGATGCACAACTGCCGCAGATCGAAGTTTTCGCGCTGGTACTGACGGACGATCTCCTCGCCTTCGCGCAGCAAGCGGATGATGTCAGCGTTCGTGGTCATGGTCAGGTCTCCTTGCGGGTCAGAACTTGTCGGCGATGCCTTGCCCGCGGAGTGCGTTGCAGCACTCGCAGGCGCAGGTGTGGTAGGGCGAGGGGAAGCCGGGGTAGTGCGTCGCGCTGCGGCTGCTGGCCGCTGCGGTGCGCCGGCGCTGAAACTCGCGCAGGCCGTCGAGTGCCTCGCGCGTCCGCTTCGGGTCCATCACGATCGAACACAGGTAGCGACGGGCGAGGGCCTCGTCCGGCTCGTTGCTGCCGATGTACGCGCGCAGCAGCTCCAGGTCGTCGACCGTGACGCCGGCGGCGGCGAGCTGCTCGGCCACCTGCAGGCGCTTGGGCGGGGCCAACAACAGCACGCCGGCGGTCAGCAGAGCATCCGCTAGGGTTCCCGCATCCGCTCTGCTTTCTGGGAGAGAAGAGAGAGAGACCTCCTTCTCCTCCTCCTCAGAAGAAGAACCAGAAGGCAGACCCCCCCTACCCCCCCGGCTCTCCACAGCTGGGGAAACAGCGGGCGTGCCGATGTAGCGGCGCGTCGTCACGGCGCAACCCCCTCGGCGGGATTCTGCGGCGGCGCGCTAGGAGCCGATTTGCGGCCCGATCGCCGCCGAGGCTGTGGTGGCACGCCCCCCTCGTCGATCGTGGCAGGCGCGGGCTTCTGGCGGCGTTTCCGGCCCTTCCGCGCGGCCTTGAGCTTCTTGGCGATGGCTTCCTGCCGCTTGCTGGCCCGTTCTCGCTGGCAGGGCACGCACTGCCCGTGCGCGGTGTACCTCCACGGACTCCCGCAGATGCGGCAGGGGTGGACACCCTCGTAGACGGTCAGGCCGCTCGCGGCGGCCTCCATGCGACTCATCGGCATGCCGGACCCTCTACGGGATCGGCATCGGAATCGCAAGCGTAAACTGCCGAGGTCGCCTTCGCCGGCCCTCACCGGCGACCGACCGACCTACCGTTGCGCATCATGAACTGGAGACCTCACTGCGGCTGCGACCTCGGCGTCATCAGCATGCCGCGCGGACGAGAAGCGTCAACACCACGCCGCAAGTCACGATCGCGGCCACGGTCATGGCCAGGCCGAGGGCGACCATCGGGTCACGCGGGAGGAGAGTGCGGCGGCGTCGGGCCATGGTCAGTGGCAGCTAGCGTGCAGCGGGGATGGGCGGGACACCGCAGCGTCCTCGCCGCCGCGTCGGCAACGTACCGCCGACGGGCGCCAGGCGCTACGGCGGCGTGTCGCCCTGCCAGCTCACGCGCACCGTGCGGCCGCTCCAGCCGTCGCCGTACACCGAGCTGCCGGCGATCGTCACCTGCTGCACCGACACCACCGGCGATGCGATGCGCAGGCCTCGGTAGGCCGTGGCGAGCTGGCCCACGAACGCCAGCAGCGCGGCGTCGCCCTGCTCGCGCGGCGCGTACACGTCGGCCAGCAGCGTGCCCGTCCAGCGGTAGCGGTCGCCGTTGTTCACCCCGGCGCAGCTGTCGACCGACGTGAGTACGCGCATCCACAGCGCGCCGAAGTCGGGCACCGGGCCGTTGTCGATGACGTACGGCACCGACGCCGCAGCCGCCGCCGTGATGGCCGGCTGGCGCACTGCCTCAAGCAACTGCTGGTGCGTCGTCACAGCGCGGCGATGACCAGGTGCAGGATGCGGACCACGGCGCGCTGCCAGGCCTCAAGCACCGCTTGCTGCACGCGCACGCGATGCGTCAACGCGCGGTTGGCGGCCTCGGCCTTCAGCGCCGCCAGCAGCGGCGCGACATCCTCACCACGCGCGATGCGCACCGGGATCAGTGCGGCGTCCTCGGCCATGGCGAGCAGGTCGGCGCGCACCTGCGGGTCGGTGATCTCGGCCTGCAGACTGCCGAGCAGCGCGTGCAGCTCGTCCTTGACGATGCTCGCGACCTGGTTGGGCATGGCCATCACTTCACCCCGGCGGCCAGCTCGTCGGCGGTGATGCGGTCACCCCACGCGCGCAGGCCGCGCAGGTGCGTCTCCTTGGCCTTCTCGTCGAGCTTCGCGTCGGCGGCGAGGTACGCGACCATCATCGGCGAGAACCAAGCGTAGGTGGCGCGATCGGCGGCGATGCGCTGACGGTCTGGACCGCAGCAGCCGGCGACGAGCAGGGACGCCGCAAGCGCGGCACGACGGGCGAGGGTGTTCATTGGTCTCTGTCTTGCAGAAGTGCGATCAGCCGAGCCTCGCGCCGATCTGTGTCGGTGCGCGCCTCGGCCAGGATCTTGGTGACCGTGTCGGCGAAGGTGCCGCTGATCTTGCTGGCCGTCTCCAGGTGCTGCGACACGACGCGATCGTGAGCGACGCGCAGCCGCTCCTCGCGTTGGAGGAAGTACCAAGCCACGCCAAACGCCAAGCCGCCGCTTCCGACGCCAAGCAGCTTGTCCCATGGGATCGACACGAGGTCCTGCTGCGGCATCCCTGCCTTGGTGACGATGGCGACGCTGCCGCCGGCGACGATGCCGGCGAGGGTGGAGAGAACGCTTTGGGCCATGTTCACGGGTGTAGCCTGCTCGTCATGGTCGCTGCACTTTCTGTTGGGTGATCCATTTTCGCGCTAAGGCCTGTCGAACTACTTCCAGGTTCCCGACACCTTGACGAAGGGCGTGCAGGTCTTCCAGACCCCGCTGACCTTCAGCCACACGGTGGTCTGCTTCCACACGCCGCCGACGCGCAGCCAAACGACCGTGGTCGTCGGTGGCGCTCCAGTCGGTGCGAGCAGCGTGAGGAGCATGGCTAGCTAGCGCGCAGGACTTCGAGGTCGGCAGCGATCTGCGCCATCTCGGCGTCGATCTGCTCAAGGCTGTCAACGTCGCCGATGCGAAGCGCGCAGGTCCGTTGCATGCCCAGGTTGACCAGCGCGGCCTCGTACAGCTCGATGCGTTGGGCGGTGTCCATCAGATCACCATCTGGCGCAGGACAACCGTCGAGGTGTTCAGCGCGATGTAGACGTAGTCGATGCGCGTTGCGCCGTCGGTGTACGTCACGCCGAAGGCCGTGTCGCCGACCAGCGCGGCACCGTTCGGGTATAGCATCGTCGTCCAGCCGTCCATGCTGGCGCGCGCGATGTCGAAGCGGAACCAACGGCCCGTCGCGTCCTTGTGGACGTAGAGCGCGTCGGCCAGGTAGACGTACTTGGTGCCCGTCGTGAACGTCTCCGTGGCCGGCGCGTACGTCAGTGCCGCCCAGGTGTTCGCCGCGATGTCGTAGCGGTCCAGTGCCGTCGAAGCGCCGCCACGGAACGAGTACAGGTAGCGGCCGTTCAGGATGCTGGACTCGTTGTTCCAGTCGCTGGCGGTGACTCCGTAGATCCAGTGGCCGCTCGCGCCAGTGCTCGGCGCGGCTGCGCGAGCGACACCCGGCGACAGCGTTGTCCAACTGTTGCCGCTGATGCTGTAGCGGTAGAGCGTGACGGCGTTGTTGCCCAAGTAATAGAGGAAGTCGTCGTTCCCCGTGATCTGGTAGACGCTCGTCGCGTCGGGCGTCGTGGTCCACGTGGCGACCGTCAGCGTGTCCGCCGTGTTCGCGGTGATGGTGCGGAGCTGGCCCGCGCCCGTGCCGCTGACGATGCGCACCTGCGAGTTGATCCACTGCGACGCAGTCCAGGTCTTGCCCGTCTGCACCAGCGTGGTGGCCGTCGCACTCGTCGCCGTGCCGCTGCCGAACGCCATGTACGCGCCGTTGTCGTAGCTCGGCGTGGCTACGAGTCGCCCGTCCGTGGCAAGCGAAGCCGCAAGCCCCGTCTGCGACAGCGTCGTCCACGAGTTGGTCGCGAAGCAGTACTTGCGGAAGCTGCCGCTGGCGAGCGTGCCCGCGCCGAGGACGTACCAGACCGGCGTGATGAGCCGGTACACCGTCGAGGCCGTGAACGCCGAGGCCTGCGTCGCCACCGTGATGGTCGCCGTTGCGCCAATCGTGTTGCTCACGATTTCGAGCGTGACGCCTGCATTGGGGCCGCTGACGATGTGCACCTGATACCCGCGCAGGTCGCGCGCGAGCGTCTGATTGGTCACGATGGTCGAGGTCGTGCCGCCGGTCGCCGTCAACGTGGTCGCCGCGACGGTGGTGCCCGTCGAGAACGCACCCGACGCGCAGGACGCGCCAGCGGCCAGCGAGCCGGCCAGTGCTGGCGACGGGATTGTCACCCAGCCGTCTTCCTGCGGCAGGTACAGGTATGCCTCCGTCGTGCCGCGAACGTAGAGCTGCTGCTGCCGGAAGTGCCGGCTGCCCTCGATGAACGAGCCGGCCACCGTTGCTGCGCGAAGCTGATCTACGAGTTCCCACCGCTTGAGGTGAAGGATCTTGCGATTGCCGTTGGTCGTGGGCATCAGGTCACCGAGATGTTGCGGAGCAGGGAGTCAGCGCGAAGGGTCATGAGGGAAGGGATCTGGTCGTTGGCAAACAGGCCGCCCATTTGCGTCTGGTTGCTGACGGTGGAAACGGTCGTGACGGTGCCCGAGGCAATCGTCGCCGTGGTCTGGAGACTCGCCGCCGTGCCCTGCACGACCTCGGCGCGCAGGCGGCCGGTCGTCGGGTCCACCGTGGTCTGGCCGATGCTGCGCGTCAGCGAATGGACCGCCATGCTCAGGGCCTGGATGGCTTCGATAAGCTCGCCGTACGCGGCGATCGGCAGCGGGTTCGTCGCGCTGGTGTCCGTCGCGGTGCCGTCCGCACCATGCACGGGCTTCACGCGCTGGAAGAGAACGCCGCCGATCTCGTCGGCTGCGACCGTTGCGCCGCTTCCCGGCGTGTATCCTACGTTGTCGGCCATGGTCAGACGTACTGGAGGTAGATGTCGCCGTCAGCACCGCCGGTCGGCGACGCGGTGCCTTCGGAGATGTTGCGGTTGACGGCGGTCTTGAAGCCGAGGTTGGCGAAGTTGGATGCGGTGGCCGTGCCTTCGATCAAGGCGAACGCATCAACCGTCGACTCGATCTCTTTGTACGCGGTTGTCGTGTCGTCGCCGATCAACACGTAGGGCTTGCTCGGCAACTGGATCTTCGCGTAGGTGACAGCGTTGTCGGCGATAGCTGATTCACCGACTGCGTTGGCAGCGATCGACAACGTCGTTCCGCCCGCCGTCTTCGTCACGTCGCCCGTGAACGCCGCCGTATGAATGCCACCGCTGCCGGTGAACTCGATGCCGCCGCCGACCGTCAGAGCTTCGGGCGATCCAGTGCCTGCCGTGTCGCGTCCGATCAATCGGTCGGTCGCTAGGTTGGCCATCTTTGCCAACGTGACCGCGCCCGTGGCGATCGTGGTCGTGTTGCTGCCGGCGGATGCCTCGACATCGCCAAGCAACTGGCTGCGCCTGATGCCGCTACCGTGGAACTCGACACCATTGCCGACGCCGACTTCCTGCGGCGACCCGGTGCTACCAGCGTGCCGACCAACCAGATGCTGGCTGGTGATGTCCTGCATCTTGGCGAACGTGACAGCCGCATGGTCGATGGTCCACGTTGCGCCAGACGCCGAGACGGTGATGTCGCCCTTGTCGCCGTCCGTCACGCCGCCACCAGTCGCCGCCAACGTGGTGCCGGTCATCGAAAGGCCAGACCCGAGCGTGATCTCTTGCACATCGCCCGATCCGCTGTCGCCACGGCCAAGCAGCCGCGACGCCGCCGAGACGTTCTGGATCTTCGCGTACGTCACCGCGTCGTTGTCGATCGTCCACGTTGCGCCGCCGGCGCTGACCGTGATGTCGCCCTTGTCGCCCGTCGTGAGGCCCGTACCAGCCGCCGCCACGACCGCCCAATACGTCGTCCACGAGCCGCCGACGCCCGGCTCGTCGCCCGCGCTGCTCGTGTGGTCCAGGATGCACACGTAGCTGCTGCCACCGTTCCCGACGACCTGCCCGCGATAGTAGACGGTCACGACCACGCTCCTTGGTACTGCGAAAGGAAGATGCCGTCGGGGATGGTGCCACCCCACGACCCGGCCCACTGGAGATTGCCACCTGCGCCTCCGCCTCCGCCGCCGCTCGTGGCCCACAGCCGCATGCCGCCATCGGCGTCGCGGGTAACTTCGACTTCCGATGCGCCCGGCGCCTGCGTGCCGTGATTTCCTACGACATTCAAATGGTCCTTCTGCAGAACGACCTTCTCAAGGTCCTCCTCGAGCAACGTCGCCCGCTGCGCGACGAAGCGCCGATGGCCGTCGCGCACTTCCTGCGCGCGCCGCCGGCGGAACGCATCGACGGTGTCCTCGTGCCGCACCCGCAGTGCGACAATCGCGGCAACCGTGCGTGCGCTCAGGCTCGTCATCAGGCTTCCTGGAACGTCACCGTCGCGTGCCAGTTGCTCGTGCCCGTCGGGGCCGTCGGCACGCGCATGACGAACGCCTCGGCGCTGCCGGCGGCGAACACGAGCTGCTCATCGACCGACGGCAGCCAGACGAAGCCGTTGATGTTGTTGAAGGCCTCGTCGATGACCGGCGTGAAGCCGCCAGCGCCTTCGGTCGTGCTCGCCGTGCCAGCCGTGCCAGCCGCCGCCGACGTGCCGCCGGTGATGGCCGAGGCCGCGTCACTCTCGCTGTGCTTGGCCAGCAGCGGCTGCGTCGAGCCGCCGACGTTGACCGCGGTGAGGCCAGTCGCGTAGGCGCTCGCCTTGCGGCCGAGCTGCACGCGCACCTGCTCGCTCGTCGTTGTGCCGCGCTGCGTTAGCGTCGCGCGCACGACCGACACGGCCTGCGAGGTGTTGGGGCGGATGCAGATGAGCGTCGTCGCGGCCGAGATGGTCACGGCTCCGGTGCTGATGGTGTAGGTGCGCATTAGTAGAGGCCTTTGCGAGATGGGCTGAGACCGAACTTTCCGACCTGCTGCACGTCCACCCAGAACGTGGCCGAGGTGCCGGGCGTGTAGCCGTCAGCAGACTGCTGCGCCGAGGTGTAATCAATCCAGCGGTCGCGCAGCGAGTTGCTGCCGGTGAGCGACGCCGTGATGGTGCGGACGCGCCGAACCTGCGTGCCCGTCGGGTCGTAGATCGTGAAGCGGTAGCTTTCGACCTCCTCGTCCATCGGATGCGGCGGCTGCGCGTTGTACGGCAGCACCTGCCGGCACCACTGGTACTTGACCGTGAAGCGCGCCGTCAGCGAGGTCGTGTCGATGACCTTGTTGACCTGCCGCACCGGCAACGGCGAGGCGTTGCGCCGCTGGTTGACCACGCTGATGGGTTCCACGTCGTCGAGCGTCAGGCCGGCCGGGACGATCTTGTACGCCAGCGCCGTCGGCGTGATCTCGCCCACAAACTCCCGCCAGAACGGCGAGCCGTCGAGCAGGACCATCTTGGCGCCCGCCGGCCAGGTCTGCGGCGTCGTCCCGCGCAGGCCTCGGTAGTAGTCCTGGATCGTGAAGCGACCGCCGCCCAGAGCCGTCACGGTGCGGAAACTGACGATCTCGGTAGGCTGGCCCGGTGCGACGATCGCCGCCCAGTTGCTGCCGCGTTCGGTGCGGGCCTGCGTCGTGCTCAGTACCCGGCTCGCCGCGCTGTCCGAGAACTGCCAGACGATCGCTTGGAAGTCGTTGGCCGGCTGCGGCGAGAACAGCGGGTTGGGGTCGATGATCGTTTCCGCCGACGGCCAGAAGTCGAGCTGCGCCTCGCTGGTGCCGACGACGCTGCGCTTGTCCGTCGTGCCGACGAGGTCGAAGTTGGTGCCGTCCGTGCTCTCGTAGACCGCCGCCCCTGCCCACTGGCCGCCGGTGTGGTCAATGGCGATGTGCAGGCCGGGGATGTAGGCCGTGCTGTCCGTGACCGCCGGCGCGTCCACGATCGTCGTCTCGATGCCCGAGCTGCCGCCCGGCAGCCCTGGGACGAAGCTCGACGCCGACTGCGCCGGCGAGCCGGCTACGGTCAGGTCGAGGTCCTCGGCCAGTGCGGTGATGCTGACGCGGAAGTCGTTGCCAACGTCGCGCTGGATGATGCGCGCGACGTGCGGCCGGCCCTCGTCGTCCGTCCAGGTCACGAGGTCGCTTTCGAGCAGGTGTAGGTACGCCGCCGGCAGGACGAAGCGGTACGTGCGCCGGTTGACCCACGCGCGCCGCAGCATCGTCGCCGCGAGGTTGGTCGCCTCGCGCCGCGTCATCACGAGCTGCCGCAGGTCCACGTCCTGCTCGTTCTGTTCGTCCGTGCTTTCCGGCGAGCGCAGGCCGAACGACTGCATGCCGGCGAGCAGCAGGTTGTCGGCGTCCTGGTGCCGCACGTTGACCTGCTTGGGCAGGTCGCCCTCGCCCTTGTCCTCGATCGTCCACTTGTCGTCGGCGGCCTTGTCGCCGTCGAGGCGCGTGCCGAAGTGCGAGATGACCGCGCCGTTGTCGATGGCGACGCTGTCGGCGTTGCGGAACTCGGAGAACGCCAGCACGCCGTCGCGGTCCTGCACCGTGATCTGGCCAGCGATCAGCAGCGGCTGAATCGCCTGCACGCACGGCACCGCGCCGCGCAGGAAGTAGCCCTGGAAAGGCCGGCTGGTCACGCCGTTCACGTCGATCGCCGGCGACAGCAGGTTGCCGCGCTCCCGCAGCAGCGTCTCGATCGCCTGCGGCCAATCCATCTGGTTGTCCACCTCTAGGATGGCCTCGCACGAGTACGGCAACTGATCGCCGAACAGCGTGGAGACGAAGCCGTCGAGGACCTGGTACGACAGGCCGCGATAGGCGGGCACGTTGGCGGTGCCGAGGACTGAGTCGAGGATTGGGTCGGTGAGCTGCGTGTCGCTGCCGGTGTAGTAGTAGGCGTCGGGGTTCCACGACTCGGCAAAGACGCCAAAGTAGAAGCTGGAGCCAGTGCCGTAGATTTCTAGTGGAGAAAACTGCGTAATGGTTCCGATGCTTGCCCCGTTCTGGCTGGCAAGATAACCATTAAACGCATTGATAACTCCAGTATATGGAAACGCGGGCGGCGGGTTGTTGAGGGTGAGCGTTCGCGTTTCCGTCCTGCGATATGTGATGGGGCTGGGTACGTTCGGAAACCAGATGCCACCAGCGTTTGCGCTGCTGTCGCTTCGCAATACCACTGGTTCGTTGGCGACGAAGATAAAGTTGCCTTCTAAATGACTAGCCCGCTTGGCAAAGTTGGTGCCGACAGTGACGTATCCGTCGCAATACAATCGATCGTCGATGCGCTCAAGTGCTGCTGGTTGAAAGGCTGTTCCAGCATTGAGGCCGCTAACAGACGACATGTTCGACGTGATCCATCCCCACCTTCGTGTCAGCCCGATGCTGCTTGGTGTAGTGGAGCTATGGTCAGAGATGGTTGTGACTTCAAACGGCTTCAGGTTGACAGGAGTGCCTGCAGTCTGCACCCAGTCGCGCAACTGGACGTAGTCGCCGAGCTTGAACTTCTCCGTGAAGGCCGGCTGCAGCGTGTCGGCCATAGTCAGCGTTATCTGATCGCTATTCAGCAACGTGACCGTCATCAGGTGCGTTCGGATCTGCAGCTGGTTGCGCGTGCGGAACAGCATCAGCCGTCCGTTGCCGTACAGCGTGACGAGGCGCTGCGTCGGGCGGTCGTTGAGCGCCAAAGCGGCGTCAAAGATCACTCGGCGCAGGCTGGTCTGCGTGCCGGCCTTGGTGCTGCCGCTGGTCTCCTCGCGCGTCTTGCTGTCCTGGAACATGATGTGCGTCGGCACGCGAATGCGCGTCCCGATTGCCCAGACCCGTGGCGCTCCTACGTCGTTGGAGCCGATCGGCGCGTCGAGCAGACGCTCCGGTTCGCTCCTGTCGCCGGGCTTCTTCTTGAGCGCCGGCATGATGTAGTAGTAGTCCACCAGCGCAGCGCCGATGCCGACGGCCCAGCCGACGACCGGCACGGCGGCGAAGACGCCTGCCGCTGCTGCTCCTTGGACTGCTGCGGAAGCCACTACGCCACCCCCCGAATGCGCCAGAACGCCGCCGGCTCGTAGGCCAGCCGCGTGCGCTCCACCACCTTGGCCTTCGCCCAGGCGTGGACGACCCAGACCAGGCCGTCGGCGTCGAGCTGCACAGGGACTACGACGTGCCGCGCGTGCCGGCCGATCATCACCTGCATCATGTGGGCGTCCTCCATGCGCTCGCAGCGGTCAGCGTAGCCGGCGAGGCCGCTCGCCAGCTCGTCGCCAGTCGGGTGGCTGCCGTAGACCTGCGTGGCCGGCAGCACGAGGCCGCAGGCCGTCGCCGCCGCCCACGGCACGCCCACGCAGTCGAGCGCACCGCCGATCGTGCGGCCTCGGTGGCCGACCGGCGTGCCGATGCAGCTCGCCACTGCATCCAGGTACTGCTGTCGTGCGATCACACTTCCTCGGGCGGTGAGATGATGGCCTGCGCCGACGGCGCGTACGGGTCGCCGCCGAAGTTCAAGACGTTGTTCAACTTGTCCCGGCAGGTGCTGAGCAGGCCGTCGCAGCCCACCAGCACGATTGCCTTATCGCCCACTGCCACGTCGAACGGCGTAGGCGTCAGCAACGTCAGCTTGCGGTCGCTGCTGCGGTAGTCCGCGATGGCGAAGGTGCGGCCGATGTTCGCGCCGCTGGCGAAGATCACCGCGCCGTCGCGAAACCACTGGTCGACCTCGGCGGCCATCGTGGCAACCTTGAACTCGTACCGCGCGCGGCCGCTCACGATCGTCGACACCGCGAAGCCCTGGCCAAGCCGGTATCCGATCGTCTGCGCCGGCGTGGTCTCGAACGGCTCGTCGAGTGCAACCGTCGTGGCCGTGTTGCTGAGGATCTTCCGAAGCTGGCCGCTGCCCTGGTTGATCGTGCCGACGCCGGAGTTCGGCCGCAGGAGGACGTAGTAGTGCTGGCTGGCCGTGCTCTGGTAGCCGTTCACCGCCCAGCTCTGCGTGCTGTCGGTGACGCTGTCGATCGTCGAGCTGGTGGCGTTGCCCGTGTTCGTCGGGTCCAGCTGCGTCCACTGCCCGATGTCCTTCTTGCAGTACTTGCCGCCCAGCCGGTAGGGGCACTTGGGAGTGAACACGCCGCCGAAGCGGCCGCCCTGCGGTCGCTGAAGCTGCTGCGCGCGGCCCTCAAGGGTCGCCGTGAAACTGGCGCCAGTCCGCAGCATCTGCCGGATCCACCGGCGATGCCTGGCCAGAACGATCCAGGGCCGGATCCAGTCGACGATGACCTGCCGCACCTCGGAGCCGACGTAGTTCTGCGCGTCGATGTCGCTGGCCGTGATGGAGATCGAGTCGATGACGCCCTTGGCCTCCTGGCTGCCGGTGCGCAGCGCGGCCTCGCGTCGGTCTGCAGACAGCTCGCCCAGGACGATCGGGCGGTACACGTCGCCCTCGAACGTCACCTGCCGGTCGTGGTCCGTGACCGCCAGCCGCTGGCCGTCGGGCCGGATGATCAGGAGCAGGTGGCACAGGCCCTTCGCGCGCGTGTACGCGAGCGAGTCGAGGCCGACGATGCCGGGGCGAGTCGTCACAGTGCCACCGTGGTCCCGACGATGGACCCGCCTGCCGCGACGACCGAGTACGGCACGCCCGTGACGTAGCCGAGGGCATAGCCAGCCGCACCGCCTGCCGCGCCGGCGACGCCGCCGAGGCCCGACTGGCCAGCCGATCCGGCCGCGCCCGGTGCGCCGCCGCTGCCGCCCCTCGGGGTGCCGGTGGTGCTCTGGCCACCCGTTCCCGCCGTCAGCAAGGTGCCTGGCTGCCCGCCAGTGCTCGGATCGGGCGGCGACCCTAGTGCCGGGCCGCCCTTGCCAGCCGGCGCGCCTGCGCCGCCGCCACCGCTGCCACCGGGCCGGTTGACGCTGGACGCCTGCCCGCGCGCCGCGCCGCCGCCGCCGCCGGCACCGCCCTGGATGCGCCCGCCGTTGACCACCGTTGTCGGCGTGGCGATGCGCAGGGCCGGCCCTCCAGCCGTGCCAGCCGTCATGCCGGCACCGAGGTCGGACATGCCCTGGCCGCCGTTGCCGCCGCTGCCGACGATGTACGCGCCGGCCTCCAGGGTAAGCAGGATGGTCGAGCCGCTCGGGAAGGTGCCCGTGTCCATGCTCGGGCCGTCCGCCGCCGTGCCGCCGCCGATGACCACGTCGCGCTCGACGACCACGTCGAGAGCCACCGGGCCGTCGGTCGCCGTGTAGCCGAAGATGGCCGCCACCTCCTGGCGCAGGCTGACCCGGTTCAGCCGCGACGCCGTAAACCGCAGCTGCAGCGGCTTGCGGCTGTCGTTGAGACCAGAAAGCACGCCGGCGACGGAGCGTTTGATCCATCGCCATACTTCGAGTGACTGCGTGATGGGCCACAGCTCGGCAGACTCGCCGGCGGCGAGCGACACGACGTTCGCCGCCGTCGAGGTCCGCACCTGAGTCGTGCCGATGCCGAGGTTGATCACGGTTACGTTCGGATGCGCACCAATGCGCACCTGTGCCGTGCTCGGCAGGTCGGTGTTGTAGTTTCCGCTGCGCTGGACAACGTAGAGCCGCGCGCCGCCCTCGGCGCTGTCCAGCCTGCAGCGGTAGTCGGCTTCCGCATTGACGAACACCGCGTCGCCGCGCATCTCCTGCTGGGCAGTGCGCGCCATCAGTACGACACCCAGAAGACAGAGCCGCCGGAACGGTAGAGGCCGAGCCGCACAATCGTTGCGGCTGCAAGCGTGGCCACGTTTGCGCCTGCATCGTCCTTGATCTGAATGCTTTGCGGTCCGCCGCTGTGAATCAGCGTCATCACTTCTGGTCCGCTGGCTTGGTACGTCGGCACAGGCAGAAACACGTTGACGCCAACCGTGTTGCTGCCAAGGACGTGCAGCGCGCCGTCGTTCCACGCCAGCCGGATTGAGCTTGTCAGCAGACCGTGGAACTTCGCGCCGCCGTTGTGCCACCGCTCCGGCTGCTCGACCTCGTTCAGCACCTCGACCACGTCGAGCTGCGGCAGGCTCCACACGTTGTAGGCGTCGGCCTGCAGCCGCGTCCATGCGTCCACGTCGGCCGTGAACCGCACCGGCACGTCGAAGCGACAGCCGGCAGTGATGACGGTGCCGTTGGCGGGAGCCGTGTTGAACACGAGCTGTCCCGTGCTGTTGACCGTGAACGCCGTGGTCGGAGTGCCGTCGATCGCCGCCAACACCGTGCCCGACACCGGCAGCGTCAGCGTGCGGATGTACTCGTTCGGGCCGGTGATCTCGTACCGCTTCACGAGCTGGTACGTCGTCTGCGTGCCGGTGCCGCTGCCGATCAGCTGGTCGATCGCCGTCGGTGCCGTCTCGCCGTCGGCGTTGGTCGTGTAGTCCGACCAGTCCTTGATGCGGAACGAGTGCAGCGCGCCGCGCCGCGCCAGCGCGAACGCCTTCAGCGCCTTGGCCTCGCTGCTGTTCCGCAGCTCGCTGCGCAGGCTCATGCGGTGTTGGCTCTGCGACTGACGCGCAACGCGGAACTCGTGGCCCGTCGCCGTCTGCTGGATGATCGTCGCGAAGCCCCCGCCGGCGCTGCTGCCGTACTGGAAGGCGTCGGGGAGCGTGATGTCGTGGAAGGCCATGCTGGGCTAGGCTCGTGGGGTCGTGCCTGGAGCGGTCAGGCCTGCGTTGGCACCGCTCTGCGTCGGCGTCAGGCCGCTGACAGCGCCCCTGAAGATCGAAGCGCCGATGTCCGACAAGCCCTGCCGCGCGATGCTGGCGAGAATGCCGGCGAACGCCTGCCGCAGCGTGGTCGTCTTCATCAGCACGTCCGCGAACGCCGCGCCGAGCGTGCTACCGACGTTGCCCGCGTAGTTGGCGGCGCGCTCCATGTTCTCGGCGACGACGCGCGCGTTGTCCGCCTCGCGCTGCTTGTAGTTGGCAATGATCGCCGCCGACTGAACGGCACGCTGCATCGCCTCG
Source organism: Phycisphaerales bacterium (assembly GCA_020247305.1). GTDB lineage: Bacteria > Planctomycetota > UBA1135 > UBA1135 > UBA2386 > UBA2386. The sequence goes on along the minus strand of JADCJE010000143.1, from coordinate 18,894 downwards.
CTGGTGCCAGTCGTGCCGACGCCCATCTGGCTCGACACCTCCTGCGGTTGCAGCGAGCGGTAGCGCGCGCGCAGGACCTCCTGCGTCTGCTCCGGGGACAGTTGAACGTTGGGCAGGCCGCGTTCGAACTGCGTGACCTGCGTGCCCTGCATGCCCGCCGCGTAGTACCGCGTCACGTTCTGGCCACCGGTGCGCATGTACTCGCGCGCCGCCGCCTGCTGCGCCTCAGTGCCGCGCGTGGCGAGGTAGCGCGCCACGTCCGCGCCGCCGCCGACGCCGCCCGGGCCGAACTGCTGCAGGTTCATGCCCTGCCCGGTGCGCTGCACGTCCTGGATGGCCTGGAACAGGGCCTGCTGCTGGCCGCCGGCCTCCTGCGGCAGGCCCAGGTAGGCGCGCGTCGAGGCGTCCAGCTTGGCCTTCTGCATCGCGGCCGCGAGCTGGTCGAAGCTGCTGGCAGCCTCCTTGGTGTTCCGAGAGAACAGCGACATCAGGCCGCCGATCGTGGACAGCACCGTTACCAGCGTCATCAGCGGGTGCGCGCGCAGGATCGTCCCCAGCACCGAGAACGCGCTGCCGCTTGCGCCGACCGCGCCGCGCAACTCGCGGAAGTCCTGCACGGTCTTTCCGATCTCCAGCAACGCCCGCGACGCGCCGAAGGCACCAGCCGAGACGTTCAGCTCGGAGAACGCCTTGGCCGTCTGCGCGATGCCGCCGGCGACCTGCACAGCGCCTCCAGTCGTCTGGAACGCCTTGCTGATGGCTTGCTGCGACTTGAGGGCCGAGTCACTGACCGAGTCGATCGCCCGCTTCGCCTGTGCCGCGCCCTGCTCCATCGGGCGCGCGTCCAGACCCAGTTCGAGAACCTCGGCCACTATGCACCTCGCTGATGTGCGCCACGTAGGCGCGGTCCATGGCCTTCAGCAGCCGGCACCACCGCCGGCGACTGGCGCCCTCTATGCCATGATCCTCGCACCACCGCGACAGCTCCAGCCATGACAGGCCCTCGCCGTCGCTGACGTTGCGGCCGTCCATCAGCACCGCCCAGGCTTCCCAGACGGGCACCAGGTCGGCGTCGAGCGTCGGCGGCTGTGTCGGTTCCTCGCGCAGCTCGTCGGGGATCTTCCGGCCCTTGCGCCGCAGCCATTCCCGCAGGCCCGCCTCGGCGGCCTTCTTCTGCGGGTCGTGGTTGCGTGTGAGCTGCCATCGCAGGGCCTGGATCAGTTTCCCGCGGCGCGGGCTTCCTCGTCGGCCAGCAGGGCCGCGCGGTCTTGGGCGATCCGCAGGATGCACTCCAGCAGGTTGGTCCACTCAGGCCGCGCCAGCATCTGCGCCGCCTCGGCGACGCGGTACACCAGCGGCTGCCCGCCCACGGTGAGGTTGCGCGCGCCCTTCCAGAGCGTCTGGGCGACCGCCTGGGCGAGGATCGCCCGCTCATCGGCTGGTGACAGCCGGCGGTCCCGGATCTCCAGCAGGTAGGGCCTGCGGGCTTCCTCGAGGGCGCGCTCGTACTCGACGCCGATCGGGCAGACCAGCACCGCCGGCCGGTCCTCGTGCTCGCCGCGCGAGGCGACGGCAGACAGCGTCCCGTCCGGCTGCCGCGACAGCAGCCACCAGACACCGCCGGACAGCTTGCCGGCGTCGAGCTTGCAGGTGTTGAGGTCCATGCAGCCTAGCTACTGGCTCAGTCCCACCGCTGCAACCGCAGCGTGCAGTCCTGCGCCTGGGACCGATAGCCGGCAACCGTCATCGCCCGGAAGATGTCGCTGCCCGGACCCTGCACCGGCACCGACAGGTCGGTGATCTTGGCCTGCGGGATGGCAAACGACCAGCCGCGGCTGTTCGCGTCCACCGTCGCCAGCCAGAAGTCCGTGGCCGTGTTGCCCAGGAACGTCGTCTGGTCGTCCTGGTTGTCGAAGTAGGCCGACAGGTTCGCCGAGGCCGTGAACTGACCACGGCTCATCGACACCGGGCCGAGGGCGGCGAGCTGCTCGCGCGGGCGGATGTTGTTCGCGATGGACAGCGCCACCGACTGCGCCGGCACGTCCTGACCGACGCCGCTGGCGTTCGACAGCTGCACCTCCTGCACGCCGATCGGGTCGAGAGTCGGGGCGAAGGTCATGCCCGCGTAGGTCGCGCCGGTGATGAACACGTCCGTCGTGCCCGTGTTGCCAGTGACGATGCTGTCCTTGGCCTCGCACTGGAACGAGATGGTGGCGAGCTGGTTGACGGCGAGGTTGATCGACGCCGAGTTGAACACGACGCCCCGGTAGATGTGCGCCCTCTGCAGGTCCAGGTGCGCGACCTCGACGGTGAAGCTCTGCTCGCTCAGGGAGTTGGTCGCCCGCACGCCGCGCGTCACGGTCACGTTGCCCGACGAGCCGGTGAAGTTGGCGACGCGGTCGACGGTCAGCGAGCTCGTGCCGACGGTGGTCACGCGCAGGTAGCCCATGTCGGCGGCGAGGCCGCCGGAAAGACGGATGATGTCGCCCACCACGATGCCGTCAGTGACGAAGCTACCCGACGCCCGCGTGATGGTCTTTGCGCCCGCCGTCGTGGTGCAGCTCGCAACCGTCGCCGCCACCGCCACCAGCGAGTTGCTCAGCAGCGCGAACATGGCCGCGCTCAGGCCCTCGCCGCTGGGCGAGTGCCGCAGCTCGCACGTCAGCGACCCCGTCGCACCGCGACCGACGCGCACCATGTCCTCGATGTTGCGGGTCTGGTTGATGATGTTGGACGGCGACTGCGGCACGCGGTCAGCCATGGCGTGAGCCGTCACCGGCAGCCGAAGCATCGCAGGAGTGGCGGGAGTCGTGCCGAAGGTGCCCTCGGCAACGATGGAGACGCGAGTACGGAAGCCGTCGGCCATGGTCAGATCGTGTAGTCAGCTTGAAACGGAACGCGCACCACGCGCGTCACAGTGGCCGCCTCAATGTCCAGCGCACCGGACACCGTAGGCGGTGGGAAGAAGCGGATCGGGAACGGCGACGACAGCTCGACGCCGCGGAAGGCACCGACCACCGTCTCGGCCAGCGTCAGCACGGCGGCGTCGCCACGCTCGCGCGGCTGCTGCAGGCGTACCTCCATCTCGCCGACCGTGCGCCAGCGGCGCGGGCGCCCGAGCGTGAGCTGCCGCTCCTCGCGCACCGTGACCGTCACGCGCGCCACAGGCTGGTCGCCGGCGAGGGCCGGGCCGTTGTCGTAGACGGTGTCGATGCCGCCAGGCGTGGCCACCTGGGCCATGTAGCGGCCGCGCACGGCCTCGATCGTCTGGGCCTGACTCATCGCAGGCCTCCGAAGACCTGGCGCAGGACGGCCAGCGTCGGGCCTACGACGCCGTTGGGTGCCTGACGGCTCCACGGCTTCTTGCCAGGGCCGCCGAACTCGATGACCTGGCCGTACGGCACAGGGCACGAGAACCACACCAGCGACGGCTGCATGAGCTGGCCAACGGTGGCCATCAGCTCCTGCACGACCTTGGTCCCGTTCGGGTCGACGCCCGGCAGTTCGCCGCGCGCCGGCACGTTGAAGGACGCCTGCCAGTTGCGCCGCATGTGGCCGCCGAGGTAGCCGCGCCGGCGCAGGATCGGCAGGCCGCGAGCGCGCCGCCCTGCGTTCATCGCCCAGCCTTCTTCATTGCCGACCGGCGTGTTGAGCACGAGCTGTCGGATGGCCTCGGCGCAGACGCGCTTCTGGAACTCGACCGGCTTTCGCCGCAGGTTCTCGTTGGCCCAGTCGTTGAGCCGCGCCACGAACTGCTGCGGGTTGCTCACGCGATCACCTTGCCGCAGTCGCAGCGGTAGGCGGTCGTCACGCCCTGCACCTGGTACTCCTCGACCTCAATGATCTGGTACGGGTTCGAGGTGTCGAGGCCAACAACGATGCGGTCGCCCTTGTCCGGCACGATGGCGAGGCCCTGCGCAGGAACGTAGAACGTGCCCGTGATGCTCTGGTCGATGCCCTGCGCGGCGTACCGGTTGATGTCGCGCACCGGCCCCTCGGCAGTCCACGCCGTGGACGTGACCGTCTGCGTCACCGTGCCGTTGGCGGCGTAGCCCGTCGCCGTTCGCGTCTCCAAGGTGATGGCCTGGCCGAACGTCGCCGCCAGCTCCGTCTCCAGCGCGAGGAACTCGTCGGCAAGCGTCACAGGTCCATCCATCCCCAGCTCGACGACCCGCTGATCAGGCCAGCCGTGGCGAGCATTCGCTCGGCCTCGACGAGCTGCGTCTCGGCGGGCTTCGTGCCGGCGTAGGTCACGGACTTGGACGAGCCGGACGCCGAGGACAGCGACTCGGACTTGATGTCGCCCGTCGTGCGCGTGGTCGGGTTGATCGTGACGCCCTGGACGTGCAGAGCCGCAAGGACCGCCGTCGCCTGCTGCACCCGCAGCGGGACCACGTCGCTGGCGATCAGCTCGCCGGCGGCGTCGTAGGCGTAGTCGCGTGGCCAGTCCAGGGCCTGCGTCGTCGAGTAGCGGTAGCCCACCCAGCGACCGCCGTAGCGCACGTCCAGCGCGCGGGTGGCCGCCATGAGTGCCGTCTCTTTCGTCGCGTTGGTCGCCGCAGTCCAGGCCGCCGGCGTGCCGTAGTTCGTCAGGTAGGCGTTGGCGAACGCGATCGTGCAGTAGCTCGTCGCCGTGCTCAGGCCGCTGCCAGTCTCCGCAACCAGCCCCGGTGCGTCCCAGGTGAGGTTGTAGGGAAACTGGTTGACCGTGACGAACTCGTCGAAGTTGTCCGCGTCGAGCGTCGTTCCGCCCAATACCACGTTGGCGAACGTCATGTCGTGCGGCGTGCTGATCGAATCGCGCCCGAGGATCAGCGACACCTGACCCGGCGCAAACTCGGTCGCAACGTCAGAGAACGACACGTCGAAGATTTGGCCCGCGCCATCTGCTGGGGTCACTCCCGCAAACGGATACGGCAGGTTCTGGAAGCAGAACAAGCGGTTGTACATCCGGCCCCAGACGCGCAGGCCGGTGACGCTGATGTTGTAGTACCCGTCGCCAGCGAAGGCGTTCGGCTTGTCGACGAACGCCGCGACGATGCACTGACTGCCGGCCGTCGGGTACGCATCGTCGCTGTCGCCGAGATTCATCGCGTCGCAGTCGATGATCTGCGCGCCCGTGCTGTCGTTGACCGTGTTGCCGAAGTAGCCAATCTTCCAGCAGGACGCCCGAGCAGCCACGACGAACACGTTGTGGAAGGTGATGCGATGCAGCGGCACGAATGCCTTGCAGCCATCGTCGGCGCAGTACGTGTACGAGTCGATGACGAGGCCAGCGTTGTCAGACAGGCTCTTGCGCCCAGGCTGAAACCCGTCGCTGTTGAAGACCCACGGATTCAGCCACTGCACGTTGCGCAAGTAGTGCGCGCCGCCGTACTGGAAGTAGAACGGCCACCGCACGAACGTCGGGCCGATGACGCGGCAGTTGACGGGCGAGGTGTTGACCGTGTCCGTGGCGATCGGGCAGTACCGGACCTGATTGGCGAACGACAGCACCTGCTCGGCGTTCGCGCGCTGGGCGAGGCTGGTGAACACGCCGTGCCCTTGGATCGTGACGCCGGCCGTGTTTGCGCTGGTTAGCGTGCTGAGGTCGAAGCCCGCGCGCCTGGCCGACAGGATCGTGAACGTCGAGCCTGCCGTCGGGTTGGTCGTCCAGTTCGGTGTGACGTTGAGCGTGTTGGTCGTGCTGGTCGTGATCGTGCGGACCTGACCAGCGCCCGTGCCACCCGAGATGCGCACCTCTAGGGTGTTGTACGCGCCTACCACCCACGGGGTGCCGCTGACGGTGATGGAGCTGGCCGTCGCGCTGGCAGCGGTGCCCGTCACGTCAGGGTCGGTGAAGATGACCACTGCCCCGCCCTGCGCCGTTACCGTGCAGTTGTCGCCCAGCACAAATCCAGCACTGACCAAATGGACGCCGGGCGGGAAGTGCAGCGCCGCGCCAGCCGCGACGCTCGTCTGCGCCACGTAAGCGGAGCTGCCGACGGGCAGGGCTGCTTGCGGCAGGCTGACGAACAGATTCAGCGGGCTGCGCCGGTCGCCGTTGACCTCGATTCGCAGCCGCCGGTTGCTCGGCACCACGACGCGTAGCTGCCCGTCCACGATTGTCTGCGTGACCCCGACATCGGCCGGGTAGACCTTGGCGCTGAAGATCGGGCCGTCGATCAGGGTGATGCGCACGTCGGCCGGCTCGTCGGCCCCAATCGTGATCCAGTCGCACTGGACTTCTTGACCGATGTCCCAAACCTCGTTCTCGCCCTGCGCCGTGAACGATTGCCCGTAGACGAAGCCGCTCGTCTGCGCTCCTGACACGGCCGCAGCCGTGACCAGGTACTTCTGGCTGCGCAAGCTGTCGAGGCCGGGGCTGGCGTAGATGGTGACGGTCATGGCGACGGCTGAGCTGCTGGGGTGAGTGTGTGACCCTGCCGCACGCCCCTAGGACGCGCAGCAGGGTCGGGCGCCGATCAAATCGGGGCGATCCACGCGCCGACGAGCTGCAGGTTCGCCGTGCCTGCGGAGTAGGTCGCAACCACCTGCAGACGGATGAACCGCTTGGTGTTCTGCGTCGGGCCTGCGCTGCCGACGCTCACGTTGTCCACGTAGAACACTTCGCGCCCGTTCGCCGGCGTGGCGAACTCGTTGCCGGTCTGCGCGGCCGACCCCAGGATCAGCACGCCGAGGCGCGTTGCTCCAGTCGTGAACGCCGCGTCGTCTGCGCCCTGGATGATGACCTGGTAGGTGCCGGTGATGCCCGTGTCGATCCCGCTCCAGTCGACCACGACGGCGAACCGCGCGTAGGGCGCGGTCGACGACGTGTTGACGTTGAACGCCGGGGCCACTTGGCCCAAGTCGATGCTGCTGACGGTGCCGTTCGTGGCGATGCCGGTCGCAGCTGTGTGCGACAGCGCTGCCGTGAGTCGGCTACCCTCTTCGAGGGCGAAGTTGTGGCACTGGTGGACCATCAGCGCCTCTGGTAGGTGGCGAAGATGCCAGCCGTGACGCTGCCAGTGCTGCCGCGCACCCAGTTGATGCGCATGTACCGCACCGTCTCCTGCTGCGACGCCACCGTCGCGCTCGGATGCACCACGTTGTTCACGTGGACGATGTGGCGAGTGCCAGGGCAGGTGTCGACCGGCTGGCCGATCGACGCCGTGTCACCGAACTGGACAGTGCCCAGCCGGTACGCCGTGGTGAACGCCGTGTCGCTTGCGCCCTGGATGTTGTAGGTGATGACCTCGCCGGTGCCGACGGCGACTGCCGACACGTCGAAGATGACGTCGACTTCCTGGTAGCCGCTGCCGAGGTCCACGACAAGCGAGCCGCTGCCATTGGTCGTGTTCGTCGTGCCAGCCGCCTGCAGGACCATTGCCGAGTCCTGCAGGAACTGCATGTTCTGATGTGCCATGTTGGTGCTCCTTGGATCAGGCGATCGCCGTGTCGTTCGCGATGTCGTAGAGGCGAGCGACGCAACGCGGGTGGATGTCCACGAGGTTGCAGTACCACTCGACGCGGGTGCGGAACACCGGCTTGCTGTCCTGCTCGCCGAGGTCGCGCACGTCGATGCCGCCGTTCTGGACCATCTGCAGGCCCATGTCCGACATGGACAGGACGTAGATCGAGGTCGAGCTGTCGGCGTTCTCGTTGAACCCGATCTGCTGCAGACCGGCCGACGTGCCGAGGACATCGGCTTCCAGGATCGGCAGACCGGCGTAGCTGGTGACGATGCGGCCGAACTCGTCGCGGCTGGTCGAGATCGACGAGCTGTTGCGCAGGAAGGCCGTCATGTTGACCTTCGTCTTCTTCGCCATCAGCAGGTGCGTCGGGTTGTCGACGGCCTGGATGGCCTCGTCCAGCGACTTGAGCGACAGCGCCGCGCCGCCGCTGTTCTGGATGATCTGATCGGCGTTCTCGCCGTTGTCCTGCACGGCGTTGCCGCCGAAGCCAGCGCCGAAGCGCGCCTGGAGACCGTCGAAGCCGTTGGCGTTCGCGGTCGCGCCGCCGATCGCCGTCGTGCTGCCCTTGATGATCTGGTGGGCGATGGTCTGCGCGAGCAGCGTCGCCTTCATGGTCTCGTGCGCCGAACGCGCTTCCGGGCCGTGCGTCTGGACCAGGAAGCGGTCGACATCGAGGTCACCGCCGATGATCTTCAGCGCCACGCTGCGCTGCTCGACCGAGCCTGCGGCCTCGGTGTACGAGCCGTTGACGGCGCGGAACTCGACGCTGCCGAGGTTCGACTCGCGCGTCCACGCGAAGCTGTTGCCCTGGATGGAGACCAGAGGCATGGCCGCGAGAAGCGGCGACGCCTGGGCGAAGGTCTGGAGGATCGCGGCGCGCTTGAACTCGCCGTTGTTCTGCGCGATCAGCGCAGACTGATAGAGACTGACTGCCATTGGTGTTTCGTGTTGCGGTTGTCAGCCCGCAACGGAACACCAACTACCGACAGCCCAGAGCTAGCGCGGGTCCGTGTTTGCACGGTTCAGCAGTTCCCTTGCGGGCAGAAGTGTCTGCCCTGGGTTCGCTGCGCGACCGGCACCGCCGGTCTGCGAGCCGCCACCGGATCCCCCGGTGCCTTGTGCCACGAACAAGCCGCGCGTCGAAGGTGCTTCCCGCATCTCCGAGATCAGCTCGTCGAATCCCATCGGGTCACTGGAACCCGACTTCTTCGTGACGCGAGGCTTCCCGCCCGCGTCAACGATGGAATGCTTGAGGTTGCCATCCGCGTCCTCGTCGACGCGGATGTACTGCTTGGCCAGCGTCAGGATCGCGTCCATCGACTGCGACCCGCCGAGCTTGGCCACGACCGGGGCGAGTTCGCCCGCCACCATGCGCTCGCGCAGCGCGGCCGTCCGGGCCGTCAGCTTGCCTTCGAGCTTGGCTCGCTCCTCGGCCATCTTCGCGTTCACGGCAGCCTTGTAGTCGTCGATCTCCTTGCTGCCCTTGAGCTGGCCGGCCTGGAGCTTCTCCAACGCCTCGCGCGCCTCGGAGGCCTTGGCCGGGTCGATGCCCTCGTACGCCTTGACGGCGGCCTTGGCCGCGTCGCGCTCGCTGCGCGCCTCGGTCAGCGCCCGCTTCAGCCCGCCCACGTCCTCGACGCCCCAGCCTTCCTTCAGCGCCTCGACGACGAACTTGTCGCCGTTCTGCTTGGCGGCGTCGCGGAGACCCTCGGGCAGGTCAGTCAGGCTGTCGGCGATGATGCGGAAAGGCATAGTGCCTTGGGGTGTATATCGGCAGGCGCACCCGCGCTAGGGGGTCGTCAGTTCGCGGATGCCTCGTCCGCCATCTGCGCGATGCGCTTGGCGACCGCCGCGCCGAGGTCGCGCACCGTGTCCGAGGCGTAGCCCGTGGCGTAGATGACCGTCGCCTTGACGCCGTTGGGCGCCGTCCCTCCGGCGACGGCGATCGACAGCCCCTTGCGGGTCATGTACGCGACCAGGTCGCCGGCGCGCGCCATCATGGCCTGGGTGAGGTCGGGGTCACTGTGCGGCTTCATGCGTCTTCGGGGTCAGGGATGCGGTCGAGCTGGCGCAGGCGGTCGATCGACAGCGGCTGCAGATCCTTGCCGATCATCTGGGCGAAGGTCAGGTCGCCGGCACGCCACGCCGCGGCGCGCGTCGGGCCGAGCATCTCGTCCTGTACGCTGCGTGGCTGGCCTTCCAGCCACTCGGGAAACGTGGTCGAGGCCGGCACCGGACCGTCGACGCTGGCGCGGTTGCCCACCTCGCGGCCGGTCCAAGGGACGATGCCGCTTCGGCAGTTCGGGTGCAAGGGAGGCATCGGACCCTTGCCCATCTCGAACACCTTGCCATCGTTGGCCGCGCAGATGATGGAGGTCTTGGAGTCGAGCGTGGCCACGAACTGGTACTGGTCCACGCCGAGGTCTGCGAACGTCTCGGCGCGGGTCGTGGCGCTGGCGTGCGCGGCCGCCGTGCGCACCATGGCCCGGAGCTGGTCGACGTTGGATCCGGAGAGCAGGCCGTCCTCGAAGTCGCCGGCGCGGGTGCCGCGCAGGGTGCGGACGATCTCGTCCGTGGTCAGCCCGCGCTGCACGCCGGTCTGGACGGCGAAGCGCACGTTGTCGACGGCCCCGTTGTCGCCGCCCACCAGCGAGCCAAACCACTCCTCGGTGGTCGCGCCGAGGTAGGGCCGCTGCTCGACGGCGGCCTCGATGCGCGGCAGGCTGACCGGCCGCGCCGTCTCGATGCGCAGCACCTTGCGAGCGCTCTCCTGCACCCAGTCGGCTTCCTGGCGCACGAGCTGGCCGAGGTTGGCGCGCGCCTGATCCTGCACCCGCCGCATGCCCTGCCGCACCAGCGCCTCGGCCTCGGCGATCAGCCGGCGCAGCTCGGGCGTCGTGGCGATGGTCACGTCCTGGCCGCGGCGCTCGAACGTCGCCATGCCGGCGGCGACGCGCTCCACGACCGGGCGCACGACCGTGCGCCGGAACTCCTTGGCGGCGTCGTCCTGGATGCCCCGGACGGCCCGCGCGACGAGGATCTCGTGCCGATAGAACCGAGACAGCCAGGTGTCGGCATGCTGCCGCAGCGCGGCGCGTAGGCGCTCCTTGACCCCAGGCGGCAGGCGGGAGCTGGTCACGGTTCGATCACGTCGTGGGTCAGCGGGCAGCGGCGCTCAATCCACGCCGCCCGTGCCAGGGCGAACGTGCGCATGACGCCGGTGGACGCGCCGCAGATCTCGCACTTGGCGAGGTAGCCCGTGTGGATCATGCCACCTTCCTTGAGCTGGTCGTAGCACTTGAACATGTAGCCCGTGCCGCCGCATCGGCAGACCTGGCTGAGCTTGCCGTCGCCGATCACGTCTCGGCCTCGGCTTCGTCCTCGGCCTCCTCGGCTTCGTCCTCCTCGTCCTCAGCCTCGGCGGCTGGCGCCTGCCGGTCGCGCTCGACGCTGGCGAGCATGGCCTGCATCTGCGCCTCGACGGTGCGCTCGCGGCCCAGCTCGACCTGCGCGGCCAACGCCTCGGGGTCGTCGACCGTGGACAGCACGCCGCGCACCGCAAGCTCGCGCAGGCCGACGGCGAGCGGGATCTGGCCGGCGGTCATCAGGCCCTGGATCACCGGCACGTCTTGCGCCTTGCCCGACAGCAGGCTGCTGTCCCGGTAGAGCGTCCAGTCGAAGTCCTCGGGCAGCTCGACGCCGGCGGCCTCGGCGGCCAGCTCGATGCCCTGGTAGATTGCCCACTCCAAGCCTTCGATCCACCGCTGCGCCTCGGACTTCTCGTTGGAGTCCGCGCGCACCTCGCCCGTCGCCGTCGCCGGGCCGCCAACCGCCATCATGGGCTGCATGCCCAGCGCCATGCAGCGTTCCTCGATGCGCTTGATCTCGACCTCGCCGGCGGCCAACGACGTGCCCGCGATCTCGACGAAGCTGATGTCGAGGTCGCTGCTCGTGTCCGTGAACGTCGAGCCGGGGCCGACCTCGGGCCGCGCCTCGGCGACCGTCGACGACGCGCCGGCGACCTTGAGGATGGGCGAGCGGCAGTAGTGCAGCGCCTCGCCCTGCATGCTGAGGCTGTTCCAGTGCGCGACGTTCTGCCATCCGAGGTCCTCCATCGGCGGTTCCCCGTGAAGCGTGCCGATGCGCTTGGTGTAGCAGGCCACGACCGGCACGCGGCCGAACCCGTGCGCGATCGTCTCGCCGAGGCGGTAGCCGCTCAGGTACTCGCGCGCGGCGTTCTGCTCGCGGTCGGGGTCGTGCTCGCTGCCGCTGCGATACCAGCGCTCCACGCGCTCAGGCGTCCACCGCTCCACCATGTCGGCCAGCACGTCGCCGCCGCCGACGGGCGAGGACTCGTAGTACCAGTTGCGGATGCGCAGCTCGACGACCTCCTCGACGCCGTTCCGCATGCGGGTGCGGCAGCCGACAAGGTTGTCGGGATGGATGCGGCGGAAGTACGGGCGCGCGTCCATGGCGTCGGCCTCGGGCAGCGTGAGACCAGCCGTCGGCACGTTGTCGACGAGGAACAGGCCGAGGCCTCGGTCGATGGCGTCCTCGTAGATCATCTGGGCGAACGACGACAGCGACGTGCCCTGCCGGTCGGCGTTGGACAGCAGGCGGTCCAACGGCTCCGGCAGCTCGCCGCTGATGGTCGGCGGCTTCATGAACGGCAGCGACGCCAGCTTGCGCACCGTGCGGTCGTAGATCGGAAACAGCACCGTGCGCGCCAGCCGCTGCGCGTAACGGTCGCGCGTCTTGGCCTCCTTCTTCGTGGCCGGCGTGAACTTGGTGCCGGCGGCGCGCATTGCGCGGGTGCCGCTGCGCAGGACGCGCACCAGCTCCCAGGAGTCTTCCATCTCGCGGCGCACGCCGCTCCACGTCCCTACGTCGTTGGCCATGTCGTCACTCGTCGAAGCTGGAGACGCGCGCCGCGATGCTGTGCGCCTCCGAGATGTAGTAGCCGATCGCGTCGGTTAGGTGCGTGAGGCCCTTGGCCTCGCTGCCCTTCTTGTCGATCTCGCCCGATCCGCCCTTGAGCAACGTCACGCCCTCGAAGTCCTTGACCACGTTGGGCGCGCGCGCAGGGTCCACGAGCAGCCGCACGACGCCGGACGCAGAACGCAGCCGGGAGTTGACGGCGTTGAGCCGGTCGCGCACGTAGGGCGGCTTCTTGGCCACGCGCCAGCGCAGGCGCTCGCCGAAGGCCGGTGCCAGCACCTGCCGCGCCAGCTCCCAGTCGGTGCCCTCGGTTTGGCTCGTGTGCCGCGCGCCGCCGGCGGGGTCGCCGTAGAGGTACACGTCGGCTGGATGCTTGCCGTAGTCAGCGACGAGCCTGCGGCAGACGGCGGGCGTGTTCGAGTTGCGCGGGATGTGTACCTCGCCGACGACGCACGTGCGCGTCTCGCCGTCGAGGTACTGCTCCTGCATCACGACGGCGGTGCCAGGATCGACGTTGAAGTCGAGGGCGATGATGAGCGGCTTGGTTTGGTCAACGGCCAGCTTGCGCAGGTGGTCCTTCGGCGACCACGGGTAGTAGGCCAAGCCCTCGAAGCTGACCCACTGCGCTTCGTACTCCTGCGCGAACGTCAGCGGGTCGAGGTCGGCGCGCGCCTGCTCGATCTCGGCAGGGTCCACGACAGTCGCGCTGGTCCACGTGAACGACTCCCAGCCGGCGCGCGTGCCGGACAGGCTGTACAGGTCGTAGAACAGGCCGCGACCCTTGGGGCGGCCCGTGAACCATGCCCAGCCAGGCGGGCGCCCTTTCGTGGACAGCGCAGGCCGGATGCTCTGCTCCCAGCTCTCGCGCTTCACCTCGGCGATTTCGTCGACCACGATGCCGTCGAGCGGCACGCCTTCGATGCGCTGCGGGCGGTCGAGGCCGACGACCATGAGCTGCGATCCGACCTTGTAGCGGATGGTCAGCTCGGACTCGGACACGCCGGCGACCCACTCGCGCGGCGACAGTGCCTTCAGGTCGGCCCAGAAGATGCGCTTCGCCTGGTCGCGCGTCGGCGCGGCGGCGACGAAGGTCGGGCGCGCTACGCCGGTGATGCCGGCGAGGGCACAGCGGACGAGGTGCCGCTTGCCGCGCTCGGTCTTGCCGCTGCGGCGGCCTGCGGCGACGACGCGGAAGCGCGCCGGCGAGCGGATGAGGCGCAGCTGCTCGACGTGCGCGTCCAGTGGCGTCCAACGGTCAGTCAGCACTGCGGCCCTCCAGGCGGTCGATCGCGTCGAGGTCCGCGCGCAGGCGCGTGGCGTCGTCCATGGTGCCGTCCTCGATCGCCTCGGCCTCCATCAGCAGTCGCGTGCGGTCGAGGTCGTTCTTCTCCAGGCTGGCGATGGCCTTGACCACGCTGGCAATCTCGCGCGGCGACTCGCACGCCGGCAGGCTGTCGATGAGCTTTCGGCTGATCTGCTCGCGCTGCTCGTCGGTCAAGCTGTCCGTCCAGGCCTTCTGCTTGGCCAGGCTGGCAATCATGCGCGCCGCGGCCCTGGGCTTGGGCTGCTTCTCGAAACCCCCTCCCTTTGCCTCGGGGTCGGTCACTCGTCCACCGTGCAGGCGCACGTCGTCATCATCACGCACCCGCAATGTCTGCACGTAGTCTGCACCGTCATGGAACTGTGGTCGGCATGCTAGCGCGAGGTCAAGCCCTACGCGACCGAAGGACGTGCGCTATCCAAGCTGCATGCTCGGCTGGGTCGTTTCGGACCCATGCCGGCGCAGTCTCCAGGACGATGGCCTCGATGAGCGCGGCGTCGATCTGCGCCGGCGTCCTGGCACGCTCGCCGCGCGTGACGTGACGGCACGGGCCGCAGTAGGCGCGGGCGTCGCCGTACTTGGTCTTGCCGCACCGCTGGCACTCGTCGAAGTACGGGTCGAGCGACCTGCGGCGATCGGCGTAGCGCCGGCGCGCGTCGCGCAGGCACTGCCTGCAGACCATGTTGCCCTTGTGCTCGACGAGGGCCGACGGCTGCGCCACGTCGTGCCCGTTGCGGCAGTGGTTGTTCTGCCGGAAGTTGCCGGCTCCGGGCCGGTAGTGACCGTCGGGCACGCAAGGCGTATCGGCTGGTCAGGCACCGTCGGTCTCGGTCGGCTCCTTGGCCGGGATTGCCTCGGGCGGCAGGCCGGCGCGCAGCTCGGCGTCGATGCGCGCGAGGCCGCCGAAGACGATGGCGACGATGGACGACAGCTGCGTGTTCACGCGCGCGAACTCGGCCAGCTCCTTGCCCAGCTTCCCGATCGTCGCCGGCAGGTCGGCCTCGTCGATGGTGTACTCGGGGAAGGCCGCGCGCAGGGCTTCAGCAATCTGGGTCGTCGTCATCGTCGGGAGTCTCGGGTGCCGGCGGGTCGAACGCTAGGTACTCGTGCGCGGCGTGGTCGTGCAGCGGGCGGCCCTTGCGCGGCTTGCCGAACTTGGCGCGCTCGATCGCGTCGTGCAGGTGCCAGTAGACGTGCTTCGTCGCGTGCGTGGCCAGGACGCAGCCGAGGGCCGGGTCGAAGGTCAGGCAGGCTCGCCAGAGGCCCAGGCGGGCGGCCTGCATGAGGTCTTCGCGGTCCAGGCCGGCGACGCGCGCGCGCCAGACGCCGAACCGGGCGACGTGCCAGCCGAGGTGCTGCTCGTACGAGGCGTAGGCGGCGAGCTGCGCCTCGGTGGGAGGTGGTAGCTGTTCCCTGCGTCTTACGGTACGGCGACGGCCCACAGTGCGCGGGAGTGTACCGCCCGCGCGGTGTCCATCTGCGACGGTGTTGCCAGCAGCGGCCAGACCATCGTCGATCGGCGCGTCTGGACCTGCCCGGACACGTAGCGCGTGCCGCCGGGGATGAGCGTCGAGCCGCCTGCGCCGCCGGTCCACAGGGAGCCATGGCCCCAGGTCAGGGACACCGACTTGCGCAGGACGTCGAACGTCGGCCACGCCGAGGTCGAGGTGTGCATCGATCGCGTGGTGATCTCGGCTAGGTACGACATTTCGGCGCACCAGCGGGCTTCGACGACCACGACCAGCCACGGCTGCGGCCGCACCACGGCGCGCAGGACGAGGTACGGGCCGTCGAAGGTCTCCGACTCCCAGAACAAGGCACCGCCGTCAACCTCCGCGATGCCGCCGTGCGTGGTCTGCCAGTCGGGCTGCAGACCGATCGGGCGCCAGGACGGGACGCAGGCGGCGAGGTTGATCGACGCCGAGCTGCCCGGTGGCAGGGTCATCCAGACGTACACCGGGGCCTCGCCGGGTTCGGGGTCAGCGCCGGCGACGTACGACTCGGGGCCGGACGGCAGGAAGCCGCTCTGCGCCGGCGGCAGCACCGTCGAGACGGCGCGGTGCCAGCACGACACCGGCCAGCCGGTGGGGTTGTGCGCGGTGACGAGCTGCGCGGGGAGCGACGAGGCGAGGAGGGCTAAAAGGAGGGTTAGCATGGGAGCGCGGTAAGCGCGGAAAGGTAGGACGTCCGGCGTCCCGTCGACGTCCGGGACGTCCCCGGACGTCGGGACGCTCAACGTACCAAGCCAAGTCGGGATGCCAAGAAGGGCATACGGTTTGCCCGGATTGGTTCGGTCGGTTGTTCGTTCGTTCGGTCTCGTTCGGTCTCGTTCGGCCGAACGTTCGGCCGAACAGGCTTTGGTCGGTTCGTTCGTTCCACGTTCCATTCCGTTCCGTTCCACCCCGTTCCGTGGAACAGACGGTGGAACGGGTAGGGCGCAGGTCATGGGAAGAACACGGACGGCAAACCGCGCTTGTTGCGGCCCTCGCTTTGCGGCTTCAGGGCGTCCGCAAGTGCGGAAACCGCTCCTCCAGATGCATGCGGATCTCATCCAAAACCACCGAGCTATTCCTCACCTGTAGCTTCGATGGATCATCGAACCGTGGCGTCAGCATACGGAAGCCTCGCGCCAAGACTTCCATGTCGGTATACTTCGCCCACGTTCCTTGCGCCCATGCACGGTACGCGGCCTGGGCTAACTTGGTCATGTTCTCGAAATCCCCAGCTAACACAGCTCCGTACAAGTCCTTGATGCTGTGCTTTTCGTTGGGGTAAATGCCCATCACACACAGAGCCGCCAAGCGCATTGCGCTACTGCTCAAGATCTTGACTTTGACGCCGCTAACGCTCGACAGCATCAGCCAGTCTGCCTCGAAGTCCTCGACAACGGGAGCGATCAGCGTTGGCGTGATGCCCTTACCGTTCCCGTTGACGAGGCGAACCGCGAGGTTGCACACGGCAGCCAATCCCGTGTGGATACCCAGCACGTCTGCAGCGGTCCTTCGCGCGGTGAACACGTCGATGGCATCCCATGCTTGTTGCCTGGGTAGGCCGTAGGTCACCAGCATCCTGACGGAGAAGTCCTCTGGCTGCTGTGCGATTGCCCAGAGGCGATGCTGTCCATCGAGCAGATTGCCGTCTTCGTCGAAGGCGATTCCCTGGTGCGTTTCGCGGTATTCGCCCCGCGAAAACGCCAAGCTGAGGCTTGCGCCGTGATCCTTCTTGAACGGCCTGTTGTTCTTGTTGCGGGACAAGAACTCTCTGGCCAGCGCCGGGTTGATGTGAACCCATACCGTACGCTTAATGGTGCTCATCTGTCGGTCTCCTTGCGTTGATGGCCTAGGATACGTCCGGCGTTCGGCCACGCCGCCGGCGTGTTCGGTCAGTTCGGCCCCGTCTTCAGGGCCTGGATCTTCGCGTCCATCTCCGCCCGCTCCCAGTGCGTTGAGCACCGGTCGCGCGCCTCGTACAGCTCCAGCAGCGCCGCCGAGCGCCGCAGCTCGTCCTGCTCCCACTGCACGCCGTTGCGCACCGGCTTCGGCTTCGGCGTCGCCGCCTGGGTCTTCCGGCGCAGCTGGTAGGTGCACTTGCGGCTGCAGGTCGTCGCGCGGTCGTGGGCAAGGAACGCCATGCCGCAGTGCACGCAATCGCGCAGCTTGCTGCGGTGTTCGCGCTTCTGCTTCTGCCGGGCGTTGTTGTTGTCCGTGCAGACCTTGCAGTGCACGCGCACCCCGAACTTGGTCTCGTACACTCGCCGACGGCCTGGCAGGGTCAGGTCGTGACCGCGCGGGCAGGTCGTGCGCTCCAGGGCTTTGATGCGGCTGCGCATGTACAGGTCCAGGCTTTCGTGCTGCAGGGTGCGTCGTTTCGCGTCGGGGATGCCCAGCCGCTCTAGCATGAGCAGCCGGGCGAACGGGTGCGGCTGCGGCGCGTCCCAGATGAGCCGCCGCAGCGCCGCCGTCTCCTCGCCGGTGGTCAGTCGCCGGCGTACCGCGAACTCGGCGGGTAGACCGAATCCATCGGCGGCGTCGCGGGCTTCGCCGGCGGCGTCGTCCTGGCGATTTGCGCCTCGATCGCGCCCTCGATCTGCTGCAGTTCGACGAGGGTGCATTCGGACAACCTCTGCTTGGTGATCTCCTGCTCGCGCATCAGGGCGAACAGCTCGTCGCGCTTGACGCAGGCGGCCTTGCACCGGTCGGCGATGCGGCGGGCGAGGTTGGCGACCTCGACGGCTTCGGGGTCCGCCGTCGTCGCCGTGATCAGCGCGGGCTTCGGCTCGGCGGGCGGCGGCGAGGCGACGGGCGCCGGATCACCGCGCAGCGCGTCGGCCTCGTCCTGCTCGTAGCACCCGAACATCACCTCGCCGGCGAAGGCGCGGCCGGCGGTGGCGACGCAGCGCGCCTGGAGCATCGTCTGTGGGTACTTGCGCCAAGGGTCCTTGCCGGCCCACAGGCCGGCGGCCTGCGCGCGGGCCTTGTCCCAGGTCTCGACGTGGACCTCGCCGGCGGGCGACGTGAGGCGCAGCGTGACGGCCTCGGTCGTGAGCTGCGGCCACTCGACGCGGTAGCCGGCAGCGCGCAGGCGGGCAATCCAGAAGTCGTAGCTGGCCACCGGCTTGCCCTCCACGATGTGGAAGGCGCGCAGGCTGGCCATCGGGCCGACGCCCAGCTCCTGGCCGGCGAGCACGCACGCCAGGATCTTGCCCGGGTTGCCGAGGTAGGCCCTTGGGATCATGCCGTCGGCCTTCGCCACGGCAGCCGCGAACGTCGTCGCGTCGGAGATCGTCAGGGGCTGGAAGTCCCGCGCGCGCGGCTGGCGCACGACGGCGGGAACGCTGGTTGCATCGGTCATCAGAGGTCTCTCCAGTTCTTGGCCACCGTGAGGGAACGGTAGCTGGTGGGCTTCACCGACGTGGTGTAGCCCGCACGGGTCACGACTCTACTCGACACGATCGGTTTCCCCGTCAGGAATCCGATTGCGTGCTCGGCGTCGCCGAGCATGTTGCGGATCTGCAGCTCGACGGCTTCGACCTGCTGGTCAAGCGTGCCAATCTGCTCCTTGAGCTGCTCGCGCTGGCCGAGCAGCCCGACGATGGCGTCCGTGGCCGGGATCGTCTTGCCTTCGGCGGCGTAGGCGTTGCGGCGCGCGTCGGCGAGGTCGGTCGCCGGCGGCGGCGTCATG
>JADCJE010000142.1 GCA_020247305.1 Phycisphaerales bacterium | reverse complement strand
GGGTCATCGCGCGCGTCAACTCGCGCACGCCCGCCCGCCGCACCATCGACGTCAAGGTCGAGCGCGAGCGCGAGCTGGTGAAGGAGGACTACGTCACCTGCCGCTTCTTCGAATGGGCCGCCGGCATCGTCGGCAAGGCCAGGTTCGACTGAGAGCGCGCGAAGAGCCGCCTCTTCGGGCGCGCAGGATGCCGCTGGTGGCCGCGTTCGCGGCCACGCCGAGCCTGAGGAACAAGTCGCCTCTCAGGCTCCTGGCGCGGCGCGGCGCGCGACCGGCCCGTCAGCGGCGCGTGCGCAGCGCGGCGCCGCACAGCTTGTAGAGCACGCGCGCGGCGACGTTGGCGTCCCATTCGTCAGCGCCCGGGGCGACCTCGACGAGGTCGAAGCCGACGATGCGGCGGCCGCTGTCGGCAAGGCAGCCGATCAGGTGGACCAGCTCGCCGAACTGCAGCCCGCCGGGCACTGGCGTGCCGGTGTGCGGGCACAGCGCCGGATCGAGTCCGTCGATGTCGATGCTGACGTAGACGTCGTCGGGGAGCGCGGCGATCGTCTCCTGGCACAGCCGATCGAACGTCTCGCCGCACAGGCGCCGCCGCTGCCAGTGGGCGTCGAAGTGCGTGACGATGCGGCCGCGGCTCTGCTGGATGGCGAGGAACTCCTGTTCGCAGAAGTCGCGGATGCCGACCTGCACGAGGCGCGCCACCTGCGGCACGTCGCGCAGGACGTTGTCCATGATCGACGCGTGGCTCCAGCGGAAGCCCTCGTAGGCGACGCGCAGGTCGGCGTGGGCGTCGACGTGCAGGATGCCGAGCCCGGGAAAACGCTCCGCGCACGCGCGGATCGACCCGTACGGCGCCGAGTGGTCGCCGCCGACGATGCCGGGGATGCGGCCGGCGGCCAGGATGCGCGCCGTCGCCGCGTGCACGCGCGCGTTGACCATCGCCCCGGCCGCGTCGATCGGCGCCACGCGCGCCGAACCGGGCTCGGCGCCGCCGTCGGCCAGCACCGCCTCGACCAACGCGCGCGTCGGCGCTTGCGCGGCGGCGACGTCGCCGTCGGCGGCCAGCATGTGGATGCCGTGTTCGTAGACGCGGCCGTACTGCAGGTCGTACAGGTCCACCTGCGCGCTGGCGGCAAGGATCGCGTCGGGGCCGTTCTCGGCGCCGCCGCCGTAGGAGACGGTCGCGGCGAACGGCACGGGCACGAGCACGATCGACGCCTCGTCCTCGCGGTGCGGCAGTCCGAAGATGCCGCTGCCAGGCGGCGCGGCGGCGTTGGGGTCGAAGGCCATGCGCTTCCCCTACGCGGACCGCCGCCGCGACACAAGCCGACGGCGGCGAAGTCGCGCCGCCGCTCCGCCGCTCACGGCCGCGGCAGCGAACGGCGGCTGCGCACGTCGTCGGCCAGCGCGTCGGCGAGCGCCTGCACACGTTCGAGCCGCGCCTCGACGGCGCGCAGGCGATCCTGCGTCGACTTGGCGTGATGGAACGCGGCCAGCGCGACCCACGTGAGGCCGACCGCGAAGGTGACGACGCCGATCTGCGGCGAGGTCCAGTGCGGCACGTGCTTCTGCGCCAACTGCTCGACGAACAACGCGGCCAGCACGATCGCCGCCATGCGCAGGTGGAAGGCCGTGTCGTTGGGGAACCGCATCGCGGCAGCGTAGGGCCGCCGCGACGGGTTCCGAAGCGCCCGGCGCGCCAGGCCGACGGCTATCGGGCCGCGCGCGCGCGGCCGACGGCGACGGCCGCCGCCTTCGCCGCCGCCGACGCGCGCTTCTTGTTGGCGCGCTCGGCCAGCGGGAACTCGCGCCGGCGGTCGGCGCCCGGGTTGTTGTCGTAGAACGGGCGGCCGTAGTCGACGAACGCCTCCAGGTCGAAGTCCGCGAGCCGGCGGAACGGCCGCGCCAGCATCCGGTCGTGCACCAGGGTCGGGATGTCCTTGAGCGCCGGCATGCCGCCGGGTGCGGGCACGCTGGTGTCGCGCGCGGCGAAGTCGGCGCGCTGGCGTTCGTGCCACGCGTCGAACGACTGCCACGCGCCGCGTGCCGCCGCCGCCTCGCCGTGGCGCCGCACATGCGAGCGATGCAGCGCCGCGAACATCGCGTCGCGCGCCGCCGGCGGGCGATCGTCGTCGACGTACAGCCGGAACAGTTCGAGCCCGAGGCGCAGCTCGGGCAGCAGGTCGGCGGCGTGCCAGAAGCCCGGCAGCGCGTGCACGACGGTGTCGTCGGCGGCGAGCACGAGCAACTGCACGTTGCGGCCACCGGCGCCGTTGGTGGTGCCGACGGCGGACTGGTCGCAGCGGTAGCCATGCGACATGCCGACGTGCGGGTCACGCTGGATGTTGCGGGCCGCGAGCACGAACTGCCCAGCCAGCATCGCCTTCACGTCCTCGTTCGGCAGGGTCACGCCCCGCAGGCTTTGCAGGGCGCTTCAAGCGAAGCCTTCGAGGTCGCCGAGCGCCTGCAGCAGCAGGATCGGCTTGCCGGCCGCGGCCGAGCGCGCCTTGGCGGCGGCGAGGTCGTCGAACCACTCCAGCGCGGTCACGGCGGCGATCGCCTGCTTCAGCGCCTTGCCGGCAACCTGCACGCCGGCCGTCTCCGGCGGCGGCGGCGGCGTCGCGGGCCCGACGGGCGCGCCGCAGCCCACCGGCTGCGATGGCGCGCGGCTGCCGCCGAGCAGCGCGCCGAGCGAAGGATGCGGCACGGGCGGCGGCACCACGGGCATGCCGGGCAGGAACTGGGCGCGGGCGAGCGGCGCCAACGACAACACAGCGGACGCGAACAGCACGCAGATCGGTGAACTCGACATCGTCGTTCTCTCCGAAAGGCGACAACCAGCGTTGGCGGCCCCGAGGGTGAGGGCCACGGCGCAACGTTCCTGCGGCCCGCCGAAACCGTCAACTCCCCCTCCCGGCCCGCCGCGTCCCTGCCGCCGCCGAACCGTCAGAGCCTGAGCGACAACCGGTTTCTCAGGCTCTGCGTGGCCGCAGTAGCGGCCACCAGGGGCAATCTGAGCGTCCGTATCCTGATCGCTTCTCGGGCGCTCATTTGCGGCCGAGCCCGAGCGCGCGCAGTCGGACCACCAACTCGGGCGCCACGAGCGCCTGCCCCTCGGCCCGCCAATGCGAGTCGGCGCGGTAGTAGGCCTCGGCGCAGTTGGCGACGGCGGCCCGCAGGACCGGCGTCGCCGACCAGTACTCGGCCCCGATGGCAGCGCACTGCGCGGCGACGAGTTGTTCCATCGCATCGGCGTTGGCCCGCACCAGCGCCAGCGCTGCGGCCGGTTCGGGCGGCACCGGGATGACCGCCAGCGACGAACGTGCGAGGTAGCGGCTGACGAGTTCGGCGTCGTCGGCGAGCAGCGGCAGCATGGCCTGCTCCTTGCCGGGCAGGTAGACGACGAACAGTCGCCCACCGGCGGCAGCGACGTCGCGCTGGCCAGCGGCGAGCGCGGCCGCGATCGACGACCACGCCGGCATGCCCTGCAGCGCCTCGCGCGACAGGCCGAGGAACCGCAGCGTGTCGGGATGGAACCACGTCGCGGCATCGGCGCAGCCGCGGACGCGCACCGGCGGCAATTCGCCGGCGTCGGTCGGCGCGCTTGCGGCGGGCGCGAACCACGACGCCGCGAGCGCGGGCAGGACGAACGTCGGCCGGCGGGCATCGCGGTGGATGTCGGCGAGCGTCGCCGCGCCGCCGCTGCGCGCGAGCTGCAGGAAGTACGCGTTGATGAAGTCGTTGCCGCCGTAGACGAACCACAGCACGACGCGCGGCCGCCGCGGCAGCGCGCGCTGGCGGAGCAACCACAGTTCGTGCTCGGGGCCGATGCCGGGCACACCGGTGTTGTGGATGCGCACGCCGAGTTCGCGGGCGAGCGCGGCGACGAGGCCCGGTGGTTCGCTCTGGCCGGCGAGCGCGGCGAACGAGTCGCCGAGGATGGCGAGATCGACCGGCGCGTCGGCCGCGCCATCCGGCGCCGGCGCATTGACGAAGCCATCGCGATCGACCGGCAACACGAGCCGCGGCACGTCGCGGCGGTCGAGCACGATGCCGGCGCGGGCGACGCCGACGTCGGCGAGGTCGTGCATCGGCGGGCCGTCGAACGGCCGGATGCCGGTCGGGATCGGCACGCCGTCGACCGGCGTGCGATCGAGCACGCCGGGCGCGAAGAACTCGACGCCGTGCGGCGGGAACCGCTGCCGAAACGACTCCGGCACGAGGCCCGGCGCGAGGTGGAACAGCGCCTCAACGGTCGCGAGCGCGACGCCGAGCGCCAAGGCGCTGCCGACGAGGCGAAAGGCGAGGCGCTGGCGGCGCGTGGTCGATGGCACTGCGGGCGACGCGGACACAGCGCCCCACGGTCGCACCGGCCGCCGCGCCGGTCAAGCCGGCGAACGCGGGCTCACTTGCCGCCCGCGGGCGGCGCGGTCGCGGCGGGCCGCGGCATGCCGGCGTCGATCGCCTGCAGGTAGGCATCGAGCCGGCGGATCAGGTCACTGACGACCTTGGGCTTGGCGGCGGCGCGGTCGACGCGTTCCTCCGGGTCGGCGTCGAGGTCGAACAACTGCACGGCGCCGGTCTCGTACGAGCGGATCAGCTTCCATTCGTCGCGGTAGATCGCCGACGCCGGGCCGCCGTTCTGCAGGTCGTAGTGCGGGAAGTGCACGACGAACTCCTCGCGCGGCCGGCGCACGCTGCCCGTGCCGCCGCCGCGCCACACGGCGGCGAGGCTGCCGCCTTCGACGTCCGCCGGCCACGCCGCGATGCCCGCGAGTTCGGCCAGCGTCGGCAGCAGGTCGCACGCGCTGGCGCGCACATGCGAGCACGCGCCGGCGGCGACCCCCGGTCCGCGCACGACGAACGGCACGCGCACGCCGCCCTCGAGCACGCTGCCCTTGCCGCCGCGCAGCGGCGCGTTGGCATCGCGTCCCGACGCGCCGTGGTCGCACGACACGATGACGTAGGTGCGATCGGCGAGTCCGAGTTCGGCGAGGCCGGCGAGCAAGCGGCCGAGTTCCCGGTCGAGGTCGTGCAGGATCGCCACCTGCCACGCGGACTTGCCGCGCAGGCCGCGCAGTTCCGCCGCCAGTGCCTGCCGCGAATCCGGCCGCGATTCGTCGTCGCTGCCGCCGCCGTAGTGCGAGAGCTGCAGGTAGAACGGCATGCCGGCGGCCGCCTGCGCCTTGGCGAAGGCGAGGCCGCGGTCGGTGATCTGCGTGCCCTGCTCGGGATTGGGCTGCGGATCGCGCCCCGGCCCCTGGTTGCTGTTGGCGCCGTCGTGTTCGTCGAAGCCATGCGCCGCCGGTGTGGCGCGGCCGACGTGCCACTTGCCGAAGTGCGCGCTGCGGTAGCCGGCGCCGCGCAGGACTTCGGCGATCGTCGTCGCGTCCGCCGGCAGTTCGGTGGTGCACGCAGGCGGGATCAGCCTGGTCGTCGCCGCCGCGTCGTCGGCCCCACGGCCACCACCTTGGCCGCGGCGGCGTTCCTGGCCGCCTTCGCTGACATACGTCATGTGCAGCTTGGCCGCGCCGACGCCGGTCAGGAACGATGCCCGCGCCGGCGTGCAGCGCGGCGCCGTGACGTAGAACGACGCCAGCCGCATGCCCTGCGCGGCCAGCGCGGCGAGGTGCGGCGTGCGCTCGGGCGACGCCTTGGCGTCGGGCCGGCGGTCGTCCATCGCCACCGACGTGCTCGACCAGCCGATGCCGGTCGCCTCGAACAGGACGAACACGAAGTTTGGCGGCTTGGCGCGCGCCGCCTTCGTCGTCGGCGCACCCTGCGCGGGACTGGCCGCCGCCAGCGCGAGCGCGACGCCGAACGACAGCAGCAAGGCGAGCAGGCGGCAGGTCGATGGCATGGTCGGCGAACAGCCGGTTACGCGCCCCGACCCGCCGCCCCCACGCCGCCGGGCCGGTTCACCGCGGTCAGCTGTCGCCGATGCGCGCGGCCGCCGCGTTGGTGAAGACGAGGCCGAACGCATTGCTGTGGTCGACCGCCGCCGCCTGCTGGAAGAACGTCATTCCGACCAGCGACGGTTGGACGGGGATCGGCAGCGCCCAGTTGGCGTACCCGGCCCAGTTGAACACCGGCCAGGTCAGGTCGGCACTGATGCGCAACGCGCAGCCGGTGGCGCCGAAGACGCCCAAGTCCATCGGCAGCGGCGTGCCTTGGTAGGCCGTGCTGGACCAGCCGAATCCGAGCAGGGTCGCGTGGTCCGGCGGCAGGTTGTACAGCGCCACCTGCAGCGTCTGCCCGAGCACCGGCCGCGTGTTGCCGGCGGTCAGCCACGGCACACCCGCCCAGCCGGCGCAGCCGACGCCGAACGTGGTGTAGGTCGCCGGGGTCCCGGAACCGTACTCCCAGGTGTCGCCCGCCTCGTTGTTGCCCCAGCCCAGCGCGCCGCCGAACAGCACCGTGCGGCCGCGCAACGCGTCGAACACCATGGTCGACTGGCCGCGGCCCGACGGGTGCGCCGAGGTGGCGACGTTCGTCCAATCCACGCCGTCCCATTCCCACGTGTCGTCGAGGAAGGTCGAGCTCGGATCGTGGTGGCCGCCGAACAGCACGACGCGCTGGCGAACGGCGTCGTACGTCATGGCCGCGAGTCGGCGCGGCGACGGCAGGTGCGCCGGCGTGCGCTGCGTCCACGTCAGGCCGTCCCACTCCCATGTCTCCGCCCCGACGAGCGTCGTGTTGACGGTGATCGGCACGAACAACACGGTGCACTGCCGGGCCGCATCGTAGGCCATCACCGCAGCGTCCGAACCGGGCGGCGAGACGGCCGGCTGGCGCATCTGCCACGCGACGCCGTCCCACTCCCACGTGTCGTGGAAGTACGACGAACTGCCCGACGTGCCGCCGCCGAACAGCACCGTGCGCCGACGCGCCGCGTCATAGGCCATGGCGTGCCCGACGCGCGGCGCCGGCACGACCATCGGCAAGCGCATCTGCCACTGGGCGCCGTCCCATTCCCAGGTGTCGAACAGCGCCACGGAGGGGCCGGTGATGCCGCCGAACAACACGGTGCGGCCGCGGTCGGAGTCGTAGACCATGCGATGGCCGCTGCGCGTCGCCGGCCGCACCGCGACGTTCCGCTGCGTCCAAGTCGCGCCGTCGAACTCCCACGTGTCGTTCAAGCGGAAGATGCCCGGGCCGTCGGCGCCGCCGAACAACAGCACCTTGCCGGCCTGCACGTCGTACGCCATCGCGTGCATGACGCGCGCCGACGGCGCGGTCGCCGGACTGCGCTGGGCCCACGTCGCCTGCGCGGCGAGCGCTCCGGCGAGGGCGAGGACGGCAGCAGCGGCGGCGACAAGCCGCTTGGAAGAATGCGTGTTCATGGAGTCTCCGGGGGTAAGGGAACGGCGCGCCTGCGCAAACCGCAGGAACGGCATGGTCCGCGCCGCGACCGATGGAACCATGCGCCCTTGGCGGCACGACGGCGTGGGCGCATGGGCCGAACCCGGCCGGCAGTAGGCGTAGCGCGGCGGCGCGCAGCGCCACCCCCACGGGCGGCGCATTCGGCGTGTGGCTTTGCCGCGCTTGCCGCTTACCGCGGCATGCCGCGTCCGCGCCAAGCCGTCCTGGCCGCCCTGGTAGCCCTTCACGGCTGCGGCGACCGCCACGCCGACGCGCCGTGGCGGGCGCGGCTCGCGACGCTGCTGACGGCGAGGAACGACGGCCGCGGCGGCAGGACGCCGCAGGCGCGCGCAGTCCACGTCCGCCTCGCGCAACCGTGGTTGGTGCTGCCGTGCCTTGCCGCCGAACTCACCGACGCGGACTGCCCGCGAGCCACGCTGGCGGCTTGGTGCGCCGCCGGCGTCCAGCGGGCGACGGGTCGCGCAGTGCCGGTGGTCGGTGACCTCGGTGCCGCGACGGCCGTGCTGCTCGTTGGGCTGTGGCAGATCGCGACGGCAGCGCGCCTGCCACCGGAACGGGTCGCGGCCGTGCAGGCCCAGGTGGCGGAGGTCCTCGACTACCCGAAGGTGCGCTTCATGCCGGCCGAAGACATGCAGTGCTGCTGGGAGCTCTGCGTCGGCCTCGAAGCCGTCTTCGCCGGCCTCCTCGACGCGGGGAACGCCGGCGACGACGCCGCCAGCGTGCGGCTCGCCGCGCACGCCGCCCTCGCCGGCCTGCTGCAGGCCACCGACCGCGAATTGGCGGTCGGCGCGCACGGCTTCTGCCGCGGCGCGGCGGACGGCCAGTCCGCCTGAGCGGCACGGCCCCTGGCGAGAGCCACTCGCAACGACATTCAAACGTATGTTTGACCGCATCGCCGGGCGCGCTAGCGTCCGCCGCCCCGATGTCGGCCACCGCAACCCAGACGACGATCCTCGACGCCGGCGAGGAGCTGTTCGCCGAGGCCGGCTTCGCGGCAACGTCGCTGCGCGAGCTGACCGCGCGCGCCGGCGCCAACCTCGCCGCCGTCAGCTACCACTTCGGCAGCAAGGAAGGCCTCGCCATCGCGGTACTCAAGCGCCGCATGGACCCGATCAACGCCGAACGCCGCGCGCGCCTCGACGCGCTGCCGGCGCAACCGAGCGTCGAAGCGATCGTGCGCGCCTTCGTCGAACCGCTGCTGCGCCCGGGCGTCGTGCACGACGCCGCGCCGGTGCAGCCGGGCTCCGGGTTCTGCCGGCTGGTCGGCCGGCTGATGGTCGAGCAGCCGCCGTTCCTGCGCGACTTCCTCGCCGCGCAGTTCCGCGAGCTGGGCTGGCGCTTCTGCGGCGCGCTGCAGCGCGCGCTGCCCGACTGCGATGCGGCGACGCTGTGGTGGCGGCTGCACTTCCTCGTCGGCGCGATCGCCCACACGCTGCAGAACGCCGCCACGCTGCGGCACCTGACCGACGACTTGTGCCGCGACGACGACGTCGACGCCGTGGTCGAACAACTCGTCCAGTTCGCCGCCAGCGGCATGCAGAGCAAGGCGCCCGCGCCGCCCGCGCGCCGGCGACGCACGGAGACCCTCGGCTGATGAACCGCCACCCCCGCCTCCTCCACGCCGCAGCGGCGCTGGCGCTCGCCGCCTGCGCCAGTTCGCCGCCGGTCGCAGCGCCGCCGACGGACGTCGCCGTGCCCGCCGCCTGGAATCCGGGCGCACAGGCCAGCGCCGCCGGCGCGACCCTGGCCGACGACTGGTGGACCTCGTTTCGCGACCCGCAGCTCGACGCGCTCGTGCAGCGCGTGCTCGAACGCAGCTTCGACCTCGCGCAGGCGCTCGCGCGCCTGGAGGCCGCAGCCGCCGCGCGCGGCATCGCCGCCGGCGAAGCGCTGCCGCAGCTCGACGGCGGCTTCGACGCGCAGCGCAACCGCCGGCTGTTCCTCGGCTTCCCGTTCGGCGGCGGCGGCGTGCCGAGCAGCACCTTCACCACCTACGGCCTGACGCTCAGCGCGCGCTGGGAACTCGACGTCTGGGGCCGCGTGCGCAGCGGCGAGTCGGCGGCGATCGCCGACGTCGAGGCCGCCGCCGCCGACGCCGCCGCCGCGCGCACGAGCCTGATCGCGCAGACGTGCCGCGCGTGGTTCGCGGCGACCGAGGCGCGCCAGCAGCTCGCGCTCGCCGAGGCGACCGTCGCGACGCTGCGCGCGACGTACGACGACGTGCGCGACCGCTTCCGCCGCGGCGTCCGTCCCGCGCTCGACGTGCACCAGGCCAGCGCCAACCTCGCCAACGCCGAAGCCGCCGTGGCGCAGCGGCGCGACGCGCTCGGCATCGCGCTGCGCCGGCTCGACGTGCTCGCCGCCGACTACCCGCGCGGCGGCGCCGCCGTGCCGGCGACGCTGCCGCAGGACGCGCCGGCGATCCCGGTCGGCGCGCCGAGCGACCTGCTGCTGCGCCGACCCGACCTCGCCGCCGCCGAACGGCGCCTTGCGGCCGCGGGCTGCCGCGTCGACGTCGCGCGCGCGAACCTCTATCCGCGCATCGCCCTGACCGGCAGTGCCGGCACCGCGAGCACCGAGCTGGAGGACCTCGTCGACGAGGACTTCCACGTCTGGAGCATCGGCGCCAACGTGCTGGCGCCGCTGTTCCGCAACGGCGCGCTGCGCGCCGACGTCGCCCGCAACGAGGCGCTGCTCGAACAGGCGGCCGCCGGCTACGGCCGCGCGCTCATCCAGGCCTTCGCCGAGGTCGAGGACGTGCTCGGCGCCGAGGCGCAGCTGCGCGAGCGCCGCGCCCGCACCGCCGAGGCCGCCGGCCACGCCGCGCGCGCGCGCGAGCTGGCGCGCGACCGCTACCAGAAGGGCCTCGTCGACTTCGTCACCGTCGCCGAGACGCAGCGCCAGAGCTTCCTGGCCGACGCCGCGCGCATCGCGCTCGACCGCCTGACCCTCGACAACCGCATCGACCTCTTCCTCGCGCTCGGCGGCGGCTATCGCCGCCCGGCGCCCGACGCCGGAGCCAGCCGCCCGTGAACGCCGTCCGCACCTTGCTGCAGATCGTCCTGCCGTTCGCCATCCTCGGCGGCGGCGCCTACGTGTCCGTGCAGATCGCCAAGGGCGGCAAGAAGCCCGCCGTCGTCGACGAACCGCCGCCGCCGCCGCTCGTGCGCGTCACGGTCGCGCGCGCGGAGGACGTGACCTTCCAGGTCGCGGCCCAGGGCACCGTCGAGGCGCTGCGCACCGCCGACCTGTCGGCCGAGGTCCAGGGCCGCATCGTCGCGGTCAACCCCGGCCTGCGCGCCGGCGCGATGGTCGCGGCCGGCGAGACGCTGGCCAGCCTCGACGTCGCCGATTTCGACTTCGCCATCGCGCAGCAGCGCGCCAACGTCGCGCGCGCCGAGCTGCGGCTGGCGCAGGAACGCGCCGAGGCCGACGCGGCGCTGCGCGCGTGGCGCGAACTGGAGGGCGACCGCACGCCGGACGACCTCGTCGCGCGCGCGCCGCAGATCCGCGACGCCGAGGCGGGCCTCGCGGCCGCGCAGGCGGCGCTGCAGAAGGCCGAACGGGACCGCCAGCGCACCGAGCTCAAGGCGCCGTTCACCGGCCGCGTGCGCGGAGTCGTCGCCGAGGTCGGCCAGATGGCGCAGCCCGGGCAGCGGCTCGCGACGCTCGCCGACGACGGCGTCGTCGAGGTGCGGCTGCCGATCCCGGTCGCCGAAGCCGCGTACCTCGACCTGCCGCTGCACGACGAGGTGCCGCTCGGCCAGGGCCCGGCGGTGTCGTTCCGCGCCGACTTCGCCGGCCGCACGCACGTCTGGCACGGCCACGTCGTGCGCACCGAGGGCGAGATCGACCGCCGCACGCGCCAGCTGACCGTCGTCGCCCGCATCGAGGACGCGCGCGGGACGGCCGCCGACGGCAAGGACGCCCGCCCGCCGCTGCTCGTCGGGCAGTTCGTGCAGGCGGTCGTCGTCGGCCGCACGTTCGCCGGCTGCACCGCGCTGCCGCGCGAGGCGCTCGTCGACGGCTCTTCGGTGTGGCTCGTCGACGCCGAGAACACGCTGCGCAAGCGGCCGGTCGACGTGCTGCGCGCCGAGGCCGACCGCGTCGTGCTGCGCGGCGGCCTCCCCGACGGCGCACGCGTGCTGCTGTCCAAGATCGCCGCCGCCGAGGGCATGCGCGTCACCGCGGTCGACGGCGAGGCCGGCAAGTGAGCGCCGACGATCCGACGATCCCGGCCGCCGAGAAGGCCGGCTTCTTCGCGTGGTTCACGCAGAACCACGTCGCCGCGACGCTCGTCGCCATCCTGTTCGTCGTCGCCGGCGCCGCCGCGCTGCTGACCGGCCGCGTGCGGCGCGAGGTGTTCCCCGAGGTCGCGCCCAACCTCGTCACGGTGCAGGTCGTCTATCCCGGCGCTACGACGGCCGAGGTCGAGCAGGGCGTGTGCCTGCGCGTCGAGGAGGCCGTCGAAGGCATCACCGGCGTCGACAAGGTGACGTCCAGCGCCAACGAGGGCGCTGGGCTCGTCGTCGTCGAGACGCTGCAGGACGCCGACCTCGACCGCGTGCTCGCCGACGTGAAGGACCGCATCGACGCGATCCCGAACTTCCCGGCCGACATCGAGGAGCCGGTGGTGTCGCGGCTGGTGAACCGCAAGGAGGTCATCAGCGTCACGATCCACGGCGACGCCGACGAACGGACGCTGAAGCGGCTCGCCGAGGAGGCGCGCGACGCGCTCGCCGGCCTGCCCGAGATCTCGCAGATCGAACTCGCCGCCGTGCGGCCGTACGAGGTCCGCATCGAGGTCAGCGAGGACGCCCTGCGCCGCCACAAGCTGACCTTCGACGACGTCGCGCGCGCGGTGCGCCGCAGCAGCCTCGACCTGCCCGGCGGCGCGATCAAGGCCGCGAGCGGCCAGACGCTGCTGCGCGTGCAGGGCCAGCTCTACCGCGGCGAGGAGTTCGCGGCGATCGCGCTGCTGACCGCGCCGGACGGGACGCGCGTGACCGTCGGCGACATCGCGACGGTCGTCGACGGCTTCGCCGAAGACGACCTCGAGGCCCGCTTCGACGGCAAGCCGGCGGCGCTGCTGCGCGTGTTCCGCGTCGGCGAGCAGGACGCAATCGCGATCACGGCGGCGGTGAAGCGCTGGGTCGAGGACGTCGGCCGCAAGCTGCTGCCGCCCGGCGTGAAGATGGACACGTGGCGCGACGAGTCGATCATCCTCAAGGGCCGCATCGACCTGCTGACGACGAACGCCATGCAGGGCCTCGTGCTCGTGTTCGTCATCCTCGCGCTGTTCTTGCAGCTGCGCGTGGCGCTGTGGGTCGCCGTCGGCATCCCGGTGTCGTTCCTCGGCGCCGTCGCGCTGATGCCGGCACTCGGCCTGTCGGTGAACATGATCTCGCTGTTCGCCTTCCTGCTGGTGCTCGGCATCGTCGTCGACGACGCGATCGTCGTCGGCGAGAACGTCGTGCTGCAGCGGCAGGCCGGCGCGTCGCCGCTGCTCGCGGCGCTGCGCGGCAGCCGCGAGGTGCGCAGCCCGGTGTTCGCGTCGGTGCTGACCACCGTCGCGGCGTTCCTGCCGATGGTCTTCGCGGTGCCCGGCAGCGACGCGCAGATCTGGCGCGTGATCCCGCTGATCGTCATCCCGGTGCTGCTGATCAGCCTGCTGGAGTCGCAGCTGTGCCTGCCCGCCCACCTCGCGCGCCTCGCGCCCGACGACCCGACGCGCCGGCCGGCGTGGCCGGTGCGGCTGTGGCTCGCGGTGCAGAAGGGCTTCCAGGCGCTGCTCGACGTCGCGACGCGGCGGCTCTACCAGCCGTTCCTGGAGCTGTCGCTGCGCTTCCGCTACGCGACGATCGCCGCGTCGCTCGCCCTGGTGATGCTGTGCTTCAGCAGCGTCGCCGCCGGCTGGCCGCGCTTCGTGTTCTTCCCGACGGTCGACGGCGACAACCTCGTCGTCTCGCTGACGATGCCGCAGGGCACGCCGCTGCGCACGACCGGCGAGCACCTCGCCCGCATCGAACGCATCGTGCGCGAGGTGTGCGCCGAGTTCGACCAGCGGCGCCCGGCCGGCTCCGAGCCGATCCTGGAGCACATGCTCGCGTCGATCGGCACGCAGCCGTACGCGGTCGAGCAGGCGCGCAACGGCGGCTCGCGCGACGCGCAGTTCCAGTCGGGCTCGCACCTCGCCGAGCTCAACGTGCAGCTGCTGCCGTCGGAACGGCGCGACCTGCCGAGCGACGCGATCCTGACGCAGGTCCGCGCGCGCGTCGGCGCGATCCCCGACGCCGTTGAGCTGCAGTACACGACGTCGTTCTTCTCGACCGGCAAGGACGTCGACGTCGAGCTCTACCACCAGGATCCGGCGACGCTGCAGAAGGCCGTCGACGAGCTGCTGGCGGCGCTGCGCGCGATGCCCGACGTGAAGGACGCGACGACGTCGTTCCGCGCCGGCAAGCCGGAGCTGGAGCTGCGCATCCGCCCGGCCGCCGAGGCGCTCGGCCTCGCCCAGCAGGACCTCGCGCGGCAGGTGCGGCAGGCGTTCTACGGCGAGGAGGCGCAGCGCATCCAGCGCGGCCGCGACGACGTCAAGGTGATGGTGCGCTACCCGGAGTCGGGCCGCCGCTCGCTGCAGGACCTCGACGGCCTGCGCATCCGCACCGCCAACGGCGACGAGATCCCGCTCGCCGAGGTCGCCGACGCCGAACTCGGCCGCTCGGCCTCGACGATCACGCGCGTCGACCGCAAGCGCTCGCTGCGCGTCAGCGGCGACATCGACGAGACCGACCCGGAGGCGAGCCCCGGCGCCGTCAACGCGCGGCTGAGCGACACGGTGATGCCTGCGCTCGTCGCCCGCCATCCCGGCCTCGGCTGGGGCTTCCAGGGCGACCAGAAGAAGCAGACCGACCTGCTGCGCTCGCTCGCCGGCGGCTTCGCCGTCGCGCTGTTCCTGATCTACGCGCTGATGGCCGTGCCGCTGAAGTCGTTCACGCAGCCGCTGCTGATCATGACGGCGATCCCGTTCGGCGTCGTCGGCGCGGTCGCCGGCCACATGCTCACCGGCTTCGACCTCAGCATCCTGTCGCTGTTCGGCGTCGTCGCGCTCGCCGGCGTCGTCGTCAACGACAACATCGTGCTGGTCGACTGGGTCAACCAGCGGCGCGAGCAGCACGACTCGCTGTTCGACGCCGTGCGCACCGCCGGCGCTGCGCGCCTGCGGCCGATCCTGCTGACCTCGTTGACGACGTTCGGCGGCCTCACCCCGCTGCTGCTGGAGAAGAGCGTGCAGGCGCGCTTCCTGGTGCCGATGGCAGTGGCGCTCGGCTTCGGCGTGATGTTCGCGACGCTGGTCAGCCTCGTGCTCGTGCCGGCCCTGTACCTCGTGCTCGACGACCTGCGGCGCGCGGCCGGCGGCGCCTGGCGCTGGCTGTACGGCCGCCGCCCGGTAAACGGCACGGCGGCCTGAGCCGCCGCCGGAACGGCGGCAAGTCCCTGCGGCGGCGGACGCGCGCGCGGCCTATGCTCGCGCGCATGCGCTGGAGCCTCGCTCCGTCCGTTCGTTCGGTCCCGCTCGCCTCGCTCGCCCCGTTCGCCTTGACGGCCCTGCTCGCCGCCCAGGGGCCGCCGCACAACGGGCCGCGGCCCGTGGACCCGGGGTGGTTCGCGTTCACCGGCGGCAAGGTCGTGCGCGCCGCCGGCCAGGCGGCGGCCGAGGCCACCGTCGTCGTGCGCGACGGCCGCATCGTCGCCGTGGAACCGGGCGGACCGCCGCCCGGCGCGACGGTGGTCGACTGCGCGGGGCTCGTGCTCTACCCCGGCCTGATCGAGCCGTGGTATCCGTCCGACGTCCCCGCGCTCGATCCGGCGCGCAGCGACCAGC
Organism: Phycisphaerales bacterium; assembly: GCA_020247305.1. Classification (GTDB taxonomy): domain Bacteria; phylum Planctomycetota; class UBA1135; order UBA1135; family UBA2386; genus UBA2386. Next base: position 39,099 of record JADCJE010000142.1, on the reverse strand, counting down.
ACTGGAACCCGATGGTGCAGCCGCAGCGCGACGCGCGCGACGGCGCGCTCGTTGCGGCCGCCGACCGCGAGGCGCTGCGCAAGCTCGGCTTCGCGCTCGCCGCCGCCGTGCCGTCGGGCGGCATCCTGAAGGGCACGGCCGCCGTCGTGCTGCTCGACGAACCCGCCGCCACCGCGCCGGTGCGCGTCGTGCGCGACCGCGCCTTCGCCGCCGCCAGCCTGCAGACGAGCCGCGACGGGTACCCCGACAGCGAGATGGGCGCGATCGCGCTGCTGCGCCAATCGCTCGCCGACGGCCAGTGGTTCGACCGCTGCCGCGCCGCCGTCGCCAAGGACCCCGCGCTCGCCGGCCGCGCGCCGCAACCGTCGGCGGCGCTGCAGGCGCTCGCCGACCAGCGGACGCTGCCGCTGTGGTGCGACGCGCAGGACGAACTGCAGGCGCTGCGCCTGCTCGCCGTCGCCGCCGAGTTCGAACGGCCGGCGGTCGTCGTCGGCAGCGGCATGGAGTTCCGGCGGCTTGCCGCGATTGCCGCGACGAAGGCCGCGTTCGTCGTGCCGCTCGCCTTCCCCGACGCGCCCGACGTCGCCACCGCGGCGGCCGCCGAGCGCACGTCGCTGCGGCAGCTGCAGTCGTGGGAACAGGCCCCGACCAACAGCAAGCGCCTGCTCGACGCCGGCGTGACGGTGGCGTGGACGACGGCGCGGCTGCGCGACCGCAAGGACTTCCTCGCCAACGTGCGCGAGGCGATGGCGTGCGGCGTCACCGCCGACGAGGCGCTCGCGGCGCTGACGACCGTGCCGGCGCGCCTGCTCGGCATCGACGCGCACGCCGGCTCGCTCGCCGCCGGCCAGCTCGCCAACCTCGTGCTGGTCGCTGGCGGCGGGCTGTTCGACGAGAAGGCCGAGGTGCGCGAGGTCTGGGTCGGCGGCGTGCGGCACGTCGTCGCACGGCCGAAGGACGAAGGCCTCGACGGCGCCTGGGCGTGGCGCGACGGCTGGCCCGGCGGCGAGGCCGCGACGCCGCCGGTCGTGACCATCGACGGCGACAAGCTCACGTGCGCGCTCGGCGACGCCAAGCTGACGGTCGCCGCGGTGCAGCGCGATGGCACGACGCTGACCTGCCGCCTCGCCGGCAAGGAGATCGGCATGGACGGCGAACACTGGCTGCGGCTGTTCGTCGCCAGCGACGGCCTGCGCGGCGCGGTGACGACGCCCGACGGCCGCACCGTCGCGGTGCGCTGCGAACGCGCACCGAAGCCGGCGGACGCCGCCGAGGCGCCGAAGGACGGCGACGGCAAGACCGCGGACGCCGACGGCAAGGCCAAGGGCAAGGACGCCGCCAAGCCCGCGCGCAAGCCGGCGCCGCCGTCGCTCGACCCGCTGCCGACGCCGCTCGGCGGCTACGGCTTCGTGGCGCTGCCGGACGCAGCGCCGTTCGCCATCGTCGGCGCGACGCTGTGGACTGTGGAGGCCGCCGGCATCGTGCGCGACGGCGCGCTGGTCGCGCAGGACGGCCGCATCCTCTACGCCGGCCCGCGTGCGGGCATGCCGCCGCTGCCGCCAGGCACGACCACGATCGACGGCAAGGGCCTGCACGTGACGCCGGGCCTGATCGACTGCCACTCGCACACCGGCATCCGCCGCGGCGTCAACGAGAGCGGGCAGGCGGTGACCGCCGAGGTCCGCATCGCCGACGTGCTCGACCCCGATGACGTCAGCTGGTACCGCCAGCTGGCCGGTGGCGTCACGGCCGTCAACCAGCTGCACGGCTCGGCCAACGCGATCGGCGGCCAGAGCCAGACGACGAAGGTCCGCTACGGCGTCGCCAACCCCGAGGACATGCACCTGCACGGCGCGCAGCCGGGCATGAAGTGGGCGCTCGGCGAGAACCCGCGCGGCGCCAACGGCCCCGGCGGCGGCCGCTACCCACAGACGCGCATGGGCGTCGAGGCGCTGATCCGCGACCGGATCGCCGCCGCGATCGCGTGGCGCCGCGAGCAGGACGCCTACGAGGCGCTAGTTCCCTTCCGCCGCGCCGCCGTGCTGCCGCCGCGGCGCGACCTGGAGCTGGAGGCGATGGCCGAGATCGTCGGCGGCCGGCGCTGGATCCACTGCCACAGCTACCGCCAGGACGAGATCTTCATGCTCTGCCAGCTGAAGGCCGAGCACGGCGCGATGCGCATCGGCACGTTCCAGCACGTGCTGGAGGGCTACAAGGTCGCCGACGCGATCGCCAAGGCGGGCGCCGGCGCGTCGTCGTTCAGCGACTGGTGGGGCTACAAGTTCGAGGTCTTCGACGCGATCGCCGACAACGCCGCGATCCTGCACGAGCAGGGCGTGCTGGTGTCGATCAACTCCGACAGCGACGAACACGCGCGCCGGCTCAATACCGAGGCCGCCAAGGCGGTCAAGTACGGCCGCGTCGCGCCGCACGAGGCGCTGATGTTCGTCACCGCCAATCCGGCCAAGCAGCTCGGCGTGTTCGCGCAGACCGGCTCGCTGACGGCCGGCAAGGACGCCGACGTCGCGCTGTGGTCGGCCGATCCGCTGTCGTACGACGCGATCTGCACGGCGACGTGGGTCGACGGCCGGCAGCTGTTCTCGCTCGCGCGCGACGCCGAGTGCCGCGTCCGCATCCTGCAGGAACGCACGCGCTTGCTGCAGCGCGCGGCCGCCGGCGGCGCCAAGGGCCGCACCGCCAAGGCCGGCGATCCGAAGGACGCCTACTGGGCCGCCGAAGACCTGACCGAGGACTACTGCTGCCGCAACCTGATGGGAGGCCGCTGATGCACCTGCTCCGCACGTCGTGCGCGCTCGCCGCGCTGTCCGTCTTCGCGCTCAAAGGCCTCGCCCAGGACCTGCTGCACAAGGGCGCACCGCAGCAGGCCCCCGTCGTGCTGCGCAACGCGTCGCTGCACACGGTGTCGAGCGGCGTGCTGCTCGGCGGCACGCTGTGGTTCCAGGACGGCGTCCTCCGCGGCGTGCATCCCGCCGGCGAGGAGCCGAAGCTGCCGGACGGTGCGCAGCCGGTCGTCGTCGACCTGCAAGGCAAGCACGTGTTCCCCGGCATGGTCGCGGTCGGCTCGCAACTGGGCCTCGTCGAGATCGGCTCGGTGCGGCAGACGGTCGACACCGACGAGGTCGGCGAGCTGTCGCCCGAGGCGCTGGCGCTGGTCGCGGTCAATCCGGACACCACCGGCTTCCCGGTGACGCGGCAGAACGGCGTGCTCGCCAGCGTGCTGTTCCCGACCGGCGGGCTGCTGCCCGGCCGCGCCTCGGCGATCGAACTCGACGGCTGGACCAACGCCGAGCTGTCGGTCGTGGCCGACGTCGGCGTGGTCGTCGGCTGGCCGGCGCGCGGCGGCGGCGGCTTTGGCCGCCGCGGCATGCGCGGGACCGCGACCGGCGGCGGCGGCGACGACGGCGAGGCGACGAAGAAGGCCCGCCAGCGCATCGACGACGCCTTCGCGGCCGCGCGCAGCTGGCTCGACGCCTATGTCGCCGATGCGACGATCCCGATCGACGTGCGCCACCAGGCGCTCGTCTCGGCGCTGCGCGGCGAAGCGCGCGTGTTCCTGCTGGCCAGCGAGCAGGAGCAGATCGAGAGCGCCGTGCGCTGGGCCGTCGGCCGCGGCCTGCGCGCGGTGGTCGTCGGCGGCCGCGACGCCGTCGCCTGCGCCGACCTGCTGCGGCGCCACGCGGTGCCGGTGGTCGTCACCGGCGTGCACCGCCTGCCGACGCGCGACGACGCCGCCTACGACGAGGCGTTCACGCTGCCCAAGCGCCTGCAGGACGCCGGCGTGCGCTTCTGCATCGCCTGCGGCGGCGAGCCGAGCAACGAACGCAACCTGCCCTACCACGCGGCGACCGCCGCGGCGTTCGGGCTCGGCCGCGACCGCGCGCTCGCGGCGGTCACGCTCGACGCCGCCGAGATCGCCGGCGTCGGCGAGCAGCTCGGCTCGCTGTCGGTCGGCAAGCACGCGACGCTGTTCGTCGCCGACGGCCACCCGTTCGACCTCTCGACGCGCATCGAACAGGCCTACGTGCGCGGCCGCGCGATCGACCTGCGCAGCAAGCACAGCGAACTGGCGGCGAAGTACCGCGCACGCTACCGGCAATTGCGCGGCAAGTGAGGCCGGCGGGGCGCGGGCGGATGGCAGTACCGTCCGTCCTGGCAGCGCCATGCGCGCTGATCGTTGCGCTTGCCGCAGGCTCGGCGCGCCGGCCGCCGCAGCCCAAGCGCCCGGCGGCCACTGGTCCACGGGGGTCTCTGGCGGCAAGCGGGCATTCCCCACGTGCCAGCACCGCAGCTTCTCGCGTGCAGCCGGCTTGGCCCGAACTCAATTGGCCTTGATGGCGATGTAGTTCCCCGTTGCAGACCAGCTCATCCGCCAAGCAACCAGACTGCTCACGTGATAGGGCAACCCGGGAAACTCGTAGTGGAGGCCCTTGCCGGCACAGCTCGCCCGCAGCGACGCCCGTTCCGCATCGGGCTTGGCGTTGAATTCGGCGATGTACTCGCTCACGAGCACTTCCCGCAGTTCCAGGATCGATCGCCGCATGGCCATGATCGCAGGGCCGTCGCCGACCGGAACGGCGACCCAGGACGGACCATTTCGAACGGGTCCGGTGTACGCCATGAACGGCTGGCCGGCGAAGAGGTCTTGCGGCATGACTCCCGACACCGACGACGGCATGGCATAACACTCGCCTCGTTCGAGCGTCTCCAGCGCACCCTTCTCCATGCGCCAGGACAGGTCGGCCTCCAGATACTCGAGATAGACGAAGCCGGACTCCGTCGTCCGCGGCTCGAGCGCTGCGCGCCGCTGGTCGAAGCTCGCGAGATTGGTGCGTACCACGAATGTCAGCGCGTGCGCAATCGACGGATCGAGCTTCTGCAGGGCCGTGCTCGCGGACGGAGCGACCTCCGGCTCCGGCGCCAGCAGCGGTTTGGCGACCCGATCCGACGGCCCGTCGCCGCCCGCAGGCGGCTGCTTTACGCTCGCCGCATCGCTGCGTGACTCGGTGGCTGCGATCTCCCCGTCGGGGCGTGCGGGAGGATCCGTGCCCACGCGACCGTTCCACAACGCTGCGACGATCGCTGCGACGACGAGAACAACGCCTGCCACCCTGATCGTCGCACCGGAGACGACGGCCTGCGGAGCGTCCGACTTGGGCGGAGTCGGCGCACTCAGGCTCCTCGACGGATCGCCGTGCTCAGGAGCCATCGCCCTGCCGCTGCGCTGCGCACGACCCGCATGCGAACTTGAATTCGAGCTTGAAGGCCTCGTTGCCGTTCGCGTGGTAGAACGTGATCGAATCGGTCATGGTTTTGGTTCCGCACTCCGCACTGACCAGCCTGACTGGCTTCGACGAAGCAAACGAATGCACCTGACCGAACGGCACCGTGCCTTTCGACGCTGCCGCGTTGCCGTCCGCGAATGCTGGCCTCTCCCACGTCACGCCGGGGGCATTCGGTTTGTGCTTCGTGCAGTCTCGGGCGCAGGCCGAAATCGTCACGCTGACCGTCATGTCGGCGTAGGTGCAGCGGTTGTTGCCGTTGCAAGTGCCAGCATTACACTCGCCCGGGGCAGGCAAGCCTTGCGGGTAGACGGGAACGCTCGCGCTGATCGACGGGCCGGGCGCAGCTCCTGGAACAGCGCACTCACACACGTCTTCCAGCCTCGTCGAGCTGGCGGCGTTCACGACCGTGCACTCGCACGGGTTCGTGTTCGCCAGCAGAGACAACGGTGGCACAGGCTGCCTGGGCGCAATGAGGGCTACGAATGCAGCCAAGACGGCTGAGACGACGGTCCTGATCATGTCTTCACCAAGTGAACGGAGTTCATGTCTTCACCAAGTGAACGGAGTACGCGTAGGCTTCGGCTGGCCTTGGAGCAACCCCGCGACCATCACGGGACCTCGTCCAGCCGTTCCCTTAGGCGTCTGAGACCGCCTTCCGCGGACAGAAATCTGGAGATTCTTTGTCGCACTCCAGGTCGCAAGCCCTGAGGGCGCGTTGGCGCTTTGTCCGCCCTTAGCGAAATTGTGCGATATCTTTTCGAAGCGGCGACGCGGATGGCGAGGTTCGCGTTGTCCAACGAACTGCGCGGCACCCGGCCGTCGCGTGCTAGGGCGCCTGGTCCCACGCAACGACGGCGCTGCAGATCAGGTCCATCCCATTCACTGCGCCGCGGCCGGACAGCACGCGACGCACGACTACGCAGAGTTGCCGAAGGGGCGTCCGTCATCAGCAAGCGAGCTGGGCCAGGCCGCACGACATCCTGCCGAGTCGTGTCCAGCCACAGCGGTCAGTCCGTCGCCAGCAAGGCGCGCAGCGCGGCGACGTCCGGCAGCAAGCGCACCGCGCCGGCGGCGCGCAGCCGGGCGGCGTGGCCCTCGGCGCCGGGCCCGCGCGGCGCGATCGCCAGCGCGACCACGCCGGCGGCGACCGCCGCCTGCACGTCGCTCGGGTTGTCGCCCAGCATCCACGCCGACTGCGCGCCGAGGCGCTGGAGTGCCAGGCGCACCGGGAACGGATCGGGCTTGCCCGGTCCGTCCTCGGCGACGACGAGCGCGCGCACGTGCGCAAGGAAGCCGTAGCGCGCCAGCACCGACTCGGCGAGGCGACGCGGGCAGCTGGTGACGACGGCGAGCGGGCGCAGCGCCGCGAGTGCGGCGACGTCGTCGGTCGACGCGAGCGCCCGCCGGCCGTGCAGGTCGGCGAGCACGCCGTCGAGATCGAGCAGCAGCGCGTCGGGGCGCGGCAACGGTGCTGCGCCGGTCACCGTGGCTGCCGCGTGCCGAGGTGCTGCCAGATCGCCTCGAACTGCCTCGCCGCGTCGCCGTCGAGCACGTCGAGGATCGCCGTCTTGCCCTTGCCGTCGGCGTACTTCGGCATGCGGGCGTCGGGATCGACGCGCGGCGGGTCGGCGAGCCAGCGCGTGTAGTACTCGTGGCGCAGGCGCTTCTTCGCCGTCGTCAGTTCGATGCCCTCGCGCTCGAACACCTGCACCGCCGGCTTGTCGCCGAGCGCGTGGCACTGCACGCAGCCAAAGCCCGTGCCCTGCGCCAGCAGGCGGTCGCCGTGCACGGCGACGTTGGCGTCGGTCGGCGTCGGCGGCTCGTCGGCCGCGCCGTAGCCGTGCATGCGCGCGAGGCCCTGGACGATCGTCCCACCTTGCTTGGCGAACGCCGGCATGCGCGCGGTGAGCCACGGCCGCGGCGACTTCTCCTGACCGGTGACGAAGCGCTCCATCCAGGACGGCTGCAGCTTGGCGCCGACCCAGGTCAGGCCCGGCACGCCCTGCGCCACCGGATCCTGGTCCTTCGGCAGCGGCGTCGCCGCGTTCTGCTGCTCGGTCCAGTGCGCCCACGTCGACGGCCGGCCGTCGAGCGCGTGGCACTGCGTGCACTTGCTGCTCGTCAGATGGCGCGCGGCGTAGTCGAGCGGCGCACGCCGGAACGGCGCCTCCTCGGCGTGCGCCAGGAACGCGCGCAGCGCCGCGCGCTGGGCGGCGTCGAAGCCGTGGTCGGGCGCGCCGGCCTTGGCCGCGTCGTCGGCAAGGCAGCCGCGCTCGGCCTTGAGGCTGCGCAACCGCGGCCACTGCCGGTCGGCGACCAGCGCGTCGAGGCCGTGGCAGAGGCCGCAGCCGTGCTTCTCGGCGAGGCGCTTGCCGCGGCTGGCGTCGCCCTTGTGCGGCCGCAGCGCCTCCTTGCTGCCGCTGGCGAGCAGCCAGCTCGCGAGCAGCACGGCGTCGTCGCGCGACAGCTTCAGGTCCGGCATGCGGACGTCGGGATGGTTGCGCGACGGCTCCTGCAGGTACTCCGCGAGCGCCGCGCCTTGCCACTTCTGCGGCACGAACGCGAGGTCGATGCGGCCGCCGTGGCCTTCGGCGTGCTTGGCGCCGGGCTCGAGATGGCAGGCGACGCAGCCGAGCTGGCGGAAGCGCGCGCGGCCCTTCGCTTCGAGGTCGGCGGGCGCAGCCGGCGCGACGCCGGGCGCGCCCATGCCGGCAAGCCATGCGGCGAGGTCAGCGGCTTCGGCGGGCGTCAGCGGCAGCTTGGGCATCGTCGCGTCGGGCCGGAAGCGGCGCGGATCGAGCAGCCACTCCGCCAGCCAGTCCTGGTGCATGCGCGCGCCGGCCTGCCGCAGGTCGGGGCCGACGGTGTCGAGTTCGGCGAACGCCGACTCGCCGACGCGCTTCTGATCCATCTCGTGGCAGCGCGCGCAGCGGCGCTCGGCCCACAGCTGCTGGCCGAGCTGCAGTTCCTCGCCGGCGCGGACCGCCGCGTCGTCGGCCGGCGACGTCAGGCGCTCGGGCGCGATCGGCTCGAAGCCGAAGTCCGCGCCCGCCCACGACAGGCGGAACTGCCCGTCGCCCATCGCCGTGCTCTCGAACACCAGCGCGAGTTCGTTGTCGCCCTTCTTGAGCCGCACCGCCTTGCCGTCGGGCGTCTCCAGCGGCTTGCCCGGGCGCAGCACGCCGTCGAGCACCGCCTCGCCGTTGATCGTCAGCTTGACGCTGCCGCGGCCCTCGATGCGGAAGCGGCAGCGTTCGCGCGCCGACAGGCTCAGCGTCGCTGCATAGGTGGCGCGGAACAGGCCGGGCGCGACGAACGGCGTCGCCGTCTCGCCGCGTTCGACCGCGAGCGACAGCAGACGCGCGCGCTGGCTGTGGACCTGCTTCTTGCTGTCGGCGGGGCCGAGGCGTTCGTACGTCACCTTGACGCCCTGCGTCCGGTCCGGCTTCGGCGCGGCAGGGTCCTGCGGCGCGAGCGTGAAGCCCGCCGCGGCCAGCGCCCAAGTCAGCGCGCCCATCAAGAACGTCTTGTGCATCGCGGTTCTCCGTCGCCGATCACCGGGCGAAGCCGGGGTCCTTCGCCAACCGGTGGATCGAGTTGTGCAGTTCGCCGCGCAGGTTGCGGCCATCCCTGCTGTCGACGTCCCACGTGACCTTCATCTGGTGGCACGTCTGCATGCCGTCGATCGCGAGGAACACCTGCGTGCCGTCGGCCGAGAGCGTCGCCGCGGTGACCTTCAGGTCGTCGCGATTGGGCTTGCCCTGCTCGACCTTGCGCTCGGGGTGCAGCAGCGACAGCTCCGGCGAACCGTAGTTCGGCGAGTACAGGTAGCCCCAGATCTGCACGCCGTAGCTCTCCGGGTCGGCGGCGGTCTCGGGGTCGAGCGGCTCGGCGAACGTCAGGTAGACGCCCTTGTCGCACGTGCGCAGCGCCGTCGGCAGCCCGAGCGGCTTGTCCGTGCGGCGGACGCGGTGGAAGCCGCCCTCCTTGGCCGCGCTGGTCTGCCAGCCCTGCAGGCCGACGACGTACAGCTGGCCGTCGGGGCCGTAGCGCCCGCGCATGCAGCTCGACGAGAAGCTCGCCGGCAGGCGCACGACGCCGCCCTGAACCACGCCGTCGACCTCTTCCTTCAGCACGAGGTAGGCGGCGCACTGGCCGTACGACAGGTGCAGCAGGCGGCCCTGCAGGTCGGGCCAGCCCTTGCCGGTGACCCACACCTGCCCGCCGCTGCTGTTGTCGATCTCCATCGGCATCCAGCACAGCGGCAGATCGGGCTGGTCGGGCACGGGGTCGCGGTGCGCGCACGGCGCGACGCCGGCGTAGAAGCCTGGCTTGGTGATCCAGTTGAGGCGGCAGCGCGGCATGTAGGTGCCCTCGTTGTCGCCCGAGGTGATCACGCCGTCCGGCGACACCGCGAGGCCGTTGGGCGCGCGCAGGCCGGTGGCGACCGTGTCGATGCGGGAGCCGTCCTTGCTGACCTTCAGGATCGCGCCGTGGTGCGGCACGATCTTCATGAAGCCGCGGCCGCCCGGGTTCACCGGCGCGCCCTTGCTGAAGTAGAAGTTGCCCTCGGCATCGGTCTGCAGGTCGAACGCGAACTCGTGGAAGCCGGGCGTGATGAACACCTGGTTGTTGAAGCTCTCGTGGCAGTCGGCTTCGCCGTCGCCGTTCTCGTCGCGCAGGATCGTGATGCCGTCGCGGCCGTGCACGTAGATCGCGCCATCGACGACCTTGAGGCCGAGCGGATCGAACAGGCCGGTCGCAAAGCGCTGCCACTCGATGCGGTCGAGGTCGCCGTCGATGCCTGACACCAGCCACACGTCGCCGTTCCACGTCGACACCGCCGCGCGGCCGTCGGGCAGGAAGTCGAACGCGCCGGTGCGCATGCGCGAGCCGTACGGGTTGTCGAACGGGATCGTGATCGTGTCGACGGCGAACGCGCCGTCGACCTCGCCGACGAAGCCCTTGGTGACCACCGGCTGCGTCCAGCGCGCGGGCGCGGGCTTGTTCGGCAGCGGCGCGACGGCGCGCGGGGCCTGCAGCGCCGGCAGCGCCGCCGCCAGCGCCGCGGCGTCGCCGCCGCACTGCGTCACTTGCAGCCGCAGCGTGCCGGCGTGCGGCGGCACCTGCAGCACGATGCGGCCGCCGTCGACGGCCAGCGCCGCGCCGTCGCCGCGCACGGCGGCCGCGAGGTGCTGCTGCGGCCGGCCGGCGGTGTCGACCGCGGCGCGGAACCGATCGGCAAAGACGTCGATCTCGGAGAAGAACGCGCTGCCGCTGCGCACGACGAACAGCAGGTGGCGCCAACTGCCGAGCCCGCCCTTCTTGGCGACCGACACGCCGTGTTTGTCGCCCTGGCCGAGCGACGCCGAGTCGACGGTGGCGAGCAGCGACCAGCCGGCGGCCGCCGGATCGGCCGCCGCCGCGTCCGGCGCGGCGTCCGCGGCGCTGGCGTAGAGGTCGTACTGCTGGATGCTGCGGTACGCGCCGTGCCACGTGAACGTCGACACGCGCGCGACGTCGACCGCGCGCTGCAGGTCGACGACGAAGCGGCCGTCGTCGGTGTCCTGGCCGTCGACCTTGCGCTTGTCGAACCAGACGCTGCGCTGCCAGTCGTCGGCGTTCGCGGCGGCGACGCCGTCGCGCAGGCGCGGCAGCGCCATCTGCTCACTCGCCCACCCCTCGCCGTCGGCGGGCGCCTTGGCGCCATGCGCGACGGCGAAGCCCGGGACGAACGCGACCGTCGCGCCCGTGCCGCTGGCACTGTCCAGGTAGTCGTCGGCCGCCGGACCGCCCATCGGCAGCGCCGACCAGCCGGCCGGCGTCGCCGCCAGTTCGACGAGGTCATCGACCTGCGGCTGCCACTGCACGACGGCGAGTTGGCCCGCAGCCGGCGCGCCGGCGGCCGCGCCGTCGGGGCCGTCGAGCACGACAAGCGTCTGCGCCACCTTGCTCGGGCCGAGTTCGAGCGTGCGCGCGACGCCGCGCACGCCGCCGAGGTCCGCGAAGCCGTAGGCCTCGCGCACGTCCATGTCACCGACGCGGTAGCCGACGACGGCGGTGTCGCCGTGCAGCCACATGCCGCGGTACTGGCCCCAGCTGCGCGGCAGCGGACCGTGCGGGATGGCGCGCGGGTCGGCGAGGTCGCCGCCGCTGGCCCATCCCGGCGCCTGCCGCGTCTCGAACACCTTCTTGCCGCGCAGCGCCGGCATCGGCCCGTGCGAGCCGTCGTACGCGGTGCCGCGCAGGCGCAGCCAGCCGTCGGTCCACGCGGCGGCGACGCGCAGCAGTTCGGTGTCGAAGGCGACCGCGCCGTCGTCGCCGAGCTTGACCACGAGCCCCTTGTGCGTCGTGCCGGTCAGGCCGCCGCCCTCGAAGGTGGTCATCAACGTCGGGCCGTAGTCCATGCCGCGCGGCTTGTCCTGCGCGGGGACGGCGGCGGCGACCAGGAGAGCGGGAACGACGGCGGCGTAGAAGGTCCGCATGCGGGGCGAGGATCTTACGGATCGACGGCGCAGGTCCAGCCCCGACTCCCGGTCGCGCGGCCTCAAGCTCGCACCGTCTTCGTCACGCCCGCCGTGACGCAGAAGCGCAGCGCTTCCTCCGCGGACATCGCCACGTCGCGCACGCGGTCCTTCGGCACGATCATGGTGAAGCCGCCGAGCTGGTAGCTCATCGGCAGGTACACGGCCACTTTGTCCGCGCCGATGTCGGGATGGTCGCTAAAGCCGTCCTTGGTCAGGAACCCCAGCTGCTCGACGCCGTCGCGCACCGCCACCAGCACGACGCGGCGGAACGGCTTGTTGGCGCTGTCGCCGAACAACCGCATGACGTCGGTGATCATGCCGTACACCGACTTGACCACCGGGATGCGCTCGACGATGCCGGTCAGGCTGCGGTAGACGGCGCGCACGACGAACGAGTACATGCCGAGGCCCGCCAGCAGCAGCAGGACCACGGACATGGCGAAGCCCATGCCCGGCACGTAGCGCTCATCCGGCACGAACAGCAGCACCAGATTGCGCAGCATCGTCTCACAGCCGACGACGGCGGCGTAGGCGAGGTAGCCGGTCAGGGCCAACGGCAGGACCGCGACGAGGCCGCGGACAAAGACGGACAGGACGAACCGCATGCCGCCATGGTGCCATGGCGCGGGCGGCTGCGCCCGCGGCGGCCTGTCCCGGCGCCAGGACAACCGGCGGCGCGCGGCGCGGGCACAGTCCTGCAAACGTCGCCGGGCGCCGCCGGAGGCGGCCTCTCCACCTGGGATTGCGGCGACGGCGCGCACCGCCCCCGCCGACCTTGCGCTCGGTATCCTTCTTGCGTGCGCGGCGGCAACGCCGCCCGACCACCCCCATGGCCCACCCGACGCGTCTGCTGTTCGCCGCCCTGCTCGTGGCATTCGCCGTTCCGCTCGCTGCCCAGCGCGGTGGCCAAACCGGCCAGCCTTCGCCGGGCGCGTCCGGCCGCAGCGCTCCGGCTTCCGCACCCGCGCCGCGGCCGTCGTTCCAGAATCCATCGCCAAGTCCGCGGCAGGCGCCAGCACCCGCGCCGCGGCCGTCGTTCCAGAATCCGTCGCCGAGTCCGCGGCAGGCGCCAGCGCCCGCGCCGCGGCCGTCATTCCAGAACCCGTCGCCGAGTCCGCGGCAGGCGCCAGCGCCCGCGCCGCGGCCGTCGTACCAGACGCCCTCGAACTCCGGCCTGGGCCAGCGGCCGGCTCCGAGCGGACGGCAACCGCTGCCGAACGCAGCGCCGGCGCCTAGCCCCCGGCCCGCACCCAGTTGGGGCAATGACGCAACGTCGGCGCGGCCGTTGCCGTCAGCGGCCGGCGGCACGATCGCGCGGCCGACCACGACGCCGTCGACCCGTCCGAGCGGCGCGTTCGCGCGGCCGTCGCAGCCGCCGAGCACGAGCGTGACGACGGCGCGGCCGGGCACGCCGGGCGGCGGCACCATCGCACGGCCGATCAACACCCCAGGGGCGTCGACGCGCTACCAGCCGACGATCCCGTCCAGGGTCCCGTCGGCGGCGGCGCCGACGGCGACCCGCGCACCGTGGCCCGGAACCGGCCAGGCCGCCCCGGCGCGGACGACGACGCCGATCGCGCGCGATCGCTACGAACCCGTGCGACCCGCCAGTCGACCGGCCCCCGCCGCCGACGCGGCGCGGCCGAGCCTGCAACCGCGCGAACCGCGGCGCGACACGCCGATCGCGGGCCGCCCGGCGCAGCCCTCGGCCACCGCCAACCGCCCCGCGGTGGTCGCCGGCGCCGCCAGCGCGGGCCGTGCGTCGGCCATGCCGACGACCCGGCCGTCAGCGTTCCGTCCGGCCGACGTCGTCCCCGCCGTCGCGCCGCGCCTGTCGCCGCCGCGTTCGACGTCGCTCGCCAGCACCACGCCAGCAGCCTTCCGCAGCGCCGCCCGGCCTTCGTACGCATCCGCGACCGGCTACGGCCACCACGCCAGCTTCGCGAGCCGCCACCACCGCGCGCTGTGGTGCGACTACTGGAACCCGTGGCCGCGCTTTGGCGTCGCCGCGTGGAGCCCGTGGTGCGTCAATCCGGGCTGGTCGTTCGGCTGGTACGGCGGCGCGTTCAGTTGGCACGTGTCGCTGTGGCAGCCGATCTGGTGCTGGCGCTCGGCGTACTGGTACGGCTGCTACAACGACGCCTTCTGGTGCGGCTGGTCGCAGCCCTGCTACCCGGCGAGCTACTGGTGGTACCCGACGAACGTGTACTGCCCGACCTATCTCTACGTGCCGAACACCGTGTACGTGCCGAGCACGGTCGTGGTGAACCAGAACGTCGTCAGCGCCCCGGCGCCGGCAGCGCCCGTCGTGCAGAGCACGATCGTCGCCGCCGGCGGCGCGCCCGGCGCGGTCGTCGTGCGCGAGGAAGGTGCAGGCGCCGAGGAACGCGCGCGCAGCCTCGCGCAGAAGTACGTCGAACTCGGCGACTTCTACTTCCGCGACGATCGCTTCCGCGCCGCCGCGGAGGCGTACGGCAAGGCGCGTTCCCAGGTCCCGGACGACGCTTCGGTGCACCTCGTACTCGCCGACGCGGTGTTCGCCGACGGCGACTACCACTACGCAGCGTTCCTGGTCGGCGAGGCGCTGCGGCTCGATCCCGCGATGGCGTCCGCCGCAACCGACAAGCGGACCTTCTATCGCGACGTGAAGACGTTCTACGCGCAGATGCAGGCGCTCGAGGCCTACCTGGAGCGCGCGCCGTACGACGCCCAGGCGCACTTCGTGAAGGGATACAATTTGCACTTCTCGGCGCGCCGCGACGAGGCCAAGACGGCCTTTCAGCGCGTGCTGGAGATCGAGCCGGGCCACCGCGGCGCCGAGTTGTTCCTCGCTGCGCCGCAAGCGCCGGCGACCCCGGTGGGCGCGCCGGCCGACGCCCCGTCCGACATCCGCTGAAGCCGCAGCGCGGCGTCGCCTCGCGCGCGGCCGGTCGCTACGCTGTTTGCCCCATATGGCACGGCGCATCGACAGCTACCTCAAGGACCTGATCCCAGCGGAGAAGATGGCCTTCTACGAGGCCGTCCGCGACTTCGGCGACAGCGAGATCGCCCCGCACCTGCTGCACTGGGAGCGCAGCCATTCGCTGGTGCCGGACAGCTGCATCAAGGCGATGGGCGACATGGGCCTGTTCGGCCTGCCGATCGCCGAGGCCTACGGCGGCCAGGGCGGCGACCACACCGACCTCGTGCTGATGGGCCTGGCGCTGGCCTACCACAGCCAGGCCGTCGCCATCACCCCGGGAGCGGCGATCTCGCTCGGCGCGAAGCCCCTGCAGCTGTGCGGCACCGAGGCGCAGAAGCAGGCGCACCTGCCGGCGCTGGCCAAGGGTGAGCGCATGTTCGTGTTCGGGCTGTCGGAGCCCGGCCGCGGCAGCGACGCCGCCAACCCGCAGGTCACCGCCGTCAAGAAGGGCGACCGCTGGGTGCTCAACGGCGAGAAGTGCTGGTCGACCAACGCCCGCTGGGCGAGCCACGTCGTCGTGCACGCGCTGACCAACCCGACCGGCCCGAACGGCAAGCGCTCGACCTGCTTCATCGTGCCGATGGACCAGAAGGGCGTCTTCTACCAGGAGATGCAGGGCAAGAAGGTCTGGGAGCAGTCCTCGACCGGCTCGATCATGCTGGAGAACGTCGAGGTCCCCCACGACGCGATCCTGGGCGCGGAGAACGACGGCTTCAAGGTGATGGTCACGACGCTCAACGGCGGCCGCCTGTTCATCGCCTCGCTGGCGCTGGGCTCGCTCGCCTTCGCGCTCGACAAGTGCCGCGTCTACGCCGAGGAACGCATCCAGTTCGACGACAAGCCGATCGGCCGCTTCCAGCGCGTCCAGGACGTCATCGTCGACATGGACATCGCGCTCGAGAGCGGGCTGACGTGGCTGCTGCACCTGTGCCGCCTGTACGAGGCCGGCACGCTGTCGCGCGAGCAGGCGGCGAAGATCAAGGTCGAGTGCAGCCGACGCGCCAGCGACCTGATCGTGCTGGCGATGGAGATCTGCGGCGGCGTGGCGTGCTTCGACGAGTTCGGGCTGATCCGCCACCACAACGACCTGTTCGTGACGCGGGTCGGCGAAGGCAGCAACTTCGCGCTCAAGGACCTGATCGTCCGCCCGCTGCGGCAGGCGTGAACGGCGACCCGGCCGGTCGCGGCGCGCCGGCGCGCGCCGCGGACCGGGGCCGCCTGCGCGGGCTCACTTGCCCTGCGCGACGCGCTCGACCTGGTCGAGGAACTGCTGCACGGTCTCGCGCGGCTTGACCTGCTGCGCACGGCGCAGCAGCGGCAGCGCCTCGGCGTAGCGCGCCTGCCCGACGAGCAACTGGGCGTGGCGGACCTTGGCGTCGGCCTCGAAGGCCGGCACGCCGGCGGCGCGCTCGTACTGCAGGATCGCGAGGTCCGGCTTGCCGTTCCTGGCGTGGAACTGACCGAGCAGGATCAGCGCCTCGCCGTCGAGCGGGTCGAGCGCCACCGTCTGCTCCAGGATGCGAGCCTCCTCCTCGCCGGCGCCGCGCGCCACGGCGATGCGGGCGCGCAGTTTGAGCGCGTCCTTCTTGGCGCCGTCGTCCATCTTCGCGCCGAACGCCTTGTCGATCGCGCCGAGCACCTGCTCGCACTCGCCGTGCGCGGCGCGCGCGGCGAGCGCCTTGGCGGCGCGCATCGCGCGGCCGACGTCGCCCTTGCCATCCTTGGCGATGGCGCGCAGGTACGCGCTGGCGGCGAGATCGGTCAGTTCGTCGTTGGTGTAGATGTCGCCGAGCAGGTGCAGGCTCTCGGCGGTCGACTGGCCGAGCCGGTCGACCAGTTCGAGGTTCTCGGCCGCCTTCTTCAGCTCGTTCATGCCGGCGTAGGCGTTGGCCTGCAGCATCCACAGGTCGCCGCGGTCGGGGTACTGCGCGACGAGGGTGCCGGCCAGCGTCGCCGCCTCGGCGAAACGGCGCTGCTTGAACAGCGCGCGCGCGAGCCCCATGCGGTAGTCGAGCACCGTCGGGTCGAGCATCGACGCCATGCGGTAGGCGGACTCGGCGCCGATCTGGTCGTCCGTCCCGCCGAGCGCGAAGCCGAGCAGGCCGAAGGTCAGGCCGTCGCCACCGCCGAGCTGGATGGTCTTCGTCAGCGCGCGCTGCGCGTCCTTGAAGTTGCCCAGGCGCATGTGGACGAGCGACAGGTTCTTCCAGGCGCGACGGAACGTCGTGTGCTTGCCAACCGCCTGCTCGTAGAAGCCGGCGGCCTCGACCAGCCGCTCGCGCTGGAACAGCAGCGAACCGAGCATGAACGACTGCGTGGCGCCGCTGCCCTTGTCGGTGCGCTTCAGCAGCTTCTCGATGGCGCGGTCCTGGGCCTCGACCATGCCCTCGGCCGGCGCCTTGCCGAGCCCGTCGGCGATCTCCAGCAGCAGTTCGCGCTCGTTGCCGCCGACCTTGGGCTCGAAGTCGCTCTCGGCGACAAGGCTGTCGGCGAAGCGCTGCTGGAAGTCCGGCGCGCGCCAGAACGCGAACAGGCGCTCGCCATCGGGCGTCTGCGGCGCCTCCGCCGGCGCAGCGGGGGCGACAGGCGCGGGCGGCGCGACAGCGGCCTTCGCCGGCGCCTGCGGCGCGGCCGCCTCCTGCGCGGACGCGGCGGCGGCGCCGAGCAGCGACACGGTGAGGAACAGGGTGCGGGTGCGGAACGACATGGGGATGCCTACTGGAACGAGAACGGTTGGCGCATCCGGAAGCGGACGGCCTTGCCGCCGCGCTTGCCGGGCTCGAACTTCCATTGCTTGATCGCGGCGAGCACGGGCTGCTCGAACGCCGGGTCGCTGGCGCTCTGCACGACCGGATTCTCGACGCGGCCCTGCTGGTCGACGGTGAACACCACGACGACGTTGGCGGGCAGCTTCTTCTTGAGCAGCGCGGTCAGCGTCGGCTGCTGCTGGAACACGGGGCGAGGCTTCTGGTCGAGGTCGGCGAGCGAGAACAGCTCGTCGACGCCCTTGTCGCCGCCGCCGGCGCCGCCGACGCCGGCGATCTTCACGGCGAAGTCGCCGGCGCCGTCCATGCCGCCCATGCCGGGGTTCAGCGCGAGCTCCATCTGCGACAGGTCGAGCGGCGGCGCCTCGTCGGCGAGCGACGGTGGCGGCGGCTGGTCCTCCTGCGGCTTGTCCTCCTCCTGCTCCGGCTCGGGCGGCGGCGGCGGCGGCGGCAGAGCCGTCGTCTCCATGCCACTGACGACGAGATCGGCGGGTTCGGTCGCGGAGATCGCCTCCAGCAGCGGCAGCACGAGGAAGCACGCGAGCGCCACGGCGAAGCCGCCGACGGTCGCGGCAGCGCCATGCGCGAAGCGGCCCAGGCGCGTGGGTTCGGTCGACGCGGTCATCCGGTCAGCCTCGCGCCGCGCGGCTCGTCGCCACGCTGACCTTCTGCGCGCCGGCGAGCTTCGCCTCGTCGATGACGCGGACCAGCAGGCCGGCGGGAGCCGCCGCGTCGGCCTGCACGATGACGGGGACGTCCTCCTTCTGCAGCATGCGGCGCACCAGCGGCTGCACGCCGCTCATGCCGATCTCGCGGCCGCCGTACACGACGGCGCCGTTCGCCGTCAGCGCGATCAGGATGCTCGTCTTCTCCAGCCGGACCGACGACGCCGCCTGCGGCTTGTCGACCTCGATGCCGGTCTCCTCGACGAACGTCGTGGTGACGATGAAGAAGATCAGGAGGATGAAGACGCAGTCGATCATCGCCGACATGTCGATGCCGGTGTCGGCGCCGTCGTCGGAGGAACTGTCGCGGAATCGGCCCATGGTCGTGCGGTGTGCGGGTCAGGCCGCCGCGCCTTCGCGCAGGCGGCGGTAGATGTGCTGGGTGCAGACGGTCTCGAGGTGGGCGAGGAACGCCTCGTAGCGGTCGCGCTTCCTCGAGAGCTGGTAGTGGAAGAACATCCCGGGGAGCGCGACGACGAGGCCGGTCTCGGTGGTGATCAGCGCCTCCGAGATGCCCTTGGCGATGGCGGCCATCGTCTGGTCGCCGCCGGAGCCGGTCGCCAACGCATCGAAGGTCGCGAGCATGCCGGTGACCGTACCGAGCAGGCCGAGCAGCGGTCCTACCGCGACGCAGACCTTCATCACCTTGAGGTCGCGCGCGAACGGTGCCAACTCGGCCTTGCGCACGCCGGCGAACACTGCCACCGAGGCCTCGGTCGACGGCGCGTCCGCGGTCTCGTCGAGCAGTTCGCCGATGCGGCCTTCCCGGTGGTTCGGGTGCGCGATCCAGAGCCGCCAGACCTTCTCCGGGACCGCGCCGAAGCCCTTGGCGACCAAGCGCAGCCAGACGCTCGCGCCGACCCCGAACATGACCGCGGCGGTGACGAAGATCGGGATCATCGCCCAGCCGCCGGCCACCCACGTCTCCCACGCGGCGGCGAACAGGCCGCCGACGGTGAGATCGAGGCCGTCGGAAGCGCTCGCGGACGCCTGCGCGCTCGACAGCATGTCAGACGGCCTCGCTCTTGCGCAACTGGTTGAGGAACGCGATCGCCGCCTGCTCCATTTCGTCGAGCACGCGGCGGGCGCGGCGCGACAGGAAGGCGTGCAGCAGCAGTGAGGGGATGGCGACGATCAGGCCGTACTCGGTCGTGATCAGCGCCTCGGAGATGCCGCTGGAGAGGGTCTTCGGATCGCCGGTGCCGAACACGGTCATCAGCGAGAACGTGTTCATGATGCCGGTGACCGTACCGAGCAGACCGAGCAGCGGCGCCGACGTCGCGCAGATGGCGACGAACGGCAGCCAACCGTTCAGGCGCAGCTTGGTCGACAGCATCTTCTCGAACATGACCTCCTCGACGAGCTCGCGCGGCTCACCGAGGTGCTCGGCGCCGGCCTGCAGCATCGCTCCGGCCGGCCCGCCGATCGTGCCCGCCTCCTCGATCGCGTCGGCCCGGTTGCCGCCCTTGACGGCCTCCAGCAGGTTGGCGACCAGCTTGCGCGACGGCCGGCGGATGAACGCCATCGACAGCCACTTCAGCAGCACGACGAGCAAGGCCGCGCCGGCGAGCGCGAAGATCGGCCACATGACCGGGCCGCCCTTCAGCACGTGCTGCACCCACGTCTCCTCGATCGCCGCGATCTTGTGCGCGTTGCCGAGCGTCGGGTCCATCGGGAAGGCGCCGCCCGAGCCGAGCAGGAACTGCGCCGCGGCCGCGCGGTCCTCCAGGCCGGTGAACGGGACGACCGTCGGCTCCAGCGAGCCGAGCCGCTGCTCGGCGGTGCCGACCTGCAAACCGTCCTTCGAGCGGAACAACGCCGCCGGGCCGACGACGACGAACGTGCCGTCGCTGACCGTGCCGGTGGGATCGACGGCCTTGCCCTCGAAGCGGCTGCCGCCGAGCGCATCGGCGACGCGGTCGAACGACGCGTCGACGACCGCCATCTCGGCGGCGAACAGCTCGGCCTCGGTCAGCTTGGTGTTCTCGCGGGCGAGCTTGACCGCGTCGAGCGGCGCGTCGTAGCGCTGCAACTCGGCGATGTGCAGGCGCGACTCGAAGTTGCGGCCGTGGTCGGCGAGCAGGTTGGACAGGTAGTTGACCTGGTCGCGACGCTTGTCGATCTCGCCCTTGAGGTTGCTGAGGTCGAGCGCGCGGCCGTCGAGCGCACGCGTCGCCTTGGCGAGGTCGCCGCGCACGGCCAGCAGGCCGTCCTCCAGCTTGCGCAGCTCCTGCGCCAGCGGGATCTTCTCGGCGGTGACGCCGTCGCGCAGCTTCGCCAGTTCAGCGACGCTCTCCTCGAGCTGCTTGCGCGTCGACGCGGCGACCTGCTCGAACGTGGCCTTGTCGCCACCCTGGGCCTTGTCGCCACCCTGAACGGCGGGCGCGGCCGCCGGCGGCGGCGTCTGGGGTTGCTGGGCGGCCGCGCAGGCGGCGAGGACGAGCACGGCGGATGCGATGCGGATCATGGCGCGCCTCACTGGACGGTGATGGGCAGTTGGACGAACGTCGCCGGCTGCTCGTTCTTGAACACGGCGATGAGCTTGCTGATGGCCGGCGACAGCTCGTTGGCCGGCCGCCACTCCCACTTCGACGGGCCGGCGACGCCGACACCCGCGACCTTGCCGTTGCCGCCGGCGTACCACGCCTGACCGAGGCCGGCGTACAGCACGGCGACCTCGACGCTCGTGCCGCCACCGACGTCGCGGACCTCGCTGGTCACGGTGACCTCGCGGTTCCACTTGTGGATCTCGTTGAGCACGCCGATGACCGTGGCGTAGCGGTCGCCGAGCGACGACGTCGCCGGAGCTTCGCCGGTCGGGATGCGCTGGGTCAGCGGCTTGACCTTCTCGCGCAGGGTGTCCGGAAGCCTGGGCAGCAGACCGATCAACCGCTGTTCGTACGCGGCGATGCGCTGCTCCAGCGCCGCCGAAGTCGCCTTCTGTCGGTCGTTGTCGGCCTGGAGCTCCAACCGCTTCTTCTCGGCATCGGCGAGCCCCGACTCCGCGTCGCCGATGCGCTTCTTCAGCGCCTCGGTCTCGCGGCGGACGACGTCCATGCGCGCCTGCAGCGACTCCTTGGCGAGCGCCCAGTCGCGCGTCTCCTTGGAGATGGTTGCGCGGGTTGCGACCCACTGCTCCAGCGTCGTGCGGGTCGCCGCGACGGGGTCCTGGGCCAAGCCTTGCGCCGCGAGCGGCGCGGCGGCGAGCGCGAGCAGCGCTGCGCGCGCCTGGGAACGGGCAATCGTCGTGAGGTTCATCGGAGGGTGGATGCTTTGCGTTGGATGCGGTCTAGAAGCGGATCTCGCCGCCGATCGAGAGGGCCCACTCGACGCCCTCGGTGAAGGAACGGCGCGTCACGTCGTCCTCGAGGTACTCGGAGCGGTACACCTCGCGGCGGAGCGCGTTGGTGAGGTTGCGGCCGGCGAGCGTCAGGCGGACGTGCTTGCCGAGCGCCTGGGTCACAGTGAGGTTCGCCTGCTCGTAACGGGTCTCGTAGGTGGCGGGAACGAAGTACGAGTTGCTCGGGCCGGGCCCCTGCACAAGCGAGTCGCCGGTGACCGTGTAGAAGAAGCCGAAGCTCGTCTTGGTGACGTCGACGTCCCAGGTGACGAACGCGTTGTAGAGGAACTCAGGCGCGTTGCTCATGTCGCGCGTGCCGCTCGGACGGAAGCCCTGCAGTGCCTCGAACTCGTCGAGTTCCGACTCGGGACGGCGCACGAACGCGTCGATCCACGTGGCGTTGGCGCCGACGCCCAGCCCTTCGAGCGGCTTCCACAGCGGGCCGAGTTGCTGGCGCGCCTCGACCTCGAGGCCCTCCAGCTCGCCGCTCGGGTAGTTGACGGCCGTGGTGAAGTTGTACTGCGCAAGCTTCTCGACGTACTCGATCGGGCGGGTGATGTCCTTGCGGAACCACGACGTCGACAGCAGCGTGCCCTCCTCCGGCGCCCAGTCGACGCGCAAGTCGTAGTTCTCGACATCGCTCATCTGCAGGCTCGGATCGCCGACGAACACCGGGCCGCCGAGGAACTCCTGCTGGAAGATCGGCGTCAGCTCCTTGAACGTCTGCCGCGCGACCGTCTGGTTGTAGGCGGTGCGGATCGTGACGCCCGGCAGCGGGTCGAACACGAGGCTCGCCGACGGCAGCGTGTCCTGCTGGCTGAAGTCGACGTCGCCGTCGCCGGGCAGCAGCGTCGCGACGCCGAACTGGCCGGGCGGCACCCACAGCGCCTGCGACTCGGGCGTGTTGACGATGCGGATGTCCGTCGACTCGACGCGTGCGCCGCCGACGAACTTGGCCCAGTCCGCGAGCGGGAACTCGACCATGCCGTAGGCCGCGGTGATCGACTGCCGGCCGTCGTAGTCGACGTCGATCTCGCTGGCGGTGATGGCGTGGTCCTGGAACTCCCAGAAGGCCGTCCAGTCGAGCTCGTCCCACTGGCCGGGCTGGAAGAAGTTCGGGTCGTTGAAGTTGCTGAAGGTCTCCTGGTCGTAACTCCGCGTGACGCGGTCGCGGAAGCCGCCGAGCTTGAAGTAGCCCTTCTTGTCGCCGCCGACGTCGAACGGCAGCTTCACGGCGAGGGCTTCTTCTTCGCTGTTCTCGACGATCTTCTTGTAGATGCGCTGCAGGTTGCCGAGCGTGAACTGCGCCGCCGGCTTGTACTGCAGGTAGACGCCGTTGGGGTTCCACGCCGTCGCGAACTGGCGGCGGTCGGGCTCGTCGCGCAGCGCTTCGCTGCGCGACACCGCCCAGTCGATCTCGGCCTTGCGCACGCCGCCGAAGCCGTCGAGGTCGAGGCGGTGGCGGCCGTTGAGCTGCTGCGTCTCGGTCTTGCGCTCCACGTAGGCGAGCGTCTGCAAGCGGAGGTACGGCGCGGCGAGCGGCTGGTTGAAGCCCGGCGAGCCCGGCACGTTCGGGTCGTGGCCGGGGAAGTAGAACTCCTTGCCGCGAGTGTCCTCGGCGCGCGTCACGGTGTCCTCAGCCGTCTGCGTGCGCAGATAGACGAAGTTGACGGCGTGGTCGTCGTTGGCGATGCCTGCGGTGGCGAGCCCGCCCCATGACGCCGACATGCGGCTCTGCTCGATGTCGAGCAACTGCGTGTAGAACTCGCCGGAGCCGGGCGTGCCCTGGTTGAACTGCGGCGACAGCGGATCGCCGGCGCTGAGCGCCCACAGCGAGTCGTCGCGCGCGTCGCCGACGTAGAAGCTGTCGCGCTCGTAGTTGAAGTTGGCGAAGCCGCCGGCGCGCCAACCGCCGCCGATGTCGTAGCCGCCGCCGACGGACAGTGCGCCCTTGTAGTCGCGCGGCGCCTCGGTGGTGGTCGCGCCGACCGCGCCGTCCCAGTTGCCACCGAGCGGCTGAACGCTGCGCTCGCGGCCGCTCTTGCCGAACGCATGCACGCCGCCGTCGCGGTACGACAGGAAGTCGCTGCGGCCGGTGAACTGCGAGTTGTACGACGTGCCGGCCTTGTACTTGACGAAGAACGGCTCGTCGGGAACGCCCTTGAGCACGACGTTGACGGCGCCGCCCGAGGCGTTGCCGAGCTGGTCGGGCGTGAAGGTCTTGCTGACCTGCACGCTGGAGATGACGTCGGACGGGAACTGGTCGAGCTCGACGGCGCGCTTGTCCTCGTCCGCGCTCGGCAGCAACACGCCGTTGAGTTGCGAACTGACGTAGCGGTCCGGCAGGCCGCGGATGACGGCGGACTTGCCGTTGGCGGTCGACGCGCCCGAGACGAGGCGCAGCGCGCCGGCGGCGTCGCCGGCGCCGGCCTTGCTCATGAGGTCGGCGCTGATCGAGTCGACCAGGGCCGGGCTCTCCAACCGCAGGTCGAGCAGGGCCGCTTCATTGCCGGTGTCGAGCTGGAGGTTGTCCTTGACGACGAACTCCTCCAGGTCGGTGTAGTCGCCGGCGAGGTCGAAGCGCAACTCGGTCAGCTGGCCGGGCTGCACCTGCACTTCGCTGCGCACCGCGCGCACGTAGCCGTCCTTGCTGGCCAACACCGTGTAGCGGCCAGGTGGCAGCTGCTGGAACACGAACGCGCCCTGGTCGTTGGTCTCGGCCTTGAGGCCGTTCTCGACGATCTGCACGGTCGCGCCGGCGAGCGGGGCGTCGAAGTCCTTGTCGTAGACGCTGCCGCGGAGCGAGCCGGCCTGTTGGGCGCGCAGGGCGCCGACGGCGGCCATCGCGACGGCGAAAGCGAGGATTTGGTTGCGATTCACCACGGTTCGCCCAGGCCCTTCTGGATCTCGCGCAGGCGCGCCCAGGTCTTCGGGGAGGGATCCACGCCCGCTCGCGCGAGGTCGACGCAGGCGTCGACGAGGTCGTCGCAGCGCGGCCGCGAGTTTGGGTTCTCCATTCCTTCCTCGACGGCGAGCGCAAACAGGTCCTCGCCACGCTCGCGGTCGCCGAGCCGGATCCAAGCCAGCGCGAGCGGACGCAGCGTCTCGGCGCGGTAGATGTCGACAATGCCGTCGCGCTCGTCCTGGTAGGCCTTCAGCGCCGCTTCGGCGTCCGCCCGCGCCCGATCGGCCTGGCCGAGGAGGCTGGCGAGCTCGATCAGCCGCGCCACCTGCGGCATGCGGTCCTCGGAACGCCAGCGGTGGCCCTCGACGAGCCCGCGCATCGTCGCCAGCAGTTCGGCGGCGCGGCCGGCGTCGGCCTTGCCGTGGCAGGTGCGAACCATCGCCGCCAGGGCGTCGAGGCGCAGCGCCGGCATGGTCCTGTCCCAGGTGACCGCGACGCGCTGTTCGCACGCGGCGCGCAGGCCGGCGTCGGCGAAGAACTTGTCGTGCATGCGCGCGACCAGCGTCATCGTGGCCGCTTGCTGGCCGAGGGACATCGTGGCGAAGCCCTGGTCGAGCGCCGCGAACTCGGCCGGCGCACGTTCGGCGGTCATGGTCGCGACGCGTTCGGCGGCGGTGGCGTTCCAGGCGGCGTCGACGGCGTGCGTCGACGACTGGTCGATCGCCCCAGAAGCCTTGGCCGCGGCGTCGACATCGCCGAGGGCGGACAGCGCGCGCGCGACCTTCAGTTGGATCAGGTCGCCGCGCCATTCCTGCGCGTTCGGGTCGTCGCGCTCGTCGCGCACGACGCCTTCGGCAAGCGCCACGTACTCGCGGGCGCGCGCCGTCTCGCCACGGCGGGCCATCGCCCACGCGAAGTCGGCGTAGGCGCAGCCCCGGCGCCAGTCGGCGATCTTGGCGCCCAACGCCACGGCGAACTCCGGCGCGCCGAGCTCGAAGGCCGCGACCACCGCGACTTCCTGCGCGCGCGAGCGGTTCTTGCGGTGCTGTGCCGGCGGGAACTTCGACGCCGCATCGAACGCGAGTTGCAGCAGGTCGCGCTGGCTCGGCGTGAGGCCGGAACCGGCCGGCGCTCCGGCTGCGGCGGGCGCTGCGGCATCCGCGGCGGCGACCGGCGCAGCCGGCTTTCCGCCATCGCGGGAACAAGCGATGGAGAAGGACCCGACAAGGGCGATCCAAGACAGCTGCAGGTACGTCTTCATCGTTGCTGGCGAATCTGGCCTCCGTAACGACCCGAGGCAGGCGGCGGCCGAAGCCACCGCCTGCCGCGGGAACCGTCAGGACCGAGGTCCGTCGATCAGGGCAGGATGTGCAGCTGCGCGTTCGAGAAGCTGAACTCGCTGCTCGGCACGCCGAGATCGAAGGCCGCCCACTGCGTGTAGAAGGCCTGGCCCGAGAGGCCCGGCGGGATGTTGAACGGTCCGAGCTGCGCCGAACCGCCGGCGCCGACGACGACCGTGACGACGTCCGGCGTCGGGACGAGCGTGCCGCCGAAGATCGGCAGGCCGAACGGCAGCGCGCCGAACACGTTGATGCCGATGTTCAGCGCCGGGTCGATGTTGTCGACCGCGAGCGTGACCGGCGTGCCCGACGCCCAGGTTCCCGTGGTGAAGTGGACCGGGACGCCGAAGCGGCCAGGACGCGCGTTGCCGAGGTCGACGTTGGCCGAGCTGTTGCTCGTCAGGCCGAAGCGGGCGACCGCCGACCAGCCGCTCAGCCAGTTGTTGCCACGGGCGAACGCGCCGCGGTACTTGGCCGAGGTGAAGAAGCCGTCGTTCGGCGCGAACTCGACTGCGGTCAGCGCGGCGTTGGCCGGGGTCGGGTCGAGGAAGGTCACCGGCGAGGTCGTGTTGGTGCCGTTGGTCAGCACCGCCGCGCCGCGGGTGATCTGCGTGATCGGCGAGCTGGTGACGATCGCGTTGTTGGCGTTCGCCGAGCCGACCGGCGGCGTGAAGACGCCGCGGGCGTTGGCCTCGACGTAGGCGTTCGTGCGGGTGTTGTTGAAGAAGACGTTGTCCCGGAAGTCGATCAGGTTGCCGGTGGCCTGGGCGGTGTACGCCGCGGCCGGGTTGGCGAACGGGTTGATCGTCGACGTCGTGGTGTACGGCGTCAGCCACCGGTTGGCCCAGCTCGTCGTGCTGTTGCAGCCGTAGCCGGTGTTGCCGTTCTCGAAGTCGCTGTTGTCGTTGTTGACGACGTTGTCGCCCGAATCCATGAAGATCGAGTTGCGGATCTGCACGTTGGCGTTGTCGCGCCAGGCCGTCAGGTGGTCGCCGGCGGTGCTGCCGTTGGTCGGGTGCGGCGCGCCGATGATCGTCAGGTTGTAGAGCGACACGGTGGTCGTCGGCTGGTAGCTGCACAGCTCGGCGCCGTCCAACTCGAGGGCGTTGTCACCGAAGCCCGAACCCTGCGCACCGACGCCGCTGTAGCCCTGGACGATCAGGCCGAACTGCGCCTTGCCGCGCCAGCCCTGGTCGACGTCGAGGCTGTCGTCGCCGATGTTCCAGATGCTGAAGTGCTTGAGGCTGACCGTGCCGCCCCAGATCTCGATGCCGTCGTCGAGGTTGTTGAGGATCTCGAGGTAGTTGATCTCGGTGTTGCGGCCGACGCCGCCGAGCGACAGGCCGTTGAGCTCGACGTTCGGGGCGCTGGTGCGGCCGCCGTAGCGGAACGAGCAGTAGCTCAGGCTGCCGCTGTCGTCGTTGTCGTTGCCGCCGCCGTAGTCGTTGAGCGCCGTGTTCGCCGGGCTCAGGCCTTCCATGTCGGCGTAGTTGCTGGCGTTCGGCGCCGGCGTGTTGGTGCCGACCTGGTTCTCCGAGATGTAGCCCGCGCCCATGATCGTGAGGTTGCCCCACTCGTTGTTCGCGTTCTGGCGGAACGTGCCCGTCGCCGGGTTGCCGCCGGTCCACGTGGCGCGGTCGTTGTCCGACGTGAAGATGATCGGCGCCGTGCGCGTGCCGTTGGCGATGATCTGCGCGCCGCGGCAGACCGCGATCGTGCTGTCGTTGAGGCTCGCGATGACGGTGCCGGCCTCGATCGTCAGGGTCGCGCCGGGCAGCACGTAGATGTCGCCCGACAGCGAGTAGACGTTGTTGGCCGTCCACGTCGTCGACGTGGCGATGTTGGTGTTGACGACGACCTGCGCCGCGGCGAACGGGGCGAGCCCGAGGCCGATCGCGAGACCACGAATTAGGGAGTGCCGGACCATTGCAGTTCTCTTTGGTGAGGAATTCTGGGGAAGCGGGGTGGCTGGATGCCCTGGCTGACGGCGAGCAAACTAGGTCGCTGCATGAGGAGTTGGTGAAGCGCGCGTGACGCTTCCGACAACCCGACGGCTGGCCGTTGTCCGCCCCCGTGCGAAGAAACCGTGAAGACGCGATCAATCGCTCCGGACCGGCTTCCCGCCCCGCCGGCAGGTGGCAGACTCCGCCGCCAACATGCGTCGCCACGCCCGCCTGCCCGTCTTCGCCGTCCCGCTCGCACTGCTCGCCGCCTGCAGTGGCGGCGGCAGCCAGGCTCAGGTCGCCACCGCGACCCCGAACGTGACCATCACCGCCGCCAACGCAGTGGCCGTGGCCGGGGCCGCATACGAAGCGGCCTACATGCCCGCCCGACTCGCGCGGCTCGTCCTGGCGTTCGTCGAGGTCGACACGCCGGCCGCGCCTCCCGGCGGATCGCCCGCGATCGTCACCCAGGTCGTGACGGGCCCGGACGGCGGCGAGGCGACGTTCACGTGGAACGACGTCGACCGCGACGGCGAGTACACGACCGGCGACGCCTTCACGATCGACTTCGCCGGCTACGCGGCGGCCGGCCTGACACTGGACGGCGTCGCAACGCTGGAGGACGTGCGCTTCGACGGCAGGCCGCTGACGAGCCTGACGTGGCGTTGCGATGCGACGCTGCGGTTGCTCGACCTGCAGTACGAAGCCGGCGCGGGTCCCGCCGCCACGGCGAGCGGTTCGTTCGCCGTGCAGCGCGAGGAGCGCACGATCGTCCAGGTGCTGGCGGCGAAGGCGCTCGGCGAGGCCGCGATCGGCCCGCGCCGGGTCGGCGCCAACAGCACGTCGGGCCGCAACGAGTACAACATCGACTTCGAACAGGGCTTCTACGGCGACGGCGACTTCCTCGACCCGGTCACGGGCGGGACGTTCGTCTACGAGACCGTGCTGACGATGACCGGCGTGCAGTTCCTGTTCGACCCGGCCTTCGGTGAGCTGCGCGTGCTCGGCGCCGGCGGAACGAGCGTCTCGATCGTGCCGATCGACCTCTTCAACGTCGAGCTGAAGGTCGACGGCGACGGCGACGGCGAGGCCGAGACGACGCTCGCGAAGGAATGGGCGGACCTCTGACCGCCGCACCCGGCGCTGCGGCGCGTCGATCGCCTGGGCTCCACGCCCACGCCACCGGGTGACGACGACCTTGGCGCGCCGCCGCGCCGCGGCTACGACTGCCGCATGCGCACGCCCGTCGCCCCCGCCCTGGCCCTGCTCGCCGCCTGCAGCCAGCCTGAAGCCGCACCGGCGATTCTGGCGCCGGTCGCCGCTGCCGCGACGCCGTCGACGACGTCGCTCCGCCTGCTCAACGAAGCGCGGCCCGCGCCAGGCCTGATCACCAGCGGCCAGCCGACCGAAGCGCAGTTCGCGGCGCTGGCGGCCGCCGGCGTGGCAACGGTGATCCACCTGCGGCCGACGACCGAGAAGGGCACCGGCTGGGAGGAGGCGAAGGCCGCGGACTTGGGCCTCGCCTTCGTGCGCCTGCCGATCGACGGCGCCAAGGACATCACCGAGGCCAACGCCCGCAAGCTCGCCGGACTGCTGGCGGACGCCAAGGGGCCGGTGCTGCTCAGCTGCGGCAGCAGCAACCGCTGCGGCGCGCTGCTGGCGATGAAGGCGTACTTCGTCGACGGCAAGTCGAAGGACGAGGCGCTCGCGTTCGGCCGCAGCGGCGGCCTGAAGGCGCTGGAGCCGACGGTCGCGGGCCGGCTGGCGAAGTGAGCGGCGGGCGGCGCGCCCACCGCCCCGCGCATCACACCTTCGCCACCGCCAGCTTGACCGCGGCGCCGCCGCCGGAGCCGACCTTGCCCTCGGCGGCGAACGCGCCGGCTGGCGCCGCGCCCGCCGTCAGCTCGATCGCCAGCACCTGCTCGCGCACGTAGCCGGCGTGGGCAGCGATCGCGGCGGCCGTCGCGTCGTCGGCCTCGAACGCCACGCGCACACGGTCGCTGACGTGCAGGCCGGCGTCCTTGCGGGCCTGCTGCACGAGGCGCACGAAGTCGCGCGCGACGCCTTCCTGCTCCAGTTCGGGCGTGACGGCGGCGTCGAGCACGAGCACGACATCGTTGCTCGACAGCGCCGCGGCGGTGATGCCGTCCTTGGGCACGAGCTGCAGCACGTACTCGCCCTTGTCGAGCACGGCGCCGCCGATCTCGGCGCGATCGCCGGCGAGCTGCCACGCGCCGGACCGCGTCGCCGCCAGCACGTCCTTCATCTTCGGGCCGAGCTTCGGGCCCAGCGCCTTGGCGTCGATCTGCAGGCGGAAGCTGCCGAACGCGCCGATGTCGGCGGCGAAGCCTACGTGCTTGACGTTGAGCTCGTCCTGCAGCAACTGCGCGAACGGCGCCATCGCCGCCGCGTCGGCGCCGGCGAGCGTGACCTGCGGCAGCGGCAGGCGCGTGCGCAGCTTCTTCGCCTCGCGCAGCGCGAGGCCGACCGAGCAGGCGTCGCGCACGCGGTCCATCTGCGCGACCAGCTGCACGTCGTCCGGCAGCGCGACGTCGTCCGGCCAGTTGGCGAGGTGCACCGACGGCTCGCCGGTGAGCCCCGTGAAGACCGTCTCGGTCAGCAGCGGCAGCAGCGGCGCGCACGCGCGGCACAGCACGACGAGGCAGGTGTAGAGCGTGTCGTACGCATCGCGCTGGTCGGCGGCGCCGGTCTCGCCCCAGAAGCGCGGGCGGCTGCGGCGGATGTACCAGTTGTTGAGCGCGTCGAGGTACTCCTTCACCAGCTGGCAGGCGGCGGCGATGTCGTAGGCGTCCATCGCCCGCTGCACCCCCGCGACCATCTGGCGGGTCTTGCTCAGCGCGTAGCGGTCGAGCACGGCCGCCTGGTCGGCGCGCAGCTTCGCCGTCACGCCGTCGGCGTTCGCGTACAGGGTGAAGAAGTAGTACGCGTTCCAGATCGGGTTCAGCACGAGGCGCACGACCTCGTGGATCTGCTTGCCGTCCTTCTGGATCTGCAGGTCGCCGCCGCGCAGGATCGGCGAGCTCATCAGGAACCAGCGCAGCGCGTCGGCGCCGGTCTTCTCGAACATCTCGACCGGGTCGGGGTAGTTGCGCAGCGACTTCGACAGCTTCTGGCCGTGCTCGTCGAGCACGACGCCGTGGCAGATCACGTTCTGGAACGGCGGCTTGTCGAACAGAGCCGTCGCCAGCACGACGAGCGTGTAGAACCAGCCGCGCGTCTGCGCGACGTACTCGACGATGAAGTCGGCCGGGAAGTGCGACTCGAACCAGGCCTTGTTCTCGAACGGGTAGTGCACCTGCGCGAACGGCATCGAGCCCGACTCGAACCAGCAGTCGAGCACTTCGGGCACGCGCCGCATCGTCGACTTGCCGGTCGGATCGTCGGGGTTGGGCCGCGTCAGCGAGTCGACGAACGGCCGGTGCAGGTCCGCCACCTTCACCTGGAAGTCGCGCTCCAGCTCGGCGATCGAGCCGTAGACGTCGGTGCGCGGGTAGCGCGGGTCGTCGCTCTTCCACACCGGGATCGGCGCGCCCCAGAAGCGGTTGCGCGAGATCGACCAGTCGCGGGCGTTCTCCAGCCACTTGCCGAACTGCCCGTCCTTCACGTGCTCGGGGATCCACTGGATCGTCCGGTTGTGCGCGATCATCCGGTCCTTGATCGCGGTGACCTTGACGAACCACGCGCCCGGGATCGCCTTGTAGATCAGCGGCTCGCGCGTGCGCCAGCAGTGCGGGTAGTTGTGCTCGTAGGTGACGTGGCGCAGCAGCACGCCGCGGTCCTTGAGGACCTTGATGATCTCCTTGTTGGCGTCGAACACGAGCGTGCCCTGCCAGTCGGGCACCTCGGCGGTGTAGCGGCCGCGCTCGTCGACCGGGCAGACGAGCTCGATGCCGTTCGCCTCGCAAACCTTCTGGTCGTCCTCGCCGAAGCCCGGCGCCATGTGCACGACGCCGGTGCCCTCGGCCGTGTCGACGAAGTCGCCCGCCAGCACACGGAAGCAGTTGGCGCGGCCGGCGAAGTACGGGAACATCGGCTCGTACGTGCGCCCGATCAGGTCCTTGCCCTTGAGCGCGCCGACCGGCTCGAAGCCTTCGAGCTCCTTCTTGTAGGCGGCGACGGTGGCGGCGCCGAGCACGAAGCGGACGTCGCCTTTCTGCACGATCGCGTAGTCGATCTCCGGGCCGACGGCGAGCGCGAGGTTGCTCGGCAGCGTCCACGGCGTCGTCGTCCACACCAGGATGCGCAGCGGGCCCGGATCGCCGGCGCGCGGCTGCAGCGTGAACGCGACGGTGATCGCCGGGTCCTGGCGCGGCCGCGTGGCGTCGTCGATGCGCGTCTCGAAGTTGCTGACCGGCGTCTGCAGCGCCCACGAGTACGCCATCACGCGCTGGCCTTCGTAGACGAGGCCCTTGCCGTGCAGCGTCTTGAACGCCCACAGCACGCTCTCCATGTAGGAGAGGTCCATCGTCTTGTAGTCGCGGTCGAAGTCGACCCAGCGCGCCTGCCGCGTGACGTAGTTGCGCCACTCCTTCGTGTAGCGCTGCACGCTGCGCCGGCAGGCATCGTTGTACTTCTCCAGGCCGATCGACTGCACCGCCTGCGCGCCGCTGAGCCCAAGCTCCTTCTCGGCCTCCATCTCGGCCGGCAGCCCGTGGCAGTCCCAGCCGAAGCGCCGTTCGACGCGGCGGCCGCGCATCGTCTGGTAGCGCGGCACGACGTCCTTGACGAAGCCGGTCAGCAGGTGGCCGTAGTGCGGCAGGCCGTTGGCGAACGGCGGGCCGTCGTAGAACACGAACTCGCCCACCGCCGGCCGCTGTTCGACCGACCGGCGGAACGTGCCGTCGCGCTCCCACCGCGCCAACACCGCCGCCTCGAGCTGGGGGAAGTTCGCCTGGGCGGGGACTTCAGGGTAGGGCTTCCTGGCGTTCGACGGAGCGGTCATGCGTTCGCCGCAGTTTGGCCGCGCCGCAGAGGCGGCGCAAACGTCGCGCGCAACGGTTCTTCGGCGCGCCGACGACCGTGCGGACGCTGCCCAGCGGCCAACGCCGTTCGCCGGCGCGCAGCCCGCGCACCGCCGCCGGCCGCTACCATGCCGGCGATGGCCGTTCCCGACGACGCTCCCGGCGATGGCGCGCCCGCGCGCCACCCGGTCGTCGATTGGCTGACGCGCACGCCGCTGCGGCCGTTGCTGCCACGGCCGTGCCCGTACCTGCCCGGCCTCGTCGCGCGCGAGCGCGCCTTCCGCACCGAGCGCCTCGACGGCGACGGCTACCACGCGCTGATGGACCGCGGCTTCCGCCGCACCGGCGACGTGTTCTACGCCATGGACTGCGCCGGCTGCCGGCGCTGCGTGCCGCTGCGCGTGCCCGTCGCGACGTTCGCGCCGTCGCGCAGCCAGCGCCGCGCCCGGCGCCGCAACGGCGACGTGACGATGACCGTGCGCCCGCCGCAGTGCTGCGAAGCGACGTTCGCGCTCTACCAGCGGTATCTCGCGGCCCAGCACCCGACCAGCGCGGCCGACGCCGACTACGCCGGCTTCCGCGCCAGCCTGTACGCCGAGGTCGTCGACACGGTGGAAGCCGTCTACGAGCTCGCCGGCCGGACCGTGGCCATCAGCCTGCTCGACGTCTGCGCGCAGTCGGTGTCGGCGGTCTACCACTTCTACGACCCCGACTTCGCCGACCGCAGCCTCGGCGTGCACTCGGTGCTCGCCGAGATCGACTGGACGCGGCAGATCGGCGTGCCGCACTACTACCTTGGCTTCTGGGTCGAGGGCGCGGCGACCATGGACTACAAAGCCGCCTACCGGCCGCACGAGCTGCTCGTCGACGGCGTCTGGCGACCGGCCTGAGCGCCGCAGCCGCACAGCTGGCGGTGTTCCGTGGCGCGGGCACGCCCGACGACGCGACGTCGCCACCCGGGCCGTCGCGCATCTTCACGGCAAGCTCACGCGCGGCTCGCGCCGGTTCCTAGGGTCCTTGCGCACTCGCAACGGACCACCACCATGAACTGCACGCCGCACTCCGTCTTGGCGCTCGCGCTGGCCACCGCCGCCGCCGCCCAATCCCCCATCACCCCGGGCAACCTGATCGTCTCGCGCGTCGGCACGGGCGCGGCGGCGCTGACCAACGCCGCGACGGCGCGCTTTCTCGACGAGTACACGCCGGCCGGCGTGCTGGTGCAGACGATCGCGCTGCCGACGGCGTTGGCCGGCGCCAATCGCCGCCTGACCGACTCCGGCACGGCGACGTCCAACGGCTTCGTCACGCAGTCGGCCGACGGCCGCTACCTGATCGCCGCCGGCTACGACGCCGCCCCCGGCGCCGCCTCGGTGACCGGCAGCGCCGCGGCGACGGTCAACCGCGTGATCGCGCGCATCGGCCTCGACGGCGTCGTCGACACGAGCACGGCGCTCGCCGACGCGTACACGACGAACAACTTCCGCAGCGCCTGCAGCCTCGACGGCAACCAGTTCTGGACCAGCGGCACGGGCACGGCGCCGACGCCCGGCGCGCGCTACGTCGCCGCGCTCGGCGCGACCACGTCGACGCAGTTGAGCACGACGGTGACCAACCTGCGCTGCATCGAGATCGTCAACGGCCAGCTGTACTGCTCGGCCGCTTCCGGCGCCTTCCAGGGCGTCAGCGCCGTCGGCGCCGGCCTGCCGACCACAGGCGGCCAAACCGTCGCCCTGCTGCCGGGCTTCCCGACGGCCTCGGGCCCGAGCAGTTACGACTTCTTCTTCGCCGACGCGAACACGCTCTACGTCGCCGACGACCGCACGACGGCCGCCGGTGGCATCCAGAAGTGGTCGCTGTCGGGCGGCACGTGGACGCTCGCCTACACGCTGTCGCCGGCGAGCGGCGTCGGCTGCCGCGGGCTGTCGGGCGCCGTCGACAACGGCGTCGTCACCCTCTACGCCACGACCACGGCGACGCTGGCGCAGGTCGTCCGGGTCGTCGACGCCGGCGCCGGCTCGACGTTCACCACGCTCGTGACGGCCGCGGCCAACACCGCCATCCGCGACGTGCAGTTCGTGCGCACGCCGAACACGGTCGTCGCCAGCGGCACGGCCTGCGCCAACAGCAACGGCACGCCGACGGTCGGCACGACCGGGCTGCCCGTCACCGGCAACGGCAGCTTCGGCTTCACCGGCGGCAACCTCGGCGGCGGCTCGTTCGTGATCTTCGTCGTCAGCGGCCTGCCGCCGTTCGGCGTCGGTGTGCCGATCCCCGGTGCGCCCGCTTGCGCCCAACTCTTCGTCGCGCCGGACGCGCTCCTGAGCGCCCTCGCCGACGCCAACGGCGCCGCCGTGCAGCCGGTGCCGATCCCGGCCGCGCAGGCGCTCGTCGGCACCCAGCTCGCCGCGCAGGTCGCCGCCTTCGACCTGTCGCTCTACCCTGCCTTCGACGTGCCCGTCGGCACCTCGGGCGCGCTGCAGATCGTCGTCGGCAACTGACCGCCGCGGCGGAGCGGTGGCGGCGGCCGCACAGCAGCCACCGCCGCCACAACCCCGCATCGACGGAGGATGATTCGCCGCAAATACTTGTCGTTCCATTGCTTGCGGAGTCTTTTCCAAATCGACAGCCAGGCTGACGCGCCGCCCGAGGGTTAGATACTCACGGGTATCGAATTGGCGTCCGCCGCCGGGGCTGCCTATGGTCTTCGCCGCGTTGCGCGACCCGCCCCGGGCGCGCGCCCGAGCCCTCCGGATGTCGTCGATCCACAACAAGCGCATCACCCCCGGCCAGAAGCCGGATTGGCTGAAGGTGCCGCTGCCGTCGGGGCCGGTCGTCGCCGGCCTGGAGAAGACGCTGCGCGAGCGCGGCCTGCACACCGTCTGCGAAGAGGCGAAGTGCCCGAACATGGGCGAGTGCTGGGCCGGCGGCACGGCGACGTTCATGGTGCTCGGCGACACCTGCACGCGCGGCTGCCGGTTCTGCGCCGTCAAGACGCACAGCGAGGGCACGCCGGTCGACGCCGACGAGCCGGAGAAGGTCGCCGAGGCCGCCGTCGCCATGGGCCTCAAGTACGTCGTGCTGACGATGGTCGACCGCGACGACCTGCCCGACGGCGGTGCGAGCCACGTCGCGGCGACGATCCGCGCGATCAAGCGCCGCCAGCCCGACATGCTCGTCGAGGCGCTGGTCGGCGACTGGCTCGTGACCGACCGCCAGGCCGTCACCGAGGAGCAGATGATCCAGACCGTGCTCGACGCCGGCCCGGACGTCTACGCCCACAACGTCGAGACCGTGCTGCGCCTGACGCCGCGCGTGCGCGACTACCGCTGCAGCTACGTGCGCTCGCTGGCGACGCTGCGCACGGCCAAGAAGCTGCGCCCCGACGTGGTCACCAAGTCGTCGCTGATGCTCGGCCTCGGCGAGAGCGAGCGCGAGGTCGAGCAGGCGATGGACGACCTGCGCGAGCACGGCGTCGACGTCGCGACCTTCGGCCAGTACCTGCGCCCCACGCTGCTGCACCTGCCGGTGCGCGAGCACCTGACGCCGGCGCGCTTCGCGGCGCTCGAAGCGCGCGCGATGACCAAGGGCTTCCTCTACGTCGCCGCGGGCCCGCTCGTCCGCTCCAGCTACAAGGCCGCCGAGTTCTATCTCGCCGGCATGATCCGCCAGCGCCGCGAGCTCGACGCCGCGCGCGCCGCCACCGCCTCCCCGAACCCGGAATCCGCATGAGCCTCGAACTGCTGACGGTCCTCGACAAGGACGGCAAGGCCCAAAAGGGCAAGGACCCCAACCTGCCCGCCGCGGAGCTGCAGAAGCTCTACCGGCTGATGGTCGCGACCCGCGCGCTCGACGAGCGCGGACTGGCGCTGCAGCGCCAGGGCCGCATCGGCTTCTACCTGCAGTCGACCGGGCAGGAGGCCTCGCACCTCGGCGCCGCCTACGCGCTGAAGGACAGCGACTGGCTGTTCCCGGCCTACCGCCAGCCGGGCATCCTGCTGCTGCGGCAGGTGCCGATCGACAAGGTCATCTGCGAGTGGTTCGGCAACGCCGGCGACACCAGCAAGGGCCGCCAGATGCCGGTGCACTACAGCTTCCGGCAGGCGAACTTCGTCTCGATCAGCTCGCCGATCGGCACGCAGCTGACGCAGGCCGCCGGCGCTGGCATGGCGGCGCGCATCCGCGGCGACGACACGGTGTTCATGACGTTCTGCGGCGACGGCGGCACCAGCAGCAACGACTTCCACACCGGCCTCAACTTCGCCGCCGTCTACAAGGCGCCGGTCGTGTTCGTCTGCGAGAACAACGGCTGGGCGATCTCGGTGCCTTCCGAGAAGCAGACCTGCAGCGAGTCGATGGCGATCAAGGCCGACGCCTACGGCATGCCGGGCATCCGCGTCGACGGCAACGACCTGCTCGCCGTCTACCGCGCCTGCAAGGAAGCCGTCGACCGCGCCCGCCGCGGCGAGGGCCCGACGCTGATCGAGACGGTGACCTACCGCATGGCCTCGCACAGCAGCTCCGACGACGCCGCGCGCTACCGCGATGCCAAGGAGTACGAGGCGTGGAAGAAGAAGGACCCGATCGCGCGCTTCCAGCAGTACCTCAAGGGCAGGAAGCTCTGGAACGAGGCGTTTGAGAAGGAATGCGTCGAGGGCGCCAAGGCCGCCATCGGCGCCGCCGTCACCGCTGCCGAGGCGATGGCCAACCCGGGCCCGGAGACGCTGTTCGACGACGTCTACATGAACCTGACGCCGCAGCTGAAGGAACAGCGCCAGGAACTGCACGACCTGATGGCGAAGGGCGGGGTCGGGGCCGAGGTCGGCCACTTCCCGCTGTGACCCGCGCACGCAACCACCACCCCGCACCCGCACGCACGAGAT
Source organism: Phycisphaerales bacterium (assembly GCA_020247305.1). Taxonomy (GTDB): domain Bacteria; phylum Planctomycetota; class UBA1135; order UBA1135; family UBA2386; genus UBA2386. The sequence goes on along the minus strand of JADCJE010000142.1, from coordinate 1,427 downwards.
TCCCATGACCGCGACCAAGACCAAGCCGGGCGCCGGCGAGACCGGCACCAAGGTGATGACGATGATCGAGGCGATCACCGACGCGATGCGCACCGAGATGCGCAACGACGATCGCGTGGTCGTCTTCGGCGAGGACGTCGGCAAGAAGGGCGGCGTCTTCGGCGCCACGATGGGCCTGTTCGACGAGTTCGGCGAGAAGCGCTGCTTCGACACGCCGCTGTCGGAGTGCGGCATCATCGGCGCCGCGGTCGGCATGGCCGTCTACGGCATGCGCCCGATCGCCGAGATCCAGTTCCTCGACTTCATCTACCCCGCCTTCGACCAGATCGTCAGCGAGGCGGCGAAGATGCGCTACCGCAGCGGCGGCGAGTACACCTGCCCGATGGTGATCCGCTCGCCGTACGGCGGCGGCATCCGCGGCGGCCACTACCACAGCCAGTCGAGCGAGGCGTACTTCTGCCACACGCCGGGCCTCAAGGTCGTGATCCCGAGCACGCCGGCCGACGCCAAGGGCCTGCTGATCGCGTCGATCCGCGACGAGGACCCGGTGATGTTCCTCGAGCCCAAGCGCATCTACCGCCACGGCAAGGGCGAGGTGCCGCTCGGCGAGCACGTCGTGCCGATCGGCAAGGCGCGCATCGCCCGCGAGGGCACGGACGTGACGATCCTCTGCTACGGCGCGATGGTGTCGGTGTGCGAGCAGGCGGCGGCGACCGCCGAGCAGGCCGGCCGCAGCGTCGAGATCGTCGACCTGCGCACGTTGGTGCCGCTCGACGAGGCGACCGTGCTCGCGTCGGTCAAGAAGACCGGCCGCGTCGTCGTCGTGTACGAGGCGCCCAAGACCTGCGGCTACGGCGCCGAACTGTCGGCGCTGATCGCCGAGAAGTGCATCGAGTGGCTCGAAGGCCCGGTGGTCCGCGTCGCCGGCTTCGACACGCCGTTCCCGTACACGCTCGAGCACCTGTACATGCCCGACGAGAAGCGCGTCCTCGCCGGCATCGAGAAGACGTTCACCTGGTGAGGCGCGCGCGCCGCACCGAGCACCATCCGCATCCCGCACCATCCAACGCAGCCCCCACGCAACGCACATGGCACTCAAGGAATTCAAGCTCCCCGACATCGGTGAAGGCATCGCCGAGGGCGAGATCGTCAGCTGGAAGGTCAAGGCCGGCCAGGCCGTGAAGGAAGAGGACGAGTTCGTCGAGGTGATGACGGACAAGGCGACGGTGACGATCACCGTGCCGTTCACCGGCGTCATCAAGGAGCTGCGCTGCAAGGAAGGCGACGTCGTCCCGGTCGGCAGTGTGATCGCCGTGATCGACGCCGGCGCCGCCGGTGGCGCCGCGCCCGCCGCGGCCGCGCCGGCTCCGGCCGCCGCGCCGACGCCGATCCCGACGCCCGCGCCGAAGGCCGCCGCCCCGACGCCG
>JADCJE010000141.1 GCA_020247305.1 Phycisphaerales bacterium | reverse complement strand
GGATTGGCACCGTGCGACTCCCCGATTGAGCATGCAGGCCCATGATGGCAAGATGCTGCCCAACAAGACCTAGGAGTCTGCGCCACGGACGACCAGCGGCGATTTCCCGCCGGTCCCCAGCGCTCGTTTCGTCGTCCCATCGCGCTGCGGCCCACGGCGGCTCGCCCTGACGCGATCGTCGGTTAGTGCCGAGCGGGCGGCCAAGCCGCCGATTCGGCACCATCTCAGGCCTTCTTCCTCACCAAGTCACGCCGTGCGCCAGCATCCGGCGCAGATTCAGCGCCAAGCACACGAGGCTCCACTCGCCCGCGACCTTGCGCAAGCCTCGCATGCTGAAGGCCCGGAAGCCGAGCACGCGTTTCACCCAGCCGAAGACTGGTTCGACGATCGCCTTGCGGCGGCGATAGCGGGCGCGGCCTCGCTTCGTCGCCAGCTTCCGCTGCATCGCCTGCGTGCTGGGGCTCCTCGTGCTGACGTGTCGCGTCGTCTTGCCTTCGCGGCCGATCGCGACGTAGGCGTCGACGCCGCGTTCTTCGAGCGTCTGCAGGTCGCGTTCCGTCTTGTAGCCGGCATCGGCGAGCACGTACCGCGGCGTCGCTTTCGTGTTGCGGCACGCTGCATCCAGCATCGGCAGCAGTTGCCCGTAGTCGCCCGCACTCTGGCAGACCGTCGCAGCGACGATGATCTGCTTCTTGCCGTCGACCGCGATCTGCGCGTTGTAGCCCTGGTCGAAGCCGTTGCCTGCCGTCGGCATGATGCGGCTGTCGGGGTCGGTGAAGTTCTGCTGATCGCGCGGCTCGGGCAGCACGCGCTCGGCCTTCGGCGGCTCGTCGGCGCCGTCCTTCGCTGCGGCCGCCTGCTTCGCCGCGGCTTCTGCCGCCTTGCGCTCCTCCAGGCGCTTCTTCGCCGCCTGGATTGTCGCCAGACGCGTCGTTCGCCGACCGAGCTCTTCCGGCAGCTCGTCGCCGCGGCAGTCCGGGCCAAAGGTGCCGTCGTCGATGCGGTCCTGGTCGCGCGCAGCCTGCGTCAGCTTGCGGATCTCGGTGCGCAGCTTCTGCTCCTCGACGAGCATACGGTCGTAGCTCATCGCCTTGTGCCTGCTCGCGTTCGCCTTCACCTTGCTGCCGTCGATCGCGACCGTGCCCATCTTGACGAGGCCGGCTTCCCGCGCGAGCTGCACGACCTGGACGAACAGGCGGTGGAACTCATCGAGGTGCCCCTCGCGGAAGCGGGCGATCGTGCGATGGTTCGGCTGCAGCCCGGCGGCGATCACGCGGAAGGCGACGCTGTCCTCGATCTGCGCCGCGATCTTGCGCGAGGCGAACGTGCCCGTGCAGTAGCCGTAGATCAGCAGTGCCAGCATCACGCGCGGGGGGTAGGGCTGTTCGCCGCGGACCGACATCTGGTACGAGTTGAGCAGGGTCGCGATGTCGAGCTGGTCGACGGCCTCGATGACGAACCACGCGAGGTGATTCTCAGGCAGCCAGTCGCTAGGCGACGGCGGAAGGAGGAGACCCTGACGGCGATCGTCCTGCTTGCGGAACTTGCCCATGCAGCCGGTACGACGCCCGCTGCCGCGGCAGAGTTTCGTGGCTATGCAGATTCGGGCTTCGTGAGGGGATCCGTGACGCAGACTCCTAGGAGTCTGCGTCACGGGACGCGCGCCGAGCCGGTGCGTGGATTCGCGTCCGGGGCGAAGCCGACGACCGCAGGCGAATCGGTGGATTCGCCGAGGATCGGCGGCGAGTCCCCGGGCGCGAAGACGCGTGGCGGGCGGCGTGGCCTTCCGTGGCGCAGGCTCCTAGCCGTGGGCTCCCGATCGCCCCACCAGCGGGCCCAAGAGCGCATGGTCGCGCGCGCACCCGGCGGCGATGGTCACACGCGGTCGCCCGGCCCGATGGACGAACTCTTCCGCACGCTGCAGTCCGGCGTCACGAGCCTCGCCGCCTACCTCGCGGCGCACGTGCTGCTGTGCCTGCTGCCGGCGTTCGCGATCGCCGGCGCGATGACGGCGCTGGTGCCGCGCGCCAGCGTCACGAAGTGGCTCGGGCCGACGGCGCGGCCGTGGATCAGCTACCCCGCGGCGGCCGCCGCCGGCTCGCTGCTCGCGGTCTGCTCGTGCACGGTCGTGCCGCTGTTCGCCGGCATCTACCGCCGCGGTGCGGGCATCGGCCCGGCGGTGACGTTCTTGTTCTTCGCGCCGGCGGGCAACGTGCTCGCGCTGGCGTCGACCGGCAGCCTGCTCGGCGTCGGGTTCGCGTCGGCGCGGCTCGCGCTGTGCCTCGTGTTCGGCGTCGGCATCGGCCTCGCCATGGCGCGCATCTTCCGCCGCAGCGACGCCGCGCGCACGGTCGGCGACGGCGGCGCGTTCGCCGGCGACGGCCGCTGGCCGCCGGGCGCGGTCGCCGTGCTGCTGGCGCTCGTCGCGCTGCTCGTCGCCGGCACGCTCAAGGTCGCACCGCTCGGCTCGGCGGTCGTCGACGTCGCGATCCCGGCGATGTGGGGGACGGCGGCCGAACGGCAGCTCGCGGCGTGGGCGCCGTTCGACGCCAGCAAGGGCGAAGAGGGCGTCAGCGTGCACGGCGCGCTGCTGATCGCGCTGCTCGCGGCGCTGGCGGCGTTGGCGGCCCGGGGATTCTCGCGCCTCGACGACGGCGTGCCGCGGTCGGGGCGTGCCGCGCTCGCGCTGCTGGTCGGCACACTGCTCGCGGCGGCAGCGCAGATGCGGGTCGAAGCCGACGCGCTGCGCCTCGTCGTCACCGGCCGCACGCTCGCCGTCGGTGCAGCACTGGCGGCGGTCGCGCTGGCCGCGCGGCGCCTGCCCGCCGACGCGCGGCGCGAATGGCTGCGCGAGAGCTGGCGCTTCGTCCGCCAGATCGCCGTGCTGCTGCTGGCCGGCGTGTTCCTCGTCGGCGTCGCGCGCGCGTGGCTGCAGCCCGAGTGGATCCGCGCCGTCGCCGGCGACAACTCCGTGCTCGCCAACCTCGCGGCCGTCGCGTTCGGCGTCGTGATGTACTTTCCGACGCTCGTCGAGGTGCCGGTCGCGCGCCTGTTCCTCGACCTCGGCATGCATCCGGGGCCGCTGCTCGCCTACCTGATGGCCGATCCCGAACTCAGCCTGCAGAGCATGCTGATGGTCGGCGCCGTGATCGGCCGCACCAAGGCCGCCGCCTATGTCGCGCTGGTCGCGGGCTTCAGCGTAGTGGCCGGCCTGCTGCACGGCGCCGCGCACGACGGCGCGCGGTGGGCCGATGGCGTCATCTATGCAGCACCCGGCGTGCTCGCGCTCGTGTTCTTTGCTGCGTGGCGCGCCGGCCGCCGCCGCGCTGTGCCCGTGCGTGCCGCGGCCGCGACCCAAGCAGGAGATCGCCCATGATCGACGTCAAGGTGCTCGGTTCCGGATGCCCCAACTGCCGCCGGCTCGAAGCCGTCGCGCGCCAGGCCGCGCAGGCCGCCGGCGTGGCGATCGAGCTGGAGAAGGTCACCGACCTGCAGGCGATCCTCGCCTATGAGATCCTGGCGACGCCGGGATTGGTCATCGACGGCAAGGTCGTCAGCAGCGGCCGCATCCCGACGCAGACGGAAGTCGAGGGCTGGCTGCGGCGGTGAGGGAGCGGGCAGGCGCGCGTGGCGGCACGGCGTGGCCTGCCGACGCGCGTCGAGCAGCCGACCGGTGCAGCGCCGCGCGCAGGATGGCTTCGCGGCGCGCCGACCGTAGACTCGCCGCCCAGTCATCCACCTGGAGGAGGATCTGCGCATGCAGGGTTTGTCGTATGGGTCGACGCTGTCTTCGTCGGCGCGCGTCGTCGCGTCGGTTCGTGTGCTGGCGTTGGCGCTGGTCAGCGCCGCGTCGCTGTCGGCCCAGGCCTGGGTCGACCGCACCGGTCCCAATGGGCCGCCGCCGCGCGCCGGCCACGCGATGTGCTACGACCCGGTGCGCGGATACGTGCTGATGGTCGGTCAGTACCCGGCCCCGGGCGGCAGCGGCACGGTCGCCGAGACGTGGAGCTGGAACGGCGCGGCGTGGACGCTGCGCGGAGGGGCACCGCAGGCGAATGCGGGCAGCTTCCAGCCCGCTTCCCGGGAAGCCAACGCCTACGCGCTGGCCGTGCACGCGGCGACCAGCGAGGTCTTCCTCGCGGTCGACACGAGCACGACGAACACGTTTGGGCCGGCCGTCGTGTACCGCTGGGACGGGTCGGCTTGGACGCAGGTGGCGTCGGGCTTGACGCCGCAGCCGTCGACGGGCGGTCTCGCGGCGACGACGCTCGGCATGGCGTGCGATCCCGGGCGCAACCAGACGGTGCTGTACAGCGACGCCGCGTTCGACCGGGTGATGGTCTACGACGGCACGGCGTGGTCGACGCGCGCGGTCACCAGCCCGGTCGCGTACGGCAGTCCTAACGGCGACGATGTCGCGATGGCGTACGATCCATCGGCCGCGAAGATCGTGCTCAACAACGGCAATGGCATGTGGCTCTGGCAATGGAACGGCTTCGGCTGGAACCAGCTGTCTATGGTCGGTTCCCAGGGCATCGGCCAGGGGCGGCTGAGCAGCGATGCGCGCCGGAATCGGGTCGTCGGCTGGGTGCTCGGCGGCCTCGTGTCGCCCCAGACCGTGGCGCTGGCCGGGGCGACGGTGACACCATTGGCCCTGCCGGCGGGGCCCTCGGTGCGTTACGCGTCGGCCATGGCCTATGACCCGGTGCGCGACGTCCATGTCTTCTTTGGCGGCGGGGCCTACATCGGCGGCAACGCCACGACCTTGTTCGGCGACACGTGGGAACTCGACCTCGGCCCGCTGGCCAGCTTCACGCCGCAGGGCACGGGCTGTGTCGGCAGCCGCGGCGTGCCGCAGCTGGCGGCGCTCGGCGGTTCGCTGCCGCGCGCCGGCCAGCTGTTCGTGACGCGCACGACCAACCTGCCGCTCGGCGGCCCGGTCTTCCAGCTGCTCGGCGTGTCGGACGCCGACTACGGCGGCACGCCGCTGCCGCTCGACCTGACGCTGCTCGGCGCGCCGGGCTGCTGGCTGCGCACGAGCATCGAAACCGTGCAGCCGGCGCAGAACATCCTCGGCGCGGCGACGTGGTCGATCGCCATCCCGCCCGTGCTCGGCGCGACGTTCCATCTGCAGACGCTGCCGTTCGATCCGACGGCCAATGGGCTCGGCCTGACGGCGAGCAACGGCGGCCGCGTGGTGATCGGGCTCTGACGGGGCGCAGCCGATGACGGCCGCAAGGCCGGGCGCATTGCGCACATCGCCGTAGCGCGGCGGCGCGGCTGCCGAACCTAGATTCTGCGGCGTTGTTCCACTCCATGGAGTCATCGCCGATGCGTTGCCTGTCCCGATTCGTCGCGTCCATTCTCCTGCTGGTCGTATCGTGTGCCGCTGTGCTCGCCGCGGAGGGCATGGCGCAGGGCTGGGTCGATCGCACCGGCCCGGGCGGTCCCGCGCCGCGCAGTGGCCACGCGATGTGCTACGACCCGGCGCGCGGCTACGTGCTGATGGTGGGGCAGTTCCTCGTCGCTGGCGGCATGGCCTACCAAGCCGACGCTTGGAGTTGGGACGGCAGCCAGTGGACCGCCCGCGGTCCGGCGCCGCTGCTCAACGTGCCGAGCCCGTCGTATCCGGGCAGCGGGTACGCGCTCGCGGTCCATGGCGCGACGAACGAGGTCTTCCTCGCCGGCTGCGTCGGCTCGGTCCCAAACCTCGCGTCGAGCAGCGTGTGGCGGTGGGATGGCGCGGCGTGGACGGCCGTGGCCAGCGGCGTCGAGGCCGCGTCCGGCACGGTGCTCGCGATGGGCTATGACCCGGCGCGCCAGCAGACGGTGCTGTGGAGCGCGTTCCGGCCCAATCTAGCCACCGTCTACGACGGCGTCGCGTGGATGACGCGGACCGCCACGAGCACGCCGCAGGGCGTGAACATCTACGACCACGCCGCGATGGCGTTCGATCCGGCCGTCGGCAAGCTCGTGCTCGCGCTCGGCCAGAACCTGAACGCGCGCTTCTTCGAGTGGAACGGCTACGGCTGGAACCAGCGCCTGCCGGCCAACGTGCCGCCCGCCGGGTTCGCGGCCTTGGCGACCGACACGGCGCGCGGCGTCGTGGTCGGCGTCGACCGCGACTACCTGTCGCTGCAGCCGTGCCACACGTGGTCGTACGTCGACGGCTCGCCGACGCGGCTGCCGGTGGCCGTCGAACCGACGCTGCGGCAGGCGACGGCGATGGCCTTCGATCCGGTTCGCGGCGTGCACGTGCTGTTTGGCGGCAACAACGTGATGTACACGTTCGGCGACACGTGGGAACTCGACCTCGGCCCGCTGGCCAGCTTCACGCCGCAGGGCACGGGCTGTGTCGGCAGCCGCGGCGTGCCGCAGATGGCCGCGCTCGGCGGCTCGCTGCCGCGCGCCGGCCAGCTGTTCGTGACGCGCACGACCAACCTGCCGCTCGGCGGCGCGGTCTTCCAACTGCTCGGCGTGTCGGACACCGACTACGGCGGCACGCCGCTGCCGCTCGACCTGACGCTGCTCGGCGCGCCGGGCTGCTGGCTGCGCACGAGCATCGAAACCGTGCAGCCGGCGCAGAACATCCTCGGCGCGGCGACG
>JADCJE010000140.1 GCA_020247305.1 Phycisphaerales bacterium | reverse complement strand
CGCCGGCGGGATTCCTGTGGGACCGCGCGATCGCGCAGGGCGTGACGCTGCGCAACTACGGCGAGTTCTGCGGGCCCAAGGTGCGCTGGCGCGACCCGAAGAAGAAGGGCGAGCCCGACTTCACCGCCTGCTACCGCGCGTGGCGCGACGGCACGGACGACGTCGTGTTCGCCAGCGAGGCGAGCGTGCGGCCGTTGGCGCCGCATTCGCCGACCGGCTACGTCGGCTGGAACATGTCGGTGCCCGACCAGCACCGCGCCGACGTGTTCCTGCGCGAGCTCGCCGCGTTCGAGGCGAAGGGCGAGTTCCCGCAGCTCGTGCTGATCTGCCTGCCCAACGACCACACCAGCGGCACGAGCAAGAACTGCCCGACGCCGGCGGCGTGCATGGCCGACAACGACCTCGCCTTCGGCCGCATCGTCGAAGGCCTGTCGAAGTCGCGCTTCTGGCAAGACATGGCGATCTTCGCCATCGAGGACGACCCGCAGGCCGGCTGGGACCACGTCAGCGGCTACCGCACGACGTGCTACGTCGCGAGCCCCTACGCGCGCCGCGGCGCGGTGGTGTCGACGCAATACAACACGACGAGCGTGCTGCGCACGATCGAGCAGATCCTCGGCCTGCGGCCGATGAACGTGTTCGACGCCAGCGCGACGCCGATGTTCGACTGCTTCACCGACGAGCCGGACGTCACGCCGTTCACGGCTCTGCCGGCCAACGTGCCGCTCGACGAGATGAACCCCAACCCGGCGGCGATCGCCGACCCGCAGCTGCGCGCCGACGCCATCGCGTCGGGCGAACTGGACCTGTCGCAGATGGACCGCGCGCCGGAGGACCTGTTCAACCGCATCCTGTGGCGCGCGATGCGCGGAACGGGCGTGCCCTACCCGGAGTGGGCGATCACGCCCGGCGCGGACGACGACGACGACTGAATGCCGCAGCGACGGCTGCGTGCGGAGGCTCGCAGCGCCGCAGGTGGCAGCGCCCGCAGTTGCACCGAGTCCGGACCAGCAGCGGGTCGTCGCTCGGGGCGAGGCGACCGAACGCTCCCTGATGCGACGGCGCGCCGGCCCGAGCGGACTGCGACCGGGGGCCGCGCACCGGCGGAGAAATCCGCGTGCGCGGCGCGGGCAACGGGCCTTGCCCGACTGCCCCCGAGTTCCCCGCGCCACCGTTTCGCGGCCGGCGCCTTGCACCCGTCCTGACTCCCATGCGCCGATCCCGCGTTGCCGGTCCTTCGTGTCCTGATCGTTCCCTCGCCGCCATCCCCCTCGCTGCCGCGCTGGCGTTCGCCGTGCCGGTCGCCGCGCAGAAACACGCCGACGAGGCGACCGCACAGCGCGCGACGTTCCTGTCATCGCCCGCGTGGCGGACCTTCCTCGACGCCGCCGGCGGCGAGTGGAGCGTCGACTGGTGCGCCGCCACCGGCACGCCCGGCGCCATCTGGGGCAGCGGACTGCCGCTCGCCGACTGGCGCGAGAACTCGCTGGCCGAAGCGCGCCGCCACGCCCACGAACTGCTCCGCCAGCACGCCGACCTGCTCGGCCTCGGGGCCAGCGAGTTCCGCGAGGCCATCGGCGCGCGCATGCACCGCGTCTGGACCTTCACCTTCGACCAGCACTTCCGCGGCCTGCCCGTCCTCGGCGGCCGCGCCGACGTCCGTGTCCACATGGTCGGCCGCGTGCCCATGTTCGGCGCCAAGGCCGTGCCCGTGCCCGCCGACTTCGCCGTCGTGCCGTCGTTCGACGCCGACACCGCGCTGGCCATCGCATGGCAACAGGTCGGCGCGCCCACCGGCGCGCCGCAACCGGCCAGGGTCAAGGCGCCGAGGCTCGTGATCTGGAGCGATGTCGCCGCGGCAACGCCCCAGGCCCCGCGCCTGTGCTGGGAAGTCGCCGTCAGCAACGTCGACCAGCAGGGCAACGGCCCCATCGGCCGCCACCTCGTCGACGCCACGACCGGCGCGCTCGTCCGCTTCCTCAACGACAAGCACGAATGCGGCTTCGACGGCTGTACGGCCGCGGCGCACGGCGACCGCAGCGGCGAAGCCGGCGATCCGGCGATGGCGCGCGCCGACGCGACCGCGCCGGACGCGGCCGCCTTGCCGCCGATCAACACCACGGTGACCGTGCGCGGCTGGACGCGCACCGGCATCGACGCCTTCTCGGCGCTCGTCAACACGCCGCTGCCCGGTCTGCAACTCACCGTTCCCGGCGTCGGCGCAGTCACGACCGACGCCAACGGCCAGTTCACCGTCAACCTCAGCGCGCCCGTGTCGATCGCCGTCGGCGCGCTCGACGGCCGCCACCACAACCCGATCGCCGGACCGGATGCGCCGGGCGGCTCGTTCACGGTGAATCCGGGCGTCGCAACGACGATCCAGTTGTTGACGGCGGGGGCGACGCCGAACCAGGCCGCGCATCCGACGACCGCGTACTGGGTCGACCGCAGCAACCAGTTCGCGCGTGCGATCCTCGGCAACACGCCGGAGCTGGCGACGGCGAGCGCGATCGGCGTGAACGTCAACATCACTGCGCCGTGCAATGCCTACTACGCGGGCAACACGATCAACTTCTTCCACGCGATGGGTGGATGCACCAACACGGCGACCGCGACGATCGTCGCGCACGAGTGGGGCCACGGCCTCGACGACCGCTACGGCGGCATCAGCAACACAGTCGGTGAGGGCCTCAGCGAAGGCTGGGCCGACATCTTCGGCATGTACCTGTGCGACACGCCGAACCTCGGCAGCGGCTTCCAGACCGCCAACGTGCCGCTGCGCGCCGGCGCCAACACGACGCAGTACCCGTGCACCGGCTGCGGCGTGCACAGCGCCGGCGAGTCGTGGATGGGCTTCGCGTGGAAGCTGCGCGAACGGCTGGCGACGACGCTCGGCAATCGGCCGGCGGCGATCGCGCTGAGCAACGCCATCGTGCTCGGCACGATCCCGGCGAACGCGATGAACCAGGCCGCGGCCGTGTTCGAGGTGTTCCTCGCCGACGACAACGACGGCAACCTCGGCAACGGCACGCCGAACTTCGCCGACATCGCCTGGGCCTGCAACCAACACTCGCTGCCGGTGCCGGCGCTGCCGCCGACCAACAACGAATGCGCCGCGGCCATCGCCGTCGGCAACGGCCTGTACGGTCCGTTCACGACCGCCAACGCCACGACGTCTGCCCCGGCGTGGCCGTGCGCCGCAGGCGGGCGCGACGTGTGGTTCACCTACACTGCCTACCAGCGCGGCACGCTGACCGTCAGCACGTGCGGACAGGCGACGTGGGACACTGCCATCCAGGTGTTCGCCGGCACGTGCGCGAGCCTGACGAGCCTCAGCTGCAACGACGACGCCTGCGGCTTGCAGTCGACCGTCAGCGTCGCGGTCGTGCCCGGCACGTACTACGTGCGCGTCGGCGGCTACAACGGCGCCTCGGGCAGCTTCCAGCTCGACGTCAACGGCCCGACCTTCGTGCCGGCGGCGAGCGTGCCGTACGGCGCCGGCTGCTACCGGCTGTCGAAGGCGTTCTACGAAGAGTTCCCGGCCGGCGTGTTCGACCTCGCTTCGTCGGGCATGCGGCTCGCCTACAACGCGGCGGGCTTCTACGTCGCGTCAGCGGCGGGCAGCTACGTCGCGCCGACGGCCGCCGCGTCGATCCTGTCGCTCGCCGACGACGCGTCGGTCAGCGTCGCGCTGGCGAGCCCGCTGGCGTACCCCGGCGGCACGACGTCGACGCTGGAGGTCTGCTCCAACGGCTTCGTCAGTGCCGGGCCCGGCAACGGCTCGGGGTACACGCCGACGGCGTCGGGTTGGCACGGGTCGCCGCAGGCGCGCTGGGGCTGCTGGCACGACTTCAACCCCGCCGCCACCGTCTCGGGCAAGGTGAAGTTTGAGCAGATCGGCAGCACGTCGTACGTCACCTGGGACGCCGTCCACAGCTACGGCACGACAAGCCCGGCGACGTTCCAGCTGCAGTTCCACCGACCGACCGGCAACGTCACGTTCGCGTGGGGCCCCGTCACCGTCGCCGGCAACGGCTGGCTCGTCGGCTTCGCCGCCGCGCAGCCCAACGCCGACCTCGGCAGCCGCGACCTGTCGGCGACGCTGCCCGCCACGTTCGCGACCAGCACGCTCAACCTGCTGCCGCTGACGCTGACGACGACGCTGCCGATCCTGGGCTCGACGCTGACCTTCACCACGACGAACGTGTCGCCGACGGCCGGCGTCGCGATCCAGGTCGTCAGTCCGATCCGGATCGATCCCGGCGTCGACCTCGCGGCGCTCGGCATGCCGGGCTGCCTGCAGTACGCGACGCTGGCGTCGCCGTACACCATCCCCGCAACCGCCGGCACGGCGACCTACAGCATGGTCGTGCCACCGGTGCCGTCGCTGATGGGCTACCAGATCTTCGGCCAGACCATCGGCTTCGCCATCGGCGCCAACACCGCCGGCATCGTGACGTCGAACGGCGTCGCGCTGACGCTCGGCGTCTGACGCGCACGACGGTCAGACCGGCACGAGCAGGCGCATCTGCAGGAGAACGCGCTGCTCGGCCCACCGCGCCTTGTAGGGCATCATCGGTCCGAGGTCGTAGCGCCGAGCGCCCTCCTCGCCGAGCCACGCCAGTTGCTGCAGTTGCATGACGTTGCCGAGCGACGCGTGCGCCCACGCTGCGTCGTAGCTGAACTGCTGGCCGCGGAAGACGCCGTCGACGCAGCCGCCGAACAGGTAGCCGAGGTCGACGCCGTCGCGGACGGCGAACACCGCGCGCGCGTTGCCGCCCGCCGCCAACCGGGCCAGCATGCGGCCGTAGAATGCGCGCGCCGGCTCGCAGTCCATGCCGCAGCCTTCGCGCCCCTTCCAGCTGCGCGCCTCGACCGCGAGCATGCGCGCGAACGCGGCCGCGGCCGCCGCGGCGTCCGATGGCGCGACGCGCTCGAACGCGACGCCGTGCTCGCGCGCGCGGCGCTGCTCCTGCCGCAGGTGGCGACGGAAGTGCGGCGAACGGCGCGACAAGTAGCCGTCGAGCCCGCCGACGAGCGACGCGGAGCACTGTTCGCGTTCCTCGCCGGCTTCGAAGCAGTCGTGGTCCGGCAGCGCCTCGACCGCGCGCAGCGTCGGCGACCCCGGCGCGAGGCCGGTCACCGCGACCGCCGGCCGCCGGCCGCGGCGGGCCAGCGCGTCGAGCCACGACGCCAGCAGGTCGACGGCCCCGTGCCCCAGCAGCGGGCAGCCGTAGCACCACGACGCCTCGCACGGCCCGAGGATGCGGCCGAACTCGGCGCTCGGCAGCCAAGCGAACGCCAGCACGGCGTTGCCGCCGACGTGGATCGCCAAAGGGTGCGCGGCGTGCATCGTCTCCAGCGCCGACAACTGCCACTCGGTGCGGCAGCACAGCGGATCGCCGTGCTCGACCGCCATGGCAGCGCGGTTCCACGGCGAATCGGGGCGATCCTGCGCGGCGGCGGTCGACGGCGTAAGCGGCGCGCCCGCGGCGAACCCGCCGGCGGCCATCAGCGCGGGCCGGGCTGCGGCATCGCCCGCGACAGGGCCGTCTCGCGCTGCAGTTGCAGGAAGTCGATGCGGCGATCGGCGGGCACGGGCGCGCAGAACGGCGGCGGCGGCGGCGCCGTGCGCGCGCGCTCGTAGATCGCCAGCAGCGCGTCGGCGTGCGCGTCCATGCCCGGCGTCGCCGGCGGCCGCTGCGCCCGCAGCTCGACCCACAGCCCCGGCTCGTCGACGAAGCGCAGCATCGCCGTGGCGAGGTCGGCGTCGTCGCCGGCGCGCGTGCGCAGCCCCGCGCCGCCGACGCGCTCGGGCAGCGCGCCGAGGTCGCTGGTGACGCACGGCAGGCCGAGTTCGAAGCACTCGTCGAGCACGAGCCCGAACGTCTCCAGGCACGTGCTCGGGAACACGCCGACGTGCGGCGCGGCCGCGTGCAGCTCCGCCGCGCCGAACGGTCCGTGCAGCGTCAGCGGCAGTCCGGCGGCAAGCGCGCGGATCTCCGCCTCGAACGCCGGCGATTCGAAGTCGCCGAGCACGTGCAGCTCCGCGCGACCGGGCCGCGCGGCGTGTACGCGGCGGAAGGCGCGCAGCAGCACGTCGACGCCCTTGTGGCGGCCGACGCCGCCCCAGAACGCAAAACGCAGCGGCGCACCGGCGGCGGGCGGCGCGAGCGGCGGCAGGCCGCCAAAGCGCGGCCGGTAGCCGAGCGGCAGCACGGCGTAGCGGCTGCGCGGCACGCCGGTCGTCGCGGCCAGCAGATCGGCGGTGCTGCCGACGGCGACCAGCACCGCCGACGCCAGCGACAGCTCGGCGCGGTAGTGGTCGCGGTACAGCTCGATGCCGGCGTCGAGTTCGCGGTCGGGCTCGTAGCCGTAGCGCGGCACGCAGTCGCGGCAACTGGCCGCCGACAGCTGCCGGCGGCAGGCCTCGTCGCCGACGCGGCGGCGGAACACGCGCGGGCAGCTGGTGTAGTAGTCGTGCAGCGTGACCACCGCCGGCACGCCGGCGCGCGCGCACAGTTCGACGAGGTTGCAGGTGAGCCGGATCCAGTGGTGCAGGTGCACCAGGCGCGGCCGCCGCTCGGCGAGGAACGCGGCGAAGCGCCGTTCGATCCCCGGATGCCACATCTTGGCGTGGTGGTCGAAGTACTGGTCGTCGCGGTGCAGGCGGTGGACCGTCAGGCCCTCGACGACGTCGGTCTCGATGGCCACGCGCTCGCGCCAGTGCTTGCTGCCGGTCAGCACCTCGACGCCGAGCCCCTGCGCGCGCTGCCGCTGCGCCAACTCGAAGGCGTACGTCTCCGAGCCGCCGCGGCTCTCCGGCGGGAACTGGTGCGTGAGGTGCAGGACGTCGAGCGCCATGTCGGCCCGGTTATAGCGAACGGCGGCGCGCGTCCGGCGGGATCCCGGGGGCGGCCACGCCTAGCGATCGCCGCGGCGCGTGCGATCGCGGGCGCGCGCGCCGCGCGTCCATCGGCGCAGTGAACTCGCCGGGTCCACGACGACGACGGTCCCGCGCGATCAGCGAGCCCATGGCACGGCTCCACATCAGGCGCTCAGGCCGACCAGCGCTGGCAGACCGGCGCGAGCGTGCGCTCCCAACTGCGCCGCGACGTGCGCTCCTGCTCGAGCGCGTCGAACTGCGCGAGCCAGTCGAGCTGGTCGTCGGCGGGCACCTGCGCTTCGCACAGCGGGAACAGCGCCGACTCCTCCAGCTCGGTCAGGCGCGCGAGCCGCTGACGGATCGCCGCGACCGTGTCGGCGAAACCCTGCCGCTCGGCGTCCTCGAGGTCGGCGGTCGGCTCCCAGAACAGCACCAGCGAGTGCACCAGCTCTTCGATCTCCGCGTGCACGCGCAGCACGTCCCCAACCTCGCCGGCGACGGCGTCGTCGCCGTGCATGGCGGCGGCCGGGCAGACCACCAGCGATTCCTTGCGCATGTGGACGGCGATCACGAACTCGCGCAAGAAGCGCAGCAGGGTGACCGTGTCGGCGGCCGGCAGCGGGCCACCCGCGCGCACGACGCCCGCGATGGCGCCGAGCGCGACCATGCCGCGGCCCACCAAGGCATGGTCCTGCCGCAGGTTGTCCGTGGGGCGCTTCATCCGTCGGGGCTGGTGGGCGACGCCGCGTCGCATGCGGGGAGAACCCCCGCTTGCCCGGCGGTATTTCGACGGGACGCGGCAGGGGCGGGGCCGGGACGGGGAAGGCGAACCAGCGGCACCTAACTTTTCACGAATGTCGGTTGACAAACGAAAACATTTCCCTAACCTTTGGGTAAACGCCAACCGAACAACGCCCATGAACTTCGCCCGTACCAACCTGCGCAACCCGCTCGCCTGCCCGACCGCCGCGACCCCGGCCAACCGCCTCACCGTCGCCGCCCCGGCGCGGCTGGCGATCCCCGTCGCCACCTCGGCCCACCGCTGGGACGCCAAGGCCAGCGCGCGGCCGCGCACCGCGACGGCCCCGGCGAGCCAGTCGCTCGCGGAGCAGATCGGCGCCGGGGCGATGATCTTGTTCTTCCTTGTTCTAGCCCTGTTCGGTTAGGCTTCGGCCCGAACGACCGAACCAACCCGAACCCGGCGCTCGAACGGAGCGCGAACGGTGCCCTGATGAACCTGATGCTTACGGAGAAGCAGATCCTCGTCCTGCGGTACTTCCGCGACTACCGCCGCGAGAAGGGCATCGCGCCGACCCTGGACGAAGCCGCCAAGGCACTGGGCGTCAGCAAGATCACCATCCACGAGCACCTCAACCAGCTCACCAAGAAGGGTGCGATCCACCGCGACCGCGCCAAGGCGCGCGCCGTTGCGATCCTGCACGATCCGGACGCGCCCGAGGTGAGCGAGGCACCGAGCGCCGTGCCGACGCTGCCGCTGGTCGGTCGCATCGCGGCCGGCCGGCCAATCGAGGCCTTGGAAGACCGCGAGGAGGTCAGCCTGACCGACCTCGTGCCGACCGGCGACCGCATGTACATGCTGCGCGTGCGCGGCAACTCGATGATCGAGGACCACATCGCCGACGGCGACCTCGTGGTCGTCGAGCGGCGCGAGACGGCGCACGACGGCGACATCGTCGTGGCGATCCTGGAGGACGAGGTTGCGACGCTCAAGCGCTTCTACCGCGAGCCCAACGGCATGGTCCGCCTGCAGCCGGCCAACGCCGAGATGAAGCCGCTGTTCGTGTCGCGCGTCGAACTGCGCGGCGTCGTGCGCAGCGTCATCCGCCGCTTCCGTTGAGGTGGGATGCGAGGACCCGTCCGCCGATCGCGGATGGCCCCAGGTGGCCGCGCGGCGGCCGCGCGGCGAGCCAGTGCATGGACTCGCGGCTGCGGCGAGACCTTTTGCCAACCGGCGAATCGTGGATCCGCCGATGCCCGGCGGCGAGCCCGCCTGGGCGCGAAGCGCGCCAAGGGCGGCGTGGCCTGCCATGAGGAGTATTCCTGGCGCGCCCGTGCGGCCGAGCAGGCCTCGTGCTGTGGGCGCACATCCAAAGAGCACGCCGCCAACCTTCCCCATCCGCCGACATGCAACCCACCGACAACCCGCCGCCCGGACGACCGCAACCAGGGCCCTACGTCGCCGAATGCGCTGCGGGCAAGCACGCGTGGTGCCGGTGCCAGCGCAGTGCGACCTACCCGTTGTGTGATGGCGCCCACCGCGCCGCGACGGCCGCCGACGGCGCGCCAGCGCCGACGCCGCTGAAGGTGACGTTCGACGCGCCGCGCCGCGTGGCGTGGTGCGCGTGCGGCAAGACCGGCAACCCGCCGTTCTGCGACGGCACGCACGCCCGCGGCCGCCCAGCCAACTGAGCCCGCGCGCCGCGACCGGCGATGGCGGGCGGCGCTACGACGTGCTCGCGGTGACGGGCGCGGCGGCGCCGGCGGCGCTTGTGCGCGCATCCGGCAACCAGCCGGCGAGCAGTTGCTTGGCTGCGGGCGACGCCGCGTCGTCGACTTCGATCACCGCCGTCCCCGGCGCCGCCTGCGGCGTCGCCGTCAGCCGCTGCACGAGGCCGCGCCGCGCCAGCAGCAGTTCGACCGGCTTGCCGACCTTGGCGACGGCGGTCCACGTCTCGTTCCAACGCGCGCCGTCGACGCGCACGCCGTCGATCGCGAGCAGTTCGTCGCCGGGATGCACCCCGGCTGCGGCGGCAGGCGCGCCGCGCGTGACCGAGGCCACGAACGTCGACGCGCCGTCGAAGTTGAGCCCGAGGAACGGCCGCTCGGCGTCGCGCAGCGCGAACCGCAGGCCGAAGGCGGCGAGCAGTTCGGCCAGCGGCGGTTCGAGGCGGTCGGCGACGAGCGACTCCAGCAGCGCCACGGCGCCGTCGCCGCCGACCGCGGCGAGCGCGCGGTGCACGTCGGCGAGCGTGTAGCCGCGACCGGCGGCGTACGTCGCCTCGTACAGACGCCGCAGCACGTCGTCGAGCGACGCGCCGTTGCCGGACGCGCGACGCAACCATAGATCGAGGCACATCGCCGCCACGGCGCCGTTGCCGTAGTAGTTCTGCGACGAGTTGCGCGTGTTCTCGTCCGGACGATAGAGCCGGATCCAGGCGTCGAAGCTCGACTCGCGCAGGCTCAGGCGCATTCGGCCCGGCGCGGCGAGCATGCCTTGCACGTTCTTCGCCGCGGCGTCGAGGTAGTGCTGGCGCGAGAAGACGCCGGCGCGCAGGCACAGCAGATCGTCGTAGTAGGCGGTCCAGCCCTCGGCGAGCCACAGGAACTCGGTGTGGTTCTCGCGCTCGTAGTCGTAGTCCCAGAACTCCGCCGGGCGCATGCGCTTGACGTTCCAGGCGTGGAAGTGCTCGTGCGCCGCGAGCGCGACGAACTCGCGGTAGCCGGCGTCGCTGGCGAGCGCGGCGCGCCCCATCAGCAGCGTCGTCGACGCCGCGTGCTCGAGACCGCCGTGGCCGTCGGCCGCGAACAGGCACTGGAAGAGGTACCGCGGGTACGGCAGTGCGCCGCCGAAGACTGCCTTCGCCTGCGCGACCACCGCGCGCAGGTCGTCGACGAGGCGCGCCGGCAGCGCGACGGGCCCGAGGCCGTCGGCGACGAGTTCGTGGGGCACGCCGTCGACGTCCCACTGCGCGCGCTGCAGGTCGCCGAGCAGCACCGGCGCGTCCATCGCGGCGTCGAGGCCGTCGGCCTGCACCACCGCCGCGCCCGGCGTCGCGCCGTCGTCCACGCGCGCCAGCGCGCACGCGAGTTGCCACGCGGGCGGATGCGCGATCGCCAGCCGGGCCGTCGCCGCGCGTGCGCCGACGGGCCAGAGCAGCAGGCAGGCATGGTTCCAGTAGGCGTGCTCGCCGGTCAGGTCGGCGGTGCGCACGCTGAGTTCGTGGGCGTAGACCGACCACGCCACGACGACGCGCTGGCCCGGCGCGAGGCCCGCAAGCCGGAAGCGGTTCTTGTCGACCTTGCGGACGCTGACCGGGGCGCCGGTGGCGGCGTCGCGGGCGGTGACCCGCGTGACGTGGCGGGCGTATTCACGGACGAGGTAGCTGCCCGGCGTCCAGGTCGGCAGGAACAGGTCGAACTCCCCCGCCGCCGGCGCCGCCGTGGGAAACTCCCCGGGCGAAAGCGTCAGTTCGAGGCCGATCTCGCGCGTTGCGGGGTGGCGAACGTCCAGCCGGTAGTCGAGTGTCGCCAAGGCGTTCCAACTCGTGGGCAACCGGCCGCGGGCGACCGACCGGCGGCCGCGGCCGGGCGTCGGCTGCGCTGTGGATGACTGCGCTGTGGAAAACTGGCGCGCCCGAGAGGGGTCGAACCTCTGACCTGCGGCTTCGGAGACCGCCGCTCTATCCAACTGAGCTACGGGCGCGCGCGGTGCCCGTCTTACCGGGGCTTCCACGCGAACTCAACGCCGGCGCGGGCGGGGACACGACGGCACGGCGATGCCGCCGCGGCCCCGCGGCTGGCCGAACGGCGCGAAGTAACGCCGACGCACCATCCCGCCGAGGGCAGTTGCAGGACGGTCTCATCGTGGTTCAATTCGCGGTACCCTCTTCCGCAACCGGGGCGGTCGCCGCTGCTAGTTCGTCCCGGAGCATCGCCAGGAACAGTTGATGTCGATCCGTCGAACCCTACCGCTCGTCGGCGTGCTGACCGCCGCGTTCGTGGCGTTGCCGCGCACGGGCGATGTCGTGTTCGCGACGGAGAACAGTGCCTTCACCGACAGCGACGGGGACTTCCTGCCCGACGGTGTCGAGTGGGTGGCACTGACCAACGCGAACCAAGCCAACACCGACGGCGACGCCGTCGACGACTTCATCGAATTCGTGCAGGCCGGGCGACCGCGGCAAGCCAACCCGGCGCTGCCCATCGACCACGAGTTGCGCATCGCCGTCGTCGGACCGCGCACCGGCGCCGTCGACCAGATGACGTGGCTGCACGTCTTCCTGCTCAAGGCGGAACACTCGGCCGCCGTCACGAGCCTCGACGCGTGGATCGACCTGCCCGGCCTGCCCGGCACGCGTCTGCACTTCGATCCGCTGACCGTGCCTGGCGTGGACTTCGGCGTGCGACTTAAAGGCAACGGCGCGGTCTGGCTGCGCTGCTCGGTGCCGTTGATCGGCGCGCCGCTGCTGCAGGCGGTCGCGCCGTGCTCGTTCGGCGTTGATGCGGTCGTCGGCGGTCGCGCGCTCACGAGCGGCGCCAAGCTGATCGAAGCCCAAGGCGTGCTGGCGACGCTGACGCCGTTCGACGGCAACTCGTTCGCCGTGCAGTCGCTGTCGCCGCCGTCGGCCACCGCCGGCGCCACGTTCAGCTCGAACCGCATCTGCGTGCTCGACATGCAGGAAGTCGGCGCCGGCCCTGCCGGCACGCTCTACGCGGTGACCGACGCCGCATGCGAAGACTGCAACGAAGTCGAATGCGTGCTGCTCAATTGCCAGCAGTCGATCGGCTGGGTCATCACCGTCCCCGGCGGCGTCGGGTCGCTGGGCGCGAACAACTGAGCCGGCTCGCCCTGCGGGCGACCCGGCTCAGGCTTTGCCGCGACGCCGCAACGCGGGGTCCAGCCGACGCGCGTCCTTCGCAGCCAGCCCCGCTGCGGCGTCGCCTGCGATGCCGACTCGCCCTGCGGGCGAATCGGCTCAGGCTTTGCTGCGACGCCGCAACGCGGGGTCCAGCCGACGCGCGGCCTTCGCAGCCAGCCCCGCTGCGGCGTCGCCTGCGATGCCGACTCGCCCTGCGGGCGAATCGGCTCAGGCTCTG
>JADCJE010000014.1 GCA_020247305.1 Phycisphaerales bacterium | reverse complement strand
TGCGTTCGGGCGCCTTGCTCGGATCGTCCTTCGCCGCGGCGAGTTTCTGCTGGTGGTCGCGCGCGCGGTGCAGCTGCGCGCGTACCAACGCCGCCGCCTTGCCGCGCGTCCCCGGGAACGGCGCCTCGCGCTGCGGATTGGTGCCGTTGGCCATCTTGATGCCGCCAGCGATGCTGCCGTCGGCGTTGCGGATGGCGAGCTCCTCGACCGTGCGCACGTCGCGCAGCTTGCAGTACAGCGTCTGGCCGGAAAGCAGGTGGCCCGAGCCCGGCATGATGTTGACCGCGGTGATGCCGCCGGCCTGCGCCTTCTGGATGCCCGGGTCGCGCGGGTTGATGCCGTCGAGCGCGCGCACCTCGGGCTGGATCGGGCCGCTGCCGTCGGCGCCGGCGACCGAACCGATGTGCGAGTGGCTGCAGACGAGGCCGGGCACGATCACCTTGCCGGCGCAGTCGACGGCGACGGCGTTGTCGGGGCGCTGTGTCGCGGCCGGCCCGACGGCGACGATGCGACCGCCCTGCACGACCAGCACGCCCTGCTCGATCGCCGGTCCGTCGACCGGCTCGATGCGGGCGCCGAAGAAGACCAGCGGGACCTCCTGGGCGGCCGCCGCCGCGGCCAGCAGGCCCGGCAGCAGCAGCGAACGGACCGACGACGCAGGCGCGCGCAGCATCGCCGCAGGCTACGCCGGCGCGCGCCCAGCGTCGACGTTCACTTGGCCGCGAGCTCCTTCACCTTGCGCACCAGCTCGGCCTCGCGCTTGGCCGACAGGCCGGTGCGCGCAAACGGCTGGTCGCCGCGCTCCTGCTTGGCCCACTGCAGCGTGTCGCGCACCGTGTCGGCGACCGGCCGGAAGCGCAGGCCCTTGCCGATCGCCGCCGCGCAGTCGACGTAGCTGCGGCCCTCGCGCGGCAGCCACAGCGGCATCTGCATGAATGGCTGCACCTTCTGCTCGGCGAGGAACTCCTCGCTCGCCCACACCAGTTCGACCGCGCTGCTGGTCGCACACTTGCACGCGCCGAGCACCTCGGCCATCGACACGCGGCCCTGGAAGCCGTTCACGTTGTAGACGCCGACGATCTGCTCCTCGACGCACTTCAGCATGAACGCCGCGAGGTCGCGCGCGTCGACGAACTGCACGTGGCCGTCGCGGTCGCCGGGCGCCAGCACCTCGCCGCCGCGGTCGCAGCGCACCGGCCACCACGTGAAGCGGTCGCTGTTGTCGAGCGGGCCGACGATCAGGCCGGGGCGCAGGTTGCTGACGCGGCCGGGCATCGCCGCCTCGGCCGCCGCCTCGCAGCGCGCCTTCATCGGCCCGTAGAACGGCATCGACTGGCGGATCGTGCTGACCTTGGCGACGTCCTCGTCCTTGACCTCGCCGATCGGCGTCGCCTCGGTGATCGTGTCGGGCCGTTCGCCGAAGCTGGCGTAGACCGAGATCGTGCTGATGAGCTGGTAGTGCGCCGCCTTGTCGGCGAACAGCTTGGCCGTCGCCTCGACGTGCGCTGGCACGTAGGCCGTGGTGTCGATCACGGCGTCGAACGTGCGGCCCTTGAGCGACTCCAGGTCGCCCTTCTCGCGGTCGCCGCGCAGCTGCTCCAGGTCCTTGAACAGGCCCGGGTTGGTCTTGCCGCGGTTGAACAGCGTGACCTCGTGCCCGTTCGCCTGTGCGGCGCGCACGAAGTGCGGGCCGAGGAAGCCCGTGCCGCCGAGCACGAGGATCTTCAGCTTGCGCAGCGCACCGTGCGGGTCGGCGACGAGTGGGGCCGCCAGCGGCGCGGTGAACGGAACGGCCGCAGCGGCGGCCAGGAAGGAACGGCGCGACGAATCGGTCATGGCCAAAGGATGCCACACGCTCGCCCCGCGCACGAACTCCGCGCGCCGCGATCGTCAGGCGACGACGCCAGGGTCGTCGCCGCGCCCCGCGCGCGCGCTGCCGCGGGCCCGCCGCGCGCACAGCGCCGCCGCGACGAACCAGCCGGCGGCGAGCAGCCAACCGGTCCACGGCCGCGCGCTCGTCCGACCGACGGCGATGGCGTCGGCGACGCCGCAGGCGGCGAGCGCGCAGCTCGCGACAAGCCACCGCGCACCGCCCCGACTGAAGCCGGCTCGGACCATCGTGACCGCCAGCAGAACCGTCGGCCGCGCACGGTCAATCGCCGGCCGGATCGGAACCTTCCACTTCCCGGCGCGTCAGACCGCGCGCTAACTTGTCACACCCCGGCGCGTGCCGGATTCGGAAGAGGCGGCCATGCATCCCGAGCGACGATTCCGCATCTACCTTGCCGGTCCGGTATCAGGCTGCACGCAGGACGAAATCCGCGACTGGCGCGACGCGGTCAAGACCAACTGGCAGTCGGTGTTCGACTTCGACGACCCGGCTGACGACCACCTGCCGCGCGTCATCGACGGCGACGACTACGACGACTACGAGATCGTCGTGCGCGACCAGCAGTCGATCGCGCGCTGCGACGGCGTCGTCGCCAACATGTGGAAGGAGTCGATCGGCACCGCGCTCGGCATCTTCCAGGCATGCGTGCAGGGCAAGCCGGTCGCCGTCGCCGACCCCAACGGCCTGGGCAACCGCATCCTGCGCCACTACGTCCGCGGCGAGGTGCGCGCGACCCCCGACGAAGCCATGGGCGTGCTGCGGCGGCTGCTGGCCGAACGGCACGCGATCACCAGCGTGTCGAAGCGCGACGGCCGCGTCGAGCCGTTCGCGCGCGACAAGCTGGCGTTGTCGATCCGCCACGCCTGCCTCGCCGCCGGCCGCAACGACATGCTGGTCGCAGTCGAGATCGTGCCGGCGGTGCTGCGCCTGCTGGCCGAGCGGCGCCGCGCCGGGACGGCGGCGTCGAAGGACATCCGCGAGGCGGTGTGGGAGGTGCTGCAGCAGAACGAAGCCGACCCGCTGCGCGCGGACGAGTACGCCGGCATCCGCGCGGCCTGGGAACACCACGTCGTCGCGCGGCCGGCCCCGGTCCGGCGCGCAATCGCGCTCGACGCCGCGTTCAGGCCGGCTCCCATCCACGCCACGCCGCGCGACATCGAGGTGTGTTCCGACAAGGCGCACGCGACGATCTGGGGCAAGGGCGTCCGTTCGATCCACGACCTGCCGGCCGGCCCCAGGCGCGTGTTCGAGCACGTTGCGCGCGTCGACGGCATCCGCCGCGTATCGCTGCACCAGTTCGGCCATGGCCCGCGGACGAACGGCTGCGGACTCGAACTGTTCGCGTCGAAAACCGCCGGCAGCATCGAGGGCAAGTGCCACGACGAGGGCCGCAAGGGCCGCGTGCAGATGTTCCGCATCCTGCTCAACACCTCCGACCCGAACGAGACCGACGCCATCCGCCAGACGCTGCTGCGCTTCCTCGCCGACCACCACATGATCTGGCGCAGCAAGCG
>JADCJE010000139.1 GCA_020247305.1 Phycisphaerales bacterium | reverse complement strand
GCCGCAACGCGGCGAGCGACTCACGGCGAACCAGAGCAACCAGCCCGCTGCGGCGGCTCACGCCTGCGGCGCGGTTGCTGGGTCGCCGCCGCAACCCGGCGAGCGACGCACGGCGAACAAGAGCAACCAGCCCGCTGCGGCGGCTCACGCCTGCGGCGCGGTCAGAGGATGCGCTTGCCGAAGGCGCTCAGGATGACGTCGACGGCGACTTCGCCGGACTGGTTCTTCACGTCGAGGATCGGGTTCAACTCGGTGACCTCGAGGCTCGTCATGCGGCCCGAGTCGCTGACCATCTCCATCAGCAGGTTGGCCTCGCGCCAGCTGATGCCGCCCTTCACCGGGGTGCCGGTGCCCGGCACGTCGCGGGGATCCATGCCGTCGAGGTCGAACGACACGTGAAAGCCGGCCGTGCCGGCCGACGCGAATGCGATCGACTCCTCCATCACGGCGCGCATGCCGCGCTCGTCGACGTCGCGCATGGTGTAGGCGTGGATGCCGGACGCTCGGATGTTGCGCCGCTCGCCGTCGTCGATGTCACGGATGCCGATCAGGCAGACGTTGGCGGGTTCGACCTTGGGCCAGAAGCCGCCCATCTGGACCAGCAGCGGATGGCCCATGCCGAGCAGGCTGGCGAGCGGCATGCCGTGCACGTTGCCGGTCGGCGAACTCTCGGGCGTGTTCATGTCGCCGTGGGCGTCGACCCAGATCAGGCCGACCTTCTGCCCCAGGCTGCGGAAGTGCTCGCTGACGCCGGCGACGGTGCCGATCGCGATGCTGTGGTCGCCGCCGAGCACGACCGGGATCTCGCCCTGGTCGAGCGACCGCCGCACGCGCAACCGCAGGCGGTTGCAGACGTGGTAGATCGGGTTGAGGTAACGGACCTTGTGGTCGCCGGGATGGTGCTTCTCAGGCGCGGGCACGCCGACATCGCCGTCGTCCTCGACCGTGTAGCCGAGGCCCTGCAGGCCCTGCGTGACGCCGGCGATGCGGATCGCCGACGGCCCCATGTCGACGCCGCGGCGGCCGGCGCCGAGGTCCATCGGGACGCCGACGAGGCGGACGGTCTTGCTGGCTGCGAGGGGCGACATCGGGGGTTCCTTGCGGGCGGAGGGCGAGGACAATGCGTCCGTTTCGACCGTTCCGAGCGCCCGGTGTAAGCCCCCGGACGCTGCCAGCCAAGCGACACGAACAGTCGTTGCCATCGACGACAGCGTCCGACCACGACGGAATCGTATGTGGCTCGGGGAGTTGCCGCCGCGGGCCGTGCGCGGAAACTGCCGCCATGCCCGCGGTCGACCCGACGCCTCCGCAGCGCGGCGTGCCGGCGCTGCTCGTCGCCAACCTCGCGGTCGCCAACGGCATCGGCCTGCTGGCAGGCCTCGGCGGCCTGCGCACGCCGTGGACGGCCGCCAACCTGCTGCTCGCCGCACTGCTGGTCAGCACGCCGTGGCTGGGCTGGCTCTGCCGCGCCATCGCGCCATTGACGCCGCTGGCGAGCGCCTGGGAACGGGCGCAGCAGCGTTTGTTCGTCGTCGTCGTCTGCCTCACAGGGCTGCCGGTCGTCGCCTTCGGCGCCTGGGCCGTTGGACTGGCGCTGCTGTGGCTGCTCGCCGGGTTGGAAGCCGCGCTCCCGGACGCGTTGCCGCCACCGGCGGACCTGCCGCTGGCGCCGATCGCCGTCGCCGGCGCGCTGGCGCTCGCCGCCGCGTCACCGTGGCCGCGCCCCGCTCGCGCCTGGCTGGTCCTGGTCTGGGGCCTGCTTCGCCTGCTGGCCTTCGCGCTGCCGTGGGGCTGGCTCGGCCTCGTCGCCTTCGCCGGGCTGTGGACGCCCGGCGCGTTCGTCGGCCGCGACCCGATGCACGAGCCGTTCGCGACGCTGCCGACCGCATGGGGCCGCGTCGAAGCCGTGCGAATCAACGCCGCCGCCTTCGCCGACTACGCGGTCCGCATCGATCGCGTAATCGAACTCGGCCCGGCGCTCGAGTGGCGCTGGCGCCTGCTGGCGCGAGTCGACTGCGGCCACGCCACCCTGGCCCGCGACGGTGGCACGCTGGTCGTTCGCTTCGGCGCCGAAGGCGATGAAGCAGGGGCCGAGGCCGATGTGGTCGGTCGCCCCGCCGTCGTGCGCCTGCCGCTCGATGCAGACCGATAGCAAGCCATGGCGGGACACGGCCCAAGGCCGCCGCGCCGTGGCCTCGCGACGGATCTGGAACTAGTGATCGACCGGATGGCCGAGGATCGCGAACAGCGCGTCGCGCTTCTGCTCCATCAGCGCCTTGGTGTCCGCCTCCAGGCACATGCGCAGGAACGGCTCGGTGTTGCTCGGCCGCACGTTCACCCACCAGTCGGGGTACGCCACCGTGATGCCGTCGAGCCAGTCGATCTTGGCGTCCTGGAACGTGCGCTCGATCTGCTTCATCAGGCCGTCCTTGTCGGCCACCTTGAAGTTGACCTCGCCGGTGCCGAAGTACTTGCGCAGCGGGTCGGCCGCCTGCTTCAGCGTCTTCTTCTCGGCGCTCAGCTGGTTGAGCACCAGCACCGCCGCCAGCACGCCGCAGTCGGTGTAGAAGTTCTCCGCGAAGTAGAAGTGGCCGGACAGCTCGCCGCCGCCGATGCAGTCGGTCTTGCGCATCGTCTCCTTCATGAAGGAGTGGCCGACGCGCTCGCGCACCGGACGGCCGCCGAGCTTCACGATCTCCTCGGGCACGACCTTGCTGCTGCGCAGGTCGTAGATGATGCCCTTGCCCGGGTGGCGCTGCAGCATGCCGCGCGCCAGCAGCACGGTGATCAGGTCGGCGTGCACCGTGCGCCCCTCCTCGTCGACGAACGCGCAGCGGTCGGCGTCGCCGTCGAACGACAGGCCGAGCGCCGCCTTGTGCTTCTTCACCGACGCGCGCAGGTCGTCGAGGTTCGACTCCTTGAGCGGATTGGCTTCGTGGTTCGGGAACGTGCCGTCGAGCGTGTCGTAGAGCGGCACGACCTTGAGCCCCGGGATCTTGCCGAAGATCTGCGGCGACTCGTTGGCCCCCATGCCGTTGGCGTAGTCGACGCACACGGTCATCGGCGCGATGCCCTTCTGGAAGCCGGCGATGTGCTCGATCCAGTCCTTCTTGACGTCGACGAAGTCGCGCTTGCCCTTGCGCGCGGCGGGCTGGAAGCCGCCCTGCTTGACGAGGCGCTCGATGTCCTTGATGCCGGTGTCGCCCGACATCGGCCGCGCCTCCTTCTTGCACAGCTTGAAGCCGATGTACTGCTTGGGGTTGTGCGACGCGGTCACGGCGAGGCCGCCGTCGCACGGGATCTTGCCGATGCCGTAGTAGACCATCGGCGTGCTGGCGAGGCCGATGTCGACCACGTCGCAGCCCATCGTCAGCATGCCCTCGATGACGGCGTCCTGGATCTCGGGCGCCATCGTGCGCATGTCGCGTCCGACGACGAGGCGCTTGGCGGACAGGAACTGCACCATCGCAGCGCCGATCGCGAACGCCGTCTTGGCGTCGATCTGGTCGGGGTAGGTGCCGCGGATGTCGTAGGCCTTGAAGATGCTCACGGGTCGTTCGGGTTGGGGACGGTTCGGGGAAGGCGAAGGATACGTTCAGGCCGGGCGGAAGGCCCGCGCCGCCAGCAGGCAGCGGTCGACCGCGGCATCGTCGAGGTCGCGGTGCAGCACGAAGCGCAGGCGCATGGGGCCGGCCTTGGCGGCGAGCACCGCGTGCTCGCGCAGGTGCGCGACCAGCGCCTCGGGGGCGCCCCGGCGCAGGTTGCACATCACGATGTTCGTCTCGGTGGCCGCGACGTCGACGTCGGCCCACGGTTGCTCGACGAGTCCATGCGCCAACCGCCGCGCACGGGCGTGGTCCGCGGCGAGCAGCGCCGGCCCCTCGCGCAGGGCGATCAACCCGGCGGCCGCGAGGACGCCCGCCTGCCGCATGCCGCCGCCGAAGGCCTTGCGGGCGCGGCGCGCCGCAGCCGCGAACTCGCGGCTGCCGGCCACCAGCGAACCGACCGGAGCGCCGAGGCCCTTGCTGAGGCAGAGCGTCGTGCTGTCGAGCGCCGCCGTGAGTTCGGCCGGCGCGCAACCGAGCGCCACCGCAGCGTTGCACAAACGGGCGCCATCGCAGTGCACGAGCAGGCCGTGCCGACGCGCTGCCGCGGCCATCGCCGCGACACGCGACGACGCAGCGACCCGGCCGCCGGCCATGTTGTGCGTGTTCTCGACCACGAGCAGCCGGCTGCGCGGGAAGTGCGGGTCGTCGGCGCGCACCGCCGCCTCGATCTGCTCGGGCGACGGCAAACCGTCGGCGGCCGCCAGCAAGCGGACCGAGGCGCCGGACCAGCGGGCGATGCCGCCCGCTTCGTAGTAGTAGACGTGGCTGCGCTCCTCGCAGACGACTTCGTCGCCGGGCCGGCAGTGGACGTGGATTGCGATCTGGTTGGCCATCGTGCCGGACGGCGTGAACACCGCCGCAGCCATGCCGAGCACGGCGGCCCCTGCCTCCTCCAGCGCGCGCACGGTCGGATCCTCGCCCCAGACGTCGTCGCCGACCTCCGCTGCCGCCATCGCCGTGCGCATCGCCGGCGTCGGCTTGGTCATCGTGTCGCTGCGGAAGTCGGCAGGCCCCGTCATGGCGCAGCGAGGATGCCGCCGTCCGGCGCGAAAGCAAGGCAGCGACGGTTGCCCCGCGCCCCGCCGTCTGCGACCCTGCGGGTTCTGGACGACCTGCGGCGACAACTGTTCCGGCTGCGCGCCTTCGCGACGCTGACGTACCCGTTCGCCTGCGTGCCGTTCCTGTTCCTGTACTTCCGCCGCCACGGCATGTCCGAGGCGCAGTACGGCGAGATCGTCGGCGCCTACTACGTGGCGATGTTCCTCGCCGAAGTGCCGACGGGCATGCTCGCCGACCGCATCGGGCCCAAGGCGATGATGGTCGCCGGTCCGCTGTTGCTCGCCGGCGGCTTCCTGTCGCTGCTCGCGTGGCCGGAGTACCCGGGCTTCGTGCTCGCCGAGGTCCTGCTCGGCTTCGCGCACGCGGTGCTGTCCGGGCCGCCGGCGACGCTGCTGTACGAGACGCTGCAGCGCGCCGGCCAGGAGCAACGGTTTCTGCGCGAGGAGTCGCGGCTGAGCGCGCTGCGCATGCTCGGCACCGGCGTCGCGTTCCTGCTCGGCGGCGCGCTGGCGCGCTGGAGCGTGCCGACGCAGGACGGCTGGGAGCCGACGATCGTCGCGACGGCGGGGCTGTGCGCGGTCGCGGCGGTCCTCGCGGCGACCTTGCACGGCGGCCCGCCGCGCGCGCAACTGCGCCTGCCGGCCTTCCTGCGCGGCGTCGCCCACGAAGTCCGGCGGCCGGCGGTGCTATGGCTGCTCGGCTACTGGGTCGTGCTGTTCGCCCTGCTGCGCTTTCCGTTCCACGACTACCAGCCCTACCTGCGCGCCGCCGGCGGCGCCGAACCGCTGTTCCACGACCCGCTGTTCGTCGGCCTGCTGTTCGCGCTGATGAACCTCGCCGCCGCGCCGTTCGGCGCGCTGTTGCCGCGACTGGTCGAACGCATCGGCCGCCGGCCGCTGTTCTGGGGCATGCCGCTGCTGCTCTGCGGTTCGATGGCGGTCATGGCCTGGGCCAGCCACGCCGGCGGCGGCTCGCGGACGATCGCGTGGCTCGGCGTGTCGATGTTCTTCCTGCAGCAGATCCCGTTCGGCATGCACTGGGCGCTGCTGCAGGAGTTCGTCAACCACCGCATCGCCGGCGCCACGCGCACGACCGTGCTGTCGGCGCTGTCGCTGGCGGCGCGCGCGGTGTACGCCGGGCTCAACATCGCGCTGTTCCGCCTGCAGGACGACGCCGGACTGGCGACGGCGCTGATCGCAGTGTCCACCGGCGGGGCTGCGGCCACCTGCGCCGTGCTGTGGCTGCGGCCACGCGGCCTGCTGCGCGGCGACGGTCCGCTGGCCTGAAGCCGGCGTGCAATCGCCCGCGACCGGCCTGAGGCCGGCGCGCGTCGATCACCGGCCGAGGTCGACGAACACGCCGCCGTTCTCCTCGGCGAGGCGCTTCAGGAAGTCCTTGGTGAAGTCGCCGATGGCGATCGTGTGGATGACCATGCGGAAGGCCTCGTTGTGCTTGCGGACCTCCTTCAGGATCTCCAGCGGCTCGATGATCTTGCCGACCGAGGGCCGGCCGTCGCTCAGGAAGTAGACGGTGTCGAGCGGCGACTTGATGGCATTCTTGTCGAAGCCGGTGACGACCGGCTTGATCGGCTTCTCCGGATCGACGCCAAACGCGTACATCAGCGCCTTCAGCGTGTTGGTCTTGCCGGCCTCGAGGTTGGCGGCGCCGGCCATGCCGGCGAGCGCCGCGTTCTGGTCCTCGGTGCCGCCGATCGGCTTCAGCGACTTCACGTGCGACTTGGCGGCGTCCTTGTTGACGACGTTGGCGGGCACCAGCCGCTTCTTCCAGGCGCTGACGTCGGTCGCGAACGCCAGGATGTCGAAGTTCGTCTCCGGCGTCAGCGAGTCGATCGCGTTGAGCAGTTCGGCCTGCACGACGGTGAAGCGCCGGCGGTCGCGGTAGCCCTGGAACTTGTCGACCTCGGCGACGAGGTCGTCCATCGAGCCGGAGACGTCGATGACGAACAGGATGTTCGTCGACGTCGTCGGGATGTTGGCGAACTCCTTGCGTTCCTCCTTCTTGCCGTAGAAGGCGTCCGACTTCTTGCGGCTCTCGGCCTTCTTGGCGAGCTCTTCCTCGGTCGGGATGCGCCAGCCCTGGATCGACGTCAGCTGGTTCCACTGCTCCTGCCAGCGCTCCGGGTCGACGCCGAAGTCGAAGCCGGTGATGCGGAACAACGCTTCCGCGCACTCGGTGCGCATGCGGCCCTCCTTGCGCATCAGGTCGATCAGCGGCTGCACTGCTTCCTGCGGACGCACCATCGCGCACGCAGCGACCGCGGCGGCCTGGACCTGCCACTCGGCGGCGCCGATCAACGACGTGGCGGCCTTGCCGTGCTCGACCCGCTTCAGCGCGCCGACCGCGTCGAGCGCCGCGATGCGCACCTGCGGCTCCTTGTCGCCGAGCAGCGCGCCGAGCAGTCCCGCGGCGCCGGCGTCGCCGATCGCCTGCAGCGCGCGGGCGCACTCGTACTTCAGCACCGGGCCGGCCTTGGCGTCGCCGCCGACCGTCTCGATCGCCGGCACGGCGTCCTTGATCTTCGCTCTGCCCAGCACCTTCACGATGAGCGCCTGCTGCTCGGGATCCTTCGCCTTCGGCAGTTCGGCGATCCAGGCCGCGTAGGTCTTCGGATCGTTGTACGTCGCGAGCACCGTCATCGCCGCCTGCTGCACGGCCGCGGAAGGATGGCGCAGCAGGCGGATGAGTTCCTCTGCCGCCGGCACGCACTCGTTGCCCTTGAGGTGCGTCAGGATCGCCTCGACCTGCAGCGCCTCGGACTTCTCCTTGCGGAAGAAGCGCTGGAACTCCTTCACCGCGTCGAGGCGAGCGGCCGCGTCCTGTGCGGGCAGCGGCGCCAGGGCCGCGAACAGGGCGAACAGGATGGCGACCAGGTACGTCGGGCAGATCGTGCGGCGGGGCATGCGGGGCTCGGCGGTCGGGGGACGCGCCGCAGAGCCTATCCGCTCGCCTTGCCGACCGCATGACGCCACCACGACAGGCGGCTGTCGCGCTCGATCGCGCGCCGCAACACGTCGACGTCGAGGCCGGCGTCGCGGACTTCCGCCGCAGGGACCGGACCGCCGCCGTGGCGCGGCTTCAGCACGAAGGCGAGGTGGTGCTGGTAGGCGACCTCCACCACCCAGTGCAGGCGCGTGGCGCCGGCGGACAGCAGCAGCGACTTGGCGAGGTTCTCCAACTGCACCAGCGCTTCCGGGCTCGTGACGCCGAGCTCGACGAATGGAAGCGTGCGGGCGAGCGTGTCCCCGGCGCCGGAGGTGCGCACGCACAGGCCTGGCAGGCGCTCGAGGACGCGGACGAGCGGCCAGATGCCGGCGGCGACGCCGCGCATCCGCGCCTCCTCGGCGTCCGTCAGCGTCTCGACGGCGCGGCGTTCGCCGAAGCGGGCGAAGCACAGGCCGCACTCGTGGACTGGCGCGCCGTCGACGACGCGCACCGTCATGTCGTGGTTGCCGCACTCCGGACAGGTCTGCACGGGCGCGGACGATACCACGAGCGCCGAGCTCACTTGCCGGGTTCGGCGTCCGGCGGTACCTCCGCCGTCTTCTTCGGCAGCGCTGCTTCGCGCTCGCGGCCGAGTTCCCGCTCGGCGAGGCTGCGCAACCACGCATCCTCTTCCGCCGAGAGCTTGAACTGGACGTCGTCGGGCTGTTGGCCCTGCACGACCGAACCGACCACGGAACGCGGCAGGATGATGCGGTTGCTGCGCCACTCCATCACGACGTGGTCGTCGGCGACCTGGCTGAGGATGCCGCCGATCAGCTTGTTGCTGTTGGTCAACCGGACGAAGCCCTCGGTCGCGCGCTGCAGCGCCTCGTAGTCGGCGGTGCCGAGGCCGACGACGCGCACCAGTTCCTCACGTTGCAGCGACACTTCGCCTTCGGACGTGCGCAGCGTCAGCGACGCCTCGTTGACCATCTTCACCCGCCCGACGAAGAAGTTGCCGTTGCGCAGGAGCGCGAAGGCGCGCAGCCCCGGCATCACGCCTTCCACCGCCTGCCGCACCATCGCATCGGGGGTGGCGTCACCAACCATGGTGTCGTCGCCGATGCGCACGAGCGCGCCGCCGGCGTTGCGGGCGGGCGCCTTCGACAGGTTGCTGGGTGGACGCACCGGCCAGGCTTCCTCGCCGGTGGAGGAGCGCGGTGGCTTGGCGCCCGGCGCTGCCGTCGGCCCCATCGCGACCGGCTGGGTCGCAACGGGTACACCGACGGGTGGCGCCGTGTCGGTTGGCGTCGTCTTCGTCGGCGTCTGCGACGGGCCGCTGGGGCGCTTGCCGCCGAGCCGCGCCAGCGCGCCGAACAACTTGGCGACGCCGCCGCTCTTTGCGCCCGGCGTCGGCGTGGGCTTGGGCCCGCGCTGCGGTTGGACCTGCGTAGGCACCGGCGGAGCCTGCACCAACATGTCGGTCACGGGCTTCGGCGCGGACACCACGGCCGGCAACGCCGGACGCTCGATCCGGACCTGCGCGACCCGTGCCGGCCCGAGGTCGAGACCCACGAACTCGGGCCGCAACACGACAAGGCCGGCGCCAGCGATGACCGCGCAACTCGCGGCGAGACCGAAGAATGCCGTGGCCAAGCGGTAGCTGCGGTTGCCGGGGCCAGCCAACACGGGTGCTGCCGACTCGGCGGCAAGCCCGGCGCCAACCGGCTCGCCCTCGGCGTACTCCTCGCCCTCGGCGAACTCGCCCTCCGCGGGCTCGCCCTCGGCGTATTCCTCGCCCTCGGCGAACTCGCCCTCCGCGACCGGCTCGCCCTCGGCGTACTCCTCACCTTCGGCGAACTCGCCCTCCGCGACCGGCTCGCCCTCGGCGTATTCCTCGCCCTCGGCGAACTCGCCCTCCGCGACCGGCTCGCCCTCGGCGTATTCCTCGCCCTCGGCGAACTCGCCCTCCGCGACCGGCTCGCCCTCGGCG
>JADCJE010000138.1 GCA_020247305.1 Phycisphaerales bacterium | reverse complement strand
GATCGTCCGGCAGGCCGGCCACCAGGGCCCGATCGTCGAGCGGCTCAACGCCGCGAAGGCCGGCTTCCAGCGCGCGCTCGCGGCGGGCGTGACGATCGGCTGCGGCAGCGACGCCGGCGTGTTCCGTCACGGCGACAACGCCCGCGAACTCGAACTGATGGTCGCCTACGGCATGACCCCGGCGCAGGCGCTGGCGAGTGCTTCGACCGTCGCTGCCGACGTGCTCGGCGCCAAGGACCTCGGCGTCGTGCGCCCGGGAGCCCGCTGCGGCCTCGTCGTGCTCGGCGCCGATCCGCTGGTCGACATCGGCGCGCTGCGGCAGGTGCGTGCGGTCGTGCGGGAGAGCGACGAACTGTGGGCGCGGCGCGACGGGCGCTGAGCATCGCCAGCGCGGGCTCGGATCGCGCGGAACGTGTCAGCGGCTGACCGGATCCTTGTCCATTCCTGCGATCTCGCAGGGACGGGGTTCAGCGCTCCCGGCCCAGCGCCTTGCGCGCCGACGCGGCGACGTCGCCGTACGGCGCCAGCTCGAGCGCGCGCTCGTAGCACGGCCGCGACTTCTGCGGCTCGTCGGGGAACGCTCGGTCGACGGCGCGGCCGAGCCACAGGTAGAGCGCGGCTTCGCGCGGCGCCTTGCGCACGGCGTCGAGCGCAGCGTCCATCCACGCCTTCGCCTCTTCGGTCGTCGTCACCTTGCGGCTGCCGGCCGCGATCCAGGCGACGAGGTCGCACGGCTGCTGCTCGGCGCCGAGCGCGAAGCGGGACGCGAGCTGGCGCAGCGCCTCGTGCTGGCCGTGCGCCGCGAGCTGGCCGTAGACGTGACGGCGCAGTTCGTGCTCGCCGCTGCGGGCCTCGAGCACGCGCCGCAGCGTCGCGACGTCGCCGCTGCGCACGGCCGCCTCCGCCTCCGCCGGCATCCGCGCCAGCACGCGCGCCCGCAGCGCCGCGGGGTCGAGGCCGACGAGCAGCGGCCGGCCCTGGCGGTCGCCGGTGTCCATCGTCAGCGTCGCGTAGCTCTCGCTGTCGTCGAGCGCGGACGTGACCATGTTGCCGGGCTGCACGACGATCGCGAACGGCGTGTCGTAGACCGTCGGCGCGCGCACCCGCCACGCGCTCCAGTCGGTGGTCGCGCCTTCGACCCACTCGCCGCCGGCGGCGAGCGCCGCCGACGCGGTCAGCACGCCGAGCAGCGCGCGGCCGGCGTCCGGCAGCGGGTCGTCCCAATCGGCGGCGGCGGTGAGCAGCGTCTCGACGTCGTCGGGCGAGGTCGGCAGCGGCGCGCCGGCGATCTCGTTGGTGAACACGTCCGCCTGCCGTCGCGCGGCCTGGACCTCGGCGGCGGTGCGCGGCGCGCGGCTGCCGAGCGCGCCGAGCAAGCGACTGCCGATCGCCGCGAGCTGCGCGTTGGCGAACGGCTGGCAGCGCACGCCGTCGCGGCGGCACGCGTCGCGCGCCAGCACGACGAGCCGCTGCTGGCCCATGCCGGTCGCGGCCAGCACGGTCAGCGACGTCGCGTCGGCGGCGAGCGCGCGCAGGCCGCCGATCGGCGCCAGCAGCAGCGGCTCGCGGCTGCCGTCGTTGCGCACCATCCAGACGCCGGCGGCGGCGCCGCGCGGCGTGCCGGTCACCAGCCAGCCGTCCGACGCGGCGGCGATCGCGGCGAGCGCGGTCCACTCGCCGAGTTCGCGCGGCGTCGGCGCCGCGAGCGGCACGAGCAGCAGCTTCGGCGCGAAGCTCGGCGTCGCCTGCAGCCAGCCCGCGACCGTGCGGTCGACGCGCACCAGCAGATGGCTGCCGGTCGCGTCGATCGCGAGCTCGGCGGCGTTGCCGCACGGGAAGGTGCCGAGCGTCGTCTCGCCGCCGGTCGCCGCGCGGCGCACGAGGGCTATGTCGGCGGGCGCCGTCGCCACGCCCTCGAGCAGCGCGCCGCTGCGGCGCAGCAGCCACAGGTCGTCGCCGGCGACGCACGCGGCTTCGGCGTCGAACATCGGCGCGCCGAGCGTGTCGCCGTGCAGTGGCCTCACTGCGCCGTCGTGGCCGCCGACCAGCGTCTGGCCGCGGTGCTTCGCCGCGAAGCGGCAGCCCTCGTCGCCCTCGCGCAGTTGGCGGTGGCCGTCGGCGGTGACTTCGTGCAGCTCGCGCCAGTTCCACAGCAGCCAGCCGTCGCCAGCGCGCTGCGCGCCGCCCACGCCCGGCATGGCGATCGGCGACAGCCGTTCGGCGCCGCCGCGCAGGAAGCGGTCGAGCGCCGTGTTGGCCACCGCCGGCGTCGCCGCGGGCAGCGCCGGCAGGTCGACGCCGCCGGCGAGCCTGCGCAGCCGCAGCGACTGGAACAATGCCTCGCGCGCCGGCCGAAACGCGTCGACCGCGCCCTTCGCCAGCCAGCGCACGGTCAGGCTCTGCGTGCCCCCGAGCGGCAGGTGCACGGACTTGATCGACTGCCCGTCGCGGCCGCCGAGCAGCCACGCGCAGCGCACGCCGTCGACCTCGAACTCGCCGCGCGCCGACTCCTTGTAGGTCGCGTCCCACTTGCGCAGCGCGTCGCGCTCGCCGTCGACCATCGACGTCAGCGTGCGGTACCCGTCCACCGTGAAGAGCGCGAGCAGCTGCTCCTCGTCGCCGCTGCGCCATTCGGCGAGTTCGTCGTCGTCGGGCTTCGCCTCGCGCAGCAGGCTCGGCCGGATCGTGTAGTCGAGCGCGAACTCGCCGCCGACGACCGTGCGCGTCGTCGGCGCGAGGCCCTTGCCGTGCGCGCTGTCGACGCCGGGGAACTCGAAGCCGGCGACGAAGCCCGCGACCTGCTCGTCGAGCTGCTTGCGCTGGCTCTTCACCGACCACGTCATGACGTGGTACGCGAGGCCGTCGCCGACCAGCAGCTCGTTGCGGAACGCGCAGGCGACGCCGTCGAGCGTCGCGTCGAAGACGCGCGACGCGCGCGTCCAGCCGACCTCCTTGACGATCGTCGGCGCGACGCCGTTGCCTTCCGAGCATTGGTCGTCGAGCGCGGCGGCGTAGTCGGCCTCGTTCTCCAGGATGCCGGCGATCTCCATGACGACGACGTAGACCTCGCTGCTGCGCGAGAAGAAGCCGCGGCGCTCGCTGCGCTGGAACTGGTCGTCGCCGAGGTCCGTGTCGAGCTGCTTGCGCTGCCACGGCGCGTCGAGCTGCACGCTCGCGCCCTTGCTGCCGATCGGGAAGTCCTGGGCCTGCGCGGCGAGGCCGGCGGCGAGCAGGGTTGGCGCGATGGCGGCGAAGGCGAGGCGCAGCAGGGACGGCGTCGACGGACGGCGGCTCATGGGGCGGGCATTGTACGAACCGCGCGCGTGCGTCGCGCCGCCGCAGCTGCGTATCGTCGGCCGGATGCTGCGCGTCCCGTCCCTCGTCGCGTGCCTGTACCTCGTCGCCGCCTGCGCCGGCACGCCCGCGGTTCCGCCCGTCGATCCCGCCGTCGCCGACGTCGTCGCGCGCACGCAGGCGTTCGTCGCGGCGCTGACGCCCGAGCAGCGCGCGGTCGCCGCGCGGCCGTTCGACGACCGCGAGCGCACGCAGTGGGCCTTCGTGCCCGGCCGCTACGCCGGCGTCGAGTTCGGCGTTCTGTCGCCGGCGTCAGACGCGGCGATGCGGGCGCTGCTGCGCGCGCTGCTGGGGACCGAAGGCCTGCGCAAGACGCTCGCGATCGTGCAGCTCGAAGACGTGCTGCGCGCGCTCGAGTCGCACGGCGGGCGCGACGCCAGCCACCGCGATCCGCGCCGCTATGCCGTGCTCGTGTGCGGCGACGTCGCGCCGCGCGGCCTGTTCGCCGTGCGCGTGCAGGGCCATCACGTGTCGCTGCACTTCACGTTCCTCGACGGCCGGCTCGTCGGCGCGACGCCGCACTTCCTCGGCAGCAATCCGCACGAACGGCGCGACGGCGACCGCGTCGGCGAACGGGTGCTCGCCGCCGAGGAGGACCTCGCGCGCGAATTGCTGGCGACGTTCACCGTCGAGCAGCGCACTTCGGCGATCCTCGCGCCCGTGGCTCCGGCCGACGTGCTGCTCGGCCCGGCGGCGAAGGCCGACGCGCTCGGCCTGCAGAAGGGGCTCAACGCCACCCTCATGGACGACCGCCAGCAGGCGCTGCTGTGGCGGCTCGTCGAGGCCGTGGTGCGCAACCTGCGCCCCGAAT
>JADCJE010000137.1 GCA_020247305.1 Phycisphaerales bacterium | reverse complement strand
GATGCCGAGCGAAGTGTTGCTCGCCAGCACGCCGCTGCCGCCGCCGGGGCCGTTGACGTTGAGCGAGAACGAGCCCGTGCCGCCGTTGTAGCCGCCGACGCGGACGTAGTAGAGGCCAGGAGCAGGGAGTGCCGCCGTGACCGACGACTGCAGGCCGCAGGTGTCGTCGTTGCAACCGAGCGAGACGAGGCCGCTGCAGCCGCCGGCGCCGTCGAAGATCTCCAGCGCCGAGTCGTAAGTCGCCTGGCCACAGAGGTCGATGGTCAGCGAACCCGCGGCGCCCGACTGGTAGACGAACCAGACGTCGTTGCCGCCGATCGCGCACGGCCAAGGAAAGGACGTCGTCGAGCCGACGTTGGTGTAGGGGCCGGCGAGACCGTTCGCGATGGCGATCGCGCCGCCGCAGTCGTCATTGGGGACCTGGGCGAGGAGGGCGGAGGAGCTGGCGGCGAAGGCCGCGAGCGCGAGAAGAGCTTGGGTGGGAGAGCGCATGAGTCTGGTGGAGGAGACTAGGAGGGGTGGGAGCAGTCGGCGGCGACTTGGTCCCGGACTTGGACGCGCACCGTTGCACGGCAGTTCCGTGCGCTGCACCGTACGTGCTGGCGTCGGCGAGCCGCCGCGGTGGCTGCAGCCCGACGGCAGGGAACGAATTGGTCTGCCGGTGGCCCACAGGGGACGCACCAGATCGCCCGGATTCCGCGTCGTGCCGTTCCGGCTGGTCGCATGCGACCAGCCGGTCGCGGGGCCTGAGCGGCCGTCCGTCCGCCGTAGCGGCGCGTGGGCGCGATGCCTGGGAGTCGGCGTCACAGGACGCGCACCGATCCGGTGCGTGGATTCGCGTCCGGGGCGAAGCCGGCGACCGCAGGCGAATCGTTGGATTCGCCGAGGATCGGCGGCGAGTCCCCGGGCGCGAAGACGCGTGGCGGGCGGCGTGGCCTTCCGTGGCGCAGACTCCTAGGATCTTGCGCCCCAGAACGCGCCGGTCGTGACATTCGCGCGGCCCGACGG
Source organism: Phycisphaerales bacterium (assembly GCA_020247305.1). Lineage (GTDB taxonomy): Bacteria > Planctomycetota > UBA1135 > UBA1135 > UBA2386 > UBA2386. The sequence continues at coordinate 87,704 of JADCJE010000137.1, read as the reverse complement.
CGTTGCACACGACTCCACGAATCTCCATGGGCCAACCCGTACTCGTTGCCGCCTGCCGCACCGCCATCGGCAAGTTCCAAGGCGCCTTGGCCTCGTTCTCCGCGCCGCAACTCGGCGGCCTCGCCGTCGCGGAAGCGCTGCGCCGGGCGAAGGTCGCGCCCGACGCGGTGGAGGAGGTCCTCATGGGCAACGTGCTGCAGGCTGGCCTCGGGCAGAATCCCGCCCGGCAGTCGCTGCGCGCCGCGGGCATCCCGGACGCGGCCGCGGCGGTGACGATCAACAAGGTCTGCGGCTCTGGCCTCAAGACCGTGATGCTCGCGGCCCAGGCGATCAAGGCGGGCGACCTCAAGGTCGCCGTCGCCGGCGGCATGGAGTCGATGTCCAACACGCCGTACTACCTGCCGACGGCGCGCGCCGGCGCGCGGCTAGGCCACACCCAGGCGCTCGACGGCATCGTCTGGGACGGCCTGTGGGACCACTACAACAACTTCCACATGGGCAACACCGCCGAGCTGGTCGCCAGGAAGTACGGCGTCAGCCGGGCCGACCAAGACGCCTACGCCGCCGAGAGCCACCGGCGGGCGGTCGCGGCGCAGAAGGCGGGCGCGTTCGACGCCGAGATCTGCAAGGTCGAGATCAAGCAGAAGAAGGGCGACCCGATCGCCTTCCAGGTCGACGAAGGCCCGCGCGCCGACTCGACCGCCGAGGCCCTCGCCAAGCTGCGGCCGGTGTTCCAGCCCGACGGCGGCACGGTCACGGCCGGCAACGCCAGCACGATCAACGACGGCGCCGCCGCGGTCGTGGTCTGCGACGAGGACTGGGCCAAGGCCCACGGCGTGCAGCCGCTGGCGCGCATCACCGGCTACGCCACCGGTGGCCTCGCGCCGGAATGGGTGATGATGGCCCCCGAGGTCGCGACCAGGAAGCTGTGCGCCATGCTGAAGGTCGCGCCCGACGACTTCGACCTGTGCGAGATGAACGAGGCGTTCGCCGTGCAGATGGTCGCGCTGCAGCGCGAGCTCGGCGTCGACGCCGCCAAGTGGAACGTCCACGGCGGCGCGGTCGCGCTCGGCCATCCAATCGGCTGCTCCGGCACGCGCGTGCTGGTCACGCTGCTGCACGCGCTCGTGCGCCACGGCAAGGCCCGCGGCATCGCCGGGCTGTGCCTCGGCGGCGGCAACGCCGTCGTCATGTCCGTCGAGCGTTGCTGAGTCCGCGCGTCCCAGCCACGCGTCCCCGAACCGCACCCAAACCGAGATCCCCATGACGAGCAACAACCTTCCCCGCGCGGTCGCCGTGATCGGCGCCGGCACGATGGGCAACGGCATCGCCCAGGTGTTCGCGACCTGCGGCGTCGACACGCACCTGATCGACGTCAAGCCCGAGTTCCTCGAGCGCGGCGTCGCCACGATCCACAAGAGCCTCGCCAGGTTCCAGGAGAAGGGCTCGCTGACGGCCGACCAGGTCGCAGCGGCCAAGGCCCGCCTGAAGGCGTCGTCCGACATGGGCGCCCTCGCCGGCGTCGACCTCTGCGTCGAGGCCGTCACCGAGAACCTCGACGTCAAGACCAAGGTCTTCCAGGCCGCCGACGCCGCCATGCGCCCCGAGGCGATCCTGGCCAGCAACACCTCGTCGATCTCGATCACGGTGCTGGCGGCCAGGACCAAGCGCGCCGACCGCGTCATCGGCATGCACTTCATGAACCCGGTGCCGCTGATGAAGCTGGTCGAAGTCATCCGTGGCAACGACACCAGCGACGCCACCTGCGCCGCGGTCGAGGGCTGGTCGAAGGCGCTCGGCAAGGTCCCGGTCCTGGCCAACGACTACCCTGGCTTCGTCGCCAACCGCATCCTGATGCCGATGATCAACGAAGCCGCCTTCGCCCTGATGGAGGGCGTCGCCACGCGCGAGGCGATCGACGAGATCATGAAGCTCGGCATGAACCATCCGATGGGACCGCTGACGCTCGCCGATTTCATCGGCCTCGACGTCTGCGTGTCGATCCTCGACGTGCTGAAGGACGGGCTCGGTGACGACAAGTACCGCGCCTGCCCGCTGATGCGCCGCCTCGTCGCCGCCGGCCACCTCGGCCGCAAGACCAAGAAGGGCTTCTACACCTACAGCTGAAGCCGGACGCCGCCTCGCAACCCGCCGCCGAACCAGGACGATGCCATGACCGCCACCGCTGCCACCGCCGCGCTGTCGCCGCAGACCACGGACTTCCAGCTGTCGCCGGAGCTCGCCGGCTTCCGCGACTTCGTGCGCGAGTACTGCCAGCAGCACCTCGGCGGCGCTGCGCGCTACGACGCGGAGACGAAGTTCCCGCGCGATCCGGTCGCCGCCGCGGCGAAGCTCGGCCTGCTGCGCACGACGGTCGCCAAGGAGCACGGCGGCACCGCGATGGGCAACCTGGCCAGCTGCGTGATGCTGGAGGAGATCAACGCCGTCTGCGCGTCGACGGGCGTCACCATCAGCGTGCACAACTCGCTGGTGAACTCGCTGCTGGGCAAGTGGTGCAACGAAGCGCAGAAGCGCCGCTGGTTCCCCAAGCTCGTGACCGGCGAGTGGCTCGGCGCATACTGCCTGTCGGAGGCCTTCTCCGGTTCCGACGCCGCGGCGCTGCGCTGCGAGGCGCGCAAGGAAGGCGACCACTACGTCCTCAACGGCGCCAAGCTGTGGATCACGACCGGCAGCGAGGCAAAGCTCTTCGTCGTCTTCGCGCGCACGGGCCCCGACCGTGTGAAGGGCATCTCGGCCTTCGTCGTCGAGCGCGACTGGCCGGGCGTCGGCGTCGGCAAGAAGGAGCGCAAGCTCGGCCTGCGCGGCTCGCCGACCACCGAGATCGTGCTGGAGAACGTGAAGGTCCCGGCCGACTGCCTGATCGACAAGGAAGGCAACGGCTTCCCGATCGCGCTCGACACGCTCGACGGCGGGCGGCTTGGCATCGCCTCGCAGGCGCTCGGCATCGCCCGCGCGGCGGTGGACCTCATCAGGGGCTGCCTCGCTGCGCAGGTCGACGCCAAGGGGCGGCCGACGGCGACGCAGCCCGACCAGTGGACGCTGGCCGACCTCGCCGCCGACCTCGACGCCTACCGCTTCCTGACCTGGCGCGCGGCGATCCTGCGCGACCAGGGCGTGCGCTGCGGCACCGAAGCGGCGATGGCCAAGCTGTCGGCTTCGCGCCTCGCCAACCGCGCGGCGCGCGCAGCGGTGTCGATCCTCGGTCAGGCCGGCGTCGACGGCACGACCGCCGCCGAGCGCATCCTGCGCGATGCCCGCATCACCGAGATCTACGAGGGCGCGACCGACATCCAGCGCCTCGTCGTGGCCCGCGGCCTGGTGGCTCCGGCATGAGCGCGCTGCCGCCGGACGCCGGCGCGCCGCCGCCGGGGGTGCAGCCGCAGCAGCCGCAGTGGCCAGGGCAGGCCCCGCCGCCGCGCGAAGCCCGCGGCGTGGCGTTCTTCGTCGCCATCTTTCTCGGCATCTTGCTGGTCGCCTCGGGCGGCCTCAACGTGCTGCTGCTGCTGGTCAGCGTCGGCAGCCTCGCGGGCGCGGGCCTCGGCGCCGACGCCGACGGCGTCGCCTACGACGAGGTCCACATCGCCGGCGAACGCGGCGCCAAGCACAAGGTGCTGCAGATCGGTGTGCGCGGCGCCATCGCCGAGGGCGGGTCGCCGCTGATGGGCGCGCCGGGCGGCACGGTCAGCCAGATCAAGCGCGCCCTGCGCCGTGCGGCCGACGACGACGTCCTCGGCGTGCTGCTCTACGTCGACTCGCCCGGCGGCGGCGTCACCGACTCCGACGTGATCTACCGCTTGCTGCGCGACTTCCGCGGCAAGCACCCGGACAAGCCGGTGCTGGCGCTGTTCGGCGACCTCGCCGCGTCGGGCGGCTACTACGTCGCCGCCGCCGCCGAGCGCATCGTCGCCCGCCGCACCACGATCACGGGCAGCATCGGCGTCATCATGAGCAGCTGGAACTTCGCCGAGCTGGCCAAGCGCCACGGCGTCGACCAGATCGCGATCAAGTCGGAGCGCACGCCGTACAAGGACATGCTGTCGCCGACGCGCGCGATGACCGGCGAGGAGAAGGCGATGCTCACCGGCATCGTCGACGAGCTGTTCGACCAGTTCGTGTCGGTCGTTGACGAAGGCCGCGACAACCTCGACCGCCAGGGCGTGCTGAAGGCCGCCAACGGCGGCGTGTACACCGCCTCGCAGGCGCAGGCGCTCGGGCTCGTCGACGAGATCGGCGACCACGACACTGCGCTGGCGTGGTTCCAGCAGAAGCTCGGCAAGCCGGTCGCGGTCGTCGAACCCCGCCGCCGCGCCAGCCTCGGCGACCTGCTCTTCGGCGCCATCGCCGCCCGCCAGGGCGCCGACCCGGTCGCCGCGCTGCTCCATCAATCCACCGGACCCCGCTTCCTCTACTACTGGGAGGGCGGCCGCTAGGAGTCTCCGTCCCGAAAGGCCACGCCGCCCGCCACGCGTCTTCGCGCCCGGGGACTCGCGGCCGATCCTCGGCGAATCCACCGATTCGCCTGCGGTCGTCCGCTTCGCCCCAGCCGCGAATCCACGCGCCGGACCGGCACGCGTCCCGTGACGCAGACTCCCAGCCGCACGCACCGCATGCACAACCTCCAACTGACCGAAGACCAGGACATGATCGTCGACACCGTCCGCAAGTTCGTCGCGGACGAGGTCGCGCCGAAGGCGCAGGAACTCGACGAGCACCGCACGTTCGCGCGCGAGCACTTCGACGGCCTCGCCGGCCTCGGCGTGTTCGGCCTCTGCGTCGGCGAAGCCGCCGGGGGCGTCGGCATGGGCCTGCTGCCCTTCGTCGCCGCGCTCGAAGCGGTCGGCGCGCACTCCGGCTCGCTCGCGCGTTTGTGGATCGGCCAGGCCCAGGCCGCCGCCGCGCTCGAAGCCGCGGGCAGCGCGGCGGGCAGCGCGGCCGGCAGCACCGCCGGCAGCGCCGCGCTCGGCGACGTGGTGGGCGGCGCGCTCGCCGTCTTCGTCGGGCCCGAGCACGGGCTGGTGTCCGCCGCCGGCGCGCTGAAGGGCATGGCCCGCCTCGTCCCCGGCGGCGAGGCCGGACGCTTCATCGTCGCCGCGAGCGACGCCGGCGCGCCCGTGCTGCTGCTCGTCGACGCCGCCGCGTGCAAGCGTACGCCGCTGCGCGCACTCGGCCTGCAGAGCGCGGCCTGCGTTGCGGTCGACTTCACCGGCGCCGCGGCGACGGTGCTCGCCACCGGCGCCGCCGCGGTCGCCGCGATCGCCAAGGCGCAACTCGTCGGCTGGGTCGGCGTCGCGGCGGCGGCAGTCGGCGGCGGGTTCGGCGCGATCGCCGCGGCGAAGAAGCACGCCGGCGAGCGCATCGCCTTCAACAAGCCGTTGCTGGCCCAGGAAGCCGTGCAGCGCAAGCTGGTCGAGTGCCGGCGCGCCGTCGACGGCGCGCGTCAGCTCGCGTGGCACGCCGCGCGCCTGTGCGACCTCGGCCAAGACGGCACGGAAGCGGCGATCTCGGCGCGCGTCGCCGCGGTCGACGCGATGGTCGCCGCGGCCGACGAGGCGATCCAGATCCACGGCGGCTTCGGCTACACCGTCGAGTACCACGTCGAGCGCCACTATCGCGATGGCAAGGTGTTCGAGGTCCTCGACGGCGGCGGCGAAGCGCTGCGCAACCGGCTCGCGGCGCTGCAGCTGGCCTGAGGCCGCCGGCAGCGGCTGTCGCCAGCGGCCGCCGTGCGGCCGCTACGGCCCCGCATTCGCCGCCGTCGCGTCGACGCCGCGCGCCGCGCGGTGGTCGGCGAGCGCGCGATGCCAATCGAGCCACGCCTCGACCGCCAGCGCCTCGGCGTCGGCGAACTGCAGTTCGCGCAGCTGCACGCGGAACATGTCGCTGCGGCCGAGCTCGAAGGCGCGCTTCTCGGCGTCGACGACCTGCCGGGCGAGGTCGGCGTTGCGGCGGCCGGCAACGTACTGCGCATGCGCGGCGCGCAGGGCCGAGCGCGCGTCCGCCACGTCGTTGACGATGCGGTCGCGCGTGAAGCGGTTGTCGAGCTGCAGCCGCCGGATCGCGGCCTCGGCCTGCGCCAGGCGGCCGTAGGCGTCGCGCTGTCGCAGTGGCAGCCGCAGTTCACCGCCGACGAACAGTTCCTCCTGGGACGGATCGACGTATGGATCGGAACTCAGCGACCGGCTGGCCTCGACGACGACGTCCAGCTGCGGCTGGGTCTGGTTGCTGGCCAGCTGGCGGTCGGTCTCGGCGCGGTCGAGCTGCAACTGCAGCCGGCGCAGTTCGGGCCGCCGCTGCATCGCCTCCTCGGTCTCCGCCATCAGCGTGGCTTCGTCGAGCGGCTGCGGCGCGCTCAGGTCCGCCGGCAGGCGCTTGCCGTCCGGCACGACCGGCGCGTCTTCGGCGTCGCGCAGGAACAACGACAGCTCCAGCGCCGCTTGCTGCAACTGCCGTTCGGCGCGCGCGACGAAGGTCTGGCGCTGCGCGATCAGCCGTTCGTTGTCGGTGACGTCGATGGCGGCGAGGAACTGCCGCTCGACGCCGCGCTGCAGGTCGGCGACGCGCGCAGTCGCCAGCCGCAGCAGGTTGTCGGCGATGCGCAGGCGCTGGCCGGCGGCGACCCAGGCGTAGTACACCCGCGCCGAGGCGCGCACGTAGTCGATGCGCGCCCGCGCGATGGTCGGGTCGGCGAGCTCGGCGTCGATCTCCGCCTGGCGCACGACCGCGCGACGGCGGTCGAAGCCGCGGTCGCGGAACAGCGGGATGCGGCCGCCGAGCACCAGCTCGCCGGCGTCCTGCGTGCGGTCCTTGCTGTAGTCGGGCAGGCCGCCTTCGCTGATGCGGTAGCCGCCGTAGACCGTGTCGCCGGTGGCGAGCGGCTGCTCCAGCTGCGCGCCGAAGGTCGTCGCCTCGTAGTAGCCGGCGACCTGGCGGCCGATCTTGCTGGTCAGGTTGGTGTCGAAGTTGCCCATCGCCTGCAGCAGGCGGCCCGAAGCGAGGTCGCGTTCGAGCAGCGTGCTGAGCCACGGCGGATAGCGGCTGGTGACCGAGGCGAGCACCTCGTCGAGGCCGAGCGGCGCGTCCGGCTGCGGCGCGACCGAAGTCGATGGCACCGGCGGGGTCGCGATGCCCGCAGCCGGCTGCTGCGGCGCCGGCTTCAAGTCGGCCGGCGGCAGCGCGGGCGGCCGGTAGCGGGTCGGCGCGCAGCCGCCGAGCGCAGCCGCGAGCGCGGCGGCGAGCGCGGCCGCGTGGCGGGTCGTCACTTGCCGTCCTCCGGGGGGTTGTCGCCGGCGTCGCGCTTGGGCCGCTCGATCGACGGCGGGAAGCCGTTCAGCTGGCGCCAGATCTCGAAGCCGATCGACACGCGGTCGAGCACGACCCAGCCCTTGGCGCGCGTGCCTTGGCGCAGCCATCGTTCGTCCGGCCAGGCGTGCGGGTTGCTGGCGGCGCTGACCTTCTCGAACGTGACCAGGTCGCGCAGCCACGTCACGATCGGCCCCTCCGGGCCGGCGAACGGACGTTCGTCGGGCAGCACCACCACACGAAAGCGTCCCTTGCCGTCGTCGAAGCGGTCGATGAACTCGATCTTGCCGCCGAACGTGCCGACGGCGACCGACGGCCAGCCGACCCACTGCACCGCCGGCCAGCCCTCGAACAGCAGGCGCACGTGCCGGCCGACGTCGAGGAAGGTCACGTCGTTGCCGTCGACGAACAGTTCGACCGCCAACTGCTTGGTGCGCGGCACTAGCAGGGCGAGCGTCGCGCCCGACTTGACGAAGCCGCCGCCCTGGCCGTTGGCGAACAGCCGCTGCACGAAGCCGTCGGCGGGAGCCAGCACGCTCTGCTGGCGCTGGCGTTCGAGGTCGCGCTCCAGCCGCAGGACCGCGCCGTCGGCGTCGGCGACGTCGCCGCTGGCGGCGTCGCGGTCGGCGAACGCCGACTGCACCTTGGCCTGCTCGTCGTTCTCGACGCGCGAACGGTTGCTCTTCGCCGCCTGCAACTGCGCCTCGGCCGCCGCGATGCCGGCCGTGCGCGCGCGCAGTTCGGCGCGCGCGACGCCCGACTGCTGCTTGGCGCGCTGCAGTTCGAAGCCGGGGGCGATGCGTTCCTGCACCAGGCCCTCGAACATGGTCTCCAGGAAGGCGTTGAGCTTGACGCTCTCCTCGGCGGCCGCGAGGCCTTGCTTGGCGACCTCGACGGCCTGCTCGGCGGCGCGGATCTGGTCGTCGGCCACGCGCATCGCGGCCTCCCGCGCCTGCATGGCCTGGTCGGCGCGGCCGGCGTACTGGTCGCGCTTGCGCACCGACGCCGCACGCTTCTCCCGCGCGGCCACCAGCTGGTCGTTCAAGCGCTCAAGGATGCGCGGGTCGTTGTCGGCGAGGTCGACGATCGGGTCGCCGGCCTTGACGTTCTGGCCTTCGCGCACGTGCCACTTCAGCAGCACGCCGTCGGTGCGCGCCTGGATCGGCTGCGGCCGGTCGACCGGGTCGTACTCGATGACGCGGCCCTCGCCGGGCAGGTTCTGTTGCCACGGCGCGAACACCAGCGCGAACGGCGTCGCCAGGATCAGCAGCGTCATCGCCCGTGCGAAGCGGCGACCGACGTGCTTGCCGCCGGCGAGGCCGACGGCATCGGTGTGGCGGGCGGGGTAGGCGGGCGTGGCGTCGCTCATCGGCCGGCCTCCGGCTGCGCGTTGGCTTCGCAGTCGATGGCGCGGTCGCACGCGGCGGCCACGTCGTCCTCCTGCGTCACGACCAGCACGGTCCAGCCGTGACTACGGTCGAACAGGTTGCGCAACACCTGCGCGCGCATCGGCTTCGTCAGCACGTCGATGGCGCCGTCGAGCAGCAGCAATCGCGGCTCCCGGACGATCGCGCGCGCCAGCATCAGCCGGCTCGCCTGCGAACTCGACAGCGGGCCGCCGCGCGTCGACAGCCTGGTCTCCACTCCGGCAGGCAGCGCGAGCACCTCGTCCCAGAGGCCGACGGCGGACAGCGCGTCGCGCACCGCGCCTGGCGCAAGTTCGCTGCGCCCGAAGCGCAGGTTCTCCATCACCGTGCCGTCGACGATTTCCGTGCCGTGCACGAGCGCGAAGTCGTCGCGCGTCGCGTCGAGTCGCAGTTGGCGCAGGTCGAGGCCGTCGATCGTGATCGTGCCGGCGACCGGGTCGCGCAGTCCGAACAGCGCGTCGAGCACGTAGCTGGCGGCGCCGCCGGTCGAGCCGACCAGGGCGACGCGCTCGCCCTCCCGGACCGACAGGTCGAAGCCCCGTCTGGCGTTTGCTTCCCCCTGGACTTCGCACTCGACGCCGCGCAGTTCGAGGGCCACGCCCTTGGCCTCCGCCGGCAGCGCCGCGCCGTCCTGCCGTTCGAGCGGCAGGTCGACGAGGTGGCCGAGCTTGTCCGCCGACGCGCAGGCGTCGTACCAGTCCTTGAGCACGTCGGCGACCTTGATGAGGTTGCCGGCGACGGCCGTGACGATGAGCTCGCTGGCGACGAGCTGGCCGGGCGTCAGCTGCTGCTCGATGACCAACCAGCCGCCGATCGCCAGCACCGACGTCGCGGCGACGACCTGGAGGATCACGCTGCCGAGGAACTGCCGGAACCAGATGCGGAAGTGGCGGCGGCGGGCCTCGATGTAGCGGCGGCAGAGCTCGTCGGCGCGCGCCGCGGCGAAGTCGGCGCCGCCCTTGGTGCAGAACGCCGTCGTATGGCGCGCCAGTTCCTGCAGCCATGCGGCGATGTCGTACTTGGCGATCGACTCGTCGATGGCGGTGCGGGTGCCGCGCCAACCTAAGCCGAACACGATCAAGGCCACGGCGGCCACGAGTCCGAGCACCAGGATCAGCAGGAACGGGTGGTAGAAGGCGAGCACCGCCATGCCGACGGCCGTCTGCAGGGCGACGTTGGTGACGGCCAGCACCAGCTTGGTGCTGCTCTTCTGCAGCGTGATGGTGTCGAAGAAGCGGTTGACCTGCTCGGGGCCGTGGCGTTCGTCGAAGGCGCTGATCTGCACGCGCGGCAGTCGCCACGACAGGTCGGCGGCGACGCGCACCAGCATGCGGCGTTCGATGACTTCGGCGGCCCAGACCTGCAGCGCGCGCAGGGCGCCGTTGAGCAGCAGGCAGCCGAGCAGCACCATGGTCAGCACGAGCAGCGGCGTCAGCATCGCGCCGAACAGGATGCTGCTCACCAGTGCGTCGACCGTCAGCGGCACGGCGAGGCTGAGCACGGCACTGGCGACGCCGAAGACGACGATGCTCCACAGGTCGGCGGCCTCCGGGCGCAGGAAGGCGACGTAGCGGCGCCAGGCGGGGAGGTGGGCGTGTGGCGCGGTGGCCGCGCTGGCTTCGGTCATGGGCGTCGGCAGGGTCGGGTCGGCGTCCGTCCGGCGCGCGGGTTAGGCCGCGCCGTCGCGTGGAGCAACCCGGGAAACCCTACTGGCTGGCCGGCTTCGGTGCGACGGTTGCGGCGCCATCGCGGGCGGTCGCCGCCGGTCGTCGCCCGGCGTGCGCTGCCCGCCATTCGCCGGCGCGCGCCATGGCGCGCCGCAGCAATCGCCGCAGTGGCGTGGCCTGCAGCAGGTCGCGGTGGGCGCGCGCGTACCCGCGCAGGAACGCGCGCACGGCGCGCTCGCCACCCGGGCGTCCGGCGGCGTCGAATGCGGCGAGCAGGCGGCCGAGGTCGGCGCCGCGGCCGCGGGATTCGGTGGCGGCGCGGCGGCGCACGCCATCGAGGTCGACCATGGCAAGCGCGCCGCTCGCCGGGTCGCGCACGAGGTTGCTGAACTTGAGGTCGCGGTTGCCGAGGCCGTGGGCGTGCAGGCGGCCGACGCTGCGCCCCAGGCGCGCGGCGTCGGCGACCGCCGCGGCGGGGGAAGGCGGCGCCGCCGCCAGTTCGTCGGCGAGCGAGCCCGCGCCGACGCGGCGCACGCACACCAACCCGCGGCCGGCGTGCAGGCGCAGCGCCACCGGCGGCGGCGCATCGACCCCGGCGTAGGCGAGCCAGTAGCTGGCGCGCCACAGCTTCCGCGCAGCACCGGCGTCGCGTTCCTTCACCGCGAGGTCGCCGTGCAGCCATACCGCGCCGCGCCGACCGGACTTCGTGGGGGCGCCCGGCGCGTCGGCGAACGCCGCGCAGGCGGCCCGGACCGTCGCGTCGGCGGTCGGCAGGTGCCAGACCCAGCGCGGCGTCGCGCGCCGCCGCGGCGTGGTCTCGGTATGCGCACAGTCGCGGAAGGCGCGGCGGCCGAAGGCGTGCAGCGACGATGCCCGCAGGCGCCGCGCCGCCGCCGCCACCTCGCCCGGGAAAGTCGCCGGCAGCGCGCCTGCCGCGAGGTAGCCGGCGAACAAGGCCGCCGCCGCCGGGTCGAGGGCCCCGCCGTCGAGCACGTTGCAGAAGCGGGCCAGGCCGCGCGCCCGGTCCGGCGCCGAGGCCGGCTCGCCGTGGCGCACGCTCGTCAGGTCGAGCAACCGCGGCGCGCCGACGTCGTCGATCAGGACGTTGCCGGGGTGCAGGTCGGCGACCAGGACGCCGAGGTCGTGCAGGCGGCGCAACAGGACGCCCGTGCGGCGCTGCGCGCCGGCATCCGCGCCGAAGTCGAACGGCGCCCCGGGAGCGGCGCGGGTGACCACGAAGCTGCGCAGGTGGTCGCCTTCGACCGCGAAGCCGTGCGCCAGCGGTTCGACCACCGGCAGGCCGAGGCCGGCGGCTGCGGCGAGGTGGCGGCACTCCGCCCGCCCGCGGTCGGCGCGCACGAGGTCGCGCACGCGGTCGATCAGCGTGTCGGCGCGGAACACCTTGACGAACACGGGCACGCCGCCGAGTTCGCCGCGGAAGACGCTGCGCACCGTGCGCTGCTTCGCGCAGCGCAGGCCGAACTCCGGCCAGCGCCCGACGTCGTGGGCCAGCAGTTCGCGCAGCGGACCGGCGACCGCGGGCACGGCGGCCGCCGACGCCCGACCGGCGGCGACCGGCAGAGAATGCGGCAGCGGGACGTTGCCCGGCGACGGGATGTGCGGAACCATGGGGCGGACGATGTGGAAGCTGCAGCGATACTACCTGAAGGAGGTGCTGGTCTCCGCCAGCATCACGCTGCTGGTGCTGTTCGCCGTCATCCTGGTCAGCCTCGTCTACCGCGGCATCCAGCGCTCGCAGGGCGGCGACGCCATCGACGCGCTCAAGATCACCCTGTTCTGGGCGCTCGACTCGTTCCCGCACCTGCTGCCGATCGCCTTCCTGCTCGCCACGGTGATGACCTTCACGCGGGCGGCGCAGGACCGCGAACTGACCGCCATCCGCGCCGCCGGCGTGTCGCCGCTGGTGCCGATGTCGGCGGCCCTTCTGGTCGGCGTCGGCCTCGCCGCGGTCGGCTCGGTGGCGATGCACTACGTGCTGCCCGAGGTGCACTTCCGCAAGTACCGCGTCATCGCCGGCGTGATGCGCAACGTGTTCATGAGCATGCAGCTCGGCACCGACCGCATCGTGCTGCCGGGCGGCTACGTGATGACCTACCGCGAGCACGACGAGGGCGGCTTCCGCGACTGCACGATCTACTGCAAGAAGCCCATCGCCGGCTTCACGTCGCCGATCCTGTTCGTCGACACGGTGCAGGATCCGACGTTCGACGAGGACGACGCCGAGGTCGTCATCGCTCTCGAGGGCATCCGCGATCCGATCGGCACCAGCGGCACGCGTGGCCGCATGGCCATCGCCATCCCGTATCCGGCCATCGCCGGCCGCGAGTCGCGCGACGAGCGCGACGACGACCTGCGCAGCGACCAGTTGTTGTCCGAGGTGCTGCGCGGCGTGCATCCCCAGCCGGACGGCGCCCGCTACACGCTGTTCCGCCGGTCCTGCTTCGCGCTGCTGCCGCTGCTGCTGGCGCCGATCGGCTACTGCATCGCCGAGTTCGCGCGCGAGCGCGGCCGCGTCTTCGCCCTCGTGTTCGCGCTCGTGCCGCTGTCGCTCTTCTACCTCGGCGACGTGCTCGGCGCGCGCCTGCTGCTGTCCACGGACTCGCCCTGGTGCGGCTGGCTGCCGGCCGCGCTGCTCGCGCTCGTCGGGACACCGCTCTGCTGGCGTCAGCTCCGCCGATGACGCGCCTCGACCTCTACGTGGGACGCATCGCCGCCGGCGCCTTCGCCGCCGCGCTGGCGTTCTTCCTGTTCCTGGCGGTGCTCGTCGACCTGCTCGGCAACGTCGGCCGTTACGCCGACCGGGCCTTCAAGGCCGGCTTCGGCGGCTTCGACCTCGCGCTCTATCTCGCCGGCTACTACCTCAAGCTGCTGCCGGTCCTGGCGACGACGGTCGCGCCGTTCGCGGTGGTCATCGCCGGCATGTTCGCGGTGGCGCGCCTGCAGCAGGCCAACGAGGTCGTGCCGATGCTGTTCGTCGGCCGCAGCATCCGCCGCGTGCTGCAACCGATCGTGCTGCTGGCGGCGTTCGCGGGACTCGGCATGGCCGGGTGCTGGCAGTGGATCGTGCCGCACGTCGGCGCCGACCTCGCGAATTCGGAGACGTTCCTGCGCGAGAGCCGGACCGTCTACCGCAACCTCGTGCACGAACTGCGCGCCGAGGGCCGCCGCCTGCAGATCATGGAGTTCGATCCGGTCGCCCTGACGCTCGCCGACGTGCGCATGATCGAGGAAGGCGCGCTCCAGGCCGACGTGTCGTTGACCCGGGCTCGCGCGGCGACATGGGACGAGGCGCGCGGCGACTGGCGGCTCGTCGACGGCCGGGTCGATCGCACGCGGCGCAGCGAGCCCGTCGAGTGGCTCGGCCGGCCCGACCTGACGCCCGAGGTGCTGATCGCGCAGAGCCGCGACACGATCGACCCGGAGATGCTCTCCTACGGCGACCTGCGGGCGCTGATGGTGGCGCGGCCGACGCGCGCCGACGTGCGGCTCGCCTTCCACCGGCACATCACCTGGCCGCTCGCCAACGTGCTGCTGCTGCTGCTCGTCCTGCCGCTGGCGGTGCACTACGAGCGCGGCAGCCGGCTCTGGCGCGTCCTCGCCGCCATCGGCCTGTGCGTCGCCTACATGGTGTTCGACCTCGCCTGCCAGAGCCTCGGCAAGCGCAGCCTCGTCGATCCGGTCTTCCTGGCGTGGGCGCCGCCGATCGTCTTCGGTTCGCTGGCCGCCGTCCTCTACGGGAGCACCCGTTCGTGAGCCCTTCTCCCGTCCTGCCGCCACGCCGCGTGTCCGGGCGCGTGATCCTGGTCGTACTCGTCGTCCTCGTCGTCGCCCTCGGCCTCGTCATCCGGCTCAACGTGCGCTGACGGCGCCGCCCGCCGCGCCGTCACACGAGGTCGGAGTCGCCGAGCGTGTGGTACCAATGTTCCTTGTAGAACGCGGTCTCCTGCGCGTCGAAGGGGATCACGACCTGGAAGTAGATCGTGCCGTAGACGAGGAATCCCAGGCGCTGGAAGCCGAGGAAGCGCGGATCGCGGTGCTGGAACAGCGTGACCAGCGCGCCCGCACGCAGCGCGTCGGCGCGGCGCTCCGCGGCGGCGACGAGCGCGACCGTCGCGTCGGCGTCGTCGGCTGGCGCGAGCCAGTCGACGACGAAGCAGGTGTTCGGCATCACGAAGTCGCGCAGCGCCACGACCATCACGCCGCGCAGCCGGCCGGTGGCGCGTTCGCGGCACTCGTGCAGTTCGTACGCAGCGTCGTGCGCGTCGGCGTAGCGCCAGTTCATGCAGCGCGCGTCGCGGATGGCCGACAGCTGCGTCGACTTGGCGAAATCCGCCCACAGCGTGTCGAGGTCCGGCCCGAAGCGCGCGACCGCGCGCACCTCCAGGTCGCCGGGCGTCGCGCGCGGCGGCAGTCCGCCAGGCGGCAGCTCGCGGAACAGGAAGTCCCAGTCGCGCACCATCTCGTAGCGCAGGTACTTCTGGCCGATGCGCCACGTCGCGATCGGCCAGCCGTGGTGGAACGAGTTCTGCGTCGAGCCCTTGCCGCCCCATTGCTCGTAGTGCGCGAGCGCGAGGTTGACGAACAGGCCCGGCCGCGGGCCGGCGCGCCGGTGCTCGGGCAGCACCCAGAGGTCGACGCACTGGCCGACGATGCGCGGCTTGCCCTCGATCAGGAACGGCGCCGGCAGCGTCACGTACGCGCCGACGATGCCGTCGGTCGCGTGTTCGGCGAGCATCACGTGCACCTGCCCGGTGGGGTTGTCGCGGAACTTCCACAGCCAGTGCGCCATGCTGCGCGCCGGGAAGATCCGGTTGTGCCCGGCGAGCACGCCGGCCTCGTCGCCGGGTCGGTAGGGCCGGATCGTGATGCCGTCGCTCATGCGAGCGAGGCTATCGGCAGGGGGCGGGGGCCGACCAGCAGCCGACCGCGCCGCGCGCGCCGGCGTCGGCGTCGGCCCGGCGCCGCCGGACCGGCGGCGCACGCCGTCACTTCGCGTCGCGACCGCCGCCGGCGCGCTGCTGCAGGCCGCGCAGCAGGTCGAGCGCCTGCCGCGGCGAGACGTCGTCGAGGTCGATCCGGCGCAGGTCCTCGACCACCGGATCGGGCGGCGGCGCGAACAGTTCCTTCTGCTTGAGCCCCGGCCTCTGGCGGTCGCGCGCCGCGACCAGCGCCTCGCGCATCTCGCCGCCTTCCTCCTCCAGCTTGCCGAGCACCTGCCGCGCGCGCTCGATCACGCCCTTCGGGATGCCGGCGAGGCGGGCCACGTGCAGGCCGTAGCTGCGGTCGGTGCCACCTTCCTCGATGCGGTGCAGGAAGGCGACCTCGTCGCCCCATTCGCGCACCGCGACCCGGCAGTTGACGATGCCGCGGCCCGGGCCGGCGAGGTCGGTCAGCTGGTGGTAGTGCGTCGCGAACAGCGCCCGGCAGCGCACGCGGTCGTGCAGGTCCTCGGCGATCGCCCACGCCAGCGACATGCCGTCGTACGTGCTGGTGCCGCGGCCGACCTCGTCGAGCACGACGAGGCTGCGCGCAGTCGCGTTGTTGAGGATGTTGGCGGTCTCGGTCATCTCGACCATGAACGTCGAGGCGCCGCGGCTGATGTCGTCGGCGCCGCCGACGCGGGTGAAGATGCGGTCGACGACGCCGATGTGGGCGGCGCGCGCCGGCACGAAGCCGCCGACCTGGGCGAGCACGACGATCAGCGCGTTCTGCCGGATCCAGGTCGACTTGCCCGCCATGTTGGGGCCGGTGAGCAGCACCAGCCGCCGGCCCGGCGGGTCGAGACGGGTGTCGTTGGCGACGAACGAGCCAGCGGCGTGCGTCGCCTCCAGCACCGGATGCCGGCCGTCCTCGATGCGCAGCGCCAGCGAGTCGTCGACCTCCGGCCGGCAGTAGTCGCGTTCGCGCGCGACCGTCGCCAGCGACATGCAGGCGTCGAGTTCCGCCACTGCCTGCGCGGTCGCCTGCAGCGGCGCGATCGCCGCGGCGACCTTCTCGCGCAGCGCCTGGAACAGCTCGTACTCCAGCGCCTTGCCGTTCTCCTCGGCCTTCAGCACCTTGCTCTCGAACGTGCGCAGGTCGTCGGTGACGTAGCGCTCGGCGTTGCGCGTCGTCTGCTTGCGCTGGAAGTCCGGCGGCAGGGCGACGTCGCGGTGCGTGTGCGTGACCTCGATGTAGTAGCCGAACACGCGGTTGAAGCCGACCTTCAGGCTCGGCACGCCGGTGCGTTCGACCAGCTGCTGCTGATAGCGCGCCAGCCACTCGTTGCTGTCGCGCGCCAGCGTGCGCAGCTCGTCGAGCGCCGCGTCGTAGCCGGTGCGGATCAGGCCGCCGTCCTTGATGGCCAGCGGCGGCTCGTCGACCAGCGCTGCGCCGATGGCGAACGCCAGCTCGGGCAGCGGATCGAGGCGCTGGCCGAGCGCGCGCAGCAGCTCGCTGCGGCCCTCGCGCAGCAGCTCGCGCACGGCCGGCAGGCGGTCGAGGCTGGCGCGCAGGCCGACGAGGTCGCGCGCATTGGCGCGGCCGAAGGCGGCGCGCGCGCCGAGGCGTTCGAGGTCGAGCACCGCGGCGAGCTGCTGCGTCAGCGCGGCCAGCAGCGCGGCGTCGCCGTGCAGTTCGGCGACGGCGTCCTGGCGGCGGCGGATCGCGGCGACGTCGGCTAGCGGCGCCAGCAGCCAGTTGCGCAGCAGGCGCGCGCCCATCGGCGTCGCCGTGCGGTCGACGATCGCGAGCAGCGTCTTGCCCTCGGCGTCGCGCATCGTCTGCACCAGCTCCAGGCTCTGCCGCGTGGTGCGGTCGAGGCGCATGAAGGCGCCGTCGTGCCAGACCTCGGGGCCGCGCAGGTGCGGCAGCGCGCACAGCTGCGTCTCCTGCAGGTAGGCGACGAGCGCGCCGGCGGCGCCGACGGCCAGCGGCATGTCCTGCACGCCGAAGCCGGCGAGCGTCGACACGCGGAAGAACTGCTGCAGCAGCCGCGTCGCCGTCTCTGCGCCGAAGTCGTAGGCGGCCCGGAACGTCGTCGGCGTGCCGTCGGCCGGCTGCCACGGCCGCGCCGCGCCGCGCTGTTCCTCGGCCAGCAGCAGTTCGCCCGGTTCGATGCGCGCCAGTTCGTCGCCGAGCCGCTCGGGCGCGCACTCGTGCACGTGGAACGCGCCGGTCGACAGCTCGACCCAGGCGACGCCGACGCGGTCGCGGCCGAAGGCGATCGCCGCGAGGTGGTTGTCGCGCTTGCCGTCGAGCAGGTTGTCCTCGGTCAGCGTGCCGGGCGTCACGACGCGCACGACCGCGCGTTCGACGACGCCCTTCGCCTCCTTCGGGTCCTGCAGCTGTTCGCAGATCGCCACCTTGTGGCCGGCGCGCACGAGCCGCTGCAGGTAGCCGTCGACGGCGCGCGCCGGCACGCCGGCCATCGGGATCGCCGACTCGCCCTTGCTGCGGCTGGTCAGCGTCAAGCCGAGCACCTTCGCCGCGAGCTTCGCGTCGTCGAAGAAGAGCTCGTAGAAGTCGCCCATGCGGAAGAACAGCAGCGCGTCCGGATGGCGCTGCTTCTGCGCGTGGTACTGCGCCATCGCCGGCGTCGCGGCCGCGTCGCTCATCGTGCCGCCGCTCCCGCCCCGCGCGGCCGCGCGCCGAGCAGCCGCTGCGCCTCGTCCGCGATCGCCTCGGCGGCGAACGCGACCTCGTCGTCGGTCGTGGCGCCGCTGAACGACACGCGCACGACCTCGCGCGCGGCGGCGCGATCGAGGCCGATCGCCGCCAGCACGTGGTTGTCGGCCTGTTTGCCGCCGCCGTCGTCGCCGTGCGCGCCGTGGCAGGCCGAGCCGGTCGAGAACGCCACGCCGCGCGCGTCGCAGCGCATGGCCAGCGTCTGGCCGACCACGCCCGGCAGGCGCAGCGACAGGATGTGCGGCAGGCGGCGGTCGGGGTGGCCGAGGCGGTGCGCGTCGGGCACGACGGCGCGCACGGCTGCGAACACGCGGTCCGCCATCGCTGCCGTGCGGGCCGCGATCGCCCGCTGGTGGGTGAGCACGTGCTCGGCGGCGACGGCGAGGCCGACCGCGCCCGGCACGTTCTCGGTGCCGCCGCGCAAGCCGCCTTCCTGGCCGCCTGCTGGCAGCAGCGGCGCCACCTCGGCCGTGCCCGCGAGCGCCAGGAAGCCGGCGCCGCGCGGACCGTGGATCTTGTGGCCGCTCACGGCGACCGAGTCGACGTCGTGCGCGTCCATGTCGAACGGCAGCTTGCCGTAGGTCTGGACGAGGTCGACGTGCACGTGTGCGCCCGGCGCGGCGCGGCGCACCAGTTCGACGAGGTCGTCGAGGCGCGACAGCGTGCCGAGCTCGTTGTGGCCGTGCATCAGCGCGACCGTGCGCACGTCGGGCCCGAGGTGCTCGAACAACGTCTCGGGATCGAGGTCGCCGTCGTGCGTCGTCGGCAGCACGGTCACGTGGTGCCGCAGCCGGCCGAGCAGCCCCTGGCAGTTCAGCAGCGCCGGATGGTCGCTCGCCGCCATCAGCACCCGGCCCGGCGCGCGCGCCATGGCGCTGCCGACGATGCCCAACTGGTCGGCCTCGCTGCCGCCGGACGTGAACACGACGCGGCCGCCGCCGACCGTGCCGCGCAGGAACTCGCGGGCGTCGTCGAGCAGCCGGCGCGCCGGCGGCCCGAAGGCGTGGCCGCTGCTCGGGTTGCCGAAGCAGTCGGCCGCCGCCGAAGCCATCGCCGCCACGGCCGCAGGCAGCGGCGGCGTGGTGGCGGCGTTGTCGAGGAAGATGCGGCGGGCGCCCGGCATGCGGCGATCATGGCCCGCGGCCGCGCCGGGAGCCACACCTGGACGCGCGGGCGGCGGCGCTTCAGGCGGTGCGCGGCCCGGCCGATACCCCGGCCATGTGGACGTGGATCGCGACGGCATGGCTGGCCGCGGCTGGCGTGGCGCTCTATGCGCATGGCCGCCTGCGCCGCCGCGGATTCGCCATGGATCCCGATGACGCGGCGTTCCTGCTGCGGTTCGAGAACGAACTCGACCGTTGCCACCGCGACATCGGCTTCCTCGGCATGCTGCCCGACCGGGTCGCGTGCCTGCTGTGCGTCGACGGCCAGGAGACGGTGGTGTCGCTGCACGGCCTGCGGCCGTTCGCCGACGCCCCGGGCGACGAGTTCACGCGCCGCGTCGCCTCGCTGCTCGGCGAAGTGCGCGACGTCGGGCTGCACCGCGTCGACGGCATCGGCGCGGACTTCGCCACGGCGTGCGGCAACCTGCTGCCGCAAGTGCGCACCCGCGCGTGGCTCGACGAGCACGGCGCGTTCGGCGACTCGGGGATCGTGCACCGCGCCCTCGCCGAAGGCCTCGTCGTCGTCTACGTGCTCGACGACGGTCCCGACATGGTCTTCGTCTGCCGGCGCCAACTGCAACGCTGGCGGAGCAGCGAGCCCGACCTGTACCAGATCGCGTGCGCCAACCTCGCGGCGACCGGAGCGCCGCTGCCGGCCGCGCTGCCGCCCGAGGGCGTGGTGCTGCGCAGCGGCGACGGCTTCGACGCCGCGCGCGTGCTGCTGCTGCTCGACGCCGCGACGGAACTCGTCGTCGGCCTGCCGGATCGCGACACGCTGTTCGTCGGCGATCCCGAGCGCGTCGACGTGGCACGCGTCGAGGCCGCCGTCGCCGCGGTCGCGGCCAACGCGCCGCATCCGGTGACCGACGCGCTCTATCGGCTCAACGGCGGTCGTCTGCAGCCGGTCGCGGCGGATCGCTGACGGCGACGTCGGTCGTCGCCGGCACGCTGAACGCGGCGCGATGCGCCGGCGCGGCCGCGTCGCGCAGCGTGTAGGCGCCCGCGCCGAGCCACAGCCGCAAGGGGGCGTCGAGGTGCACGCCGGCGGGCGCGTCGGCCGGCAGCCAGGAGTCGTCGTCGTCGCGGCGCAGCTGGAACGGGCCGCTGCGGTGGGCGTCGGCCGCGCGCCGGATCACCACCTCGGCGCCGGTCGCGTCGAGCCGCAGCGTGCTCGCTGCTGCGACGGTCGTCGCCGCGCGCGCGAAGTAGCTGCGCAGCGCGTTCGTGCGCGCCGGGGCCAGCGCGACCACGACCTCGTCGCCGATCGCGCAGGCCTGCCGGAAGCGCAGGACGCCGTCGCCGCCGGGCGCGTCCGGCAGCGGCGACCAAGCGATGCCGCCAGCGCCGCCGCGCGTGGCCACCGCCAGCCCCGCCGACGGCGAACGCCATGCCGGCGGCAGCCCCACGACCTCGATCGTCAGTTCGGCGAACATCGGGTCGCCGCGTTCCGGCGCCGGCGGCATCGTGCGCGCGAAGTCGGCGCTGTCGGCGAGCCGCGTCGGGGTCGGCAGCGCGGCCGCCGGCGGCGTGGCCGGCGGCGCCACGTCGGTGCGCGGTTCCCGCCGCAGCGACCACGACGCGGCGTAGGCGCCGATCGCGAGCGCGACGGCGAGCAGCAGGGCGAACAGCAGGGACGTCAGGAAGCGCACGGCGGCGATGCTATCCGCCGCGCCGGCGCGCGGCTGCCGGTCACGCCGTCGCGCCCAGCGACAGGCGCAGGACGTGGGCGGCGCCGGGCGCGAGCGCCACGGCCGCTTCCTTGATGTTCGCCGACTCGACGCAGCAGAAGCGCTGCCAGTCGTCGGGACCGAGCCCCGACAGGCGCGCCGCCTTCGCCGGCCATGGCGTCCAGACGACCGTCGAGCGCGCGCCGACCGTCGCCAGCTGCACGCGCCGCGCCAGCGCCGGCGCGTGCAGTTCCAGGCGATCGGGTGCGCCCTGGAACACGCGGTCGGTCTCGGCGCGGAAGGCCAGCGGCGCGTGCGGGTCCCACGCCGGTTCAGGGGCCAGCGCGTGCTCGCGGCAGGGCACGCCTTCGAGGCCGTGCACCGTCGCCGTGCGCACGTCGCCGACGGCGAAGTACGTGTGCAGCGCTTCCTCGCAGCGCCATGCCGTGGCGTCGGTGTTGCGAACCGTCAGCGTCACGTGCAGCTGCTCGGCCAGCGCGACGTCCAGCGTCAGCTCGAAACGGTGCGGCCACAGCGCCCGCGTGCGCTCGTCGTCCGCGAGCGTCAGGCGCGCACGCGCGCCTGGGCCGAGCGCGGCGAGGCGCCAGTCGGCGGTGCGGGCGAAGCCGTGGGCCGGCAGCGCCCGGTCGGTGGCGTGCTCGTTGAACCACGGGAACACGATCGGGATGCCGCCGCGGACCGCCTTGCCGGCGGCGTAGGGCTCTGCCGATCCCGTCCAGAGCACGTCCCCGGCGGCGCGTCGCCACGACAGCACCTGGCCGCCGGTGCGCGCGATCCACGCCTCGGTGCCGCCGGCGCGCAGCACGAACGCCGGTCGGCCGCCCGGGTCGGTCGCCGCGGTGGCGCTGCCGTCCGGGTCCGCAGGCGCCGGCGGCGGAGCGTCGGCGCAGGCGCGGCAGACGCAGGCGCGGCCGACCGCCGTGGTTGGCAGCGCAGCGAGCGCGGCGGGCGCGATCGCCGCTGCCATGCACCAGCAGTCCTCGCAGCGCGCGGCGCCGGCCGCGACGGCGCAGTCGTTGGCGCGGCTGCAGAGCGGACAGCGGGCAGGGTCGAGTGGAACCACGGCGGCAGCCTACCCGGAGTCGCGGCGAATGCGCCGCCAGCGCCGGCGGCCGCAGCGGCCTCAGCCCTTCATCTGCTTGAGGCGCGCGATCGCGCCGAGCACGTTGCGGCCCGAGCTGCTGCGCGCGCCGGTCTGGTAGCCACCGCCGCCGCCGTTGCTGGGGGCGACGCCGCCATCGGCTGTCGGCGCCGGGGAACTCGGCGCCGGACCGGTGGCCGGGGACGGCGCGGCCGCCGTGGCCGTGGCGGTCGGGGCCGGGGCCGCGCTCGCGTCGAGCCGCGCGCCGCTCTTCACCGCGGCGTTGATCTGCGCCACCTGCGTCGCCACGCCGGTGACCTCGCGCTGGATGTCGCGCGTGACCACGGCGAGTTCGCCGACGCTGGTCTCGCCGAGCCGGTTGATGCTGTCGGCGAGGGTCGCGGTGGCGCGGTCGATGCGCGCCTGCAGGTCCGCGCCGACTTGCCGGACGTCGTCGCCCTTGCGCAGGTCCGCGAGCGCGGCGAGGCCCTTCTGCGTCGCTTCCTCCAGCCGGAACAGCGCCTTGCGCGCTTCGGCGTCGTCGAGGCGCTGGGCGACCGCCGCGAGGTTCACCTCGATGCGGCCGAGCGCCTGCGCCAGCGGCTCGAACCCCGGCGTCGCCGGGCGCGCCGAGAGTTCCGCGACGCGCTGTTGCAACTGCTGCGCCAGGGCGGCGATCTCGGTCGTCTGGCCGGAGATCTCGACCAGCGGCTGCCCGTACATCTTCACGGCGCGCGACAGGTTGCTGGTCTTCTCGTCCTGCTTCTGCAGTGCGAGCATCACCTGGTCGAGGTCGCCGCTGCCGCCGGGCGCGGCGTCGCGGCCGGTGGCCACCTGCGCGTGCAGCTCGGCGAGTTCGGCGCGCTGCGCGTGCGCGGTCGCCGCCAGTTGCGCCAGTTCGCGCGCCAAGCGGCCCTGCGTCGCGGCCGCGGCGGCGAACGCAGCCGCGCAGGCGAGCAGCGCACCGGGCGCGATGCCGGTCGCCGTCGCGGCGGCCGGCCAGATGGCGAAGGCTGCGGCGCCGACCAGTCCTGCCGCCGCGACGAACCACGCGCCGCGCGCGGTCGCCGGCGCCCTCGCCGTGGCTGCCGCTTCGCCCGCGTCGTCAGGCGCGTGGCCGACGTCGGCCGCCGGCGCGGCCGCCGCGGCCTCCCCGTCGTCGAGGAAGTCCGGCAACTGGCGGGCGGGACGCGCGGCAGTGGTTCTGGTCATGTTCCTGGCCATCGGCGCTTACGCCTGGAATCGGCATCCAGGCCGCGCGCGGTCAAGCGCGTGTTGCAAAGTGCCTTGCCGTCGCTGAAAACGCGGCGTCACCGATGGCTCGGAAGCTCAAAGGAATCGCGGCAGCGCGCGGCATCGCCATTGCGCCAGTCGTGCACTTCCATCCGACCCTGGAGCACATCCCAACGTGGAAGGTGCCCGAGGAGGCGATCGACGCCGAGCGATCCCGTCTCAGCAACGCGGTCGCCACGGTCGCCGCCGGGCTGATGGCGCTGCAACAGGAGCTGGCGGGCGCGATCGGCAAGAGCGAGGCGCGCATCTACGACGCCCAGATGGCGCTGCTGCAGGATCCGCAGTTCCGGCGCGACGTCGAGGCCGAGGTGCGCGCCCAGCGCGTGAACCTGGAGGTGGCGCTGCAGCGCGTCGTCGCCCGCTACGAAGGGGTGTTCGCGGCGATGGAGAACCCGGCGATGCGCGAGCGCGCCGCGGACCTGCGCGACATCGGCCGCCAGCTCGTCGGCGCCCTGATGGCGCAGGCGCGCCAGAAGTACACGGCCAACGGCGCCGACTACCTGTTCGCCGCCGAGGAGTTCCTGCCCAGCGACGCCGGCCTGCTCGACCGGGCGCACATCCGTGGCATCGTCACCGCGCACGGCGGCAAGTACTCGCACGGCGCGATCCTGGCGCGCTCGCTCGGCATCCCGGCCGTCGTCGGCGTCGACCAGGTCATGCTGGAGTCGAACACCGGCACGATGGCGATCATCGACGGCGACGCCGGCGTGGTGCTGCTGGACCCGACCGCCGAGGAGATGCGCGAGTACGAGCGCCGCGCCCGCGAGCAGCGCGCCGTCGACCGCCGCATCGCCGAGGTGCGCTTCCAGCCGTCGGTCACGCGCGACGGCGTCGCCGTGCAGCTCTACGCCAACGTCGAAGGCGTGCGCGACCTCGACAGCCTGGAGATCGAGGCGACGGCGGGCATCGGCCTGTTCCGCACCGAGTTCGCCTTCATGGAACGCCGCCAGTTCCCGACCGAGGACGAGCAGGTCGCGATGTACCGGCGGGCGATGGACGGCGCCAAGGGCCGGCCGGTCACGTTCCGCACCCTCGACGTCGGCGGTGACAAGCCGCTCGGCTACTTCCGCATGCCGGACGAGCGCAATCCGGTGCTCGGTTGGCGCGGCATCCGGTTGTGCCTCGACTGGCCGGACATCCTCTACTCGCAGTTGCGCGCGATCCTGCGGGCGAGCGCGCTCGGCCACGCGCGCATCCTGCTGCCGATGGTCAGCTCGCGTTCCGAGGTCGCGCGCTGCCGCGACGTCGTCGACCAGCTCGTCGCCGACCTGCGCGCGACCGGCGTGGCGTACGACCCGCGCGTCGAACTGGGCGTGATGGTCGAGGTGCCGGTGCTGGTGCCCGTGCTGCCCGAGGTCCTGCCGTTGGCCGACTTCGTCTCGGTGGGCACCAACGACCTCGTGCAGTACCTCCTGGCCGTCGACCGCGACAACCAGCGGGTGGCCAAGATGTACGACCCGTTCCACCCCGGCGTGCTGCGCGTGCTGCAGCAGATCGCGCAGGCGTCGCGGCACGCGGGCAAGCCGGCTTCGGTCTGCGGCGAGATCGCCGGCGACCAGTGGTTCACGCCGCTGCTGGTCGGGCTCGGCTTCCGCGAGCTGTCGATGGCGCCGGTGTTCCTGCCGCGCGTCAAGCTGATGCTGCGCAGCATGACCGTGGCCGAGTGCGAAGACCTCGCCGGCCGCGCGCTGGCGATGCACTCGACCTCCGCGGTACGCAAGCTCGTGCTCGACGAGTTGCAGCCGCGCTGGCTCGCGCAGCTCGGCGGCGAGGAGCCGCAGCGATGACGAGCCCGAGGCCGCTGCGGCGCGGCAATTGGTCGGTGCAGGAGATGGCGCGGCTGCGCCAATTGCTGCCCTGGCGCGGCGTGGCGGCGACGGCGGCGCTGTTGCGCCGGTCGCCGGAGAGCGTCGAGCGCAAGGCGGTCGAACTGCTGCGCGCGCCCGCGCGGCGCGGCCCCTTCGCCGGCGCCGACGACCAGCTGCTGCGCGACGCGTGGGGCGCCGTCGACGCGCGCCTGCTGGGCGTGATGCTGGGCCGCACGCCTGCGGAGGTGCGCGCGCGCGCCACGGAGCTGCGCGCGCGGCCGCAGTCCGGCCCCTGGACGTCGAAGGAGCGCCTGCGCCTCAAGCGGCTGTACGGCACGCGCAGCGACGCCGACCTGGAGGTCTGCATGCTGCGCCGCGTCGCCGACCTGACGGCCATGGCGCGCGGCCTCTGCCTCGCCAAGGACAAGCGCCACGCCGCCGCCGCCGCACGAACGGTCGGTCCCGCGCCGTCTGCCGCCGCCGCCCGCACGCGCATGCCGCGCTGGGCGGCGACGGAGGTCGCGCGCCTGCGCGAGCTATACCCGACGCTCGACAACCTCGCGGTGGCGCAGGCGCTCGGCCGGACCGTCACGAGTGTTGCCAACAAGGCCAACCAGCTGGGGCTGCACAAGGACGGCGCCGTGTTGGCCGCGATCGGCCGCGCGAACGTCTCGCGCCGCTACTGGCCCGCCGATCACTGGCCCGCCGACGGCGCGGCGGTGACGCCGGTGCCGTCGGCGCCTGCGCGCCACGGCGACGCCGCCGAAGCGGCCTCGGGCGGCTGAATCGCACCCCGGTTCGGCGCGGGCGGCCGCGATTCCGGCGACAAGACTCAACCTGGGAGGGACTGCAGGACGATGGTCGCCTCACGGCATCCCGCGGAACCGTCGGGGCCACGCACATCGAGGCAAACCATGGAAATCGTGGGCAAGAAGAGCCAGGGCCTGTCGGTCACGGCGCTGAAGGACGACAAGACCGTCATCATCACGTTCAACGACCGCAGCTTGAACTTCTATGTGACGGACTCGCTGAAGGAATCGTTGAAGGAGACGATCAACGGCAAGATCGAGGAGGGCTACCAGCACTTCGTGCTGAACCTCGACAACGTCAAGATCATCGACTCGTGCGGAGTCGGGCTCGTGATCGTCGCGAACAACGTGACGTCGTCGCGCAGCTGCAAGCTCTACCTGAGCAACATCAAGCCGTTCATCGTGAAGATCTTCGAGATCATGCGCATCTCGAAGCACCTCGCGATCTTCGAGCGCGAAGACGACGCCCTGCAGGCCATCAAGGCCGCCAAGTGACCTGCGGGCAGGGCCGATGCCCGCTCCTGCCGTGCAGCCGCCCGTAGCGGCGAAGCGCCGCGCGCATGCGCCCGGCGCCGCGTCGGAGCGCGGGCAGGCCTGCATCCATGCCGACGCGGCGGTTCCCCGCGCCGGCGCGCCCGTGGTCTCCCGGTTCTCGCGCGATGCCTCAGCCGAGCGCCGTGAGCCGGCCTCCGGAGCGACCCCATGACCGCCATCGCCAGCCTCATGGACGGGGTCGTCTACACCGACCCTGCCGGCAACGTCGCGTTGATGAACGCGGTCGCGGAAGAACTCGTCGGCGCGCGCTCGCTGGTGGCCGTCGGCAAGCCCCTGCGCGACCTCGCTGGCCGCCCGGAGCTGCTGCAGGCGATCGGCGCGGACCTCGGGCGCATGGCGGAGGAGCGCGAGACGACGCGCACCGTCGAGGTGCACCACCAGCTCAAGGACCTGATCTACGTCAGGTGCACGACGAGCCGCGTGCACGACCACTGCGGCCGGCCGGCTGGCGCGATGACGGTGCTGCGCGACGTCACCGACGACTTCAAGACCGACCAGCTCCGCAACCAGTTCCTGTCCATCGTCGCGCACGAGCTGCGCACGCCGCTGACCGGCATCAAAACCTTCGCCACGATGATGGCGAAGGGCGCGCTCGGCGCGCTGGTCGAGCGGCAGCAGCGCGCCTGCGACTCGATCCGCGAGCAGGCGCTCCGGCTGGAGCACCAGATCGACAAGCTGATCAACCTGGGCTCGCTCGACGTCGCCGCGTACGGCCAGCAGAAGGAGGCCTTCGCCGCGAAGGACCTCGCGAACGGCATGTTGGCTCCGTTCGAGCAGCCGGCCCGCGATCGTCGCATCGCGCTCACGCTGGCCGTCGAGGGCGGCGAGGCGTTGCTGCACGCCGACCGGGACGACCTGCGACGGGCCTGCCAGGCCTTGATCGAGAACGCGGTGAAGTTCGGCCGCGACGGCGGCAAGGTCGCGGTCGCCATCGAGCGGCACGGCGACGGCCTGCGGTTCCGCGTCGACGACGACGGCATCGGCGTCGATCCGCGCTACCACCGGCGCATCTTCGAGAAGTTCTTCCAGGTCGAGGATCCGCTGACGCGCCACCACGGCGGCGCCGGACTCGGACTGTTCGTCGCCAAGGGGATCGTCGAGGCGCACGGCAGTCGCATCGAGGTCGAGAGCCGCCTCGGCCAGGGCGCAAGTTTCGCCTTCGACCTGCCGATGCTGGCGAAGCGAACACCGGAGGCGGACGACCGCGCCGTCGCGCCCGACGGAGACAAACCATGACACGTACCGTACTGATCATCGAGGACGAGAAGCTCATCGTCGTCTCCACGCAGATGGTGCTCGAGGCGGCGGGTTTCCGCGTCGAGTCGGCCAACAATGGCGAGGATGGCCTCGCCAAGGCGCGCGCGGCGACGCCCGACCTGATCCTGCTCGACATCATGATGCCAGGCATCGACGGGTGGGAGACGCTCACCCGGCTCAAGCGCGACCCGGCCACGTCGCGCATCCCCGTGATCGTGTTCACCGCGCGCGAGCATGCCCGCGGCCACCAGCGCAGCGCCGACCTCGGCGCGGTCGACTACTTCCGCAAGCCGTTCGAGCCCGACGAACTCGTCGAGCTGGTCGGCAAGTACGCCGGCGATTCGGCGAGCTGAGCCGCCGCTGCGGCGCGCCCGCGTGGGCGCGCCGGCCGGCTCACTCGTGGCGCAGCGCCTCGACCGGGTCCATGTTGGCCGCGCGCCACGCGGGGTAGAGCCCGAACACGACGCCGACCAGCGCCGAGATGCCGAAGGCCATCAGCACGTGCTGCGTCTTCACCTCGGTAGGCTGCTCGAAGTACTTCTCGATGCCGAGCGGCACCAGCAGGCCGAGGCCCACGCCGACGAGGCCGCCGAGCGTCGACATGACGCCGGCCTCGACGAGGAACTGCTGCACGATGTGCTTCTTCTTGGCGCCGAGCGCGCGCCGGATGCCGATCTCGCGCGTGCGCTCGGTCACCGTCGCCAGCATGACGTTCATGATGCCGATGCCGCCGACCAGCAGGCTGATCGAGGCGATGACCGCGAGCACGAGGCTGAACATGCGCTCGGCGCGCTCCTCCTTGCGCAGCAGCTCGAGCGGCACCGTGATCTCGGTGTCCTTCTTGGCGCCGTGGGCCGGCTTCAGCATCAGGTCGACGACGCCGGCGGCCGACTCGACCCACTCGGGGCCGGGCATCTTCACCTTGATCTCGTGCAGCTCGATGTTCTCCCAGCGGTTGGTCGACGGGTTGCGGATCGTGTCGCCGAAGCGCCGCCGGCTGCTCGTCAGCGGGATGAAGGCGCACTCGTCGAGCGTCGTGCCGTTTGGGGAGGCGGCGCGGCCCTGGTACTCCAGCACGCCGACGATCTCGAAGCGGTCCTCGACGCCGATCAGGACCGTCTGCCCGATCGGGTCCTCCAGCGGGAACAGCTGGCGCGCGAGGCTCTCGCCGAGCACGACGCAGTTGGTCTGCCGCTGCATGTCGAGTTCGGTGATCCACCGGCCCTCGCGCACCTTCATGTTGGTGACCTCGAGGAACGGCGGCTCGGTGCCGACGATCATCGTGCTGGCCCAGTGCTCTCCGTGCACGACGCCGCGCTGGAACTCGCGCGAGCGCACGACGATGCCCTGCGGCAGCAGGTTCTGCACCCGGTCCGCCTCCTGGTACAGCAGGCCGTAGCCGAGCACGTTCCACATGCTGGACGCGTTCGTCGACTGCTGCGTCTCCTCGGGCTTCTTGCTGCGGACCAGGACGTTGGTGACGCCCATGTCGCGGTACTGCTGCAGCGTCTCCTTCGACGCGCCCTCGCCGACGGCGAGCATGGCGATGACCGAGGCGACGCCGAACAGGATGCCGGCGGTCGTCAGCGAACTGCGGAGCTTGTGCAGCAGCAGGCTCTTCAGGCCGAGCCGCACGATGCGCATGGTGTCCCCGATCACGGCGCGCCTCCGGCCGCCGGCGCAGCGGCGCGGTTGTCGACCAGCTTCTCGACCTGACCGTCCTTGAGCCAGAGCGTGAGGTCGGCGCGCTCGGCGACCTTGGGGTTGTGCGTGACGATCACGATGGTGACGCCGTCCTTGCGGAGGTCGTCGAACAGGTCGAGGATCTCGCGTTCGGTGTTGCTGTCGAGGTTGCCGGTCGCCTCGTCGGCGAGCAGGAACAGCGGGTCGTTCATCAGCGCCCGCGCGATGGCGACGCGCTGCTGCTGGCCGCCGGACAGTTCCATCGGCTTGTGTTCCAGGCGCTTGCCCAGGCCGACCCGGTCGGCGAGGTACTGGGCCTTCGCGCGCGACTCGGGGCCGACGCGGCCCTGGTAGAACAGCGGCACCTCCAGGTTCTCCAGCACCGTCAACTGCGGGATCAGGTTGAAGGACTGGAAGATGAAGCCGATCTCTCGGCCGCGCACGTCGGACAGCGCGTCGTCGTCGAGCTTGCCGACGTCGCGGCCGCCGACGCGGTACTCGCCGGTGGTGGGGCGGTCGAGGCCGCCGAGGATGTTGAGCATCGTGCTCTTGCCCGAGCCCGAGCGGCCCATGATGGCGAGGTAGTCGCCCTTGCGGACCTGCATCGACACGCCGTTGAGGGCGCGCACGACGTTGTCCTTGCCCATCACGTAGTGGCGGTGGACGTCGACGAACTCGGCGATGATCGGACGGTCGGTGGCGGCGGTCACGCGCGGATCCTCAGTTGCCACCGTCAGGCCGGCCGCCGCCGGGACCACCGCCACCGGGACCACCGCCGCCTGGACCACCGCCGCCCGGGCGGCCGCCGCGCATCATGCCGGCCATCGCCGCCGTGATCTTGTCCTGGTGCGTCTGCGCCGCGGCGAGGTCGTTCGCGTCGAGCGCCTTGCGCACCGCGCTGATGGCGCCTTCGAGCTCCTTCAGCTTGGCTTCCTCCATGCGGTCGCGGAAGCGGTCGAGCATGGCCGGCATGCCGTCGAGGCGCTCCTTGGCCTGCTGGAGTTCCTCCGGCGTCATGTCGGCGAACTTCTTGCGCGCGCCCATGCCGCCGCCGCGGTTGCCGCGCTGGCCGCCGCCGGTCGCCGCGTTGCCGTCGCCGCTGCCGGCGGGCGCCGCGCCGCCCGCCGGCGGCTTGTCGGTCGCCTTCATCGTCGCCGCCTCGGGCGCCACCGGCTGCTCGAACTTCGGCGTCGGCACGCCCGCGGGCGGCTTGAGCCGCAGCGCGTCGCCGGCTGCGACGCCGTCGAGGATCTCGACGCGCTCGCTGTTCTGGCGGCCGCACTTGACGGGCGTCGCGACCGGGCCGTTGGCGCCCGACTTCCAGACGTAGTTGACCGCGCGGTCGCGGTAGACGGCCTGCAGCGGCACCGGCAGCGTGTCCTTCACCACTTCGACCATGATGGTGACGTTCGCGGCCATGCGCGAACGCAGGCGGCCGTCGGGGTTGTCCGCGTCGAGGTCGACGATCGTGGTGTAGACCTTGCGGTCGCTGGTCATCCAGCCGCTGTTGCTGTCGGCGACCGGCGCGACGGTGGTGACGCGGCCGGCGAACTGCTCGCCCTGGAAGGCCTCGACGGTGACCACCGCCGCCTGGCCGCGCATGACCTTGTCGACCTGCGCCTCCTGCACCTTGATCAGGCAGCGCATCTTGGTCGTGTCCGGCAGGATGATCAGCTCCTGGCGCTCGCGCACCTGCACGCCCTCGCGCACCGCCTCGCCGCCGCCGCGGTTGCGGTCGATGCGGGCGTAGACGACGGTGCCGGGCGTCGGCGCGTAGACGACCGCGCTCTTGATCTGACGGTCGAGGGTGTCGAGGCGTTCCTTCGCGAGGTCGAACTCCAGCCGCTTGGACTCCAGGTCGCTGGTCGACTTGATCTCGGCGGCGGCGTTCGCGCCCTTGACGCGTTCGAGCTCCAGGGCGGCGTTGTCGCGGTCCTGCGTCAGCTTGATGCGGTCCTTGGCGAGCGTGTAGTTGACCAGCAGGTCGAGGTCGTTCCACGCCAGCGACACCTTGCTCATCTGCGACTGGTACGACAGCTGGTCGGAGTCGAGTTGCGTGCGCGTGATGAACTGGCGGGCGGCGAGGCGGCGGCTGTAGCCGTACGTGTCCTCCTTGACCTTCAGCTCGGACATGGCGACGCGGATCGCGTCGGTCTGCGCCAGGATCTTGTTGGCGATCTCGCCCATGTCGCGCGCCGCCGCGGCGCCGCGGTCGCCGTCGACGGCGAGCAGGTCGTAGACCTTGTCGACGAGGCCGGCGTACTTGCGCGGGTCGACCTGTGTTGCCGCGATCTGCGGCGGGATCGGCGGGATGTCGCCGCCGTTGGCGCTGGTTGCCACGGCGTCGGCGGGCTCGGCGGCGGGCGGGTTCACCAGCGACAGCAGGCGGGCGATCATGTCGCCGTTCTTGCCCCCGCCGCCGTCCGACCTGCGGCCCAGCAGCTTCTCCAGGTCCAGCTCGGCGATGCGCAGGTTGGACGCCGCCGTGTTGAGGTTGGTCGTGAGCTGCTTCTGCAGGATCTCCTGCTCCTTGCGCGCCTGCACGAGGGCGGCTTCCGCCTTGCCGACGGCGATGCCCTGGTTGGCGCGCTTCTCCACCAGCTCGCTGACGTCGAGTTCGACGAGCTTCTCGCCCTGCTTCACCTGCGTGCCCTCTGGCACGATGAAGATCACGGTCGACTGGCCCTCGACCTCCGAGCGCACGATCGTCTCGCGCAGCGCCTGCAGTTCGGCGTTCTCGCGCACGGTGATCGGCAGGTCGTCCTTCTTCACCGTGAACTGGTCGGGGTCCTGCGTCGGGGAGCCCGCGGCGTCCTCCTCGCACGCGGCGAACAGGGCGGCGAGGGCGAGCAGGCGGAGTCGGGCTTGGGCGGCGTTCATCGAGGTCATTCGGCGGTCTTCGCCTGCGGCATCGGCAGGCTGGTGTCGAAGCGGAAACCCTGCGGCTCGAGGCGGATCGCCTCGAGATCGTTCATCAACTGCAGGCGGGCGATGGAGAAGTCGACGATCGCGGCGTTGCGGGCGAGCTGGGCGTTGAGCAGCGAGCGCTGCGCGTCGAGCTTCTCCAGCACCTGGATGCGGCCGGCGTCGTAGAGGTCGGTCGTCGCCTGGACGCGGCTGTCGGCCACGTCGACGGCGGTCGTCTGGATGCGGAAGGTCTGCAGCGCCGCCTGGATGTTGCGCAGCGAGTTGCGCACGTTGACGGTCAGCTGGTCCTCGCTCTGCTCGCGCTCGCTGATCGCCTGGTCGAAGGTGATCAGGGCGGCGCGGTACACGTTGCGCGAGGGCACGCGGTTGAGCGCGAGGTCGAGGTCGAAGCCGGCGCGCCAGTTCACCCGCGACCAGTCGAGGTCGAGGCCCTTGCCCGACTCGGACGGCACCTGCACGTTCGTCGTCAGGTCGAGCTGCAGGTTGAGCGCGTCCTCGGCGACGAACACCCGGCGGCCGGCGTCGGCGACCTCGTCGATCGTCGTCAGGTGGTCGTACCGGCGCGTCAGCGACAGCTCGATGGCGCGCTCCTCGGGCAGGTCGATCGGGCTGACGCCCTGCGCGACGAGGGTGTCCAGTTCGCCCACGTCGAGCTGCAGCTGCGCCGCGGTCGGCAGGCCGAGCGACAGCTTGTAGCGGTCGAGCGCGGCCTGCAGCCGGATCCCCGCGCTGACGCGCTGCGCGTCGGCGGTCAGCACGTCCTGCTGCGCGCGGCCGAGGTCGGTGACGGTGCGGCGGCCGGCGTCGAACAGCGCCTGCACCTGGGTGCGCAGGTCGCGCAGGCGCACGTAGTTGGCCTCGACGTTGACGAGGTCGCGCATCTGCCGGGTGATGTTCCAGTAGTCGCTCGCCAGCGCGACGACGAACTGCGACCGGAAGCGTTCGTAGTCGCGCAGCGCGTAGACGACGTTGCGCTCGGCCTGCGTCAGCGGTTCGCGCGCGACGCGGCGACCGGCGGTCCGCAGCAGCGGCTGCGTGATCGTCAGGTCGAGGATCGAGCCGCCGTCGAAGCTGCCGCCGGAGAGCACCGAGCGCAGGAACGTCTGCACGAAGCTGCCGACGACGCGCGTGCCATACACGCTGTTGGCGCTGCCGCCGAGGTCGTCGGACAGGCGCGCCGTGTCGGCGAGCTCGGCTTCGCCGTCGAGCGAGGCCGAGCCGCCGCCCGCCCAGCGCCAGGCGAAGTCGTTCTGGCTGCGCGTCAGGTTGAGCGCGGCGATGTACAGCCGCTCCTTCTGCGTCTGGTAGTCGCGGTTGTTCTCGGCGGCGACGTCGAGCGCCTGGGCCAAGGTCAGCGTGACAGGTACGGCGCTGGCCTGCAGCTGCTTGCGCAGGGTGTCGACCGGCCGCTCGACGGCGAACGGCCGCTCGGCGCCGGTCAGCTTCTTGGTCGTCTCGCCGAGGATCCCGTAGACGTCCTCGTCGGCCGACTGCTTGTTCGGTTCCGGTTGGTAGAGGCACCCGCCCAGCAGCAGGCCGACGAACGGCAGGAGATGGCGGGTCACGGGATGAGGCTCGCGGCGCACGGGTCCAAGGTCACCAATCTGCCCGCCGTTATGGATGCGGGGGTCTTTTTTCTCCACTGTGGAAAGACTGTTACTACGATGCCCAACTGGCGGTTCCGGTCGGTCTGGACCGGGATGCACCGGGGGCATGGTTGCGATCCTCATCACCGCGGGCCCGACCCGCGAGTACCTCGACGACGTGCGCTACCTGAGCAATGGCAGCTCGGGCCGCATGGGCTTTGCCCTCGCGGTCGCGGCGCTCGCCGCCGGCCACCAGCCGACCCTCGTGCTCGGTCCCACCGAACTTTCGCCGCCGGCGGGCGCGGCGGTGGTGCGCGTGGTGTCGGCCCTGGAGATGCAGGCCGCCGCCGAGCGCGCCTTCGCCGCGGCCGACGTGGTGATCGCCGCCGCCGCGGTGAGCGACTGGCGGCCGGCGCGCCGCGCGCCCGGCAAGCCACCGAAGCCGGCCAGCGGCGGCCAGTCGCTCGAGCTGGTCGCCAACCCCGACATCGTCGCTGGCCTCGCCGCGAAGAAGGGCCGCCGCGTCGTCGCGGGCTTCGGCCTCGAATCGGCGGCCGCAGGCATGCCGGCGGCGATCGCGCGCGGGCGGCGCAAGCTCGTCGCCAAGGGCCTCGACCTGGTCGTCGTCAACCTGCACGACGCGATCGGCAGCGAGCAGGCGGACTTCGTGTTGTGTCATGCGGACGGCCGCGACGAGGCCTTGCCTCGCGGCGGCAAGGATGCGGCGGCGACGCGGATCGTCGCCGCTGCCGTGCAACTGTGGCGGGAGAGGGCAACGACGTGAGCAAGAACGACACCGTGGAGACGGCGAAGAAGAAGCGGGCCCCGAGCGCAGGCGGCCGCGGGCCGCTGTCGCAGCGGGCGCGCGAGGTGGTGGCGCTGGCGCTGGCCGGCTTCGCGCTGTTCGCGATGTTGAGCTTGGCGACGTTCCGCCTCGCCGACCTCGACGGCCCGATCCCCTCCGGCAGCATGACCAACCTCGGCGGCGCGGTCGGCTACCACCTCGCGCACGGCTTCGCCCGCTCGCTCGGCCTCGCCGGCTGGGTGCCGTTCGCGATGCTGCTCGCCGGCGCGATCGGGGTGTTCGTCGGCAAGCCGATGGCGCGGCCGACGATCAAGGCGCTCGGCGCCGTGGTGTTCGCCGCGATGCTGGCGATCCTGTTCGCCGGCGGCGATGGCCACGCCGGCCGCACGGCCGCCACGCCGTACGGCGCCGGCGGCGTCTTCGGCGGCGTCATCTCGCCGCGGCTCGAAGCCGGCTTCGGCAGCACGGGGCGCGTCCTGATCGTGCTGTTCGGCGCGGTCATGGGCCTGATGATCGCGACCGAGTGGTTGTTCTCGCAGCTCGTCGCGCGCGTCGTCGCCGCCCTCGACGGGTTCGTCCGGCGCGCGTGGAAGCGTCCGGCCGCGGCGCTCGCCGGTCTCGGCGGTCTGCGCGACGACGAAGACGCGCCGACGCCGCGCGCGCGCCGCAAGGCGGCGACGCCGGCCGCGGCGGGCGACGGTGAGGCGGCGGACGACGAGGCAGACGACGGCGTCGCCGTCGCGCCGTCGCGCGGTCGCGGCAGCAGGTCCGTCGCGGTCGCGAAGGGCGACGCGCGCTCGGGTGGTGGTCACGACGACGAAGACGACGATCGTGCGGACGACGAGGTCGAAGCGGGCGCTGCCGATCACGTCGCCGGCAGCGGCGATGGCGACGAAACCGGCGACGGCGCCGCCAAGCCGTCGCGCCGTCGCCGCCGCCGCGCGGCGGACGAGGACGCCGACGACGACGGCGATGCAGGCGGCGCACCGGCGACAGGCGCCGCGGCGGCGCCGCCAGCCGTCGCCCAACCGGCCGCCGATGCGCCCAAGGCCGCACCGGTCGCCGAACCGGTCGTCCTGACGCCGGCGAAGCCGATGGTCGTGCTGCAGCCGAAGCCCAAGCCCAAGCCCAAGCCGAAGCCCAAGCCGGCGGCGCAGGCGCTGCCGTTCGAGGAGTATCCGTTCCCGCCGGTCGACCTGTTCCAGGAGCCGGGTTACCAGGACGCAGCCGTCACCGAGGAGTCCCTGCAGCGCAACAGCCAGGCGATCATCGACAAGCTGGCGCACTTCGAGATCCAGGCGGAGGTCGTCGCCGCGTCGGTGGGCCCCGCGGTGACGCAGTACGAGCTGCGCCTGGGCGCCGACATCCGCGTCAACAAGATCACCAGCTTCGAGAGCGACCTCGCCGCGGCGTTGCGCGCCGTGTCGGTGCGCGTTGTCGCGCCGATCCCTGGCAAGGACACGGTCGGCATCGAGGTGCCAAACGCCGAGCGCCAGAAGGTGTTCATGCGCGAGCTCCTCGACACGTTCGGTCGCTCCGAGGACAGCGCCATCCCGCTGTACCTGGGCAAGGACGTCGCCGGCAACGCGATTGTCGAGGACCTGGCGAAGATGCCGCACCTGCTGATCGCCGGCACGACTGGTTCCGGCAAGTCGGTGTGCATCAACACCATCCTGCTGTCGATCCTGATGACGCGCACGCCCGAGCAGGTGAAGCTCATCCTGGTCGACCCGAAGATGGTCGAACTGCAGTCGTACAAGCGGGTGCCGCACCTCTGCTGCGACGTCGTGACCAACATGAAGAAGGCCGCGGGCGTGCTGCAGTGGGCCGTCGACGAGATGGAGAACCGCTACGCGCTGCTCGCCGCCGTGGGCGTCAACCACATCCGCAACTACAACCGCCTGGGCCAGCAGGAGCTGCAGAAGCGTCTGCAGCGCGAGCCCGAGCCCGACCGCGTCAAGCTGCCGTACGTCGTCATCGTCATCGACGAGTTCGCCGACCTCATGGCCGTCGCGCAGAACGAGGTCGAGGAGCACATCCAGCGCCTGGCGCAGAAGTCGCGCGCCGTCGGCATGCACGTGATCCTGGCGACGCAGCGGCCGAGCAGCGAGGTCATCACCGGCATCATCAAGTCGAACCTGCCGACGCAGATCTGCTTCCGCGTAAGTCGCAAGCTCGACTCGCGCATCGTGCTCGACGTCAACGGCGCCGAGAAGCTGCTCGGCCATGGCGACATGCTGTACATGCCGCCGGGCGGCGGCGCGCTGCTGCGCGCGCAGGGCACGTTCGTCACCGACGACGAGAAGGACAAGGTCATCGCGTTCCTGGAGGAGCGCGGGCAGCAGCCGCACTTCACGCCGGAACTGGTGCAGACCCAGTCCAGTTCGCGCCCGAAGGTCGCCGATCGCGACGACCTCTACCGCAAGGCGGCGGAGGTGGTGCTGCAGTCGCAGCGCGGCTCGGCGACCCTGCTGCAGCGGGCGCTGGCCGTCGGCTACACGCGCGCCACGCGCCTGCTCGAGATGATGGAGGAGGACGGTCTCGTCGGACCGTTCGTCGGCAGCAAGTCGCGCGACGTGCTGATGACCTGGGACGACTACCTCGCGCGCGAGGATTCGGCCGAGGGCGCCGAGGACGCGACGGGCGAAGTGGACGACGGGGAACCGGCCGAAGGCGATGCGCTGTCGACCGGTGCGTTGGCCGACGGCGTCGCCGAGGCGACGGACGGCGAGCGCGACGACGCCGGGGTGGGTGCGGTCCCAGTGGGGGCGGCGACTGCCGCTGCCGCTGCCGACGACGACGACGACGACGCGCCGGACGCCGCCCTCGGCGGCGCTCCGCCCTTCGCTCCCGACGCGCGACCGACGGCAGAGTGACCGCCGCGCGGTTGCGTGCCGTGACCCCATTGCTTGAGGTGGCGATGGGGCGACAGTAGATTGCGTTGCGACCATCCGGTGGCGCCGAAGTGCGGCCAGCGGAACCGCCCGGGAGGGGCGCATGACCTCGAACACCTTCGGCAACGCGCCGCCAGATCCGTCCACTCGCAGCCCCGGTTGGCTGTGGCCCTTCGCGCCGATGGCCGTCGCCGCCTTCTCGCTGTCGGCCCTCGTCTTCTACCACCTGCGCCACGAAGGCTTCGAGGTGCGCTCGGCGCTCCAGCACGCGTATGCGGCGCTCTACCGGACGTTCGGCTTCGCGCCGGCGGTGATGTTCTTCGGTCTCGTGGTGCTTTGGAGCACGATCTGGCTGGTGCACGGCCGCCTCGATCGACCGCTGCAGCGCCTCGGTCGACTCGCCGCGATGGCGGTCCTGCTCGGCGTGCTGCTCAACCTCGGCGAGGGCGGCGTCGCGCCGGCGCTGCACAAGGGCGCGCTCGGCGCGTGGCTCGCCGGCGCGATGGTCGCGGCGGTCGGGTACTGGCCGACGCTGGTCGTGATCTGGGGCTTCACGTTCGCGTCGTTGCTGCTCGCGACGGACTTCTTCTTCCACGAGAGTTTCGAACGCATGTTCGTCGGCGGCCCGGTCGAGCGCGCCTCGGCGCCGACGATCGCGACTGCCGCGGCGGGAGCGCCGTCGCTCGCGCCGGCTCCAGCGGCTGAGTCCAACCCGTCCGAGCCCGCTTCCGAAGGCGGCACGCCGCCGGCCGACGACGCGCCGGCATGGCGTCGGCGCAGCTACTACGAACGTCGCGCCGAGCGCGTCGCCTCGTCGGCGCGCTGGAGCGAGCCGGGCAGCGCGGCCGGATCGGCGTCGACAGCCGACGCGGCGGCGGCGATCGACGCCGCGGATGCAGCGTCGGGCGCGCCTGCAGCGGCGCAGGACGATGCGCTCAGCGCCGCCCGTGTCGTCGCGGCGATCGACGCCGCGGAACGCAAGGACGCTGCCGCCGTCGACGCCGAGGAGGCAGAGGCCCTCGATCGCGGCGACGATGCCGCGTCCGCCGCTGCGAGCGATGCCGCGCCGGCGCGCGCCCCGATCGTGTTCCCGGACGCGACCGAACCGCCGCGCGCCACGGGCTTCGACGCCGCGGTCGAGTGGTCCGCGGCGGCGGCGCTTGGCGCGTCGGCGGCGGAAGAGGTCGGGCCGGAACTGCATCCCGGACCGCATGCGGTCGACGCGGTCGACGCGACCGAGGCCGTGCCGCCGTCGTTGGCCGCGGCGGTGCGCTTCGACGGCTCGCCGTGGCGCGACGAGGTGACGGATGCGCCAGCCGCAGGGGATGCCGATGCGGCGATCGGCGCCGAGAGCACGGCTGGGGTGACCGACGCGACGACTGCGGCGGACGCCGAAGTTCCTGCGCTGGCGAACGACGATGCGCGGTGGCCCGCTGGCGGCAATGACGCCGAAGCGGCGGCAGACGGCATGCCGACCCGTACGGAACCGTGGCCGGACGCCGAGACGGCGCGCTCCGGCTCGGACGCGATCGGCATGGGCCCTGCAGCGGGCACGGCTGCAGCGGCTCCGGCCGAGGAACCGATCCGCCACGACGCCGAGGCGTCGACGCCACCAGCAACCGTGTCGCTGGTGGCGCCTGCCGACACGGAGGATCCGATCGTGACGATTCCGCGTCCCGAGCCGGCGATCGCGTCGCGGCCCGGCGCGCCCGACGAAGTCCTGATGCGCGAAGCCGTCGAACTCGTCCTCGCCACGCGCCGGGCGAATGCGGTCTTCCTGCAGCGCAAGCTGCGGATCGACTACGACCTCGCCGCGGCGGTGCTCGTCGAATTGGCCGCGCGCGGCATCGTTGCGCTCGACGCCGAGGCGACGCACGGCCGGATCCTGGTGTGAATGCACACCGGGCTCGCTGGCCGTTCGCGGCCGGCGCAGCCTCGGCGCCGGCCGCTCATTCCACGTCGTCGTGAAAGTTGTCCACATAGCGTTGGCTTGCGCCGCCGCCGGCGGCGGCTAAGGGAGAGCGCCCTGGTGCCATGGCGGACTTCAAGCAGACCTTCGACGGGCGCGGTGTGCCGCAGAACCTGGAAGCCGAGCGCTCCGTTCTCGGCGCGCTGCTGCTGCACGCCGACGCCGTGGTGGACGTCGCCTTCCTCAAGCCGGAGGACTTCTACCTGCCGCGGCATCAACTGGTCTTCCAGTCGATCGTCAACGCCTACAACGAGCGGCACGCGACCGACCCGATCGTCGTCGGCGAGGACCTGTCGCGGCAGGGCCGGTTGCAGGAAGCGGGCGGCCACGAGCACCTGCTCGACCTCGTCGAGAGCGTGGTGACCGCCGCTGGCGTCGTCTACCACGCCGAGATCGTGCGCGAGAAGTCGATCCAGCGACGGCTGCTGGAGACATGCCTCGACGTCGCCCGCAAGGCCTACGACAACGAACTCGACGCTCGCGACCTGC
Source organism: Phycisphaerales bacterium (assembly GCA_020247305.1). Classification (GTDB taxonomy): domain Bacteria; phylum Planctomycetota; class UBA1135; order UBA1135; family UBA2386; genus UBA2386. The sequence continues at coordinate 47,596 of JADCJE010000137.1, read as the reverse complement.
TCGACGAGGCCGAGCGGCAGATCTTCGAGATCGCGCGTCAGGACAAGAACGGCGACGCCGTGAGCATCGCCGACGTGCTGCAGAGCACCTTCGAGCGCATCGACAAGCTGCGCGAACGCGAGGGCCGGCTGACCGGGCTCGGCACGGACTACTACGACTTCGACGACATGACGGGCGGCCTGCAGCCCGGCGAGCTGATCATCATCGCGGCGCGTCCGTCGATGGGCAAGACGACCTTCGCGCTCAACCTGACCGAGCGCGTCGCCAACCTCGGCGCCGGCATCGCGTTCTTCTCGCTGGAGATGTCGAACCAGCAGGTCATCCAGAACATGCTCTGCTGCCGGTCGCAGATCGACGGCGCGGCGATGCGCAAGGGCCGGATCACCGACCAGCAGTACAAGCGCCTGCAGGAAGAGGCGGCCAAGCTGTACGAGACGCCGATCTACGTCGACGACACGCCCGGCATCTCGATCACGCAGCTGCGCGCCAAGTGCCGCCGGCTGAAGCAGAAGCACGGCATCAGCATGGTGGTGGTCGACTACCTGCAGCTGATGTCCGGCGGCGGTCGCTTCGAGAGCCGGCAGCAGGAGATCTCGGCGATCTCGCGCGGCCTGAAGAGCATCGCCCGCGAACTGTCGGTGCCGGTGATCGCGCTGTCGCAGCTCAATCGCGACGTCGAGAACCGCGACGACCATCGCCCGCGCATGAGCGACCTGCGCGAGTCGGGCGCCATCGAACAGGACGCCGACGTCATCATCCTTCTGCACCGCGACGACTACTACAAACCCACCGAGCAGAACGCCGGCCTGGCGCAGATCATCATCGCCAAGCAGCGCAACGGCCCGACCGGCGAGGTCGTCCTGCGGTTCTTCCGCGAGTACATGCGTTTTGAGAACTACACCCGCAGGGCCGAGCCGATGCAGTGATCGGCCGCCGCGCCGCCGTTCCGGCGGGCGGTGGACGACCTTGCTGGCCTTCGCCGTCGCGCACGCGGTGGCGATGCCGTGCGCGCTGGCGCAGACGCCGCAGGGACCCGGCGTGCCGGTGCAGCCGGGCGCCCGCCAGGGCGACGAGGAGGTCGTCTACGACCAGGCGGTGGTGCGTCTCGCCGGCCGCCCGATCGTGTCCGTCGCCTTCGCCCGCAGCCGCGGCGAGACGCGCATCGACCGCATCGCGGGCGGCGACCTGGAGCGCATGACCCCGGAGGCAGCCGCCGCGTACGTGCGCGGCCTCGCGGCGCGGGTCGGGCAGTCGTTCGAGCCGCGCATGGTCTCCGAGGACTGCGCCGAACTGTGGCGCAATCGCCGCGCGATCGTCGCCGGTTTCGTCGCGCCCGAGGGCGACGGCGTGGCGGTGACGTACGTCGTGCTGCTGGAGCAGTCGGTGTTCGTCGGCCTCGACTACATCGGCCTCGACCACCTCGACCGCGCCACGGTCGACGCGCTGCTCGGCGTGCACGCCGGCATCCAGATCACGCGTCCGGAGGCCGAGGCGATGCGCAAGGTGCTGCTCGCGCGCTACCGGCGCGAAGGCTACGCGCACGCCGAGGTGGTGATCGAGGAGCTGCCGGGCGCCGCCGACGACGATGCACCGGCGCGCCCTGACGCCGCCGGCAGGCCGCCGGGACGGCTGCGGTTCCGCGTCGACGAAGGGCCGAAGGTCACCATCGGTTCCGTGCGCTTCCTCGGCAACGCCAGCTTCGCCGCGGATCCGGTGTTCGGCTTCCTCGGCGCCGACGACTACCTGCTGCGCGACAGTTCCATCGAGGCCAAGCCGGCGCGCGGCCTGCTCTCGGGCGACGCCTTCAGCCGCGAAGTCGTCGAGGAGGACATCGACCGGCTGCGGGTCTTCTACCGCCAGCGCGGCTTCCTCGACGCCACCGTCGACCTGCTCGACGCCGTGTTCACCGAGGACCGTTCGATGGTGGACCTCACCTACGTCGTGGTCGAGGGGCCGCGCTACCGCGTGCGCTCGCTGCGCATCGAGCACGTCGACGGCGTCGGCGCGCCGCTGGCGACGCCGCCGCTCTACCCGGTCGCCGAACTGCAGGCCCTGACCAAGGTCGCTGCCGGCGAGTTCTACGACGGCGACAAGCTGCAGCGCGACATCCAGGCGATCCTCGACTACTACGGCAAGCGCGGCCACCCGCCGCAGAGCTTCCCCGGCATGGACCGGGTCCAGGGCGGCTGCCGTGTGCTGCCGCCGGCGGAGACCTACACGGTCGCGAACGAGGTCGACATCGTCCTCCGCGTCAGCGAAGGCGTGCCGAAGAACCTGCGCGACGTGATCGTGCGCGGCAACCGCTTCACCCGCGATCGCGTCGTCCGTCGGCGCTTCCGCGTCCAGCCGGGCGAGCGCATCGACATGGGCGAGGTCAAGCGCTCGCAGCGGCTCGTCGAGCAGACCGGCTACTTCAACGACCCGATCTCGCAGCAGGGACCTCGTCTGCAGCTGGAGCCGGTGGCGGGCGACCCGGCGGCGGTGGACGTCGCCGTCGACGTCAAGGACGGCAACACCGGCAGCTTCAACTGGGGCGTCGGCATCAGCACGGGCCAGGGCGTCATCGGCCGCATCGAGTTCACCAAGAACAACTTCGACCTCTGGAAGCCGCCCTCGTCGCTCAACCCGATCACCGGCTTCTCGGAGATCTTCCGCAACGAGGCCTTCCACGGCGGCGGCCAGCGCCTGGAGATGATCGCGTCGCCCGGCACCCGCTTCAGCACCTACACGCTGGCCTGGACGGAGCCGGACATCTTCGTGCAGCACCTCGACACGTGGGAGCTGCGCCTCGCCGGCCGCAAGCGCATCCAGCGCCTGCCGGACGGCTACACGTCGGACACGCTCGGCGCCGACGTCGCCCTCTCGCACAACTTCAGCGACGAGCTCAACGCCGGCTTCGGCGTCCGCCAGGACGCCGTGACCGTCGAGTCGCTGGCGGTCGACGCGACCGAGCTCGCGTTCGACGCCGAAGGCCAGACCGAACTGCGGGCCGTCCGCGTGTTCGGCCGCTATCGCGACTACGACGACGTCATGCGGCCGACGTCGGGCTTCGAGTCCACGGCGAACGTCGAGATGGTCGGCGGACCGCTCGGCGGCGAGGAGAGCCTGGTGAAGTTCACGCAGAGCACGAACGTCTACGTGCGCCTGCGCGAGAACGAGGCCGGGCACCCGACCGTGCTGCACCTTGACGGCCTGTTCGGCGTCGCCCAGGCCTTCGGCGGCAGCGACGACGTGTTCCTGACCGAGCGCTTCTACATGGGCGGCTACAACCTGCGCGGCTTCGACTTCCGCCGCGCCGGCCCGAAGCAGTTCGATCGCCCGTACGGCGGTGAAGCCATCGTCACCGGCACCGCGGAGGTCATCTTCCCGCTGGTGGCGACGCGAATGCCCGGCGAGGTGCGCGACCGCGAGGTCCTGCGTTGGCTCGTCTTCACGGACGTGGGCATGCTCGGACTCGACCTCGACGACCCGACCTTCGGCGAGGTGCGCCTCTCGTCGGGCTTCGGTTTCCGCATCGAACTGCCGTTCTTCCAGATCCCGATCGCGATCGACCTCGGCTGGCCCTGGCAGTACGAGCAGTCCGACGACCGCCGCCAGCTCTGGTTCTCGATGGGGCAGCGATGAAGCCGTTCGACCGCGTGGCGACGGAGGTCCTCGTCGACAATCCGTGGCACCGGTACCGGCGCGACCGCTACGTGCAGACCGACGGCACGATCGGCGAGTACTACTACGTCGACATGCCCGGCAGCGCCGCGGCGATCCCGCTGTTCGACGACGGCACGACCGTCGTCGTGCGCGTCCACCGCTACCTGCTCGGCCGCGACCTCTGGGAGTTCCCGATCGGCGGCATGAAGCCCGGCGAGCCGGCGCTCGACGTCGCGCGCAAGGAGCTGGCCGAGGAGGCTGGTCTCGTCGCGAGCGACTGGGAGCCGCTGGGGAGCTTCGCGCCGTACAAGGGCGTGTCGAACGAGCGCTGCTGGTTCTTCGTCGCGCGCGGGCTGACGGTCGTGCCGCAGCGCCTCGAACCGAGCGAGCGCATCACGGCCCATCGCCTGCCGCTCGCCGCGGCGCGCGAACTCGTGGTCGACCAGGAAGTCGGCGACGGCCAGTCGATGGCTGGGCTGCTGCTGCTCGACCGGTGGCTGGCCGCCCGGGGCCGGTCGTGAGCGTCCCGCAGCGCGAGCGACCGTTCCGCGTCACGGTCTACGCCTCGTCCAGCGAGCGCATCGACCCGAAGTGGGCGCCGGTCGCCGAACGCCTCGGCGCCTGCATCGCGAGCCGCGGTTGGGACCTCGTCTGGGGCGGCAGCCGGTTCGGCCTGATGGGCGCCGTCTCGCGCGGCGCGCGCAGCGCCGGCGGCAGGACCTTCGGCGTGATCCTGCGGCGCTTCATCGACAAGAACGTCGCGTGTCCGGACGCGCACGCCATGGAGGCGCTCGACGACATGCGCAGCCGCAAGCGCGGGCTCGACGAGAGCGGCGACGCCTTCGTGGCGCTGCCCGGCGGGCTGGGCACGCTCGAGGAGCTGCTGGAGGTGATGTCGTTCAAGCAGCTCGGCTTCCACGACAAGCCGATCGTCGTGCTCGACGCCTTCGGCTTCTGGCGGCCGCTGCTCGACATGCTCGAACGCTGCCTCGCCGAGGGATTCATCCAGGAGCGTTTTCGCGGTCTCTGGCGCGTGGCGACGACGCCCGAGGAGGCGGTGGAACTGCTGGCGATCGATCAGCCGTGGCAGCAGCCGCCGGTCGATCCGCGCGGCGGCGGCACGGGCTGAGGCGTGGTCTCCGCGCGACGCCCGCGACGCGAGCCTTCAGGCCTCGGCAAGCGCGCGGCGGAAGATGTCGGTGCTGCTCAGCACGCCGATCACCGTGGTGCCGTCCAGCACGGGCAGGCGACGGACGCTGCTCATGCGCATCAGGTTGATGCAGTCGCGCAGGTTCGTCTGCGCCGGCACGCAGATGGCAGGCCGCGTCATCACGTCGCCGACCCGCAGCTCGGCGAGCAGCTCGGGTTCGTGCGTGCCGAGCAGGTTGACGATGTCCTTGCTGGTGACGATGCCAGGCAGGTCGGTCGGGTCGTCGCCGCGCACCAGCAGGGAGCGCAGGCCGTGTTCGGCCATGCGGCGGCCCGCCGCCAGCAGGTTGTCGCCGGGGGTCGTCCATTGGACGTCTGTCGCCATGATGTCGCGCGCGCGCAGATCGTGGAGGGTTCTGGTCATCGGAGTGGTTCTTCGTGGATCGAATCGTCCGTTTCGGACCAGCGCAGCCGCACCGCGTGCACCGGTGCGTCGCAGGTCCAGGTCTTGTCGCCGAACACGACGACGACGCCGGGGTGAACGACGTCGAGGAACTCGACCATGGCGCCCACCAGCAGCTCCCGCTTGCGCTTCAGCAGGCGCAGGCGTTCTTCGACGGCTGCGTCGACGTCGCGCAGGGACGTCCGGCTCATGGCGATGCCGCGCGGTCGCGTGGTGACATCCAGCTTGGCGCTGCCGCCGATCGCGCGAACGCTCGCTGCGACGTCCTGCAGCACGTCGCCGACGACGAGGGTCGTCGCGGTGGCGGCGGCCGATCCGGCGACCCGCACCGTGATGCGGCTGCGGGCCCGCAGTTCGCCGCCGAGCACGACGCCCTTGCCTTCCTTGGCCTCGATCGTGGTCGCACGGATGCGACAGTGGGTGGCCTGGTCGGCGATCTCGACGGCGCCGTCGGCCTCGATCGTCGCGCTCGTCGCGTGGCGAAAGTAGGCGTCGTGGCCGGCGATGACCTTGGCGTTGCGGCCGAGCACGCCTTGGGTCACGTTGACGCTGCCGCCGGCGAACACCAGCCCGTTGGCGACGGCGCCATTGATCTGCACGTCGCCGCTGGCGGTCGCCGAGAAGCCGTCGCGCACGTCGCCCTCGATGCTCAGCGAGCCGGCGGTGTGCAGGTTGCCGCAGCGGTAGTCGACGTCGCCGCCGTGCGCGAACAGCGGCACGACGTCGATGACCTTGGCGTTGCGCAGCAGCACGCCGTCGTGCCTGGCCAGCACGACATCGCCCAGCAGCTTAGCGCCGGGGCCCGGCTTCACCGTCGTCGGCTTGCCCGGCACGGCCGGAACGCCGGCGCCGAACACGTCCTTGCCGGCGACGCCCACGGTCGGCGCGACGATGCGCCCGATCTCTATGCCGGCGCTCACGCCGATAAGGAACATGCGTTCGCGGTAGTCGATGCTGCCGTCCTCGCGCGGCGTGCCGGCGACCTTCGTCGGCGGGATCATGCCGTCGACGCGACCGTCCTCGCCCTGGACCGGCGGCTTGCCGCGCGCGACGACGGCTTCGCCGGCGAAGGCCGTGTCGGCGAGCTTGCTGCCGAGGGCCTCGATCGCGGCGTCGTCGATGCCGTTGCCGATCTTCGCCGCCGTCAGGGCCTCGCGCACCGCTGCAGCGGCAGCCGGCGGCCCCGCCGTGGCCTGCACGACGGCCGTCATGTTCTTGTCGAGCGTGCGGATGCGGAGCCGGCCCACGGCCGTCTCATCGGCGGACGGGCGGGCGCGGCTGTCGCCGATCGGTCGGCTTCACTGCGGCCGCAGCGTGGCCGGGTCGCCGAGGTAGGGCGCGCCGGCGGCCGGCAGGCAGACGGACTGCAGCGCGATTTCGACGCCTTGGCAGGGCCACGTCGATGGCGTCGGCAGTTGGCCGAAGGCGCCACTGCCGGCGGCGAGCACGTGCAACGGCCCGATCAGGGCGTCCGCCGGATCCAGCCAGCACGGACCCAGTCCCGGCACCGTCCATGGTGTCGCGACAGGAAGGCCCACGGCGGCGACGACGATGCCACCTCCTGGCGGCGCGCCGGTCCACCAAGAGGCGGTCGCGCCTGCCGGTTGCACGCGACGGAACTCGGGGAACTGCGCAAACCACCCGGCCTGGGGCAGCGCCGTCGCGGCGTGGACGCCGAACGCGGTGGTGACGCGCACGCACTCGCTGTTCGTCCGCAGGCTGGTCGCCGGACCCGGCAGGGTTGTGCGCGACCACGCGCCGGACTGCGCGCCGAACGCGAGCGCTTCGACGCCAGCGATCACCACGCCGGCGGTGCGCCAGATCTGCGCGGCGACGGCGCCAACGCCGTTGCGCGGGGTCGAGACCCACCGTTCCCGGCGGGCGTCGAAGGCATGGGCGTCGGTCGGCGTCACCGCCAGCAGCAGCGCGCTGCTCGGGTTGCCGAAGAGCTGCGCGCCGGCGCACGCGAGCGGCACGAAGCGACCGGTGCGCGGCGAGAAGGCGACGCAACCGGCGCCGGTCACCGCCGCCGCCGCCGTCGTCGCCAGTTGCGGATCGGCCGTCCAGCCCGCCGGCGCATCGACCCAGCTCGCGGTGAAGGCGCTGAAGAGCGACGGCCCGCCGCCGTTGGCCGTGCGCGCCCACGCGACGGTGTCGGCGGCGCCGCTGCTGACGACCGGACCGGCGACCGCTTCGGCGGTGTTCGTCAAGGCGCTGTAGCCGACCGCTGCCGCCGGCCCGACCAGCAGCGCCGTCGGCCCGCGCACGGTCGCGAGTGCGCTGCGTGGCGACAGGGCGTCGCTCCAGCCGCCGCGGACCGCCGAGAATGCGCGTAGCGACGCGCCGTCGTCGAACAGGCCGACGAGGTCGCTGGTCGCGGCCGGCTGCAGCCCGCCGACGGCGATCGCCGCGAAGCCGCCGGTGATGGCACTGCAGGCGATCGTCCGATCGGCGCCGGCGAACACCGCCCAGTCGTCGGCGCGGACGAACGTCGCGCCGCCGGGGATCGTCGCGTCCGTCCAGGTCCGGTGCAGCGCCGAGAACGCGTGCGCGCTCGCCCCGCTCCACGCGAGCCCGAGACTGCCGTCGGCGCTCAGGGCCGTCGGCGCCACCGCGGCCTGCCGGTCGTGCCATTGGCCGGTCGCCGCGTCCATCGCCGACAGCAGCGTGCCCTGTTGCAGCACGAGCACGTTGCGCTGCAGGGCGACGAGGGCGTTCGATTGGACTGCGCGCGCGCGCCACTGGCCGTCGGTCGCGCAGTAGACGTGCACTTGCCCCTGGTCGGTGAACGCCAGCATCGCGTCGTTCTGCGCCCCGACTGGATTGTGCAGCACCGCGCCGGCGGACGCCGTCCGCACGGCGAACGTGCCGGTGAACGCCGAGAACGCGATCCACGAGCCGGGCTGCTGCGCGATCAGGCAGTCGTTGTTGAGGCGCAGTGTCGCCTGCGATCGGACCGGGTGGGAGGCCCATTCGCGCGTGACCGCCGACCACGCGTACAGCGTGCCGCCGTCGCAGTAGGCGACGAGCTTCCCGATCGACGTTGCCTGCGTCGGCTGCACGCCGGTGGGGACCACCAAGGTCGCCCAGGGCGATGGCGCCTGGGCCTGCGCGCCTCCGAGGGCGAACAGCAGGGCGGCGGCGGCAGCGCGCACGAAGGCATCCATGCTGAGGGCAGATGGTAGCGGCCGGCCCGCGTGCCGTGGCGCGGCAAGGTCCGGGACGAGTTCCTTGCGCGCGGCGCAATCCCCCGATGGGACGGGCGCGTCGATCCGTGCTCATGGCGGCCGGCGCGACGTCCGATCATCCCGCCGGGATGGCGACCGCCACGAACCAAGTCTCCGCCGTGTTCGCGCGGGCGATCGCGTCGGGTGACCTCGAACTGCCGCCGCTGCCGGCGACGGTCGCGGAAGTCCTGTCGTCGTGCCAGACGGACACGATCGACGCGGCGCGCCTTTCCGCCATCATCCACCGCGACCCATCCCTGGCGGCCAGCATCCTGCGCGTGGCGAACTCTGCCGCCTACGTCGGCCAGGTGCAGTGCCGCGTGCTGCAGCAGGCGATCAGCCGGCTAGGCCTCCGGCACGTGACGGAGATCGCGATGGCCGTCGCCGTGCGCGGCCGCCTCTTCTTGAACCCACGCTGCACCGAACTGCTCGGCGATCTCTGGCAGCACTCCGTGCTGACCGGCTTCTTCGCCAAGGAGATCGCGCGCCTGCGTCGGCGCAACGTCGAGATCGCCTTCGTGTGCGGCCTGCTGCACGACGTCGGCAAGGCCGTCATGCTCAACGCCATCGACCGCGTCCTCGACGACGCGTCGGCCGAGCCGGACCTTGCCGCCCTCGTCACCGCGCTGCGCGAGCAGCACATGGCCGCGGGAGCGCTGCTCGCGGCCGAGTGGAAGCTGCCGGAGCAGGTCGCCGAGTCGATCGCCGGTCACCACGACGTCACCTTGTCGAGCCGTTATCCCGACCTCGCCTGCATGGTGCGACTGGCCGACCGCATCGCGTACTCGATCCGCCCCGAGCCGTTGTCGGCGGCGCCGACACTGGACGAACTGCACGCCGACGAAGCGGTCGTCGCGCTCAACGTCTACCCGGACGAGCTGGATGGCCTGCTGGCCAAGCGCGACAAGGCGATGCAGACCGCCGAGGTGATGCAGTGACCGGCTCGGACGAAGCGCTCCATTTCGACGTGGTCGTCGTCGGCAGCGGACCTGCCGGCCAGAAGGCTTCCATCCAGTCCGCCAAGGCGGGCAGGAGCGTCTGCATCGTCGAGCAGGAAGCCGACGTCGGCGGCGCCTGCGTGCATCGCGGCACGATCCCCAGCAAGACGCTGCGCGAGACGGCCCGTCACCTGTCGGAGCTGCGCCGACGGCTCGGCCGGCACCTGCGCTTCGAGGTGCCGCGCGATCTGCAGCTCGCCAGCCTGATGGAGCGCATGGACGGCGTCGTGAAGGCGCACGTCGAGTACCAGTCGCGGCAGCTGCTGCGCAACGGCGTGACCCGCATCCACGGCCGTGCCCGCTTCCTCGATCCGCACGCCTTCGAGGTGACGACGACGCGCCGCGAAACGCGGATTGTCCGCGGCGACATCGTCATGCTGGCGCCCGGATCGCGCCCGCGTTGCCCGGACGACGTGCCGGTCGACCATGAACACGTCTACGACAGCGACTCGATCCTGAGCATGTCGTACCTGCCCGAGTCGCTGACGGTGCTCGGCAGCGGCGTCATCGCCACGGAGTACGCGACCATCTTCGCCGCGCTCGGCGTCGAGGTCACGATGATCGACCGCGCCGTGCGCCCGCTGGCGTTCCTCGACCGCGAGATGACGGATCGCCTGCTGGCGGCGTTCGAGCGCCACGAGGGCTGCACGTTCGTGCGCGAGGCCAAGGTCGCCTCCGTCGCGTGGAACGGCGTCGACAAGGTCGTGACCCGGCTCGCCAACGGCTGGACGGTCGCGAGCGAGAAGGTCCTGTGCGCGCTCGGCCGCGTCGCCAACGTCGAGGGCCTCGCCATCGAGCGCGCCGGACTCGCCGTCAACCGCTCCGGGCACCTGCCCGTCGACAAGGACGGTCGCACCGCCGTGCCGCACATCTTCGCAGTCGGCGACGTCGTCGGTCAGCCGTCCCTCGCCTCGGCGGCGATGGAGCAGGGGCGCCGGGCCGTGCGGGCGGCGCTGGAACTGCCGCGGCCGGCGGGCGGCGACCTGATCCCGACCGGCGTCTACGCCCTGCCCGAGATCGGCAGCATCGGCCTCGACGAGCAGGCTGCGATCGCGGCCGGCCTGGACGTGGTCGTCGGCCGCGCCAACTTCGCGGAGATCGCGCGCGGCCACATCAACGGCAACGAGGACGGCCTGCTGAAGCTCGTCGTGGACGCCGCGACGCGTCGCATCGCCGGCTGCCAGGTCGTCGGCGAAGGCGCCACCGAGCTGGTCCATGTCGCGCAGATGGCGATGGCGGCGGAGGCCGAGGTCGACACGTTCGTCGAGCGCGTCTTCAACTTCCCGACGATGGCCGAGGCCTACCGCGTCGCGGCGCTCGACGCTGTCGGCCGGATCGAGGCGCGGCGGGCGCCGGTCGGGCCCTGACGATCGGCGCGGTCCCGCCGGCGCATGGCGTGGCGCGGCGGCAGCGGCATGATGGCGGCGCAACCGCCCGCCATGAAACCAACGATCGGCGTCCTGCTCTCGGGATGCGGCTTCCTCGACGGATCGGAGATCCAGGAAGCCGTGTTCACCCTGCTCTGCCTCGACGAACTCGGCTGCGAGGTCGTCTGCATCGCGCCTGCCGGCCCGCAGCGCGAGGTCGTCGACCACGCCGCGCACGCGCCGGCGGCCGGCGAACGTCGCGACATGCTGCGCGAGTCGGCGCGCATCGCCCGCGGGCGCGTGCGCGCGCTGGCCACCGTCCGGGCGACCGACCTCGACGGCCTCGTGCTGCCCGGCGGCTTCGGCGCGGCCAAGAACCTCTGCGACTTCGCAACCGAGGGCGCGCAGGCGACGGCGCACCCGGAGGTCGCGCGCCTGCTGCGCGAGGCGCACGCCGCCCGCAAGCCGATCGGCGCCGCTTGCATCGCCCCCGCGGTCGTGGCGGCGGTGCTCGGCCGGCAGGCGCATCCCGTGCTCACCATCGGCGACGACGCGCCGACCGCGCAGGCCCTGACGGCGATGGGGGCGCGGCACGAGCGCTGCGCCGTCGATCAGTGCGTCGTCGACCGCGCGCAGCGCATCGTGACCACGCCGGCCTACATGTACGACGCGCGCCCCAAGGACGTCTGCGCCGGCATCCGCCGCATGTGCGCAGAGGTCGTGGCACTGGCCAGCGCAGGAGACGCGCAATGAGCCTCCTGCTGCAAGGACGGCGCTGCCTCGTCACCGGCGGCGGCACCGGCATCGGCGCCGGCATTGCGCAGGCGCTCGCCGGGCAAGGCGCGCGGGTCGCCGTGCTCGGCCGCCGCAAGGCCCCGCTCGCCGGCGTCGTGGCCTCGCTCGGCGGCGCCAAGGCTGGCATGCTTGCGGTGGCCGGCGACGTCACCCGGCCGCAGTCGATGGCGCGCGCCTGCGCGAGCGTGCGCAAGGCCTTCGGCGGCCTCGACATCGTGGTCGCCAATGCGGGCGTCGGCGGGCCCAACCGCTGCGCCGTCCCCGGACCCGATCGGTGGGACGCCATCGTGCGCACCAACCTCGATGGCCTCTACCACACCGTCGAAGCCGCGTTGCCCCTGCTCGCCGATGGCGGCCGCGTCGTCGCCATCAGCTCCGTGCTCGGCCGGTTTGGCGTGCCCGGCTACACCGCGTACTGCGCCAGCAAGCACGGCGTGCTCGGCTTCGTGAAGGCGCTCGCGCTCGAACTCGCGCCCCGTCGCATCACCGTCAACGCCATCTGTCCGGGCTGGGTCGACACCGAGATGGCGACCGCCGGCCTGCAGTTGCTGGCGGACGGCCTGAAGACGTCGTTCGCCAAGGCCAAGGCGCAGGCCATGGCCGCCGTGCCGCTCGGCCGGCTGCTGGAGCCGGCCGAGATCGGCGCCACCGTCGCGTGGCTCTGCTCCGACGGCGCGCGCGGCATGACCGGCCAGGGCATCAGCCACTGCGGCGGCCAGGTCATGTGGTGACCGGCGCGCCGCGCGACCTCGCCGCGCGGCGACCGTCCGGTCCGTCCGCTGCTCACTGGGTGAACAGGTTGATGTGCGCGTTCGAGACGGCCCAGCCGGTGAAGTTGGCGTCGAAGGTCAGCACCTGGCTGTAGTACAGCACGCCGACCGCCGACGGCACCGCCGGCGCAGCGAACGTCGTCGCGAAGTTGCCAGCGGCGTCGGTCGTGCCCGTGAAGAGGCCGATGTTGCCGCCGACCTGGAACGTCGGGAAGTCCGGCACGATCGTCGGGCCGGGCGCGTCGCCCAGGATCAGCACGAACGGCCGCGAGTTGCCCGGAGTGGCGACGCTCAGGTTGATCGTCGCGCCCTGCTGCGCCTGCTCGGGCAGCAGGCGCAACTCGGCGGGCAGCTGCACCAGGGTCTGCGTGCCGACGACGAGGTCGTCGACGTTCCAACCGCCGAGGCTGAGCGAGCCATCCGTCGTGATCCGGAACTCGATCGTCACCGCGGACTGGTTGTCCGCCATCGGGATCGGGTAGGACACGGTCGTCCACGCGGTCTCGACGAAGTTGACGCCGGTCGGATTGACGAAGATCTGCGTGCCATTGACGAAGATCTGCGCGCGGTCGTAGGTGGCGTCCTCGACCGTCAGCCAGCGGCGGAACTGCAGGACGCAGCCGGTGCGGCCCGTGCAGTTGATCGTCGGGCTGCGCAGCCAGTAACTGCGGTTGGCAAGGTAGGCGCCGTTCGCAAAGCCGGCGCCGAGGTCGGTGCCGACGATGCCGCCGTTGGAGCTGGCTGCGGACGGATCGCTCCACGCGACGCCGCTGCTGGTGCCCGACTTGCCGTTGGGCGTGCCGAACTGCCAGTCCTGCGACGTGCCCGTCAGGATGCCCGTGGTCCAGCCGTTGGCGCCGGAGTTGAAGGTCTCGGTGTAGAACGGCACCACCGGCCCCGACGTCGCAGTCGTGGTCGTGTACGCGAACTCGCCGGTCAGCGGCAGGCGCGTCGTGCTGCTGTTGCTGTGCAGGACCTCGATGTGGTACTCGGTAGAGCCCGACTGCCGGCCGGGCAGCATGCCGACGAAGCCGTTGGCGCCGCCGTTCGGGACCATCGTGCGGATCTGCGGGCCGCTGCCGGTGTTGAAGTGCAGGCGCACCTGGCTGATCGGGCCGGGCGAGATCGCCGTGGCGGTCACGTCGACGCGGCGCGGCTGCAGCACGTTGGTCGTGTTGCCGAGCGCCGTGTGCGTGATCGCGACGTCCTGCTTCGCCGGGAACGGGATCGCCTTGTCGGTGGCGGCGCCGGCGAGGTGGTCGTAGTTCGGCGTGCCGTTGAGCAGGTTGCCGTCGTTGTCGTCGGCGATGAAGACTTCGCGCACCGCGTCAGGCCGGTTGCTGCGATTGGCCAGCAGCGTCGTGATGACGATGTCGTTCGAGATCGCGATCGCCTGCGGCGTGCCGAACGCGGCGCGCAGGCGCTCGCGCAGGCGCCACGCAAAGCCCATCCAGACCTGGCCGGCGGCGTGCGGCGACGTGCCCGAGTAGGGGTACAGGAACGTGTTGTCGCCGCGGCGCAGCGCCACGCCGGCCGACTGGAAGCCGCTGCCGAGCAGGGGCGTGTCCATCAGGTAGAGGCCGATGATGTCGCCCCAGCCCTCGCTCATGCCTTCGGCGTTGGTGTTGCTGATGCCGCCGTAGCGTTCGTCGATGCCGTGGCCCCATTCGTGCGAGACGACGGTCGAGAAGGCCGTGTTCGCGCAGCCGCCGCCGGCCTGGTAGAAGTTGATCGTGTTGCCCGTGTAGTAGGCGTTGCACGTCGACGCGATGTTGACCGCGACCGCCATGCCGCTCGCGGTGACCAACTGCGAGCTGTTGCCGAGGATCGCGCGGCACCACTCGTTCGTCTGGTCGACGAAGTAGCTGGCCGTCGTGTGCGCCGCCTCGTTGGGCGACGCCGCGGCGGTCAGCAGGTCGATCGCCGCCGGCACGCCCGGATTGACCGTGACGCTCGCGGTCGGCGCGTTGGCGCCGGTGATCGGGTTGTGGTGGCGGCCGTCGAGGCTGGTGATCGAGATCGTCACCGGCGAATTGATGTCGATCGTGAACTGGCCGTTGAGGTCGGTCGTGAAGCTGCCCTGGCCCGGCACCGCGACGACGAGGCCCGGCATCGGGACGTTCACCAAGGCGGCGAAGGCGTCGATGCCGGTGCGCGTCCAGCCGGTCACCGTCACCGTCGTCGGCACCGGCGGCAGCGCCGCGGTCGTCGCCGCTGCGGCGGCAGGCGCCGTCGCCGCGCCGGCGTTGCAGCCGACGAAGCCGCACTCGTGCTTGTCGCTGACGAACGTCAGCACGGCGCCCGTCTTGGCGTCGACGTAGAAGCGGCCGATCTTGCCGTTGCCCTGCGCATCGACGTTGCTGAGGCTCACTTCCCACGCGAGGTGGACCGGCGCGAGGTCGGCGGCGTGGGTGTCGCCCCAGATCACGAGGCGCGGTTGCTTCGTGCGGGCCGGCTGCGGCGCCTCGGACGGGCGCTCGCCGAGCGCGGCCCAGGCGATGCCGGTCGCGACGTCGCTGCCGATCGCGGGCGCGACGTCGAAGTCGGCGGGGATCGGCCACGCCGTGCTGCCCAGCATGGCGACGACGCCGGACATGTTGATGCGCACGTCGGCGCGGCCGTCGATCACCGGCAGGCCGCGGAAGTACTGGTCGAACGTGAACGTCCACGCGCGGCCCATGCGGCCGCCGATCGACTCGCGGAACTCGCTGACGCCAAGTCCGAGCAGTTCGCCGTGCTCGCGCAGCAGCCCGTTGGCGTGCGCGCGCGCGCCCGCCAGCGAGTTCTCGCCCCAGCCGGGGATCGCCAGGCCGGTGCCGTAGATGGCGCTCGGCGTGCCGGTGGCGGCGTGCCATTGCGCGATCCACTTGCCGCCTTGGCGGGCTTGAAACTGCTGGAACACCGCCTTCGGCGGCTGGGTGGGCTCCTGTGCCGGAGCTTGGAGGGACGAGAACGCAGCAATGGCTGCGCCGATCGCGAGGACTCGCATGGACAGGGGATCTCGGGGTGGCGCGACACGTGCACCGTGGTGAGGTGTCCGAGCTGCCGCCGCCAAAGCGGTTGCGGCACTCGGGGTCGCGTGGGGGGATTATGGTGCCTACGCGGCGTTGGTCAACGCGCCCACGCCAACGGGACAACTTCCGAGGCGACGCGCGCGTCGGCGCCGCGGCCATGCCGCCATCACAGCGGCAGGTTGGCGCATTGCGGCGCGCCAGATGCGGCAAGCAGCGCGGTGAAATCGGCCGGCAGCGGGGCGGTCCACGACCGTTCGGGTGCGGGCCCGCTCGCTTTGAGCGCAACCTTGGCTGCGTGCAGCAAGTGCCGTGTCGGCGCGGGGTTCTCGCCGTTCGGATCGGCGGCCTTCCGGTCGGCGACCCAGCGCAGGTAGCTCGCGTCGCTCTGGCCGTAGAGGGGGTCGTGCACGATCGGCCACCCGGCGTCGGCGAGATGGACGCGCAGTTGGTGTGTGCGGCCGGTGTGTGGTCGCAGGCGCAACAGCGCGTGGCCTGGCCAGCGCGCGACGACGACGACGTCCGTGCGCGCCGTGCGCGCGCCCTGGGCGCCGGGCGGCAGGACCGCCTGCCGGCTGCGCACGGCGGCGTGCGGGGCTGGGCCGATCGGCGCGGCCAGCGCGTAGGCGTCCGCCGCCGGTTCGCCGGCGACGATGGCGAGGTACTCCTTCGCAATGGCTCCGCTGGCGAAGTGGTCGCTCCATGCCCGCAAGCCTGCCGGCGAGCGCCCGACGAGCAGGACACCGCTGGTGTCGCGGTCGAGGCGATGGATCGACTCCAGCCGTCGGGCCCCGCCGGTCGGCGGGTGGCGCTGGGCGAGGCGTGCGAGGAAGGTGCGCATCGGCGCGCCGCTCGCGTGCTGCACGACCATGCCAGCCGGCTTGTCGACGACGACGAGGTCGTCGTCGGCGTGCAGCACGGGAACGTCCGGTTCGGCAGCCGCGTCCGCGCGCGGGGTGTAGGCCACGAGGTCGCCGGCCGCGATCTCGTCGCCGGTCGCGGCGACGGCGCCGTTGCGCTGCACCGTGCCGCTCGCGATTGCCGCGCGCCAACGGTCGGCGTCGAAGTAGGCGAAGCGACGCGCCAGCCAGTCCAACAGACAGAGCCCGGCGTCGGCGGCGGGCACGCGGGACTGCAGGCGAGCGGCCATCAGGGCGGTCAGGTGGGGGGGGCGAAAGCGGCGCTGCGCCGAAGCATAGTGCCGAGCCCGCAACTCCATCCCCAACCCATGCTCCGACTCTCGACCTTCTTCCTGCTCGCGGCGGGCCTCGCCGCACAGTCCCCGCTGCAGTCGACCTTCGTCGGCGGCCTGACGATCTCGAACCCTGGTCCCGCCGCCGCCACGGCTCTGTTCGACCTCGCGGTCACCGACCCGGCCGGCCTGACGATCCAGCGCATCGACACCAACATCAACACGAACTCGGGCACCAACGGCACGCTCGGCGTGTGGATCACCAACGTCGGCGGCACGCTCGTCGGCAACGAGCTGAACGCCGCGGCCTGGACCAACGTCGCGACTGCGACGCGCACGCACACCGGCGGTCGCACGACCTGGACGCTGCCGACGCCGTTCTACCTCGCGCCGGGCAACTACGGCGTGGCCCTGCACCACGTCGGCGCCAACCCGGTCTACACCAACCCGACGACGCAGACCCCGCCGCTGCCGAGCGCGTACAGCAACGCGCAGGGCACGCTGAACATGGTGTCGGCGCGCGTGCGCACGTCGACGGTCGCGAGCCCCTTCGGCGCCACGGGCCTCGGCAACCTGCGCCACCCGAACGTCGCGCTGTACTACGTCAGCGGCGCGACCTTCGTCGACTTCGCCGGCGCGCCGATCCGCGGCGTCTCGCCGCTGACGACGACGTTCACGTCGTTCGCGGCTTCGGCCAACCCCGGCGGCATCGTCGCCTACGCCTGGGACTTCGACGGCGACGGCGTCGTCGACTCGACGCTGCCCAACCCGAGCTTCACGTACGTCAACTGCGGCAACTACACCGTCTCGCTGACGATCATCGACAGCCTCGGCGCCTACACCGCGACCAAGGCCGCGTACGTGCAGACCGACGTCGTGGTGCCGTCGTTCACCAACCAGCTGATCGCGCCCCTGACCGTGCAGTTCACCGACACGTCGTCGCCGGCGCCGACCGCGTGGGACTGGGACCTCGACGGCGACGGCCTCACCGACTCGACGGCGCAGAACCCGACCTTCGTCTACCCGAGCGGTTGCGGCGAGGTGAACGTGACGCTGCGCGCGCAGCGCGCCTGCCAGCCGATCATCACGCTGAGCAAGCGCATCGCGGTGGCCAGCACGCTGGAGACGGTGTTCACGGGCGGCACGTTCATCAACGCGACCGCGGCGGGCGGCGCGAGCTTCATGGACGTCAACGTGCTGAACCCGAATGGCGTGACGATCTGCGGCATGCACGTGCACAGCAGCGTCGTCGTCGGCAGTCCGGTGACGATCAACGTCTGGCAGAAGGCGGGGACCTACGTCGGAGCGGTCGTCGACGCGACGCAGTGGCGCCTCGTCGGCACGTCGGTCGGCACGTCGCGCGGCCTCGGCCAGCGCACCTTCGCGCCGCTGGCGTCGCCGGTGCACCTGGCGGCCGGCCTGAACGGCATCGTCGTCGAGATGATCGGCGGCTCGCCGTACTACTCCAACCTCGGCGCCCCGACGACGTACGGCAACGCCGACCTGACGATCACGACCGGCCTCGTGCAGCTGACGCCGACGTTCGGCCCAGCGGCGACGTCGACGCAGTTCTCGCCGCGCGTGTGGAACGGCGCCTTCTACTACGGCACGACCCAGAGCAATGGCGCCGCCGGCTACGGCTACATCGGCGCCGGCTGCGTCGGCACGCTCGGCGTGCCCGGCAACGTCGCGACGACGCAGCCGACGCTCGGCGGCGCGGCGACGATCAGCGTCGACAAGCTGCCGTTCGGCATCGGCGTGCTGGCGGTCGGCGTCAGCCGCACGGTGTCCGGCATCGGTCCGTTGCCGGTGGACCTCGCCCTGATCGGCATGCCCGGCTGCCCGCTGCGCGTCTCCTTCGAGGCCACGCTGACGCTGGCCGGTGCGGGCACGAGCGCGAGCCTCGCCTTCGGCGTGCCGTCGACGCCGGCCCTGGTCGGCTCGCAGTTCTTCACGCAGGCGCTGAGCCTGGATCCGACGCTGAATGCGTTCGGCTTCGGCCTGTCCGACGCGGCGGTGCTGCTGGTCGGCCAGTGAGGCCGTAGGGCGCGCCCGCGCGGCGCGACCAAGCGACGGGGCGGGCGGCGCGCAGGCGTCGCCAGCCCCGTTGCCGTTTGCAGGCCGCCTGCGCGGCGCGTGCTCGCCCGTGCCGGAACCGGCACGTACTGTCGCCGCCATGCGCACCGTGCTTGCCGTCATGGCGGTCGTCGCCACAGCGATCGCCCAGGTTCCCGATCCCGGATTCGCGCCGGCCGCCGGGCCGCTGCTGCCTGACGTCGTCTACGACCCCGCGATCCCGACGCCAGATCGCTTCTTCGGCTTCTCCTGGGGCGACGAAGTCACCCTGCACGCCGACATCGAGCGGTACCTGCAGGCGCTCGCCGCCGCAGCGCCCGACCGGCTGCGCCTCGTGCCCTACGGCAGCAGCCTCGAAGGCCGCACGCTGTACTACGCCGTGGTCGGCTCGCCGGCGAACCTGCGGCGGCTCGACGCCGTCCAGGCGGGCATGCAGCGGCTGGCCGATCCGCGCGGCCTCGCCGACGCCGAAGCCGACCGGCTGATCGCCGATCTGCCGGCGGTGGCGATGCTCGCCAACGGCGTGCACGGCGACGAGCCGTCGGGCACCGACGCGGCGCTGTTCGTGCTGCACCACCTGCTCGCCGCGCGCGGCGAAGCGGTCGCCGACGCCGTGCTGCGCGAGTGCATCGTGCTGGTCGACCCGCTGCAGAACCCCGACGGCCGCGACCGCTTCGTGCACGGCACGCGCGCCGCGCGCGGCCGCTGGGCCGACGCGACACCGGTCGGCGCCGAGCACAGCCAGCCGTGGCCCGGCGGCCGGCCCAACCACGCGCTGTTCGACATGAACCGCGACTGGTTCGCGCTGACGCAGCCGGAGACGCGCGCGCGCGTGCGCGCCTTCCAGCAGTGGTGGCCGCTGGTGTACGCCGACCTGCACGAGATGGGCGGCAACTCGACGTACTACTTCGCGCCGCCGGCGGCGCCGCTGCACGACGAGATCACGGCGACGCAGCGGCAGTGGCTCGACCGGTACGGGCGCAACAACGCGCGCTGGTTCGACCGCTTCGGCTTCGACTACTTCACGCGCGAGTCGTTCGACAGCTTCTATCCCGGCTACGGCGAAGGCTGGCCGACGTTCCACGGCAGCGTCGGCATGACCTACGAGATGGCGAGTTCGCGCGGCCTCGTGTTCCGCCGCAAGGACGAGAAACTGCTGCACTACCGCGACTGCATCCGCCGCCACTTCGTCGCCTCGCTGGCGACGGTCGAGACGCTGGCCGGCGGCGCCAAGGACGCGCTGCGGGCCTTCCTCGCGCACCGACGCGCCGGCGTCGCGCGCGGCGATGGCGCGACCAAGGCCTGGGTGTTCCCGCCGGTCGGCGACCGCACGCGGCTCGCGCGGCTGATGAACCTGCTCGCCGAGCAGGGCATCGAGGTCGCGCGCACGACGGCGCCGTGGTCGTGCGCGGCGGCCACGCCGCTCGCCGGCGGCGAGCCGGCGGCGCGCGAGTTCCCGGCCGGCACGTTCGTGGTGTCGGCGGCGCAGCCGGCCAGCACGCTGGCGACGGTGCTGCTCGAGCCGCACGCGCGGCTCGACGACGCGTTCCTGGCCGAGCAGGTGCGCCGCGAGCAGAAGCGCCGCGACACCGAGTTCTACGACCTGACGGCGTGGGCGCTGCCGCTGCTGTTCGGCGTCGAGTGCTGGCGCGCCGGCGCGCCAGCGCCCGCCGGGCTCGCCGCGGTGGCCGCCGGTGCGGCGACCAGCGGCGCGCCGACGCTGCGCGCCGAGCCGCCGAAGGTCGCCTACGTCGTGGCGTGGGGGCAGAACGGCGCCGCCGCGCTGCTCGCCGAGCTGCTGCGCCATGGCGTCAAGGCGCGCATCCTCGACGATCCGTTCACGCACGACGGCGTGCGCTACCCGGCCGGTTCGTTCGTGGTGAAGGTGCACGACCAGCCCGCCGACCTGCACGCCCGCGTGCGCGACCTCGCCGCGGCGCACGGCGTCACGCCGGCCTGCGCCGACGCGTCATGGGTCGACGACGGCCCCAACTTCGGCAGCAACGAAGGCCACGCGCCCAAGGTGCCGCGCGTCGCGCTGCTGTGGGATCGCCCGACCAACGCCAACTCGACCGGTTGGGTGCGTCACCTGCTGGAGCAGCGCTACGGCGTGCCGGTGTCGCCGATCCGCACGCACGACGTCGGCCGCGCCGAACTGGAGCGCTTCACCGTGCTGGTGATGCCGGAGGGCAGCGGCTACCAGCAGGGCCTCGGCAGCGGCGGCGCTGCCGCCATCAAGGACTTCGTGCAGCGCGGCGGCGTGCTGGTCGCGCTCGGCTCGGCGTCGCGCTGGCTGATGGAGAAGGACGTCGCGTTGCTGGCGAGCGAGGCCGAGCCGCGGCAGAAACCGAAGGGCGAGGCCGCGGCGAAGGACGCCGACGCGCCGGGCGACGCGGACGCCGCGAAGCCGGCGGACAAGCCGAACGACAAGCCCGCGGAAAAGCCCGCCGACAAGCCGGCCGCCGCCGACAAACCGTTCGACTACGACGCCGCGATCCGCCCCGACAAGGAGCCGCCGCCGAACACGCCGGGCGCGATCCTCGCCGTCGCCGTCGACCGCGAGCACTGGCTCGGTTTCGGCTACGACGGCGCGGCGTCGGTCGTGCACGACAGCTCGCACATCTTCACGCCGCTGAAGCTCGACCGCGGCGCCAACGTGGCGATCTACGAGGCGCCCGAGCGGCTGGTGCAGGCGGGCTTCGTGTGGCAGGAGAGCCGCAAGCAGTTGCCGCGCAAGGCGTGGCTGGTGCACCAGCCGCACGGCCGCGGCCACGTCGTCGCCTTCGCCGAGGACCCGAACGTGCGCGGCTTCGCCGACGGCCTCAACCTGTTCCTGCTCAACGCCGTGCTGGGGACCGCCGGCCGCTGACGCCGGCGCCGCGGCGGCCGGGCGTGCGCGCTGCGGCCGCCGTCGGCATGATGGCGGCGTGCCCCATGCCGACCCGACGCCCGTCGTGACCCACACCCGCGTCGCCGCGCTCTCGCTCGCGGTCGCGGTCGTCCTGCTGGCCGTCAAGTCGTACGCGTGGGTGCTGACCGGCTCGCAGGCGATCTTCAGCGACGCCGCGGAGTCGATCGTCAACGTCGTCGCCGCCGCGTTTGCGTTCCGCGTGCTGGCTTGGGCGGGCCAGCCGGCGGACCGCGAGCATCCGTTCGGCCACGGCAAGATGGAGTACTTCTCCGCCGCGTTCGAAGGCGGACTCGTCGTCGCCGCCGCGCTCGCGATCCTGTGGCAGGCGACCGATGCGCTGATCGACCGGACGCAGCCGCAGCAACTCGACGTCGGCCTGCTGCTGACCGTCGGCGCCGGCCTCGCCAACGGCGCGCTCGGTCTCTACCTGATCCGCTACGGCCGCGCGCACCACTCGGCCGCGATCGAGGCCGACGGCCACCACGTGCTGTCCGACTTCGTCACCAGCGCCGGTGTCGTCGGCGGCCTGTTGGCGGTCAAGTTCACCGGCGTGTGGTGGCTCGATCCGGCGGTCGCCCTCGCCATGGGCCTGATGCTCGTGCGCACCGGCTGGCGGCTGGTTCGGCGAGCCGTCGGCGCGCTGCTGGACGAGGAAGATCCGGCGTTCGTCGGCAAGCTCGTGGCGATGCTGCAGCCGCACGTCCACGGCGGGCTCATCCGCATCCACCAGCTGCGCGCGCTGCGCTCGGGCCCGTTCCACCACATCAGCGCGCACCTCGTCGTGCCCGAGTTCTGGTCGGTGCAGCGCGCGCACGACGCCGCCGAGGCGCTGGCCGCGCGCGTGCTCGCCGAGTTCGAGGGCGAAGGCGACATCGACTTCCACACCGACCCGTGCGAGCGCATGTGGTGCGCGACCTGCGACCTCGACGCCTGCTCGGTGCGCGCGCAGCCGTTCGCCGGCCGCAAGCCGCTGACCGTCGAAGAGGCGGTCGCGCCGGATCCGGCGTCGCACGGCCCGCTGGGCTGACCCGGCGCCGGGGCGTCTGGGCGACGAAGGGCCACGCCGCCAAGCCACGCGCCGGATCGGCGCGCGTTCCGTGACGACGGCCCCTGGCGCCTGCCGCGGCCGACCTCAGTGGCGCAGGCAGGCGGCGTCGAACGGCGCGAACGGGGCGCCCGGCGCCGCCCACTGCAGGTCGAGCGTCGCGCCGCCGCTGGCGTTGAACCAGACGACCTCGATCGCGTGCAGCCCGGCCGCGAGCGCGACCTCGCCGCGCTTCTCCGTCGGCCCGTGCAGGCCGTCGTGGTCGACGACCACCTGCCCGTCGAGCCACAGCTTGCTGCCGTCGTCGCTGGCCAGCGCGAAGCGATACACATCGTCGCGCGGCGCGAGCAGGAAGCCGCGGTAGACGAACGCGACGCGCTCGCCGGGATCGCGCAGCGGGCCGACGGTGGCGACGACGTCGCGGGCGGTGACCGGCAGGCCGCCGCGGTCGTCGGGGATCGATCGCCAGTCGACGGCATGACGCTCGACGACGAGGCCTTCGCGCTTCGCCACGGCCTTCACCGGCGGCAGCGGCGTCGCCTTGGTGAAGGCGCGCGCGGCGACCGGACCGCGGCGTCTGCCCTGCCAGAACGTCGCCGCCCTCACCGTGCAGGAGGCCGTGATCCGCACCGGTCCGCGGACCAGCGGGTCGCCGACCTCTGGGTCGCGGCCGTCGGTCGTGCAGCGGACCTCGACCCGCGGATCGTCGCCTCGGACCTCGACGTCGAGCGCGCGCACGAACGACGCCGACTCGGCGGTGATCGTCGGCGCTCGGAACACCAGCGGCGCGCCGTCGACCTCGAGCGCCACGACCGTCGCGATCGCGTCGATCGCCGCCGCCGGCACGGCGATCGCGACGCCGTCGTCGCTGGCGGTCGCGCGCAGGCGCTGGCCCGGGTCGCCGACGAGCAAGGCGCGGCGCGGCGCGCTGCCGAGCCCCGGCACGCGCAGCACGCCGTCCTTGGGCCAGTCGAACACGTGCAGGTAGAGCGTCGTGCGGTCGCCGGCGCGCTTCGTCGTGCAGCGGCCCCACGGCAGCGCGTCGAACGGGCTCGCGGTCGTGCCGTGGATCGCCTCGCCGTTGCTCGCCATCCACGCGCCGATCTGCGCCAGCCGCTCGACGGCCTCGGGCGGGAACGTGCCGTCGGCGCGCGGGCCGACGTTGAGCAGGTAGTTGCCGCCCTTGCTGGCGATGTCGATCAGGTTGCGCAGCAGGTCCTTCGTCGACTTCCAGTCGCGGTCGGCGGCGTTCCAGCCCCAGTGCGCGTTCATCGTCATGCACGACTCCCAGTCGACGCCGGGCAGCCCGGTCGCCGGGATCTCCTGCTCGGGCGTGGCGAAGTCGCCGACGGCGTCGGTGGCGGTCGAGAAGCCGGCCATGCCGCCGCGGTGCACGTCGACGCGGTTGTTGACCAGCATCGCGGGCGCGAGCTCGCGGCAGTGCGCGAACAAGCGCACGCCGCGCTCGTGGTTCCAGGTCGACTCCCACTCGCCGTCGAACCACATGATCGCCGGCTGGTGCCGCTGCACGAGTTCGGCCACCTGCGCGTGCAGGTAGCGCTCGTAGCGGGCGAAGTCGGCGCCCTGCGTCGGCCGCTCGGTCTCCCACGGCCGGCGCGGCAGGTAGTCCGGGTGGTGCCAGTCCATGATCGAGTGGTACGTGCCGAACGCCAGTCCGTGCTTGCGGCAGGCGGCGGCGAGTTCGGCGAGCACGTCGCGGCCGTGCGGCGTGCGGCCGACGTCCCAGTCGGTCTGCTCGCTGTCCCACAGGCAGAAGCCGTCGTGGTGCTTGCTGGTGATCACGACGTAGCGCATGCCCGCGGCCTTGGCCATGCGCGCCCACGCGTCGGCGTCGAACGCGGTCGGGTTCCAGTTCGGCTGGTACTCGGCGTAGACCTCGCGCGGGATGCGCGCGCTGTCGCGGATCCACTCGCCGTAGCCGTCGTGGTCGCGCCACTTGCCGGCGGGGATCGCGTAGAGCCCCCAGTGCAGGAACAGGCCGAAGCGCGCGTCGCGCCACCACGCCATGCGTTCGTCCTGCGACGCGGGCGCGCGCCGGGGGTCGGGCGCGGCCGGCGGCGGCGGCGGCGCGGCGCAGGCGGCGAGGACGACGGCAGCGGCGGCGAACGCGAGCAGGCGGAGCGCGGTCATGGCGGCGGGGAATGTCGCACGCGGTGGGGTGCGGCGTCGACGTGGGAGCGCACCGACGCGACGGTGGCATCGACGGCGACGGTGCGGGCGCCGCTCGGGCCGGCGCTCGCGGTCCCGACGAGCCTGAGCACGCGGCCGGCGCAGCTGATCTCCAGTCGCGTGCCGTAGGGGAAGCCCAACCGGTCGGATTCGATGCCGTCGCCGAAGACGCAGCCGCCCTCGTCCATCTCGCTCGCCAGCCGCAGACGGTCGTCGTCGTGCAGCGTGCCCTCCTGGATGGTCGTGCCCGTCGCCTTCGACGGAAAGGCCTCGCGGACGAAGAACGCCAACGCACGGTCGGTCGGCGCCGGCAGGTCGAGCAGCGAGCGGCGGGAACCGTGCACCGAGCGCGCCCAGCCGGTCGATCCCGTGCCGCTCGCCACGATCACGCCGGAGGACGACTGGCGCTCGCTCGTGCGGGCCAGCTCGATGCGGTAGCGCGCCGACTGGTGCGTGCAGTGGCCGACGAAGACCTCGTTGAGGGCCAGCAGTTCCTGCCCGTCGTCGAGCCGGGCGGCGATCATGGTCCGCGCCTCGATCGGCGCCCGGCCGGCGGCGGCCTGCCGCACGAGGTCGGGTGCGGCCGCGACCGGGTTCGGCGCCAGGATGCCGTCGAACCAGTCCGGGCTCGGGTTGACTCCGACCACCGGCTGGCCGTCGAGGTACTTCGCGAGGTTCGCCACGAGCCCGTCCTGGCCGACGGCGACGACGACGTCGTCGGGTTGGAACAGGAAGCGGTCGAACTCCTCGCGGCGGACGCGCGCCCGCCGCCAGTCGCGCGGCGCCGTGTTGTCGACGAAGGCGACCGCCGACTCCTGCTCCTCGTGCCGCCGCTGCAGGTCGTCGAGCGACTGCTCGCGCTGCTGCAGGAAGAAGCGGGCCTGCCCGATCGTGCCGTGGCGGGCGAGCACGCGCTCGAACGCCGTCGTGCGCGTCGCGATGACGAGGCGCGGCGCGCTCACGGCTTCGGCGCCTCCTGCAGCCGCCGGGCGCCGGCGTGCGCGAGGTCGCCCAGCAGGCTGCCGAGCGCGTCGCTGCCGAGGCTGACGCGGTCGATGCGGCGCAGACGCTGCGCCACCTCGCGCAGGGCGAGCGCGTTCAGCGCCCCGGCCGGCAGGCGTCCCCAGGCTTCCAGCTTCGCCGCCTCGGCGCGGTTGCGCGCGGACTCGACCAGTTCGACGGCGTGCGCATCGGCGTCGGCGCGCTGCTTGACGATGCCGGCCTCGGCCTCGGCCTCGACGCGCCGCGCCGCCGCGAGCGCCTCGACGTCGATGCGCTTGGCCGCAGCGGCCTCCTCGCTCCGCCGCCGCGCGTTCTGGCCTTCCTGCTGGATGAGGTTCTGCGCGCGCCGCGCGAGCTCGATCTTGTTCTGCAGCTCGTTCTCGGCGATGGCGCGCTCCTTCTCGACGGCGAGCGCGCGGCGGGCGAAGGTCGCCTCGTCGGCGGACTGCTGCAGCTGCTCGCGGGTCGGCGCCTGCAGGGCCTTCTCCAGCTCGCTCGTCGGCGTGATCTTGCCGATGCGCACCGACACCAGCTCGATGCCCATGCCGGACAGTTCCCCGCCGTCGCGCAGGAACGTGTCGATGCGCTCGCGCAGCGCCTGCACGCCTTCCTGCAGCACGGCGCGCAGCGGCGTGTGCGCGAGGTAGTCGGTCGCCGCCTGCTGCGCGAGCTGCGTCACGATCGCGGCGAGTTGCGCGAGCGGCTCCTGCAGCCACTTGCCGGTCTCGACGTCGATCGAGAAGTCGAGCCGCTGCGCGAGCAGCTCGGGTTCCTTGACGCGGAAGGTCACGGCGCCCTGCACGTTCGCCTCCTGGAAGTCGAGCGTGCGCCCGGCGAACAGGTAGGCCTGCTCGCGGTCGTCGAGCGGGATCTCGGCGAGGCCGGTCACGAGCGGTCGGTACCAGAAGCACAGGCCGCGGCCGCTCTGCGTGAGCTTGCCCTTGTGCCAGTGCAGCAGCCACACGGAGGGCTCGGCGCGCAGGTGGCGGAAGAGGGGGAAACGACGGATGTCGGCCATGGGGTCAAGACTCCTTGTTCGGACGGTTTGCGGGCTTGGCGCCCTTGAAGCGGAAGAGGCGGGGCGGCCGGTGGCCGACGTCGGCGCGACGGCGGCCGGTCGCCTGCAGATGCCCGGAGGCGAGCATGCGGCGACGGAACGAGTCCTTGTTCTGTGGCGTGCCGAGCACGGCTTCGTGCACCACCTGCAGCTCGAGCAGCGTGAACTGGTCGGGCAGCAGCTCGAAGCCGATGGGGGCGTAGTCGATCTTGCCGCGCAGCCGCAGCAGCGCCGTGCCGAGGATGCTGGCGTGGTCGAAGCCGACGCGCAGCGCCTTGCCGTGCTCGTCACGCAGCTCGACGTCGCCGCCGGCGAGTCCCGACCACGGTGCGTTCACCTCGGCGAGCCGCCCCGTGCCGCCCGGCAACGCGATGAGCCGTTCGGCCGGCACGAGCGCGTAGTAGGCGACGGTGACGACGCGGCCGCGCGGATCCCGGCCCAGATCGCCGAAGGTGAACAGCTGTTCGACGAATACGCCTTCGAGGCCGATCTTCTGCTTCAGCACGCGGGCCACCGTGGCGTCGAGCGTTTCGTCGAGGTGCACGAAGCCGCCGGGCAGGACCCAGTGCCCGGCGAACGGCGCGGCAGCGCGCTGCATCACGACGACGCACAAGCGGCCGTGCACCAGGGTCAGCAGGGCGACGTCGATCGCCAAGGCGGGCGGTCGGTGGCGCAG
Source organism: Phycisphaerales bacterium (assembly GCA_020247305.1). Classification (GTDB taxonomy): domain Bacteria; phylum Planctomycetota; class UBA1135; order UBA1135; family UBA2386; genus UBA2386. The sequence goes on along the minus strand of JADCJE010000137.1, from coordinate 20,022 downwards.
CAGCTCGGGATCCACTTCCATGCACATAGTATATATGCAGAGTGCATGGAAGTCAACCAGGCTTCGTTGCGATTGCTGAAGGCGGCCACAAGCATGATCGCAGCAACGGCTTGGGATCGCGCTGGGGGCGAGTGCCGGGCTGGGTCCAGCGCTGCCCGCGGTGTCAGCCTGCCGGCGTCGCACCGCGCCTCCATTCCTATGTGCGGGCTCACTAGCATCCTCGCCCATGTCTCGTCGCCTGCGCGCCGCGTCGTCCTGCTCTCGCATCGTCGCTGGCGCGCCGTTCGCGGCGCTCGCGGTCCTGGCCGCGCTGTCGTGCCTGCCAGCGCAGGAGCCGCGCGGCCCGGCGCCCAACGACCTGCTCGCGACGCTGGAGTGGCGCCTCGTCGGCCCGTTCCGCGGCGGGCGCGTCGCCGCCGTCACCGGCGTGGTCGGCGACCGCGACACCTACTACATGGGCGCGTGCGGCGGCGGCGTGTGGAAGACCACCGACGCCGGCAAGTCGTGGCGCAACGTCAGCGACGGCACGTTCGGCGGCTCGATCGGCGCCGTCGCCGTGGCGCCGAGCGACGCGCGCGTCGTCTACGTCGGCGGCGGCGAGAAGACGTGGCGCGGCAACGTCAGCAGCGGCGACGGCGTGTGGAAGTCGACCGACGCCGGCGCGACGTGGGCGTTCGCCGGCCTGCCCGACTCGCGGCACATAAGCCGCCTGCGCGTCCACCCGACCGATCCGAACACCGTGTTCGCCGCGGTGATGGGCCACGTGTCGGGGCCGAACGCCGAGCGCGGCGTCTACCGCACGACCGACGGCGGCGCGTCGTGGCAGCGCGTGCTGTTCGCCAACGAGCACGCCGGCGCCGTCGACCTGTGCTTCGCGCCGGACGAGCCGCGCACGCTGTACGCGACGACGTGGCGCGCCGTGCGACTGCCGTGGACCTTCGAGTCGGGCGGCGACGGCAGCGGCCTGTGGAAGTCGACCGACGGCGGCGACAGCTGGCAGCCCCTGCACGACAAGCCCGGCATGCCCAAGGGTGTGCTCGGCATCAGCGGGATCAGCGCCTCACCGGCCGACCCGAAGCGCCTGTACGCGCAGATCGAGGCCGAGGAAGGCGGCCTGTTCGTCAGCGACGACGCCGGCGCCACCTGGAAGCGCGCCAACGAGGACCGCAGCCTGCGGCAGCGCGCGTGGTACTACACTCGGCTCGTCGCCGATCCGAAGGCGCGCGACACCGTCTACGTGCTCAACGTCGAGTTCCACAAGTCGACCGACGGCGGCAAGACGTTCGCGACGATCGGCGTGCCGCACGGCGACAACCACGACCTGTGGATCGACCCGCAGGATCCGCAGCGCATGGTCGAGGGCAACGACGGCGGCGCGTGCGTGACGTATGACGGCGGCAAGAGCTGGTCGTCGATCGACAACCAGCCGACGGCGCAGTTCTACCGCGTCGCGGTCGACGACGACGCGCCGTGGCGCATCTACGGCGGCCAGCAGGACAACAGCACCGTGCGCATCCGCCACCGCAGCCGCGGGCCGGGCATCGGCCGCGGCGACTGGGAGGACACGGCTGGCGGCGAGAGCGGCTGGCTCGCGCCGAAGCCCGGCGAGCCGCACATCGTGTTCGGCGGCAGCTACGACGGCTACCTCGTGCGCCAGGACCACCTGACCGGACTGCGCCGGCGCGTCGACGTCTGGCCGGACAACCCGATGGGCGCGGGTGCCGCCGGCCTCAAGCACCGCTTCCAGTGGAACTTCCCGATCCAGTGGAGCCGGCACGAGCCGGGGCTGCTCTATACGGCCGCCGAGACGCTGTTCGCCAGCCGCGACGACGGCGCCAGCTGGCAGCCGATCAGCGGCGACTTGACGCGCGACGACCAGACCAAGATGGGGCCGTCCGGCGGCCCGATCACCAAGGACAACACGAGCGTCGAGTACTACGGCACGATCTTCACGCTCGACGAGGGCCGGCAGCGCGGCGTGGTCTGGACCGGCAGCGACGACGGCCGCGTGCACGTGACGCGCGACGGCGGCGCGACGTGGCAGGACGTGACGCCAAAGGGCCTGCCCGAGTGGGCGCAGATCAACTGCATCGCCGGCGACCCGCACCGCGACGGCGGCTGCTACCTCGCGGCGACGCGCTACAAGCTCGACGACTTCCGGCCGTACCTGTTCGCCACCGACGACTTCGGCGCGACGTGGCGCGAACTCAACGGCGGCCTGGATGCCGCGTGGTTCACGCGCTGCATCCGGCCTGATCCCGTCGTGCCGGGCATGCTGTACTGCGGCACGGAGCGGACGGTGTGGTGCAGCTTCGACGACGGCCGGCGCTGGCAGAAGCTCGCCAACGGCCTGCCGCTCGTGCCGATCACCGACCTCGTCGTGAAGGACGACAGCCTGATCGCCGCGACGCAGGGGCGCTCGTTCTGGTCGTTCGACGGCCTGTCGCACCTGCGCCAGCTGGCGCCCGACCTCGCGTCGCGGCCGTTCGTCGCCTTCGAGCCGATTCCGGTCGTGCGCGGCGGCGGCGACGACGAGCCGAAGGACGGGCTCGGCCGCAATCCGTGCAAGGACCTCGTCGTGCGCTTCTGGATCGGCGGTCCCGCCGACCAGCCGGTCGCCGAGCGCGTCGCCATCGAATGCAAGGACTTCGACGGCAAGGTGGTCTGGTCGCGCGCGACCGACGCGCAGAAGGACGACGAGAAGCTGACCGTGAAGCGCGGCATGAACGCCGTGCGCATCGCCTGGACGACGGACGACGCCAAGGTGCTCGACGGCATGATCCTGTGGAACGGCCGCAGCCGCGCGCCGAAGCCTGCGCCCGGCGACCATCCGATCACCGTCACCTGCGGCGACGCGTCGCGCACCGTCGTCGGCACGCTGCTGCCCGACCCGCGCTCGCCGGCGACGGCCGCCGAACTGCAGGCGCGTTTCCGGCTGGTGCGCGACGGCAACGCGTTGGTGACCGAGGCGCACGACGCGATCGCAGCCATCCGCTCGCTGCGCACGCAGACGCAAGCCGTCGTCGACCGCGCCGAGGGCGACGCCAAGGCGCAGCTCGTCGAGGCGCGCAAGGCGCTCGACGCGGCGCTGACGCCGATCGAGGAGGCGCTCTACCAGACGAAGTCGAAGAGCAGCCAGGACCCGCTGAACTACCCGATCCAGCTGACCGACAAGCTGCTCGGCGTGCTGTCGGCGGTCGAAGGCGCCGAGTTCGGCCCGACGCAGGGCCAGCGCGACGTCGCCGCCGAGCTGTCGGCGGCGATCCGCGCGCAGCTCGACGTCTATGCGACCACCAAGACGGTGCAGCTGGCGGCGTTCAACGACCTCGCCCTGCGCCTCGCCGTGCCGCACGTGAAGTGAGCGATCGCGGGCCCCGAGCGAGCCGGCCTTGGTGACGACGCCCGGCTGGCCGGCGTCCGGGCAACACCGGATCCCGTCCTCCGCTCGGGCCGGAGGTCTGGCGACGCCGGCGTCGCGGTATGTTTGACCGGGTGGAGCCAACCTTCCTGCTCTTCGCGATCGGGCTCGTCCTGGTCGCTGTCTTCGCCTACTTCGGCTGGAAGCAGGAGCAGGCGCGCAAGGCGGCACTGGGGCAACTCGCGGCCTCGCTCGGCTTCCGCTTCGAGCACGACGACAACGACGCGCACGACGACGAGTATGCGCAGTTCGAGATCTTCCGCCGCGGCCACTCGCGCACGGCCAAGTACACGATGCGCGGCCGCATCGACCTGTTCGGCGCGTCGTGCGAAGTCTGCGCCGGCGACTTCCGCTACAAGGTCACGACCGGAACCGGCAAGAACCGGCAGACGACGACCTACCTGTTCAGCTACCTGATCGTCCGTCCGCCGTGGCCGTCGCCGACGTTGCTCGTGCGCCGCGAAGGCCTCTTCGACAAGGTCAAGGGCGCCTTCGGCTTCGACGACATCGACTTCGAGTCGGAGGAGTTCAGCCGGCGTTTCTGGGTGCAGAGCAGCGACAAACGCTTCGCCTACGACGTGCTGCACCCGCGGATGATGGAGTTCCTGTTGCGGGAGCTCGACAGCGCGATCGACCTCGAAGGCGGCGCGATCTGCGTCGCCGACGGCAGCAGCCGCTGGGAACCCTCCTCGTTCCGCTCGCAGCTCGACTTCGTCGCGAAGTTCTGCGAACTCTGGCCGCGCCACCTCCTCGCCGACCTCGCCAAGTGATGGAAGCAATCCCCTTCGTCGTCGTCGCGCTCGTCGTCCTGCTGCCGATCGTCTGGTTCGTGGCGGTGCACAACCGCGCCGTGCGCCTCAGGCAGGCGGTCAAGGAGAGCTGGGCGGACATCGACGTCGAGCTGAAGCGCCGCTACGACCTGATCCCCAATCTCGTCGAGACGGTGAAGGGCCACGCCAAACACGAGCGCGAGACGCTGGAGCGCGTCGTCGTGCTGCGCAACGCCGCGATGCAGAAGCACGGCAGCGCCGAGAGCCTCGCCAAGGACGAGAACGCGCTGCTCGTCGGCATGCGTTCGCTGTTCGTCGTCGCCGAGGGCTACCCGCAGCTCAAGAGCGACGCCAACTTCCGCGCCCTGCAAGAGGAGCTCGCGCTGACCGAGGACCGCATCGCCGCCGCGCGACGCTTCTACAACGGCAACGTCCGCGAGTTGCGCAACCTGTCGCAGCAGTTCCCGACCAGCCTCGTCGTCGGCCAACTGTCGGCGGCAGAAGCCTCGTTCTTCGAGCTCGAAGACAAGAACGAGCGCGTGGTGCCGCGCGTCGACCTCGGCGCGCGTTGACGCATCGAACGACAGCCCATGTTCCGAGGCGCACTTCAAGGCCTTGAAGTGCTGCCTGGAGTACGCGGAGCGCTTCGGGTTCATTGCGGACGCCAGGTCCCAGTCCGCTGCTCTGCTCGGTTGGCACAACAACCAACACCATCACTCGAGCCTGGTCCTGCTCACGCCGGCAGACGTGCATCACGGCTGCGTGGCTGAACGCATTGCCGTACGCGACGAGGCGCTACGGGCTGCCTTTGCGGCCAATCCCCACCGCTTCGTCCACGGGGCGCCGTGTGCCGCAAGGCCGCCGGAAGCCGCATGGATCAACCCGCCGCTGGCCAATGCCGACGCTGATCCCGGGAGAGCGCCGGCGCTGGTCGGGGCCCCCTAATCTCTCCATGTCGGTGTCTCATTCGCGTTGACACGTGCCGGTCCGGTGCAGCGGGCCGTGGTGTTCGTTCGTCATGAGTAGCTGCGTGCGGCGTATCAGCAGCCTTCGAGGACCTGGCGGAGTCCGGCAAGCGCGTGCGGCTCGCGGCCGGTCCACTGCGGTTTAAGGTCCGCCGGCGGCAGCCGATTGCGGGCACGCCATGCGCCGCGTCCGGCTCGCGATTGCTTCGGTGTCCGTGCTGCGCAATCCCGCATTTCCCAGGGGGGATTCCGGTCGAGGATCTCGGAATCGACAGGCCGGACGGTAGCGTGTCGGTGTGGATGGAGAAGGTGAGAGCGCCGCCGCCAGCGCCATTTCGTCGGCGCGGCAAGGAGTCGCCCCTGCGGTGATGGTGGCGATCGTGGTTTCGTTCGTGCTGATCCTCGGGCGGCAGGCGCGGCTGCACGGCATCGACTCCGACTACCTCGTGCTGCATCTGCAGAGCGGCGACCTGTCGCAGTATCGCCGGCACGTGCTGTTCATGCCGCTCGCCGCCGGGCTTTTCGGGCTCCTGCAGCCGTTCGGCGTCGGCGCGTTCGCGTCGCTGCAGATCCTGTCGGCGCTCGGCGTCGCGATCGGCGCCTTCGCGACCCATCGCGCCGTGGTCTGGTTGCTCGCCGGATGCACGACGCCGCCGCGTGCGGTCGGACCGACGTGCGTCGCCGTCGCCGTCGCCTGTGCGCCGGCGGTCGCCTACTACGGCACCGCTGCCGAGCTGCACGGCATGTACTTCGGTGGCCTCGGGCTGTCGTGGTGGGCGTTCGCCCGCTGGAGCCGCGCGCCAGGCTTCGGCTCGGCGCTGTTCGTCGGCGGCGTGTGCGGCCTCGCGACCGCGCTGCACGCGATCGGCGCGCTGCTGCCGGCCGGCTTCGTGCTGGTGGCATCGGCCATCGGTGCGGGCTCCCGTGCGCAGCGCCTGCAGCTGCTCGTCGGCGGCGGCCTCGCTGCCGCGACCGTGTTGGTCGCTGCCGCGATGGCGACCGGTTTCCGCGCGGCTGATCCCATGCAGGGCGCGGTGCAGTGGCTAGGCGAGTGGGGCCTGCATCTCGCTCCCGGCAGCATCGTGCAGGTGCTGCTGCACGAATGGTGGTTGCCGTTTGCGCCGTGGTCGGCGCTGGCGATCGTCGCCCTGTTCGTACGCCGCGCGCGGCCATGGGCGCTCGCTGCGCTGGCGATGCTCCTCGTGCACCTGCCGGTGGCGCTGTGGCTGCTGGGCCGGGATCCGCCGGTGCTCGAACGCGGCGCGTACCTGCTGCCGTTGGCGTTGCCGGCCGTGCTGGCGAGCGCGGTGCTGTGTCCGCCACGCGCGTTCGCGCTCGCGTTCGCCGGCGGGATCGTGCTGACGCTCGGCACGCTGTGGCCGCGCTGGCAGCCGCTCTACACCCCGGCGTTCGTCGACGGCGTGCGGCAGCTGCGGGCGGCACGCGGGTTCACGCTGCTCGTCGACGAACGCGAACTCGAGGCGGTGCGCATCGAGCTCGACGAGGTGGTCGGCGTCGAGGTGCTGCGCAGCATCGCGGCGTTCGAGGCCGGTCGGCGCCTGTCGAACGAGGAACTCGGCAGCTGGTTCGAGGCCAGCGTGACCCTGTTCGCCGCGAACGGCGTGCCGCTGCTGGTGACCGATGCGGCCGCGCAGCGGCTCGCCGGCAGCATGGAGCCGCGGCTCACCTGGTTGTGGCAGTCGTTCGTCGAACAGCGCATCGGGCGGGAGCGGACCGAGCGCGAGGGCCTCGCCGGGTTCCTGCTGCGACCGCGCTGATTCGCGCGCCACGGCGCCGGGCCCGCGGCAGCGCGCGGTTGGGAACGTCGTGCATCGCGAGCGAATCGCAACGCGTGCCGTCCCCGACGCGGAACCAGCCCTCGCCGTGTCGGCTGGCGGGACCCGCCGTCACTGCGGCCGCACCGCTGCGCCGTCGACCATCAGTTCGCTCGGGTAGAGCACGACGACGTCGCCGGCGGACAGTCCGGCGCGGGCTTCGGCGAGGCTCGGCGTCATGCGACCGACGTCGACCGCGACCTCGCGCGCGCGGCCGTCGCGGACCACGAACGCCGCCCATGCTTCGCCGCGGCGGAACAGTGCGCCGACTGGCAAACGCAGCACGTCCTTCGTCTCGGCGACGGCGATGCGCAGCTCGACGCGGTAGCCGTCGCCGAGCGCCTGCCAGTCCGCGGCGGGCCCGGTCAGCGTCGCGACGACGGCGACGCGCTGCTCCTCGACGCCGAGCGCACTGACCTTGGTGAAGCCGCCGGGCTCGACGCGCTGCACGACCGCCTGCAGCCGCTGTGGGCGGCCCTGCGCATCGAGCGCGCCGAAGCGCTCGACGGCGACCGGCATGCCGGGGCGCACGCGCACTGCGTCCTGCGTCAGGAAGTCGGCCACCAGCTCCAGCTGCCGCAGGTCGCCGACGTCGACGATCGGCGCGCCGGCGGCCAGCGCCCGCGCGCTCTCCTCGTGCACGCGCAGCACGACGCCGTCGGCCGGGGAACGCAGCGCCAAGGGGGCGGGCGGCGGCGCGGGCTCGGCCTGCGGCGTCTCGTCGGCCAGCGACGACGGCACGCGGCTGGCGCGCGCGACCTCGCGTTCGTGTTCGGCGACCAGGACGGCGAACGCCGCCGCCCGCAGGCCCTCGGCGGCGACGCGGTCGTCGCGTTCCGCATGTTCGCGCTGCGCTTCGCTGGCGGCGCCCTCGGCGGCCAGGGTGCGCACGCGTTGCGCCTCGCTGGCGGCGGCCCCGGCTTCGGCCTGCGCCTGTTCCTGCCGCGCCTCGGCAGCGGCAACGGCGGCGTCGGCGCGCCGGATCGCGGCGTCGCGCTCGGCCTGCGTGCGCGCGTCCAGCAGCGGGGCCGGCCGCGCGGCGAACTCCGCGACGACGGTCTGGCCGGCGACGACGCGGTCGCCGGCGCGCAGCGGCGTGCGCAGCAGGCGGCCGTCGAGCGGTGCGCTGATCGTGTAGCGGTCGCGCACGCGCGTGTGGCCGACCTCGTCGACGGTCTGCAGAAGATCGCCGCACGCGACGACCGCGACGTCGACCGGCAGCGGCCGCGGCTGCCACATCGCGTAGAGGCCGTAGCCGGCGGCGGCGGCGAGTGCCGCCAGCAGCAGGCGTGCGGCGGGGCGGGACCGGGGCGGGGCGAGCGGATCGTCCATGGGTTCAGTCCTGGGCCTTCAACACGGCCAGTGGATCGAGGCGGCGGCAGCGCCGCCAGCCGGCCCACGTCGCCAGCAGCGTGGCGACGGCGAGCGCCAGCAGCGCCAGCGCCTGGGTGCGCGGTGTCACCAGCAGCGGCAGACGGAACTGCTCGTTGGCGAAGCCCCGCGACGACGTCAGCAGGGCGGCAGACCGCTGGCCGAGCCACAGCCCGAGCGGGGCGCCGAGCAGCGCCGTGAACGCGACCTCGCCGACCAGCAGCGCGCGCACTTCGCCGTCACGGCAGCCGAGCATGCGCAGCGTGGCGAAGTCGCGCAGCCGTTCGGCCACCGCGATGCGCACGACGTTGAACAGCACGCCGAGTGCGAGCGCGAGCGCGAAGCCGACGGTGAACGCGAGCGAGCGGAACAGGTTGCTCTGCACGTGGTCGCGCAGCGTGCGCAGCGAGCTGCCGGCGACGTCGACGGCGGCGACCTGCGGCGCGTCGCGGCAGGCGCCTGGCAGCGTGCGCGCGGCGTCGTCGTCGAGCGTCAGCAGCGCGCCCTCGGCGGCGGCCGGCCGCCCGAGCAGCCGTCGCAGCGCGTCCGGCGCCATCCACGCGCTCGCGCCGACGTAGGTCGTGGCGATGCGCGCGACGGTCGCGACGCCGGTCCGGCGGGCGCCGCCGAGGTCCTCGACGCGCACTTCGTCGCCGGCCCGCACGCCGAGCGCGTCGGCCAGCGACCGGGCGAGCAGCAGGCCTTCGGCCGGAACGGCAATCGGCCGCAGGTCGGCGTCGCGCGCGACCAGCATGTCGCTGCCCATCGGCACGGCGAGGATCGCGGTGCGCCGGCTGCGCGGCCCGGCGACGAGCCGTACGGCTGCTGCCTGCAGCGGGGTCGCCGCCTGGACGCCGGGCAGCGCCCGCACGCTGCCCAACGCCTCGTCGCCGCGCGCCTCGACGAAGCGCAACTGCGCGTCGGCCCGGTACGACAGGCTGAACTGCACGTGCAGCAGGTGCATCACCGCGTCGTAGGCGAACGAGCCGAACACGACGAGCGCGACCGCGAACGCCGCGCCGAGCACCGTGCCGCCGGTGCGCAGCGGCCGGCGGGCGAGTTCGCGGGCGACGGTGCGCGCGCGCGTCGGCAGCAGCCGCACGAGGCCGCTGCGGTCGAGCAGGCTGTCGCGGAACGACGGCGGGGCAGGCGGGCGCAGCGCCTCGGCCGGCGGCAGGCGCAGCACGCTGCGCACCGGCCCGAGCGCGCCGAGCAGCGCGGCGGCGGTGGCGACGGCGACGGCCAGCGCCGTCGGTCCGGCCGCCGGGCTCCACGCGAGGTCGGGAAAGCGGTAGTACGGCGCGTAGGCGCCGGTCAGCGCGTCGCCGAGCCACGCGCCGCCGAGCAGCCCGAGCACGGCGCCGGACAACGCGACGAGGCCGGCGAGTGCGAGGTAGTGCCGCGCGATCTCGCCGTCGCGGTAGCCGAGCGCCTTCAGCACGGCGATCGCGCCGCGCTGCGTCAGCACGAGCCGGCCGAGCACGACGTGCACGAGGAACGCGGCGGCCAGCAGGAACGCCAGCGGCACGAAGGTCGCGAACGTGCGCAGCTGCAGCAGCTCGTTGGCGACGAAGAAGTGCGACGGGTGGTCCTTGCGCGCGTAGCTGCCCATGCCGCCGTATGGCGCGAGCACGGTGTCGACCGCGGCGAGCACGGCGCGTTCGTCGGCGCCGGGCGAGAAGCGCAGCGCGACGTCGTCGAAGGCGCCGGTGCGTCCGGTCCACGCCGCCAGCGCGCGCTCGCGCAGCCACGCGACGCCAAAGCGCCGGTCGTCGGGGAACAGGCCGCCGGGCGCGGCGACGTACACGTACTCGGGCGAACGCGCGAGGCCGACGACGGTTACCGCACAGGCGCGGCCGCGCACGATCATGCGCACGACGTCGCCGAGTGCGAGGGCGCGCGCCGCCGCGAAGGTGTCGAGCAGCAGCGCTTCGTCGTCGTGTTCGGGGTCGGGCCAGCGGCCGCGCACCAGCCGCAGGTCGTCGATCGCCGGGCGGCCGTGCTGCGGCAGCGACACGAGGCGCGCCTGCACCGCTTCGGCGACGCCGGGCAGGTCGAGCCGCGCGAGGTCGACGAGGCGCGTGGCCACGTGCGCGACGCCGTCGACCGCGCGCAGGCGGTCGGCCACCGGCAGCGGCGCACGCACGAGGCTGCACCACGCGTCGGCAAAGCGCGTCGCCGCGTAGTAGCGCGCCTGCGCGTCGGCAAGCGTCGCCATCGTGCTGTGCATGCCGACCTGCAGCGCGATGCCGAGCGCCAGCAGCAGCGCGATGCTCAGGTACTGCAGCCAGCCCTGGCGCAGGTCGCGTCGCAGCTTGGTCGCGAGCGCGCGCATGCTCACCAGCCGATCGTCGCCGGGTCGGCCGGCGTCGTGTTGCGCAGCTCGCGCGCGATCGCGCCGTCGTGCAGGTGCAGCACGCGGTCGGCCATCGCGCCGATCGCGGCGTTGTGCGTGATCAGCACGGTGACGATGCCGAGCTGCCGGTGGATGCGTTGCAGCGCCTGCAGCACGGTGCGCCCGGTCGCGGCGTCGAGCGCGCCGGTCGGCTCGTCGCACAGCAGAACGGCGGGGCGCTTGACGATCGCGCGCGCGATCGCGACGCGCTGCTGTTCGCCGCCGGACAGCTGCGCCGGGAAGTGGTCGGCCCGCGGCGTCAGGCCGACGAGCGCGAGCGCTTCGTCGGCGGCCATCGGCGCTTTGGCGACGTCGGCGGCGAGCGCGACGTTCTCGCGCGCCGTGAGGCTCGGGATCAGGTGGTAGAACTGGAAGACGAAGCCGACCTGCGTGCGGCGGTACGCGGTGATGCGCCCGGCGTCGGCGAACGACAGCTCGCGGCCGCGGAAGCGCACGATGCCGCGGCTTGGCGCGTCGAGTCCGCCGAGCACGTGCAGCAGCGTCGACTTGCCGCTGCCCGACGGCCCGAGCATGACGACGAGTTCGCCGGCGAACAGGTCGAGGTCGACCGCGCGCAGTGCGTGCACGTCGCCGCCGGGCGAAGGATAGGTCTTGCCGACCCCGCGCAGGGAGAGCACGGGGGGCGGCGTCTCCTCGGGCGCGGCCATGCCGGGGACTGTCGGGCCGCAAGGCCCGATCGCCTACGCGCACAAGGGCGTAGCGCGGCGAGGCGCAGGGCGGTTCGCGGCGTCAGCGGGCGCTGGCCGCGCCGCCCGGCCGCCCGCGCCACAGCGACAGCACGGCCTCGACCGTGATCCATGCGGCGAGCGCCAGCAGCACGACGGCGACCGCGAGCAGCGCGCCGTTCTGCGCGCCGCGGATCTGCTGCACGAGCGCGGTCATCGTCATCGCCATCATGAATACCATCGGCGCGCCGACGGCGGCGCGCAGCGCGAGGCCCTTCTGGCTGCGCGCGAGCCACAGCGACAGGCCGACCAGCGTGAGGCCGGCGAGCAGCTGGTTGATCGAACCGAACAGCGGCCAGATGACGCGGTAGGCGGGGATCGCCTTGCCGTCCGCGCCGGTCACCGTCTGCGCGACGAAGTACGCCGGCAGCGCCAGCGTGACGAAGGTGCCGACGGCGCCGCCCAGCCGCGACTTCCAGCCGGTGAACTCGGTGAACAGGTAGCGCGCCAACCGCGTCGCCACGTCGAGCGTGTCGTAGACGAACGTCGCGAACGCCAGCATGCCGAACGTCACCGCGAACTGCAGCGGCACGCCGAGCTGGTGCAGGAAGCTGCCGACGCCGACGCCGAAGACCTTGTCGGCGCTGGCGCGGCTGAGCTCGCTGCCCGGCGCGAGCATCATCACGCACGCCAGCGCCAGCAGCGCGACGACGCCTTCGAGCAGCATGCCGCCGTAGCCGACGAGGTGGGCGTCGGTCTCGCGGTCGATCTGCTTGCTGGTGGTGCCCGAGCAGACGAGGCCGTGGAAGCCGCTGCAGGCGCCGCAGGCGATGGTGATGAACAGGAACGGCACCAGCGTCTGGCCGTTGCCCGACGTGAAGCCGGTGAACGACGGCCACTCGGTCTGCGGCTGCATCAGGAACAGGCCGAGCAGGCCGCCGCCGAGCGTCAGGTAGAGGAAGAAGCCGCCGAGGTAGCCGCGCGGCTGCAGCAGCAGCCACACCGGCAGCACCGAGGCGACGCCGCAGTAGGCGAGGATCGCCCACGCCCAGTGCAGGTTGGGGATCGGGCCGTCGGCGACGAAGCGCAGCGGCAGCGTCGGCCCGAGCCAGATGGCGACGCCGACGAGCGGCACGAACACCAGGGTGACCAGCCACAGCGGTGGCCGCAGGAAGCGCACGACGAGCCCCATGGCGAGGCTGAGGCCGAGGTAGAGCATCGAGCTGCTCGCCACGCCGGCGCCGTCGACGGCGACGCGCTGGCCGTCGGCGCCCGGCACGGCGACGTCGAGCGCGGTGACGAAGGCGCTCGCGGTCGCGTCGGTGAACGCGACGATGACGAGCACCAGCGCGAGCCAGATGTAGAGCACGAACGCCGCGTAGCTGCGGCGGTTGAGGTAGCGCTGCACGATCTCGGCGATCGAGCAGGCGCCGTGGCGCACCGAGCCGACCAGCGCGGCGAAGTCGTGCATCGAACCGATGAAGATGCAGCCGAGCACGATCCACCAGAACGCCGGTTGCCAGCCGAACTGCGTCGCCGCGAGGATCGGGCCGAGGATCGGCCCGGCGGCGCTGATCGCCGAGAAGTGCTGGCCGAGCAGGTAGAAGCGCGGCGTCGGCTCGAAGTCCTCGCCGTCGCGGTGCACGTGCGCCGGCGTGCTGGCAGCGCCGTCGAGGCCGAACCGGCGCGCCAGCCACCGGCCGTAGACGCGGTGGGCGAGCCAGAATGCGGCGAGGCAGATGGCCAGCAGCACGGCGAGCGAGGGCATGGCGGGCATCCTGCCGCAGCGCCGCGTCCGGCGCGAGGTCGCGGTCGGGGCGGGTGCTGGGGCAGCGCGCGGCGGCGCAGTCGTCGGTGCGCGGGCTGTCGTGACGCAGATTCCGAGGGCGCGGTGCGCGCCGTGCGCTCGCCGGCGATGGACGGCCTGGTCGGGCAGCTGGATACTCGCCCCGCACCATCCCTCCGCTCGCGCGGTCGCCGGCCTGCCGCCAGCGATCGCCGCTGTTGTCGCCATGCCCACATCTGCGCCTTCGCCTGCCTCCGTGCCTTCGTTGCTCCGCGCGCTGTTCCTCGTCCTGTGCGCGTTGCTGTCCGTCGCCGCGCTGCCGGCGCAGTCGCCCGAAGTGCGCGGCGTCTGGGTTGCGCGCGATGGCCTGACCTCGCGCAACAAGATCGTCCAGACGCTCGACCAACTCGCCGCCGCCAACGTCAACCTCGTGTGCGTCAACGTCTGGAGCCGCGGCTACACGGTCCATCCGAGCGACGTGCTGTTCGCCGCCTGCGGCGTGCAGCAGGACCCGGACTACGTCGGCCGCGACCCGCTGCAGGAGTTCGTCGTCGAAGCGCACCTGCGCGGCATCGAGGTCGAGGCGTGGTTCGAGTACGGCTTCATGTTCGGCTGGAGCGGCTGGTACGCCGGCCCGACCTGCATCGGTCCTGTGCTGACAGCCAACCCGACGTGGATCGGTCGCGACGTCAACGGCAACACGCAGGTCAGCGACGGCGGCACGGGCTTCTTCACCTGGGCGAGCCACGAGTGCCCGGCGGTGCGGCAGTTCCTGATCGACCTCTGCGTCGAGGTCGCTGACCGCTACGACGTCGACGGCATCCAGTTCGACCGCTGTCGCTACCCGTCGACGAGCTGGGGCTACGACTCGTGGACGACCGCGGCCTACCAGCAGGCGACGGGGCAGTCGGCGCCGGGCAACGTCAACAACGCGCAGTGGAAGCGCTGGCGCGCCGACCGGCTGATCGCGTGGCACACGGCGTTCTACAACGCGGTGAAGGCGCGGCGTCCGGGCCTGCGCGTCACCGACGCGCCGACGGTGATGCCGGGCGCGTACGACAACTTCCTGCAGGACTGGCCGCAGTGGGTCGTCACCGGCTCGCTCGACCTCGTCTACCCGCAGGTCTACCGCACGACGGCGAGCAGCTACATCACGACCCTCGACCAGCAGCTCGGCTACCTGACGACGGCGCAGCGGCAGAAGGTCGCGCCGGGCATCCGCGCCATCACCGGCACGCCGACGAGCGAAGTGCTCGCCATGGTGGCCGCCGACCGCGCGCGCAGCCTGCCGGGCCACGTGTTCTGGTACGCGGAAGGGCTCTACGACGACCTGCCGTCGCTGACGGCGCAGCACTTCCAGCAGCCGGCGGCGGTGCCGGGCCGGCCGGCCAACTGGCGGCCGATCCCGACGCGGCGCGACGACGGCGATGCGAGCACGACGAGCACGCCGGGCTTCGCGGTGGCGGGCCTGCCGGGCGCGGTGAACGTGCTGTGCCGCGTCGCGCCGGCGACGGCGTCGGCGAACGACAAGGTCACGTACATCGTGCCGGTGCCCGAGGCGGGGCTGTACGCGTTGCTGGTGTCGACGCCGGGCGCTGCCGGCTACTGCCCGCAGGCGCCGCACGTGGTCGCGACCGCGTCGGGCCCGGCGACCATCCGCACCAACCAGTCGACGCTGCGCGCCGGCTGGACCGAGGTCGGGACGGCATGGCTCAACCCCGGCGCGGCGACGGTGGAAGTGCGCGCGCTGCCGGGTGCGTCGGTGATCGCCGACGGCGTCGCGCTGCTGCGCTCGCGCCTGCGCGGCGGGCAGGTGTCGGCAGTCGGAGTTGGCACCACGGGCAGCCTCGGCGGCGCGCAACTCGCCGCACTCGGCCGCGCCGGGATCGGTGGCACGCTGCGCCTGCAGGCTTCGCGCACCGCGCCGCTGACGCCGACGCTCGTCGGCGTCGGCTTCGCGCCGACGGCGTTGCCGCTGTACGGCGGCACGCTCTACGTGGCGCCCGGCCTCGTGCAGTTCCTGGTCACCGACCTGCAGGGCATCGCCGAACTGCCGATCGCGGTGCCGTTCACCGCCGCGCTCGTCGGCACGATGCTGTGGGCCCAGGCGCTGGCGAATGACGCGACGAATCCGAACGGCGTCAGCCTGTCGCCCGGGGTCGCGGTCGTGCTGCAGTAGTGCGGTGCTGCAGTCGTGCTCTGCGGGTCGGCAGTCGCCGCGGTCGTGGCTGCAGGCGGCGAGCCGGTGTGCGCGGGGCCCCGCGGCGGCCCGCCCGCAGCGGACCGCGGCATCGCGTCACTTCGCGATGCGTTCCTTGAACTCTTCCGTCTCCGTGTCGATGCGCACCTTGTCGCCGACATCGCAGAGCAGGTTGACCTTGACCTTCATGCCGTTCTCCAGCACGGCTTCCTTCTGGCCGCTGCCAGCGCCGCGGATCGGCGGCGAGGTGTCAGTGATGGTCAGGATCGAGTGCTTGGGCGGGAACACCGCCACCAGCTGGTCGTCGACGAAGAAGCCGACGTAGGCATCGGCCGGCCACTTCAGCGCCTCCTCGGCGGCCGCGATCGGGCAGCGCACCTCGTCGCCGGACTCGGTGAAGAAGACCTCCACCTGACCGTCGCGGTAGCTGTGCGACAGGTCCTTCTCCTCCTTGTCGAGCACCTCCCACTTGGAGTCGGTGTGCTCCTTCAGTTCCGTGACCCGACCGGTCTGCAGGTCCTTGATGCGCATCTGCACGAAGGCGCGGCGGTCGTTGCGGAGGATGTTCCACCACAGCACGCTGCACATGCGGCCTTCGTGGCGCACGAGCATGCCGGGGCGAAGTTCGTTGGCGGCGACGTTCATGGGGCGAGCAGGCTAGCGGCGCTCCGCGCGCCCTGCCACCCCCGGGACGCAACCGGCACGAGCCGCGCGCTTGCATCGGCGCGGGGCGGCACCCACACTGCGGCGCGACCACGGGAGTGCATCCGAGCTGGTGTTCGGCCTGGTCTTCAAAACCTGTGGGGTTCCGCCTCGCGTGGGGCCCGGTGGGTTCGATTCCCATGCATTCCCGCCACTTCGCCCGCGGCGACGCGTTCGCCGCGGGCGCATCGCTGGTGCACCGCGGGCGCATCGCTGGCGACACTGCGCCGCTACTCCGCAAGCCAGCGCAAGGTCGCCGCGATCGGCAGGTGGTCGCTGCCAAACGACGCGCCGACGGTGCAGTCGGCGACGCCGAGCGTGTCGCTGACGAGCACGTGGTCGATCGGGATGCGCAGGCCCCACGGCAGTTCGCTCGGCCACGTCGGTTGCCAGCGGCCCGTCGTCGCTTGCCGCAGGCCGGTCGCGGCGAGCATCGCGCGGAAGCCGCGGTTCCACGGCGTGGCGTTGTGGTCGCCGAGCACGACGCGGTGCGGCGGCAGCGGCGCGATCGCTTGGGCGAAGGCGGCGAGGCCTTCGTCGCGCGCGAGGCACTGGTCGCGCGAACCCGGCCGCGGCGGATGCACGCCGAGCACGCCGAGCGGGCCGTGCGGAGTCGACACCGTCGCGCGCACCGCCGGGGTCCAGTGGAACGGCAGCGGCAGCACGGCGTCGTCGGCGAGCGGCCAGCGGCTGTACAACGCGACGCCGAAGTAGCCGGGGTCGGCGTGCACGCGGCGGTGCGGCAACTGGTCGAGCGCCGCCGCCAACTGCGCCGCCCACTCGGGCGTGACCTCGCTGCAGAACAGCACGTCGGGATCGTTCGCCGCGATCGTCGCCAGCGCCGCTGCCGATGCCGCTTCGTTGCCGCGCAGCAGGTTGAGCGCGAGCACGCGCACGGTCGGCGCCGCGGTGGGGCCGGCCGGCGGCGGCTGCAGCCAGTCGGGCACGACCGCCGCCGCCGCCGCGAGCCCGAAGCCCGCGAGCAGCAGGAACGACAACCGGCCGCCGCACAGCAGCGCCAGCACGGCGCAGCCAAGGCACCACGCGCCGGCTTGCACCGGAAAACACGCCAGCAGGTCGACGGTCCAGTGCAGCGACGTGAACCACGGCGCGACCGCGGCGGGTGCGGCGAGCAGGCCGAGCAGCAGGATCACGCGGCGCAGGCGCATGGGTGGGGAAGTCGTGTGGCGAGGGCGGGTAGCGGGGCGGCGGCGGTGGCGGGCCCGTGCCGCGCAGGAGTTGGTCGGCGCGGCGGCGAAGCGAACGGGGCTGCGGGCGGCGCTGCAAGCCCGAAGCACGGCGGCCGTCGCCTGGGGTGGGCGCGCGCCGGATGTGTCGTCGATGGCGAACAATTTGGCCTCGTGGCTTGGTGCGGCCGGCGAGAAGCCTTCCGAGCCGGCAAGGGCGCCACGCGGCGCGGGCGATGGGGACGCCCTCCTACCCTCCGTCGTTCCCTCGCGCCGCCCACCCCGGCATGATCCCGCGCCCCCGATGCCGTCCGCCCCGCCGCCCGACCGCGCTGCCGTGCTCGCCGAGCTGCGCACCTTCGTGGCCAACTGGTTCCGCGACGGCCGCGAGGATGGCCTGCTGCCCGACACGCCGCTCGTCACGTCGGGGATTGTCGACTCGGCCGGCGTGGTCGAAGTGGTGGAGTTCGTCGAGCGGCGGTTCGGTGCGCGCCTGCAGGACGCCGACCTGTCGCTCGCCAACTGCAACACGTTGGCGGCGCTGGCCGAACTCGTGGTGCAGCGGCGCTGACGGCTCCGCCTCAAGGTGTCGTCAAGCCGCACGTTTTGCGCTTCGGGTCGCTCGCAAGCGCGGGGCCTCGTGGCTATCCTGCTCGCGCCATTTTTCGGCATCCGTGACCAACGTCCTCCTTCCCATCCTCGTGATCTCCGTCCCCGTGCTGGCGATCGTTCTGCTCGCGGTCGGCGGCCGGAAGTTGTCGGGTTCCTGCGGCGGCATGAATCCAGACGGCAGCTGCCAGCGATGCGGCAAGTCGGCGGGGCAGCCGGAGCCGGAAGGCGCCTGCTCGCGGTGACCCCGCCAGGCGCACGGATCGTCCCCAGGCCAGCGAACGCATGACCACCTACACCATCAAGAAGGGCTACGACCTCCGGCTCGCCGGCAAGCCGGAGCCCGTTCTCGCCGACGCCGCGGAGCCGGCGCGCGTCTGCCTGCAGACGGCCGAGTTCCCCGGCATCAAACCGAAGGTCCTGGTCAAGGAAGGCGACATGGTCGCGACCGGCCAGCCGCTCTTCCTCGACAAGACCGACCGCGACCTCGTGTGGTGTTCGCCGGTGACGGGCAAGGTCGCCCGCATCGACTTCGGCGAGCGCCGGTTCCTGCTGCGCCTCGTCATCGACAACGCGGTGGCGACGGGCGGCAAGGAGGAGTTCGCGGCGCTGCCGAAGCCCGCGGGCGACCGCGAGGCGCTGATCAAGGCGATCAAGGGCGCAGGGTTGTGGCCGCTCTTCCGCCAGCGCCCGGTCGGCAAGATGGCGAACAGCGGCAAGACGCCGGTCGCGATCTACGTCAACGGCATGGACACGGCGCCCAACGCCGCCGATCCGGTCGTCGCGACCAAGGGCCAGAAGGACGCGCTGCAGGCCGGCATCGACCTGCTGAAGAAGCTGTGCCCGACGATCTACCTGACGCTGCGCGCCGGCGCCGACGCCGGCGACCTGCGCGGGCTGTCGGGCGTGACGACGCACGAGTTCGCCGGGCCGCACCCGGCCGGTCTCGTCGGCACGCACATCAGCCGCATCCAGCCGCTGAAGCCCGGCGAGGTCTGCTGGACGCTGGCCGCGCAGGACGTCGCGCGGCTGGGCGAGTGGGCGAAGACCGGCCGCTATCCGGCCAAGGTCGCGGTCGCCGTCGGCGGCAGCGCAGCGAACAGCCGCAAGCACTTCCGGGTGCGCCAGAGCGGCAGCGTCGCGGCGCTCAACGGCGGCAAGCCGTTCGAGGGCGACGTGCGCGTCATCAACGGCACCGTGCTGCACGGCGACGTCGTCGGCCAGGACGGGTGCCTTGGCTTCAGCAACAAGACGCTGACGGTGATCCCCGAGGGCACCGGCGCGCGCGACCTGTTCGGCTGGGCGCTGCCGCAGTTCGGCAAGCTGAGCTGGCACCGCAGCGTGTTCAGCTGGCTCGCCCCCAAGAAGGAGTACGTGGTCGATGCGCGCCTCAACGGCGGGCACCGGCCGATCGTCAACATCGGCGCCTGGGAAGGCGTCATGCCGCTGGACATCGTGCCGAGCTACCTCGTGCGCGCGATCCAGGCCAACGACGTCGAGGAGGCCGTGAAGCTCGGCCTGCTGGAAGTCACCGAGGAGGACGTGGCGCTGTGCACGTTCGTCGATCCGTGCAAGATCGACGTCGGGCAGGTGATCCGCCAAGGCCTCGACATGTACGAGAAGGAGGGCTAGGCCCGTGCAGTTCCTACGCAATCTGGTCGAGAAGCAGAAGACGCTGTACCACGCCAAGGACAGCCGGTTCCACAAGGTGTGGCCGCTGTTCGACGCGTTCGAGACGTTCCTGTTCGCGCCTGACCACCGCACCGGCACGAGCCGCGTGCACGTGCGCGACTACGTCGACCTCAAGCGGGTGATGAACAACGTCATCCTCGCGATGGTGCCCTGCCTGCTGTGGGCGATCTGGAACGCCGGCGCACAGCACTTCGCGGCGATCGCGGCGATGAAGGTCGCGCCCGAGGCGTACGTGAGCGGCTGGCTGCAGTCGCTGCTCGGCGCGCCCAACCTCGCGTCGCTGACGCCGTTCGACAACATCGTCTTTGGCCTGCAGCGCATGCTGCCGATCCTGGTCGTCAGCTACGGCGTCGGCCTCGGCATCGAGATGATGTTCTCGTGCGTGCGCAAGGAGGAGGTCAGCGAG
>JADCJE010000136.1 GCA_020247305.1 Phycisphaerales bacterium | reverse complement strand
GGTCGACGCGCAGCAGGCCATTGGCGGGCAGGCCCGCGACCGGCGACGCGCCGGCAAACGGCGCCGACCACAAGAACCCGCCGACGAGCGGCGTCGCGCTCACCGGCATCCGGTGCTCGACGAAGCAGGTCGCGCCGAGCGCCGGCGGACCGACCAGCACCGTGGTGCGCGCCTGCGCGCACAGCGGCACGGCAAGCAGGGACAGGAACGCCACGCCGACTGCGGCGCGGCACGCGAGGTAGTGGGATCCCATGGCAGAGAGCAGGTGAAACAGTCCGTGTCGCAGGTCGGAAAGCCGGGGGAGCGACTCCGAAGCGACCAGACCCAATCCAGGACTCGTCCGCGCGCGGCACGGAAGTTCGCGCCGTGCAAAGTGCGCTACGTTCCTTGCGAGCCGAGGTAACGCGCAGATCGACCACTCCTCGCCCCGCAACCTGGGTGGCGAAAGCACCCCGAACCGTGGCCGGACGACCGCGTGAAGGCCCCCTCCCGGCCGTCTGGATCGACACAAGTCGTTTCTGCGCAAGGCTTCGCGGAGCCCCACGCAAAATCATCCGCCAACGCCCTTGGGACGGCGGCCGCCGCGCCGCTGGTGTCACCGGGCCGGATGTCGCCGCGCCCATACCATTTCCCTCCCTTGCCCATGAGCCACTCCTTCTTCGCCCTCGGCATCGCCGCGGGCCTCTCCCTGATCGCCCGCACCGTCGCGCAGAGCGACGGCTCCGGCCCGATCGTCCCCGGCAATCCGCAGGTCGCCCTGCAGTACGGCACGTTCGACCCCAAGGTCGGCACGCTGCCGATCCCGGCCGTGCTGCGCGCCGGCGCCGACACGCGGCTGTGGATCGTGCAGTTCCACGGCGCGCCCACCGACGACGACCGCGCGGCGCTGCGGGCGCTCGGCGTCGTCGTGCACGGCTACCTGCCGCACACCTGCCATCTCGTGCGCATGGACGGCAGCGCGCTGGCCGCCGTCGGCCAGCTGCCGGCGGTGCGCTGGGTCGGCGCCTATGAGCCCGCCTACCGGCTCGAACCCGCGCTGCTCGAAGCGGTCGCCAACGGCGCTGCGCCCGCGAAGGGCCGCTACAACCTCGTCGTCGCCGACAAGCGCACGCAGAAGGACGCGCTCGCCGCGAAGATCCAGGCGCTCGGCGGCACGGTCGTCGACCGCCACGAGAAGGGCCTGCTGATGACGGTCGATCTCGCCGGCGAACAGCTCGCCGCGGCCGCGCGCCTCGACGAGGTGCTGTGGATCGACCGCTGGTCGGCCCCGGGCGAGGACATGGACAACGTGCGCGTGCAAGGCGGTGGCGCGGCGGTCGAGACCGCCGGCGGCTACACCGGCACGGGCGTCCGCGGCCACGTCTACGAGGGCGCCGAGTCCACGCACCCGGACTTCAACACCGCGCTGACCAACGTGCGCAGCGGCGGCGGCGCCGAGGCGCACGGCCACTGCACGGCCGGCATCGTGTTCGGCAACGGCGCGAGCGCGCCGCAGGCGACCGGCATGGCGCGCAACGCCGTCGGCTTCTACACCAACTACAACTCGGTGACCGCGGGCTTCTCGCGCAACATGGTCATCGACGACGTCGTCAACGTGCACAACTGCATGTTCACGACCGCGTCGTGGGGCGCCGCGCAGACCACGCTCTACACGTCGGATTCGGCCGACGCCGACGACATCGTGTTCGACCACCGCATCCCGTGGACGAACAGCATGTCCAACCTCGGCAACCAGAACGCGCGGCCGCAGGCGTGGGCCAAGAACGTCATCTCCATCGGCGCGGTCGACCACTTCGACAACGCCAACCCCGCCGACGACTCGTGGGCGGCCGGCAACGGCTCGATCGGCCCGGCGCAGGACGGCCGCATGAAGCCGGACCTCGCCGCCTACTACGACAGCGTCTGGACGTCGGACCTCAGCGGCGCGGCGGGCTACTCGGCGGGCAACTCGACCACCGGGTTCGGCGGCACGTCGGCGGCGACGCCGATCGTCGCGGGCCACAACGCCATCGCGATCCAGATGTACACCGACCACCTGTTCAACAACCCGCCGCGCGTGGTCGGCGGCAGCCGCTTCGCGAACCGCCCGTACGCGCAGACGCTGAAGGCGCTGATGATCACGGGCGCCGACCAGTACGCGATGACGGCGACGGACAACCGCCGCGAGCACGTCGGCTGGGGCTTCCCGAACGTCAACAACCTGTTCACCCGCAAGGACCGCTTCACGGTCGTGCCCGAGGACCGGCCGATCACGCCGGGCGGCACGCACACCTACGAGGTCAACGTGCTGCCGGGCGAGACGACGCTCAAGGTCTGCATGACGTACCTCGATCCGGCCGGCAATCCCGCCGCCGCGCTCGACCGCGTCAACGACCTGACGCTGCGCGTCGTCGCGCCGAACGGCACGTCGTACTGGGGCAACGTCGGCCTCAAGGGCGCCGGCCAGAGCCGCTTCAGCGCCACCGGCGGCCTCGCCGACACGATCGACACGGTCGAGTGCGTGATGCTGCAGAACCCGCTGTCCGGCACGTGGACCGTCGAGGTCACCGCGCCGACGCTGACGCAGGACGCCAACCTGTCGACCCTGGCGACCGACGCGACCTACGCGCTCGTGGTCAACGGCGGCACGCGTCTCTTCGGCTCGGGCTGCGCGCGCTACATCCCGGACACCAGCACGACGGCCGCGACCGGCAACTACTGGCCCTTCGGCGGCACCACCCCGTCGGCCCTGACCACGGTGTTCGCGAGCAACAACTCCGGCTCGACCGGCGGCGCCGTGTACTTCAACGTGACGGCGACCGCTGACGTCTGGATCGGCGGCCTGGAGCTCAACACCAGCGTGGCGGCCGGCCAGGAACTGCGCCTCGACGTCTACCGCACCAACGCCGGCGTCTCGCACGTCGGCAATGAAGCCAACCCCGGCGCGTGGACCGCGCTGACCGCCGGCAAGGGCGTCTCCGCCGGCCTCGACGCGCAAAGCCGCATCGACTTCACGCAGCCGTTCCTGCTGCCGGCGGGCACCTATGGCCTCGCCATCGACGCGGCCAACTTCGAACACCGCTACACCAACGGCACCGGCAGCAACCAGAACTACAGCCTCGGCGCGCTGTCGCTGGCGGCTGGTTCGGCGGGCAACGTGGCCTTCGCGGGCAGCGTCTTCTCGCCGCGCGTCGCCAACGTCACGCTGCTGCACCGCTACGACAGCGGCCTCGGCACGAACATGCGGTGGCAGACGATCGTCCGGCGCGCCGAACTCGGCACGGCCGGCGCGATCCGCAGCCTCGCGTTCTCGCCGCAGGACGGCGGTCGCCACTGGAACCGCAACCTGACGGTCCGCATGAGCCACGTCGCCAGCGGCTACACGCTCGGCAGCAGCTTCGCGGCCAACCTGCCGGCGCCGGTCACGGTGCTGAGCGGCGACAACTACGGCTTCGACCTCACCGCCGACCAGTGGACGGAGATCGGCCTGCAGACGCCGTTCGTCTACAACGGCGTCAACGACGTCGTCGTCGAAGTGACGGCCCTCGGCAACTGGCAGACCACGGTGGCGACCTTCCACCGCTCGAACGAACCGCGCGCCTTCGCGACGAGCTGGACCGGCGCGGCCCCGGCGACGGCGACCGGCGTCGACACCCAGGCGGTGCGCATGCGCCTGGGCTTCGGCTGCAGCGCCGTGAACGAGCACGGCGGCAGCTGCGGCACGCTGGAGGCGACGCACTTCGGCAACGGCAACCGCGGCGGCACGTTCTTCTTCCAGACGACCGGCGCGCCGGCGAGCAGCATCGCGGTGCTGGCGCTCGGTCTGACCAACGGCCCGCCGCTGCCGCTGTCGCTGACGCCGTTCGGCTGGACGAACTGCGTCGCCTACCAGGACGCGACCACGACGTCGACCGTCGCGACGAGCGCGGCGGGCGTCGGCACCTTCGCGCTGCCGATCCCGAACAACCCGGCGCTCGACGGCACGACGATCTACGGCCAGTGGCTGACGCTGGACGCAACCGAGCCGGGCCTGCTGACCTTCTCGGGCCAGACGCGCGTGATGGTCGGCACCGCGCCCTGAGGCGCGGACCACGCTCTTTCCCGCCGCGGCGGCGGTCGGCAGCGGAGGGCTGCCGGCTGCCGCCGCGGCGCGCTTTCGTGCAGCGGTCGGCGCGGACGGCTGGCTAAGCTCCCGCCTCTTCCATGCAGCCAGGGGCCTCGACACGGACGTGGCGGATCGTCGGCTTCGCGGCCCTGCTCGCGATCGTCGTCCGCATGGCGTGGCTGTGCGACGACGCCTACATCACGCTGCGTTCGGTCGAGAACCTCGTCCAGGGCCACGGCCCGGTGTGGAACGTCGGCGAGCGCGTGCAGGCGTTCTCGCACCCGGCATGGTTCCTTCTGCTCGCGCTCGGCCGGTGGCTGACCGGCGAGTGCTGCTTCACGACGCTCGCGATCGGCGGCGCGCTCGCCATGTTCGCGGCATGGCGACTGCTCGGCGTCGCCGGCGCCGCCGCGCCAGCGCTCGCCGTCGTGCTGTGCTGCTCGCGCGCGTTCACCGACTTCGCCACCGGCGGCCTGGAGAACCCGCTGTCGAGCGCGCTGCTCGTGGCGCTGACGCTCGCCGCATGGCGCGACGGCGATGCGGACCGCCGCTGCGCCCGAGCCGCGTGGCTCGCGGGCCTCGCGACGCTGACGCGCATGGACCTCGTCGTGCTCGCCGGCCCGCTGCTGCTGGCGGCGGCGGTCGGCGTGCCGTGGCGGCGGCTGCTGCGCCACGCCGCGCTCGGCTTCGCGCCGTTCGCCGCGTGGACGCTGTTCTCGACGTTCTACTACGGCTCGCCGGTGCCGATCACGGCGCACGCCAAGCTGCTGGCGCACGGCGTGCCGCCGTTCGACGTCGCCGTGCAGGGCCTGCACTACTTCGTCGCCTGCGCCCGCCACGACCTCGCGACCGTGCTCGTGATCGCCGCTGGCATCGGCCTTGGCTTCGCGCGGCCGCGGCTTGGCGCCATGCCGGCGGCCGTCGGCGCGCTGCTCTACTGCATGTACGTGGTCAAGGTCGGCGGCGACTTCATGACCGGCCGCTTCCTGACGCCGCCGTTCGTCGTCGCCGCGGTGATCGTCGCACGTTGGCTCGCCACCGCCGGCCGCGGCGCCGCGTGGACCGCCGCGCTCGCCGCCGTCGGCGCGCTGTTCGCCGGCGGCACGCCACACTGGCTGCTGCACCCCGACGGCGAGCCGAAGCCGACCACGCACCACCACTTCGTCGCCGACGAGCGGCTGGCCTACGCGCCGATGCTCGGGCTCTGGGCCAAGGGCCGGAGCACGCCGGTCCCCGGCCTGATGAGCGACTTCCTGCGTCAACAGGGCCTCGGCCACGCCGTCATCCCGTGGGGGCAGGTCGGCCGCTACGGCTTCGAGGCCGGCGAACGGATCTACGTCGCCGACGCGTGGCTGCTCGATCCGCTGATGATGCGCCTGCCGATCGCGCAACCGGGCGGATGGCGCATCGGGCACTTCGAGCGCCGGCCGCCCGAAGGCTACCTCGAAAGCCTCGCCACCGGCGAAGACCGCATCCGGCACCCGGCCCTGCGCGCGTACTACGCGACGCTGCGCACCGCCCTGCGCGCGCCGCTGTTCGCGCCCGAGCGGCTGCGCGCGCTCTGGCGGCTTCTTGCCGGCGCCGACGACGCGCTGCTGCGGCGCTACGTGGCGGAGGAGTACCGCACGCCGCCGCGGCTGCCGGTGCCCGCCGCGGCGCTCGCCGACGAACTGCCGATCGGGACGTACTGGTATCGCGAACCGCGCGTGCAGCTGGTGTATCCCGGCGGGCTCGCGGTGCAGTGGCCGACGCCGCAGGTCGCGCCGCAGCTGCGCGTGCGCGTGTGGGGCATCAAGCCGTATCGCTTCACCTTCCGCCGCGGCGACGTCGCGCTGGCGACGGTGACGCTGCAGCCGACGCGCAACTGGGAGTTCGGCCTGCAGGAGCACACGCTCGACGTGCCGGCGGCGGCGCACGACGGCTTCGACGCGGTGTGGATCGACGGCGGCATGGGCGCTGACGCCGTCGCCGCGATCGGCGGGCTCGCGCTCGCGCCGCTGGCGCAGCCGCCGCGCTGACCCTGCGCGCCGTTGGCCCGCTGGCCGCGGGCCCGGCATGATCGCGCCATGCTGCGCGGCGAAGAGCCCCGTTCGCGACGCCTGCTCGGCGTCGCCCTCCTCGCCCTGACCGGCGCCGCCGCGGCAGCGCTCGTGCTCGCCGGCAATCCCGGGAACATGGGCCTGTGCGGCGCGTGCTTCCTGCGCGACCTCGGCGGCGCGCTGCGGCTGCACCAGGGCCCGGCGATCTTCCGGCCGGAGACGCTCGGTCTCGTGCTCGGCGCGCTGCTGTGGTCGTTCGCGTCGGGTCGCCACGTCGGCCGCTCGGGCAGCTACGCAGTCAGCCGCTTCCTGCTGTGCGTGGCGATGGCCTTCGGCGCGCTGGTCTTCCTCGGCTGCCCGTTCCGCCTGCTGCAGCGCCTGGGCGGCGGCGACCTGCACGCGTGGGCCGCCGCGCCCGGCTTCGTGCTCGGCGTCGGCGTGGCGCGCTGGTTCGAAGGCGCGGGCTACTCGCTCGGCAAGACGCACGCGACGCCCCGCGCGGTCGGGCTGCTCGGGCCGCTCGCGTTCGTCGCGCTGGGCGTGCTGTTCGTCGCTACCGACGCGCTGGCCGGTCCGGGGCCCGGCAGCGACGGCAAGCCGCCGCACGCGCCATGGCTGCTGGCGCTCGGCCTCGCGCTCGCGGCCGGCGCGGTGCTGTCGGCGACCGGCTTCTGCGCCATCTCTGCCGCGCGGCAGGCGTTCGCCGGCCCGCGCTGGATGCTCGCCGCGGCCGCCGCGCTGGTCGCCGGCTACGGCATCGTGCTCGCCGCCGGCGGCGCCGCGAACTGGTCGGCGACCGCGCAACCCGTCGCGCACGGCGACTGGCTGTGGAACACGCTCGCGCTGGCGCTGGTCGGCCTGTGCGGCGCGTTCGCCGGCGGCTGCCCGGTGCGGCAGTTGGTGATGGCGGGCGAAGGCAACGGCGATGCGTTCGTCGGCGTCGCCGGGCTCGTCGTCGGCGGCGCGCTCGCGCACGGCATGGGCCTCGCCGCCGCGCCGGCGACGGCCGACGCCGCCGGCGGCCCGACGGCGGCGGGCCAGCGCGCAGTCGCGATCGCGATCGCGCTGGTCCTGGTCTACGCGACGGCGATGCGCGGCGCCAAGCCGGCGGTCGGCTGACCATGCGCCACTTCGCCATCGCCGCGTTCGTGACCCTGGCCTGCTGGCTCGGCCGGGCGCAGTGGCCGGGCGAGATCGACGCCGGCAACCTCGGCCTCGCGCTCGGCGGCTTCGCGCCGGTGGCGCACCACCCGCAGCCGCCGGGGTACCTGTTCCACGTCGCGCTCGGCAAGGTCTTCGCCGCGCTCGCCGGCGACTCGTACCGCGGCCTCGTGCTGCAGGCCGCGGTGACCGCAGGCCTCGGCATGCTGGCGCTCGTCGCGCTGCTGCGCCGCTGCCTCGGCGACGGATTGGCGCCGTGGCTCGCGCTCGCCGTCGGCTGCACGCCGGTCGTGCTGTACATGGGCGGCGACGCGCTGACCGGCATCGACGCGCTCGCGCTCGGCGCGCTGGCCACGCTGCTGCTGGTGCGCGCGGCCGGCGGCGAAGGGCGCGCATTCGCCGCGGCGTCGCTGCTGCTCGGCCTCGCCGGCGGCTTCCGGCCCGACGTGACGACGCACCTCGCCGTCGCCTGGCTCGTCGCCGCGCGGCCGTGGTCGTGGACCGGACGCGCTGGCGGCGCGGCGCTGCTGCTCTG
The DNA here is from genome assembly GCA_020247305.1 of Phycisphaerales bacterium. Lineage (GTDB taxonomy): Bacteria > Planctomycetota > UBA1135 > UBA1135 > UBA2386 > UBA2386. Next base: position 9,412 of record JADCJE010000136.1, on the reverse strand, counting down.
CGGCGCGTTCGCGTGGCTGCTGCCGACGGTGATCGCGTGCGGCGGCGTCGGGCCGTTCGTGCGCGCCTGCGGCTACGTGCAGCCGATCCTCGCCCGCGAGGCGCTCTGGCACGGCGGCGACGTCGAACGGCAGGCGGCCACCGTCTGGCGCATCGGCTGGGGCGTGCTGCTCGGCGGCGGCCCCGTGCTCGCGCTCGGCCTGTGCCTGTGGCCCTGGCGGCGCGCGGCGGTCGCGCGCGCGCTGCCGGCGTCGACGTGCGCCGTGCTGCACGCCGCCGCGTGGTTCCCGCTGCTGCTGCTGGCGCTGACGTTCTGCCACAAGAAGGCGTACGTGTTCGCCGCGCTGCCAGCGCTCGCGGTGCTCGCCGGCGCGACCTGGCAGTCGCTGCTGCGCGAGCGCGCCGCCGCCGCTCTGCACGTCGTCGGCGCCGCCGCGGGCTTGTCGGCGTGGCTGCTGCTGCCGGCGGCCGCGTCGCGGCAGGCCGACGCCGACGGCTTCGGCCGCGCGCACGAGTCGCTGCCGTGGGTCGAACGGCTGGCGTGGCAACCGCTGGAGTACACGCTGGCTTCGCGCCGCGCGATGGACGCGCGCTACGACGAACTCGCGCACCACATCCTCAGCGCGCACGAACGCGGGCAGCGCGTCGCCGTCGTCAGCCATCCGCCGGATCCGATCGACCTGCGGCCGCTCGGGCTCATGGCCCCCGTCGTGACCGTCGTCGAACTCGACGGCGCGCCTGGCGCATGGCGGCGCATCCGCGTCGGCAAGGGCGCGAGCGAACGGCTCGCCGAAGCCGACGCCGACGGCCGCTTCCTGGTCGACGCCGACTGCGTCATCGCCTGCGTCGGCTGGGACAAGGCCTGGGCGGAGCAGCTCAACCGCGCCGGCGCGCAGATCGTGATGGTCGCGCCCACCATCGTGTTCGCGCTCGCCGACGGCCCCGTGCGCTGGTGAGCGCCGGCGCGGCGGCCGCGCTCACGACATCTTCCAGACGCTCCAGAACGACAGCATGCGGTTGCGCATCCAGCCGCCGAGCAGCTGCAGGCGGGCGTCGAAGCGCACCTTGGCGGTGAGGCCGGCGCCGCGGCTGTCGACCGGCGCGTCCTCGACCTCGATGACGACGTGCAGGTAGGCCTTGTCGGCCGACGTCAGCGAATCGCCGATCGGCCGCACGTACACGTCGCCGCCGCCGAGCATCGTCAGCGGCAACGGCAGATCGAAGCGCGACGCCGAGGCGCGGATCTCCCGCACGACGCCGCGCGTGGTGTGCGTCGGGTCGCAGGTCCAGCGCACCACGGCTTCCGAGCCGATCTCCAGTCGCGCCCGCGCCACCTCCTCCTCGCTGAGCACGACGCGCAGGTGGCGGTGGTCGCTCTGGATCTGGAACAGCTCCTTGCCCTGCTGCAGGAAGCGGCCTTCCAGCGCTTCGTCGCCCTCGATGGCGACGGTGCCGTTCGCCGCCGCGGTCAGCGTCATCGAGCCGATGCGCCGGTCGAGCTCCTGCACGCTGGCGCGCAGGTACGAGATGCGCGCGCGGTGGATCGCGGCCTGCGTCGGGTCGTCGAGCTCGATCGCGTCGAAGCCCTCTTCCTCGGCGTCCAATTCGCCGACCAAACGCAATCGGCGCAACTGCAGCTCCGGGTTGGCGAGCACGCACAGGCGGTCGCCGCCGGCGACGTTCGCGCCGTTGCCGACCTCCAGCTTCTCGACGAAGCCGCCCACCGGCGCGCGCACCGACTGGCGCACGCGGGGATCGAGCACACCGGGCGCCGTGATGCTCGCCGAGATCGGCACGAGCCCGCCGACGAGCGGCACGAGCGTCACCAGGCCGAGCGCGACGAGCCGGCCGCGGGTGCGGTAGGGCGCGGTGGCCTCGTGGCTCCACAGGTACGTCAGCAGGCCGAGGCTCGGCCGCACGATCAGGGCCCAGAAGAACACGACGCCGAGGAACAGCCCGGCCGACGGCCACTGCGTCATCATCAGCGCGGTCAGGCCGAACGCGAGCAGCGCGCGGTAGACGAAGACCGCCGGGCCGTAGACGGCGTACAGCGCCCGTTCCGACGGCGCGTAGCTGTCGGCGGGACGCGGACGGCCGAGCGCGATGCGACCGGCCCAGCCCGCGAGGTACGTCTGCGCGCGGCGCTGCAGGTTGAACACGCCGACGAGGTCGCTGAAGACGTAGTACCCGTCGAACTTCATCAACGGGTTGAGGTTGAACAGCACCGTGACGACGCTCGCGAGGGCGACGACGTTGAGCGCGACCGCGTGCCAGAGCCCGTCCTCGGTACCGGCCCACACCAGCGCCGCGACGCCGGCGACGAACGACTCGACGTACATGCCGCCCAGCGCGACGACCACGCGCTCGCGCACCCGCGGCAACCGCCACGAGGCGCCGGCGTCGACGTAGGCGCACGGCGTGAGCATCATGACCTGCACGCCCATCTCCGGCACCGACGCGCCGAAGCGCTTGCTGGCGTAGGCGTGGCCGAACTCGTGCAGCGCCTTGAGCGCGATCAGCGCGATCCACAGAATCGGCAGGTTGGCGAGCGCCAGCAGGTGCGTCGACTCGGCGAACAGTTCGTCGAAGCGGCCGAGGCACTTCCAGGCGACCATCGCCATCAACGCCGTCCACAGCAGCAGGCCGGCGGGCGCGAACAGCCAGCCGAACCACCGCTGGGTGCGGTTCAGGAACGCGTCCGGGTTCCACACCGGCACGCGGTGGCTCATCAGCAGGCGGTACCAGGGGCCGGCCGCCTCCTGCTTCTTCTGCTGCATGCGGTCGAACGCCGCGCTGCCGCCGGTGATCGGCAGGCGCAGCAGGCCGATGCCGTGCAGCCACATCACGAAGCGATAGAAGCCCTCGCGCGGCTCCTCGCCGTCCTGCAGCAGGCCGTCGTCGACCAGCGCGCGCAGCGTCTCGCCGAGCGAACGCTGCCGCACGATCGCCGTCATGATCCGGTAGTCGGCCGGGGTGAAGGCGTGGTTCTGGAAGCTGACCGGATCGTGGACGAGGTAGCGCGGACCGCTGCGGGTCATCTGCCGGGTCACGTGCAGGTCGGTCCGTAGACCGACCCGCAGCGGACTCAGCACGCGCTCGATACGGCTCTTTTCGGCGGCCACGGTCGCGCGCTCACAGCCAGAAGTTGAGGTGGAGCCAATCGGTGACGCGGTGGGTCAGCACCCACCACGCCGATCGCGGGCCGGCGTCGACGTGCGCCGCGCCCTCCATGCCGGGCGGCAGCAGGCCGAGATCGACGCCGACCTCCGCCTCGCCGAGGAAGACGTTGCGCTGGTCGACGACGGCGCTCGACGGCGCCACGCGCAGCTCGCCCAGCGGGTAGCTCTTGTCCGGCTCCGCCGCCGGCGAGAACTCAGCGACGACCTTGCCGCGGGTCGCCAGCACCAGCTGCTCGGGGATGCGCAGTTCGACGGCGGCGCGGTCGGCGCGCGCGATCTCGAACAGCGGCACGCCGAGTTCGAGGCGGCTGCCGAGGCGCTCGCGCAGGTCGCCGTCGAGCACCATGCCGTCGTGCGTGGCGCGGATCTGCGCCTGGGCGATGCTGGCGTCGACGATGGCGAGCTGCGCCTCCATGCTGCGCTTCTTGGCCGCGTTGACGCGCACCTGCCCGGCCTCGCGCTTGGCGACGGCCTGGTCGATCAACGCCGCCAGCGACTCGATCTCGGCGTTGAGCTCGGCGCGCTGCAGGAAGTCGTCGCTGGCGTCGATCGCGGCGAGCAGCTGGCCCTGCTGCACGCGGTCGCCCGGCTTGACGAACAGCTCGGCGAGCACGCCGGCGCGAGGGCACGCGATCGTGCGCCGGTCGCTGGCCTTGACCGTGCACGGCACCGTGAAGGTGTGGTTCATCGTGCCGAAGGCGAGCCAGCCGGCCAACGCGGCCCCGAGGCCGAGCGTCAGCGCGACGCGGGTCCGGCCGCGCCGGCGGAAGCTGCGCCACGACTGCGCCAGCTTGTGGCCGGCGTGCTGCAGCAGCGTGCGGTTGGCGGCGAGCGACAGCGGCACCAGCGCGGCGTAGCCCGAGAGCTCCTCGGCGATCACCTGCACCTGCTCGATCGAGAGCCGGGTGCCGCCGCCCTGGCTCAGCGACACGATGGCGACGGTCTCGCCCATGCAGACGAGCGGCAGCGACGCGACCGGGTTGCCGTGCGCGGCGTGGCTCCACTGCGCGTGCAGCCGGCAGTCGTCGGTCGGCTCGTCGGAATCGCCGCGGCAGACGACCGGCGCGCCGCGATCGAGGCACTCCTCCATCGCGTTGCGAACGGCCATGACGCCGGGGTTCGCCTCCCGCAGGTCGTCGACCCCGCTCATCGCGACGATGCGGACGCGCGAGCCGAAGACGAAGCCGACCGCGGCGAGTTCGAGGCCGTGGCGGACCTCCAGGTCGGCCAGGATCGAGTACGCCAGCCGCACCGGGTGGTCGGCGGCCGTGCCGGTCTTGATCTGGCGCCGCTCGGCGATGGCCTGCTGGCCGCGGCCGCCGCCGTCGAGCAGCAGCGACAGGTAGCCGAGCACGCCTTCGAGATGGGCCACGACCTGCAGCACCCGGCTGCGGTCGCACGCCGGCAGCACCATCGCCGCGCCGCCCGATGGCTCGGACGTCTGGTCGTACAGCACGACCGTCACCAGAATCAGCTTGTCCTTGCCGATCGTGATGCGGACGCAGCGGGCCTTCTCCTTGGAGACGGACTCCCAGAGCGCCTCGTTGATCCGCCCGCGGTCGGGGACGTCGAAGCGGTCCGCGTCGACCGCCCATTCCTCCGACAGCACGTGGCCGCCGAGCCGCGTGTGCACGACCGTGTATACGGCCCCGAAGTGCGCGCCGATGCGCGGCAGCGCCTCGGCGAGGGCGCGGTTGGTCGGCCGGCTGGCGAACAGAGCGCGCAGTTCGCACTGCAGACGCGTCAGGCTCGTCGCCGCGGTGGTGCGCGCGATCGTGGTCGCGTTGGCGCTGGCCCCTGCGGCGGTCATGCGGCCTCCAGGTCGGCGGTGACCGACACGGCGGCTCGACCGCGACGGCGTCGCGCCGATGGCGCCGCGCGGCGGCGCGGCGGAGCGGACGGCATCGGCGCGGCGTGCTGTGTGGTCATCGCCGCGCTTACTTGCCCGCCGGCGCCGGCTGCGGGGCGTCGGGCTCGACGGACATCTTCTGGCCGGTCTTCCAGCGCAGTTCGGGGTTGGGCACCGCGGCGCGCACCATGAAGCTGTGGCTGGAGGCGTTCGACTTGACCGAGGTCAGCAGGATCGTCGCCGTGCGCGTGTCGTCGGGCGCCTCGCTCGGCGACACGATCGCGGTGCCGCCCTTGCGAAACAGGTGCTGCTGCGTCAACGGGCACTCGAACTCGATCCACAGCGGGTCGAGGCTCATCACCTCGACGACGGGGACGAACTTCTCGACCGCCTCGCCGACGCTCTTGAGTCGCTGCGTGACGACGCCGCGGAAGGGACTGCGCACCGAGCGCTGCGCACGACGCTCCTCCGCCTGCCGCAGCGCGATCACCGCCTGGGCGCGTTCGAGCACGGCCTGCTCGACGCGCAGTCGCGCGAGCTCCAGCTCCTGCTGCTGCGCCTGCAGGCCGCTCTGGCTGACGATGTCCGTCTGCGCCATCTCGACGATGCGCTTGGTGTCGCGCTCGACCTGCGCCAGCATCACCGCGGCGCGCCGGCCGGCGACGTCCGACTCGGCGAGCGCGCGCAGCCGGTCGACCTCCAACTGCTCCAGCGTCGCGTTGAGCTCGAACAGCAGTTCTCCCTCCTCGACGCGCTGCATCTCCTGCGCCGGCATCGACGTGATCTTGCCGTCCTGCTCGGCGGCGACGATGGCGACCTGGCTCGGCACCGAGATGCCGACCAGCTCCACCGCGCCCTTGGCGCGCGGCGCCGGGTCCTGCGGCAGCCACAGCGCGGCGACGCCGAACACCGACAGCAGCGACGTCGTCTTCATCCCGGGCGTTATCGGCCCTGCCGGGCGGCGTTTTGAGGCCGACTGCGACCCGCGCGGCGGGCGCGGTGGCATCGGCCCTTGGCTGCGCGCGCGGGCGTCGCGCGCAGCACGCCCGCGTCAGCCGTCGCTGCGCCGGCGGCCCGCCTGCGCGCCGAGGAAGGCCAGCATCGCGCCCCAGACCTTGCCGACGCCGCGGCCCGCGCCGTCGTCGCCGCCGCCGCCGGCGTCTTGCGCCGCTGTGACCGCCATGTCGTCGATCGACAGCGCGCGGTTGGTCATGCCGACCGGTTGCACCTGCACCGCGACCTCCTGCACGAGGCGCACGTCGCCGTGCATGACCTCGACCTGGAAGACCAGTTCCTCCTCGGTGAAGACTTCGGGCAGGCGCACGTGCAGGGCGCTGCCCTGGGTCTCGTCGAGTTCGAGCGGCGTGCCGCCGGTCTGCGTCCAGCGCACGTTCGCCGGTTCGACGCCGGTGGCGACGGCGTTGGCCGGCAACCGCGGCTGCAGCGTGACGGCGTTGCCCGACTCGGCGACGACGAGGTCCGGGGCGAGCACCTTGGTCGAACCCGACGCCGTGCGGTCGGTCGACTCGGCCGGTTCGTCGAGCAGGTCGCGGTCGAGGTCGCCTTCGTCCGCGAACGCGTCGGCCCGCGCCGCCTCGTTCAGCGTGCGGAAGGTCGTGCGCTGCTGCTCGCTGCGCACGGATTCGCTCGCCGTCTCCGGCTGCACCGAGAGCATCGCCGCCTGGACGACCACGCCCGACGTGTTCGTGGACGCTGCGGGGATGGAATCCGCCGCTCCGCTCGCGCCGGCGTCGTCCAACATGTCCATGGCCATCAGCTCGGCGATGGTCGCCGCAGCGTCCTTCGCCACGTCGGCGGCGAACTGTTCGGTCGGCGCAGCCTCGATGGTGGCCGCGCTGACGGTGGGCGTGCTCACGGTGGGCGCGCTCGTCGTCGGCGCAACGATGGCGCTGCTGGCGCCGGCGGTTTGCATGGTGGCGGCGGCTGCGGGAGCAGCCGCGGGCGGGCTCGGATCGACGAACACCGAGACGATCTGCGTCGTCGTCAGGCCCGCCTGGGCAACCTGCAGCTGGAACACCAGTTCGCCGCCGCGCGTCAGCGACGGCGCCATGAACATCAGCTGCGGCCGGTCGCTGCCGGCGAGTTGCACCTGCGGTCCGGACATCTGCGTCCAGGCGTACATCATCGGCGCGTCGGCCGTGCCCCTCGCGGTGGCCTCGACCATCACGTACTCGCCGGCGCCGGCGTTGGGCACGGGCTGGACCTCGACGGTCGGCGCGGCCGTGGCCTCGACGACCATGTCGACCGTCTCGTAGGTCGTCGTCGCGCCATCGCTGACGCCGACGACGAACTGCAAGCGCGCCGCCTCGGGCAGGATCGGCGCGCGGAACGTCGGGACCGCCGACGCCGCGTCGCTCAACTGCACCGCGGGGCCGCCGACCTGCTGCCAGGAGTACGTCAACCGGGTGCCTTCGGGGTCCTGGCCGTCGGCGCGCAGCGACACCGCCGCGCCGCCGCGCACCGCGCCATCAGCCTTCACCGTCACCGTCGGCGCGTCGTCGTCGGCGTCGACGTGGATCGACACGACGTCGGACGTGCGGTGCACGCCGTCGCTCACCGTCAGCTGGAACCGGATGTCCGCCGCTTCGCGCAGTTCCGGCGCGCGGAACTCCGGCCGCGCCGCCGTCGGATCCGACAGCGTCACCCTCGGGCCGCTGATCTGCGTCCATTCGTACGTCAGCGCCTTGCCCTCCGGATCCGCGCTCGCCGTGCCGTCCAGGCGCACGACGTCGCCTTCCGCGACCGTCTGGTCGTCGCCGGCCGACGCGACGGGCGCGTCATCGTCGGCGTCGACGTGGATCGTCACGACGTCCGTGGACTCGGTCACGCCGTCGCTGACCGTCAGCTGGAACTGGATGTCTGCCGCTTCGCGCAGCTCCGGCGCGCGGAACTCCGGCCGCGCCGCCGTCGAATCCGTCAGCGTCACCGTCGGGCCGCTGATCTGCGTCCATTTATACGTCAGCGCACGCCCCTCCGGGTCGGCGCTCGCCGACGCGTCGAGGCGCACCCTGTCGCCCTCGACGACCGACTGGTCCTGGCCGGCCGACGCGACTGGCGCGTCGTCGTCCGCGTCGACGCGGATCGTCACGACGTCCGTCGTCTGGTGCACGCCGTCGCTGACCGTCAGCTTGAACTGGATTTCGGCGGCGCCGCTCAGTTCCGGCGCGGTGAACTCCGGCCGCGCGGCCGTCGGGTCCGACAGCGTGACCGCCGGGCCGCTGACCTGCGTCCACGCGTACGTCAGCGTCTGGCCCTCGGGGTCGCTGCTGCCCGTGCCGTCGAGCCGCACCCGAACGCCTTCGACGACCGTCTGGTCGTCGCCGGCCGCCGCGATCGGCGGGTCGTCCGTCGTGTCGGCGTTCACGGTCACCACCACGGAGTCGACGCGGCACGTGAAGCCGTCCGAGACGACGACGTCGAACTTGTACTCCACGGCGTGCTCGTGGCGCGGGGCGGTGAACGTCGGCTTGGCCGCGTTCGGGTCGGCGAGCGTCACGACGGGTCCTTCGGTCTGGATCCACCGGTACGACAACGGCCTGCCGTCGGGATCGCTGCTGCCGGACGCATCGAGCGTGACCACGTCGTCCGGATCCACGCTGCGGTCCACGCCAGCGTCCGCGATGGGCGCGACGTCCCCGACCATGCGCGCCGCGTCGGCGGCGCTGACGGCGTGGTCGAAGACGCGGACGTCGTCGATTCGGCCGCGCCATTCGCGCGACAGGGTGCTGCCGTCGTCGCGCGCGCCGATCGTGGCGGATCTGGCGATCGGAGCGTGCGGCGAGCCGGCGACGCTGGTCGCCACCTCGACGCCGTCGATGAAGATGCGGCCAACGGTTCCATCCCAGGTGGCGGTGACGTGCTGCCACTGGCCGCCCACGACGACGCCGTTGCCGGTCTTGATGTAGTCGTTGACGCCGCCGACGCTCATCTCGACCCGGCCCGAACCCGCGTGGACGCCGAGCCAGATCTCGCGGCCGTTGTCCGTCGAGTAGATCGTCTGCTGGCTGGTTCCCGAGTCGTAGCGGAACCAGGCGGCGACCGCGAAGTCGCCGCTCGGACCGTTGCCGAGCGAGCCGACCAGTTGCGCGCCTGCGAACTCCACGGCCCGACCCAGCTGGGGGTCGACGACGCGAACAGCGTCGATGGAACCGGCTCCCGAGTTGCGGCCCAGGGTGCCGTTGCGGTTGTTGCCGCTGCTGTCGTTGACGTTCTGCACGCTCTGCGTCGTGCCTTCGTCGAACGTCCAGTGGCCGAATGTCGGCGTCGGCGCGATGGTCACCGTGATGCGGTCGGAGTCGACCGACCGGCCGTCGCTGACCTGTACCACGAACTCCACGGCAGCGACGTCGATGCTGCTCGGCGCG
>JADCJE010000135.1 GCA_020247305.1 Phycisphaerales bacterium | reverse complement strand
GTGCTGGTGCTGCCTGGCTGGGACGAGACCTGGCGCACCGTGAAGACCTCGACGGCGCGCGTCCGGATGCACCGCCAGCTGAAGGCCGAGCGCGAGCGGCAGCAGGTCGCGAAGGGGGCGATGTGACGAACCTCCCCGAGCGGTGCGACCAGTACGCCGACCTCGGCCGTTTTGGCGCGCGCCGCTGCCTGTTGAACGCCGGACACGACAGCCCGCACGTCGCCGCTGGGCCGGACGGTACCACCGAGGTCTGGGCGAGAAGGCCGAAGCGTTCCAGTGAAACGTTTCACGGAAACGTTTCCGCGAAGCGTTCTGAGGTGAGGAGAGGTGAGGAAACCCCCCTTACCCCCCTCCCCTCCCCGGCAGGGGGATCGGCTGGCGCCCAGCCGACCCAGACCCAGACCCAGCAGCAGAAGCAGAGCTGGGACGGGGGCGAACCGTGGTGACCGACCTCGAGCTGCGCCGCCTGGGCATCGCCGCCGGCAACCCGGCGGCCCGGAAGCTGCTCGCCCTGACCCTCGGCGACTCCTGCAGCGTCGAGGCCGTCGAGTGGCTGCTCGTCGCCGTGACGCGCGAGATCGGCCCGGCCGACGCGGCCGCCGTCGCGACCGAGCGCCTGCAGGACGGCAGCTGGCGCGAGGCCTGGGCCGCCGAGCGCCGCCGGCGCGCGACCGAGGAGGTCGGCGGCATGCCCCGCGACCGCCTGGAAGGGCTTGCCGCCTGCCGCGTGCTGGCGGACCGCCGGAGCGTCGACGAGGTCGCCACCGAGCTGTGCCTCGACCGCGACGAGGTCCGCCGGCTGGTCGTGCGCCACGGCATCGCGCGCGGCATGTCCGACGAGCTCGTCGCGCAGGCGCTCGGCGTCGCGCCGCCGCGGCGCGTGACCATCCCGCGCCGGCCGCAGCCGGCCGCCCCGGTGACGCCGGCAGCTGCAGCCCGCCAGGAAGCGCCGGCGCGTCCGACGCGCGCGCAGCTGCTCGAGCTCTACCACGGCGCCGGCCGCCGGCCGCCGGCGCACGTCGTCGAAACCCTGACCCAACCCGCGAAGCCGTGAAGAAGAAGAAGACCAAGAAGACCCCGACCGTCTGGACGGGGCCGACCAGCCTCGCCGGCGCGCTGCGGCCGATCGCCGAGCTCGTCGCCGACCCGCGCAACGCGCGGCGCCACGACGAGCGCAACCTCGCCGCCATCCGGGCCAGCGTGACCGCGTTCGGCCAGCTGCGTCCGCTTGTCGTGCAACAGTCGACCGGGCACGTCGTCGCCGGCAACGGCACGCTCGAGGTCCTGCGCGGCCTCGGCTGGACGCACGCTGCCGTGACCGTCGTCGACCTCGACGACGCGCGCGCGCGGGCCTTCGCGATCGCCGACAACCGGACCGCCGAGCTGGCCAGCTGGGACGTCGCCGAGCTGCAGGCGGCGCTCTCCGACCCGGAGCTCGACGGGCTGCTCGACGCCGTCGGCTTCAGCGCCGACGAGATCGACGAGATGATCCGCGAGACCGATCGCCGGGCCGAGACCGAGCGCATCGTTGGCGCCGGCTCGCTGCCGGCGCATCTTGAGCGCGCCGAGTCGCGCGACCAGCAGCGCGACGACGAGCCCGAGACCGAGCGCGAGCGCGAGAAGCGCCTCGAGGGCGAGGCCGACGACCTGCTCGCTCACGACCTCGCGCACGAGCGCGAAGTCGCGCTGCAGGCCGCGAGGCTCGACGCCGAGCAGCAGCGCAAGCGCGCCGAAGCCGGAGTCGAGGCGCTGCGCCGCATCCAAGAGCTGGCGAAGACCGTCGGCCGCTTGCGCCTGCAGGCGGAGATTCACAACGAGCTGCTGCGCCTGACCGGCCCCGACCCCGACGACGTCTACCCGCCAAGCTCGACGTCACGACCCCGCTACGCCGGAGACTGACCCCATGACCGACACCAGCAACGCACGCACGTGCGGCCGATGCCGCTCCTGCCTCCCGCCGAACGCGGCGACCTTCCTGTGCACGGCCTGCGTCGAGTCGATCGCCGCCGAGGCACGCCATCGCGTGCGCGACCAGTTCCTGCAGGCGGTTGCCGAGAAGGCCGCGCGCCAGGCAATGGAGGCGCGGCCGTGACCGAGACCAAGAAGTTCGCGCGCGCGGTCAAGAGCGCCAGCCGTCTGCGGCTCGCCCTGTGCGGACCGACCGGCGCCGGCAAGACCTTCTCGTCGCTGGCGATCGCCGTCGAGCTCGGCCAGCGCGTCGCCGTCATCGACACCGAGCGCGGCAGCGCGGCCAAGTACGCCGACCGGTTCGCGTTCGACGTCCTCGAGCTGGAGCACCACAGCCCCGACGACTATCGCGAGGCGATCGCCGCGGCCGCCGGCGAGGGCTACGACGTGCTGGTCATCGACAGCCTGTCGCACGCGTGGATGGGCAAGGGCGGCGCGCTCGAGATGGTCGACGCCGAGGCCGCCCGATCGAAGAACAACAGCTTCGGCGCGTGGCGCAACGTGACGCCGAAGCACGTCCGGCTGCTCGACGCGATCACCGCCGCACCGATGCACGTGCTCGCGACGATGCGCACGAAGACGGAATGGCTGCAGGAGGAAGTCGACGGCAAGAAGCGCATCCGCAAGATCGGCACCGTCCCGATCCAGCGCGAGGGCATCGAGTTCGAGTTCGACGTCGTCGGCGACATGGAGCCGGAGAACAACCGGCTGACGATCACCAAGACCCGCTGCGTCGAGCTGTCGGGCTGCATGTTCGAGCATCCCGGCCGCGAGCTGGCCGCGACGCTCAAGCAGTGGCTGGCCGGCACCGAAACGCCATATGGCCGCGCGGTCGCGGCGATCCAGGGCGCGGCGACGCACGAGGAGCTCAACGTCGCGGCCGAGCTGGCGAAGGCGTGCCCGGCGCGCGAACGCGATCGGCTCAAGCCGCTGTTCGCAGCTCGGCGCGACGCTCTGGCTGCGAAGGAGACGCCGTGACCGCCATCACCAACATCGAAGGCAGTGAACGAATCCTGGCGCACCTGCACGAGGGCCGCCTCGTGCAGGGAGTGTGGCACGACGAAGACGGGGGCCGAGAGTTCGCGTGCCTGCTGGGCGCGATCGCTCCGACGATCAGCGCCGCAATAGACTGCCCGTCCAGCGTGATGCCGGCGTGGCTGGCGCGTCTGGTGGTGACCCTGTTCGACGGGCAGGCCAAGGCCGACGCGCTTGCGTGGGCCGGGCGTTTCGGCACGCAGATGGCGCGGTGGCACGTCCTCGGCGATTCCTCGTGGTTCCGCGTTTGGGAGTCGTTCTGCCGGGCGTGCGTCGCGGACGCACGGCGGAGTGCCCGCGCCGCCGAAGCCGCCGCCTACGCCGCCGCCGCCGCCGCCCACGCCTCCGCCGCCTCCGCCTCCGCCGCCGCCGTCGCCGCCCGCGCCGCCGAAGCCGCCGCCAACGCCTCCGCCAACGCCGTCAACGCCGCCAACGCCGCCGAAGCCGCCGCCTACGCCGCCGCCTACGCCGCCGCAGCCGCCGCCACCGCCTCCGCCAACGCCGCCTACGCCGCCTACGCCGCCTACGCCGCCGCCCGCCAAGCCTG
>JADCJE010000134.1 GCA_020247305.1 Phycisphaerales bacterium | reverse complement strand
GTTCCCGCCGCTCGGGCCCGATCGGCGCGACTCGTTCTTCGCGCGCACGGTCGAGGCGGCGGACGTTCCGGCGCGCCGGTACGTCGGGGTCGCCGCACAGGGTCGCAGCCTCAAGGTCGTGCTGCTGCGCACGTGCCGTGCCTTGCTGTCGGCGGCGCAGAAGCTCTACGACGAGGCAGGCGGCAAGCGCGATCAGGCCAACGTGGCCGACGCGTACATGACGCTGCTCGGCTACTTCAACAGCCTGCGCGAACTCGGCGGCAGCCGCCGCATCGTCGAGGACGAGGTGGGGCCGACGGTCGCCAACTACAGCGAGCGGCTGCGCGTCGGCGAGGCTGCTGGCGACTTCGCCAACCGCCGCATCGCCAAGGAGCCGGTCGAGCTGACGTCGCGCGTGCCGACCAACAAGGTGGCCGAGGCCAAGCGCCGTCTGGCGCGCGAGCAGCGCGAAGGCGACCACGTCGACGTGGCGCTGGCGACCAACATGATCTCGGTCGGCCTCGACATCACGCGCCTTGGGCTGATGGTCGTGCTCGGGCAGCCGAAGACCAGCGCCGAGTACATCCAGGCGACGAGCCGCGTCGGGCGCGATCGCGACAAGCCGGGCCTCGTGGTCACGTTGCTCAACGTCCACCGGCCGCGCGACCGCTCCCACTACGAGCGCTTCGGCTTCTACCACGAGACGTTCTATCGCAGCGTCGAGGCGAGCAGCGTGACGCCGTTCTCGCCGCGGGCGCTGGACCGGGCGCTCGTCGGCGCCGTGGTGTCGCTGGCCCGGCATGGGCACGCGCCGATGACGCCGGCCGCGGGCGCGAGCAACGTGCTGGGCGAACGCGGCCGACTCGCCTACGTCGTCGACGCGCTGGTCCGCCGCGCGACCGGGCACGCGTCGCTCGACGCCGAGGAGCAGGCGCGGCTCGGCGAGAAGGTCCGCACGCGGGTCGAGGAGCTACTCGACGCCTGGAACACGATCGCGAACGACTTCCACCAGTCGGGTGGGACGTTGCAGTACGGCGCCGAGTTGGGCGGGGCGCAACGCCTGCTGTTCGAGCCCTTGAACCCCGAGCTCCGCACGATGTCGACACGGCGGCGGTTGTTCCGCGCCAACCGCTCGATGCGCGACGTCGAGCCGTCGGTCAACCTGTGGGTCAAGACGCTCGACAACGAGGAAGTCGCCGGCACGGAGGATGAGGAATGACGCGTCGGAAGAAGCCGCACGGACAGTTTCGCCTGAGCCAGCTCGTGACCACCTATGGCCCGGGCGCATCGGCCGACCTGCCCAAGCACTCGGTCCTGGTCGGCGGCCTCGAGCAGTGGACGCCGGGGCCGTCGATCGCCGAGCCGCGCCTCGTCGCCAAGATCCAGCAGCTGTTTCCCGATGTGCCCAACATCCGGCTGCACGCGCCGCCCCCGGCTCTCGACGACGAGGACGAGGCGAGTTCGGGAGTTGGCGTCTGGCTGTTCCCGGAGTGGTTCCTCGCGGTCACCAATATGGCGGCCCCCGGATCGCAGGTCCGCAGCCGACGGCTCGTGCATCGCAAGAACCTGATCCAGGGCAAGTACCAGGACGATGCGCGCAAGAAGCACGAGGTCGTGCCCGTCCGCTTCGTTCGCGCCTGCGTGCATGGGCACATCGATGACATCGACTGGTACCGCTTCGTGCATCCGCCCGGCGACGGCTGCAAGCGGCCGCTGTGGATGGACGAGCGCGGCACCAGCGGCGACGTCAGCGACATCGTCGTGCGCTGCGAGTGCGGACGGCGGGAGCCGATCTCGACGGCGACGGTGCGCGAGAGCGAGTCGCTGGGGTGGTGCGTCGGCAGGCGGCCATGGCTCGGCCGCAACGAGCGCGAAGGGTGCTCGCAGAAGTTCCGGCTGCTCATCCGCACCGCCTCGAACGCCTACTTCACCCAGTCCCAGAGCGTCATCTCGCTGCCCGATCCCGACGAGTTGGTCGGCAAGGCGGTCGACGCGGTGTGGGAGGACTTCCTGCAGTACGTCGAGAGCAAGGAAGAGCTGCAGCGGGATCGCCAGCGCAAGGAGAAGGTCATGCGGGCGCTGGATGGCTTCACGGACGAGCAGGTCTGGGGCTTCATCCAGCTCCGCCGAAGCGGCGGGCGAGCAGATCGTTCGGTCAAGCAGCAGGAGCTCGAGGTGCTGGCGGCCAGCGCCGTGGAGAGCGGCGTCGACCGACCCGAGGGCGACTTCTACGCGCGGGCCGTGCCCAAGGGAGCGCTGAAGGGCAAGCACGTCGAAGCGTTCGAGAAGGTCGTGCTCGTGCATCGGCTGCGCGAGGTGCAGGCGCTGGTCGGGTTCACGCGGTTCGAGGCGATGGCGCCGAGCACCGATGGCGAGCTGGATGCCGGCGTGCAGCGGGCTGCGCTGGCGCGCGAGCCGGGCTGGTTTCCGGCGATCGAGACGCGCGGGGAAGGCGTGTTCCTGCACTTCCGCAGCGATCGGATCGACGAGTGGGCGAAGCGTCCCGCCGTGGTCGAACGGCGACGCGCGCTGGCGGCGGGGTTCGACGCGTGGCTGCACGACCATCCGCAGTCCCGGCGGCAGTTCTGCGGCATCGAGTACCTGATGCTGCATTCCTTGTCGCATCTCCTGATCACGGCCGTGTCGCTGAGCTGCGGCTATCCGGCGAGCTCGATCCGCGAGCGCATCTACGCGCGGCCCGAGGGCTGCGGCATCCTGCTCTACACCGCCACATCGGATGCGGAGGGCACGCTCGGCGGTCTGGTCGAGGTCGGCAGGAACATCGACAAGCACCTCGCGGAGGCGCTCGAGGTGGGGCGGTTGTGCGCGAACGACCCGGTGTGCGCGCAGCACGAGCCGAGCGATCCGCATGAACAGCGATTCCTGCACGGCGCAGCGTGCCATGGCTGCCTGCTGATCTCGGAGACGTCCTGCGAGATGCGCAACGACTTCCTCGACCGGTCGCTGGTGGTCCCCACGGTGGGTGGCGAAGGCGCGGCATTCCTGGCGGAACTC